>DATMIF010000001.1:0-111385 GCA_035554655.1 Flavisolibacter sp.
ATATATGTCACAGGAAAATCAATGGCCCAAAGTTTTGCAAGTGCTAGAAAGTACTCTTCACTCAATTGAGGGCCTTATGACCGGTCCGGATCCTGACGGAGAGAATGCAAGGCTTATAAATGTAATCAAAGACCAAATTAACCACATCCGGATTTTGCATTTGAATTTACCGGCTATCTATTCACATACATAGCCCATTGCCTATAAAAGACATTTAAACGATTTCGATTTCCATGTTAGAGACCTTGGCATTTCTATGCAAGGTCTGAGTTTGAGTTTTTTGAAAGAACAACCTGCTATTTCTATAGCGGGTTTTTTTCGTGCTTGTGGTGTTAGAACTCGGCAAAAACAGGGCAAAACTCGGCAAAGTGCAACCCTTCGAATTCGGCAAAAATTCGGCAAACATCGACAATTGGTTGGCACAATGGCACACCTAAAAAAGGGGGAGAATGGCATATATGGTATATACCGCACTAAGCATTTTGAAGAGTTTGTAAACATTATAAAAAGAGTTGTGCAAAGAGTTTTCTTACCCATAAAAAAGGGGAGGCAGAATGTGTCGCATTATGTCGGTTTCTCGTACAAACCGTACACACAAGCGCCGCACAATCGCACACATGAAAAGGGGTATCTCCGTACAATCGTACAGCTAAAAGGCATTTGTTCGTATATTGGTCAAAACTGCATTATGGACCAACTCACCTTTTACATCATAGCCTTGATCATTGGTGCCATTGTGATCTATTTTGTTGTGAGGGCTGCCGTATCATCAGCAAATAAGGACCTTTCAAAGGAAATGAAACTGATGAATCAGTTCATGATGAGGCAATTAAAAAATACTGGCAGTACTTCTGAAGATGTGCAGGCTGATATAGATCATGTATACAAAAAATAGGGTCGGCAAATAAAAAGAGGCCCCTTTTCGGTCCCCTTTACCCAAAAAGAAACCCTCAAATATCTTCGCAAGGATGCTGATAATGAGGGCTTTCTGAATATAACACATGAAAAATGTAGCTGTAGGGGGAGGAGTCGAACCTCCACGGGGCAGTTAGCGTCAGCACAAGAGAATAGTGGTCAACCCTGGTCGGCCTTACCTGGAGTAACGTCGGCTCTATGCTGAGTTTATCCTGTGATCCCCACCCTCGAGACAAGAGGGCATGTCTGCCTAGGTTTCATCACCCCACAGTATAAAGAATGCAAAATGAAAAATTTCAAGTGTGTGTTTACTTTCCCATTCTCATCTTGCATTTGCTTTCAATGAACTTTGACAAGTCAAAAATAGGATGCTTTGTACAATTTTCAATCATTGTTGTAAAAAATTAGATTTCATTCAATATCTTCAATTTTTATTAGACGTTTTTAAAAACAAGCTACCAAAATGACCGAAGGATTGAATATTGACAAATTAGACCTGAAGATTATCCAGCAACTTATGCACGATGCCAACGTATCTTATGCAGAAATGGGTAAGAAATTATTTGTATCTGCAGGTACAATTCATGTTCGTATAAAAAAGTTACAGGATGCCAGCGTAATCAGCGGGATGAAATTCCAGGTAGACTTAAAAAAACTGGGATACGACGTCATCGCCTTCATTGGAATTTATCTCGAAAAAAGCTCCTTGTACGACACCGTTGCAAAAGAGTTGAAAAGAATTCCGGAAATCGTTCGCATGAACTATACTACAGGAAACTACAGCATTTTTGCGGAGATAGTATGCAGGGATATTGCACAGCTTCGGACTATCTTACATGATGAGCTGCAGAAAATCAAAGGAATTGAAAGAACAGAAACATTTATTTCACTTGAAGAAAGTTTGAATCGAAGCATAACCGTTGCCACCAGTTAAAATGAAGTCGATCCGTTACTTTAAAGGACTCTCGTGGTTAATTGTTCTCAACATGCTGGTAAAACCAATATGGTTATTTTTTATTGACCGGCAGGTTCAGCTCATTGTGGGCTATGAAGAATACGGAAAATATTTCGCCATACTTAATCTCTCCTATGTTCTTTTCTTTTTATCGGATATAGGCCTCGGCAATATGCTGAATCAGCGAATGGCAAATCAATTCACGGTGAACATATACCAGTTGTTGCGGATCAAGCTGTTTCTGTTACTCGCCTATTTTATCGTATTCTGTTTAATAGGTTGGCTTACCCATATCTCGCAATGGAGTATTTTGTTTTACGTTATCGTTATCCAAATGCTTACTTCATCGCTGATTTTTTTTAGAAACATTATTACGGCTAAACAATATTTTGGTGTGGATGCATGGCTTTCGGTCATTGACAAAACGCTGATGATCGCCTTCTGCGGAAGCATTATCTATGCTTCTTTTGGTAAGATGTCATTACCTCTTTTTTTGCGAATACAAATTGCATGTACTGCCATTGCTGTTACCGTTTCTTTTGTGTTTATCATTAAAAAGAAGTTGATAGTGATGCAGGCAAAAGAAAGAATTGAAAGTATCCTTAAGCAAGTAATGCCATTTGCACTCATCTTACTTTTGATGTCGGTACACTACAGGCTCGATGGTTTTCTACTGGAAAGAATTCACTCCAATGGAGCAATGGAAGCAGGGGTTTATGCGTCGGCTTACAGGCTGTTGGACGCAAGTAATATGGTCGGTTATTTAGCCTCATCTTTCTTAGTTGCGTTTGTTGCAAGAAATGTGACCGATAACGCAATGCTGGAGGATGCTATATTTAATACCCGGCATGTGTTGATGTTTTGTTCTATCGGGGCTGTGGCATTTGTAATGGTTTTTGCCCAGTGGTTGCAACAGTTGTTGTATCATTCTAGCAGCAACTATAATACACTTGTAATGCAGCTTTGCATTGCATCCTATCCGGCGTATTGTTTGGTGCATGTTTACGGCTCGGTGTTAACAGGTGCCGCAAGGTTTAAACAATTTATTACAGTTCTTGTTTTATCTGTGGCATGTAATATCGTTGTGAATATTACACTGATACCTTTTTACGGAGCATTAGGGTGTTGCATAGCTGCCTTGGTAAGCCAGTATTTTTGTGGTGCGGTGACAATGATAACAGCAACAAAAGCAGTTTGTATCAGGTTCAACTCCAGGTCATTTTTTATTTACCTATTAACCGCAACTTTATTGGTTACATTATTTTATTTGGGTAAATATGCATTGATCAACGTTTGGCTTATTTTGTCGATTGCCGTTTTGTTAACTTTATTTTTATTGTCAACTCAAATAAGTTTCTTCAGAAAATATTTTGTTTCATTCCGTTAATTCAAGTTCATGCCTGATCTTTTACTTATTGTTGAAAAGCGATGGAAGATGATTCTTGGTATCACATTCCTGGCAACCGTCGTTGCTTTGATCTTCGTCTTGCTTAGTCCCAAAGAATATTTGTCAGTTGCCACCGCCTTGCCTGCTAATAGCTTAACTGCTGATAAAGCAAGAGTGTTCAACTCAAATATTGAGGCTTTATATTCAGATTTTGGTGCGCCTGACGAATTGGATAAAATAGAAGGGACGGCGATGCTTGATACAATCTTCTTTGCTGCTTCAAAAGAGTTTCAATTGCCGACGCATTACTCCATTAATTCAATAGACGAAGGGGTTTACAAAGCAGCCATGAAGCTGAAAAAAAATACAAGGATTAATCGAAGCAGTTATGGTGAACTTAAAGTAAAAGTTTGGGATGGAGACAGGAATGAAGCTGCCCATTTCGCAAATTTTCTAATGAAACAGTTGCAAGAAATCCACCAGCATTTGCAAAACCAAAGCAACGTTTTGCTCTTGCAAAAATTGCAGGAGGAATATGCCTTAAAACAGAATGAATACATGCAATTATCCGATAGCGTGGGTAAGGGCGTAATATCAACCAATTCAGTTTCCGGCAAAAAAGGAATTATCAGGACAAAAATGGCTGCACTTAATGAACAATTACAGCAATACGAAAAAACGATCGGTGAGTATCAACTTGCTATTCGTTCTAACTTGCCGGTGTTACTAATTGTTGAAAATGCCAGGCCATCATTTAGGTCCGACAAGCCGAAAGTTTTACAAACATTGATGTTTACATTTTTCGGTGCATTATTATTCTCTTATTTACTTGCCTTGTTGGTGGAAGGCAGAAAATCTTCAAATTGATCAGCATTACAAATAGGGTTTTGATTTATTTGCTCGGCGGTGTATTTTTTGTCGCTGCAGGGTGTTATGCATATTGGCAGGAAGTGTATTTTCTTGGCGCTCCTGTTGCCCTTGTTGCAATTGTTCTTTTAATTCAACATCCGAAATACCTTTTCTCTTTGTTAATGTTGTCCATTCCATGGTCAGTAGAGTATAGTTTTGATTCAAACCTTGGAACGGATTTACCCGATGAGCCATTAATGCTTTTAGCTGCTTTGTCCATTCTGATTTACCTGGCTTATAGAAGAGATATTAAATGGTTCAGAAATCTGCATCCGGTAATCATCCTCATCTTGCTTCAATTTCTTTGGGTTGTCGTTACCGTTATCACTTCAACCGATATTCTTTTATCTGTAAAATATTTATTGGCTAAAAGCTGGTATTTACTGGCATTTGTTGCACTTCCCCTTTATTTAATTAGAGATGAAAAAGCTTTAAAACGATCATTTGGTTTACTGCTACTCTCAATGATAGCGGTAATAATTGTTAGCTTAACCAGACATGGCGTATTGAATTTTGCATTTGGCAAGGTAAATGATGCTTTGTATCCGTTCTTTAGAAATCATGTGAATTATTCGGCGCTACTGATTTTCATGGTACCGTTGCTTATAGCAGCTACACAACTGGCGTCTTCGAAAATGGCTAGGATATTTCTCTATTGCTTGTTGTCAATAATATTTGTGGCAGGCTATTTTTCTTATGCCCGGGGAGCCTGGCTGGGATTGATCGCAGGCTTAATTGCTTACTGGTTATTAAGAAAAAGATTGTTGGTCTTTAGTTTTTTGCTTTTTCTTACGGTAATGGTAGGTACTGTCTTTTGGTTTCGTTCCAAGGAAAGGTTCCTGGGGCTTTCCAACGATTATAAATCCACCATCTACCACAAGAATTTTAGGGAGCATCTTATTGCAACCTACCAGTTAAAAGATCTTTCCAATGCAGAAAGATTATATCGGTGGATTGCAGGTGTACGAATGGTGAAGGATAGTTGGCAAACAGGTTTTGGCCCCTCCACTTTTTATCATCAATACAAGAGTTATACTTTACCGGCATTTAGAACTTATGTAAGCGATAATCGTGAGCATTCGACCGTTCACAATTATTTTTTGCTGACATTGATTGAACAGGGTATGTTAGGTTGTTTATTATTTATATCGCTACTTATTGCTTTGCTTTCGTACTGTCAGATAATTTATTTCAGAACAAAAGAAAAGTTCTGGCGAGTGTTCATTTCTGCGGTTGCATCTATTTTAATCATGCAATGTGTAATTAATTTCCTGAGCGACATGATTGAAACAGATAAAGTAGGTAGCGTATTTTATTTGTGTGTGGCTGTAATTATCATTGCTGATTTAAAAACAAGGAAAGAAACCTCAGATCCTTCCGCGAACATTCAGAGCATCTCTTAAACCATTTCCCAACAAATTAAAAGCCAGTACAAGCAACATAATGGCAAAGCCAGGGGCCAAAGCAAGCATCGGATTTTGTGTGATGATGAAATTGTAATTCTCTTTGATCATTAATCCCCAACTGGGTTGTGGTGGTTGGACGCCTACTCCCAAAAAGCTTAATCCTGCTTCAATAACAATAGCCGATGCAAAATTGGAAGCTGCAATAACCATAACGGGCCCAAAAATATTTGGCAAAATATGGTGTGCAATAATTCTAAGATCACTGAAGCCCAGAACTTTTCCGGCTTCCACATATTGCAGTTCTTTTGTTACCATTACCTGGCCGCGAACAAGTCTTGCAACGTTCACCCACATCGTTAAACCTACCGCAATAAATACCTGCCAAAAACCCTTGCCCAACAATAATGTGATTGCAAAAACCAGCAGCAAGGTGGGAATGCTCCAGATAACATTGATCAACCACATGATGATGTTGTCTACTTTTCCTTTGTAATAACCTGCTAATGCTCCAAGAGTAATTCCGATAATAAGTGAAATGAGAACAGTAATCAATCCTACACTTAAACTAACTCTTGTACCAACTATCAAGCGGCTTAAAATGTCACGGCCGTATTTATCAGTTCCTAGTAAGAATCTTTTTTTGACTACGGGTTCTTTTGCTAACAAGTTTTTGTGATGGGCAATTCGTTCGGTCACTCCTTCATCAATAGATTTTTCAGCAATAATACTATCGGTTGTTTGACGATAACCTGAAATTGGAATATAATCGAATTGGTCCGGCTTGCCGGAAAAAATGCCTGAAAGAAATCCTGTTGTTTGCGGCTGAACTTTTTTTACCAGCAAAAAACTTTGTGTGTAGCCCGGTTTCTCTCCACCAATTTCCAGAATGATTCTGTTGGCAAAGGGCGACGGGTCAGGTGCTATAACATAGCTAAAAGCAGCTACGAAGATTGAAATAACAATCATAACCAATCCTGCCATGGCTCCTTTATTTTTTTTCAATCGCTGCCATGCAGCCTGCCGGAATGATAATGATGCTTCATTCATTTGAGAAAGATAAATCTATTTTGTTTTTCTGCCTTTCCATTCATATTTACCAAACTGGCTAAGTAGGCCAACAAGGACTGTGTATAAAATATGTATTGGCTGAAAAAGGAAAAGAAATTTCACCGCTCTTTGTTCGTTGTAAAATTTAGCAACACTATTTACAAAAGGAAATTCAATGATAGTCTTAACCACAATAAAGCCAATCACATACCACCAGTAAAAACTTTGAAATATGGATGCAACAATTAAAGCAACAAATAAACAATTCAGCAGGTAGACAAATGCCAGTACAACCATGATCCTGTAGTCATCATACACCAGGGTTTTGCTTGCCCATCTTTTTCTTTGCATGAACAAATCTTTCCAGTTGTACATTGGTTGTGAAGTAACAATGGCTTCCTTGCTTTTTAAGTACAAAGCTTTGCCCGGATAATGCTTCCATATTTTGTGCATCAACAACATGTCGTCGCCCGTTGCTACCTTATCAATTCCCTGGAATCCGTTTACTTCTTCAAAAGTCTTTTTTTTATAAGCAAGGTTAGCGCCATTGCACATGGTATGAAAATTTGCAGAAACACTTGCCGCAGTGATGCCCTGGAGCGTTAAAAAATCTAACGATTGAAAAAGTTGAAGAAGACTGTTGTTGTGAAAGAACTTTACAGGTGCCGCAATGAAGGCAGCATCATGCTTTGTATAGAAATGATTGATTGTCTGGAGCCAGTTTTTTGTTGGAATACAATCAGCGTCGGTTGTTATAATCAATTCGCCTTTTGCCTTAGTAATTCCTGCTTCAATTGACCGTTTCTTCGAGGAAAGCTCAGACGAAACACGGGGTTGAATTAAAGAAAGGTTTGTTATTGAAAAGCTGCTAACCAATTCGGCAGTGTTGTCATCTGAAAAATCATCGACAACAATTATTTCAAAAAAAACTACCGGATACGTTTGCTGAGAAAGTGCATTTAGCAAAAAGCCGATATTCTTTTCTTCATTTCTTGCCGGAACAATAACAGACAGAAAGCGTTTATCGCTATCGGGCGAAACAAGATGTTCATCCAGTTTTTTCCAACTGTTCCAATAGAAAGAGATCAGCAATGCATATAGCAACAAAAAAATTGCAGTGAACAAAAGCCAAAACATCTTCTGGCAAATCTAATGGCAGCAGGAATAGTTTTAAATTTTTATTTTATAACGCTGAAGCGTTTAACAGCGTTTTGTCCTTCGGAAGTTTTTATTCTAATGAAATAATTGCCAGATGCTAATTCCGAAATCGGAACAGAAAGGCTTGTATTTGCTGCTTTCAGATCAAACGATTGTTTTTTCAACACCGCTCCCGAATAGTTGATAATTGCGAGTGTTGCGGTTTGATTGCTGTTTGCTTGTAATTGTAAATGCAATTGAGAGCCATCTTGATAAAGACTTATTATCAATTGTTTTTTATCATTGACGACTGGAATGATCCTCGAGTAAATAGTTTTTGAAAGCTCAGTTATCTTCAAACGATAAAAACTTTTTCCATTCAGTGGCGATACATCCGTCCACGAATAACTGGCGTTACGGCCAGCTCCGCTTCTTTGATAAATGGATTGAAAATGCACGCCATTATCGCTTCTTTGAATTTCAAATGTAGTGTTAGGTTCCTCGTCGGCAGTATTCCAATTTAGAAGCACTGAATTGTTCTGCAATTTTACTTCCCAGTTTTTTAAGGTTATAGGAAGTGGCGCTCCAATACTAAAAATATTTTTCGCTGCCACTCTTTGAAAAAGCAAACGGTGGCCTAAATTATTGACGTGTGTTCCGTCGCCTGCGTCTACCTCTGGCCTTATCATATTCAATCCGTCAGAGGTAACAATATCGTCCCAGAAATTAATAGCATAATTTCCAAAGTTTAGTTTGATAGAATCAACCAGCTGACGAAGTATAGTTCTTTGCGCATCGGTAGCTGTATTTCTTGGCTGGCTGGTTGTAATATAACAGGTAATTCCGTTGGCATTGAATTGCTGAAACATTAACCGGAGATTGTCCATCATTTCTTTTGGGGCATAGCCATTAACGATATCGTTGGTTGGATAGTTTATGATAACGACATCAGGCCGGGGCGAAGAATTCAGAACATAAGTAACATTTGCGGAAGGATCAGGGAGCGGCCTGTCCGATGGAGTTGGATAGCCGTTAGGAAGGCTTCTATAAGTTACGTATCCGCCAACAGCCCTGTTGTCAATAGAAGTGTCAATCCCATCCGTTGTATTTTTTCTGAAAATAGCCTGCAATCTATTTACCCAGGAGGAATCGGAAGGCAAAGCCCCTGTCCCCGCAGCTGTTGATGAACCTAGAATGGCTATTTTTTTCTGAGCAAAACAAACCTGTGCGCACAGTTCAATGAATAAGCATAAGCTTATCGTAAAGATGCTTTTCATATTTTCTTAAAAATGTTGTGAGTGTAAATGAATTAATAGGGAGCGGAGATGGACTGAATTGCGGTGATCTTGCTAGCCGAAATTAAATCTTTTAAGATACCCAAGTGTTTTTTTGAAAAAATAAAAAAAGCCACTAAATTTACTTAGTTGCATAAACAACTGTATGCCAAACAACCAATTTAAAAAAGGAGAGTTATATAGCTTTATCACCGGGAAAGCGTCCACTGCCATTGCACGGAGACTGCAGAAGAAATTCAATGCTTCTGGGATCAGCCTTACCATCGAGCAATGGAGTGTGTTGTATCATTTATGGAAGGAAGATGGCAAGAGCCAACAGGATTTATGCAATGCTACTTTTCGCGATAAACCCAGTATTACCAGGCTGATTGATAATCTTGAAAAAGCAAACCTTGTTAAAAGGGTCTCGCACGAAAAAGACAGGAGGATCAATAAAGTTTTTTTGACCAAACAAGCGCAGAAGTTACAGGAAGAAACGATGCAATTGGCTGAAGAAACATTAAATGAAGCACTGGAAGGCGTACCTGCCGACCGGGTGGAAATGTGTAAAGAAGTCTTGCAAAAGGTGTATGATAACTTGAGCACTTAACTATAAACAATATCGCCAGACAAACTGCCGTGAGCTAATCAAAATTGTAAACCCTTAAAACTTGTTATATGGAAACAGCAACGCAAGCATTGAAAGGTGGCGAATGGATCATTAAGGAAACCCAACCTGCCGACACTTTTATTCCGGAAGATTTTTCAGAGGAGCAAAGAATGATCGCTGATATGTGCGACCAGTTCTTGATGAGCGAAGTGTGGCCCAACCTTGATCGCATTGATAACCTGGAGGCCGGCTTAATGAAATCGCTGTTAGCAAAAGCTGGTGAGCAGGGTTTGCTTTCTGTTTCCTTCCCCGAGGAGTATGGTGGCCTTGGAAAAGATTTTATTACATCTACTATCGTGAATGAGTACCTCGGCGCAGGTCATTCATTTGCTGTTGCTATTGCTGCACACACAGGAATTGGGACATTGCCAATTTTATATTTTGGAACTCCTGAACAAAAACAGAAATACATTCCTAAACTAATTTCCGGCGAGTGGGTAGGTGCTTATGGATTAACGGAACCAAATAGTGGAAGCGATGCTTTGAGTGCTAAAACATCTGCAAAGCTTAGTGATGATGGCAAGTATTATATTTTGAACGGACAGAAGTGCTGGATCACCAATGGCGGTTTTGCAGACGTATATACCGTATTTGCAAAAGTTGATGGCGATAAGTTCACCGGTTTTATTGTTGAAAGAGGATTCCAAGGATTTACGCAAGGACCCGAAGAACACAAAATGGGAATTAAGGGTTCATCAACTGTTCAACTATATTTCCAGGATTGCAAAGTGCCTGTCGAAAATGTTTTAGGCGAAATTGGAAAAGGCCATAAAATTGCTTTCAATATTTTGAACATTGGACGTTTAAAATTATGTGCAGCGACTTTAGGAGGCGCCAAAAAAACAACAACCACTTCAATAGAATATGCTATCACCCGTGAACAATTCAAACAACCTATTGCTAATTTTGGTGCCATCAAACACAAACTTGCCGAAATGGCCATCAGGAGTTTTGCCAGTGAAAGTGCTTTGTATCGAACTGCAAAACTGATCGATGATAAAGAAAGAGAGTTGCTCGAAAGCGGCAAACCATTTAATGAAGCCTTGCTCGGCGCGGCAGAAGAATATGCCATTGAATGTGCCATTCTGAAAGTTCATGGAAGTGAGCTGGCAGATTTTTGCGTGGATGAAGGGGTGCAAATACATGGAGGAAATGGATTCAGTGCGGAGTACAATATTTCCCGTGCCTATCGCGATAGTCGCATTAACAGGATTTACGAAGGGACAAATGAGATCAATCGTTTGCTTACTGTCGATATGACTTTGAAACGTGCTATGCAGGGAAGATTAAATATTATGGGTCCTGCCATGAAAGTATCGCAGGAGTTAATGAGCATTCCTGATTTTGGTGAGGAAGATGAAACACCTTTTGCGCAGGAAAGAAAGTTGGTCAACAATTTTAAAAAAACAATTCTGCTGACAGCCGGAGCTGCTGCTCAAAAGCTGATGATGCAATTAGAAAAAGAGCAGGAGATTTTGATGAATATTGCCGATATGGCGATCGATACTTTTGTTGCTGAAAGTTTATTGCTGCGAGTGATGAAACTTGCAGAAAACGCTTCTGTCAATATTGAAAGCTACAAGGACATTCTCAATTGTTATTTGTACGATGCAGCAGACCGTATCCATAAGAATGGAAAGGATGCCATTAATTCTTTTGCTGAAGGTGATGAGCAGCGAATGATCTTAATGGGATTGAAGCGTTTTACTAAAGCCCAACCTTTTAATAGCAAGGAAGCAAGACGGAGGATCGCAGATAAATTAATCTCTGATAAAAGATACAGTTTATAGATGAGAGGACTCAGTTTTGAGTCCTTTTTAGTGTCCAAAAATGAGCGCCAATTCCTTACGGGTAGTTTTTAGCGATTGTAATTCTTTCATTCGAACACGCATCATGTGCAAGCCAATCGCCATCAGTACCGAGGAAATAATCGAAGAAATGTAATACAATCGGAAAACATCGTTCTGAAAAGGCGTCTTTTGAATGTATTGAAAGAAGTAGATGAGTCCATAGCAAGAGAAATCAAACACAATTGAAATAAGCATTAAAACCCTGCCATGATTTTTTCCGTGATAAATGCTGAATTTTATTTGTCGCACAAATAGGTAAAAACTATACAACAGAACAACACCAACACCGGGGCCCATAATGTAAATGATAGAGTTTAGCGTAAAACCGGAAACTGCTATTATCACAATTTCATAAGCAATAAATATTAAAGTCAGCATTCTTACTTTGCCTTGTCTTTGTTTGCTTGCGCAAAAGAATAGCAAGGCAGTTAAGATCAGGGGAATATTTGTATAGTTGTCAATGTAATTAATAACACGGCCCAATACAGACGCAGAGTTTATAATTGTGCCAAACAAATTATCAATGAGTATGAAGGCGTAGTAGGCAAGCAGTGCTGCGAGGCTCCTGTGTGTATAATAGCGATTGTAAAAAATGACTACAATCGGCAATGTGAAAGCAATTACAGAAGCAACGCCAAGTGTGGCATCCCAATTCATAAGGTTCGGTTTTTAGGATATTGGATCCAGTTTTTCAACTGAATAATGTAAAAATAATGGGCGCATTTATTTATTTCAAGGTCATAAATAAAAAAGGGTAGTAGTGCTTTTTATTCAGCTTAGTAGATTTACGGAAGAGCATCGGAATCTTTTGTATTAACTTGGCAAAATGATACGTATTGTTTGCATTTTTCTTCTCTTACTCTCTCAAAAACTATCCGCGCAAAATTTTTTGACCGGAAGAACAACGGGCCAATTGCCTTTCCTGGAATACGGTTTAGGAGATGACCGTTTAGGCGGAGCAAAGATGACATATTTGGACACTAACGTCTTAATTAAAGTGGTTGATAGTGTAAATACTGACTATAAAATTCAGTTGTCAAAAAATCATTTTGCTTACCTGGCCAAACAAAGTTTTAAACAGGATACATTAAAACTTCAACCTTATTACTTGACATCAAGCTGGCGTATTTGGGGCGATGAAAACTATGATTATGTTTCGATAGGACTTACTGAAAAACTGCCTTACAACACCATTCAGCAAGTTAATCCAGCAAAAATTGTCGTGGACATTTTTGGTGCAACAAGTAATACCAACTGGATTACTCAATTAAAAACGGTAAAAGAAATTAAAAACGTTTGGTACGAGCAAATAGAGGACGATGTATTCCGCGTTTACATTGAACTAAAACATCAACAACACTGGGGTTATTTCATTTCCTACAATAAGAATGCATTGCAGATAAGAGTGAAACGGCAACCATCCCGTTTAAAGCCCAAAAGATTATTGGTAGCGATCGATGCAGGACATGGAGGGAGCAACAGCGGTGCAACAGGGGTTACTTCCAACATACACGAAAAAGAGTACACATTGAAAATTGCGCAGCAGGTTGAGAAATATTTAAAGAGGAAAAAGGTAAAAGTATTAATGACAAGAGAAGACGATAAAGACATTAGTATGATTGATCGTACACTTATTCTTCGGCAGGCAGATCCGGACATTTTGATCAGCGTACACTTAAATTCTTCTGGTAATGAAAATATAAAAGGTGTTAGCACTTATTACCGGTATATTGGTTTCAGGCCATTATCTGAAAAGATTTTAAGCCGCATGCTTGAATTGCAATTGAATAATTTTGGAAACGTAGGCGGCTTCAATTTTTCATTGAGCGGGCCAACTGAATATCCGAACTGTTTGGTCGAAGTGGCGTTCTTAAGCAATAAAGAAGATGAACAAAGAATTGTAGACCCTTCTTTTCATAAAGCAGTTGCTAAAAAAATTTATAAGGGAATAAAAGATTGGCTCAAAAGTGTGAAGTAGTTACAAAGCAAAAGCAGCATATAGCCAAACAAACACAGCGGCAAAAAGTAAAGAGTCGAAACGATCTAAAAAGCCTCCATGACCTGGCATAATACTACCGCTGTCTTTTACGCCGGCCATACGTTTTAATTTGCTCTCAAATAAATCCCCAAGCGTACCTGCAATTGCGGCGACGCCAGACATGACTCCAGCATCAACAATTGAGATTCTTTTTGTGAAATAAGTAATCAAACAAATAACAACAACGGTTAAAAGAACGCCGCCAGCAGTTCCCTCCCATGTTTTCTTTGGTGAAATTTTTGACAATGGTGTTTTACCAATTAACGAACCAACGATATAAGCCATTGTATCGTTGATCCACAGAGAAAAAATAATCAATAGCGGAATGGTATAGGATAAAGACGTAGTGTCTCCGCTCCAGTGTGTTCGCAATTCCATTAATAGGCCAAGCGGCAAGGAAATATATATCACACCAACAATAGAGTAAGCGATGTTGCCAAAAAAAACAATTCTCGAATCAATTAGCATGATCAGCGGAAGGGAAATCATAAATGCAATGCCCATCCAAAAACCGACATCGGTTAATGTAAGCGACGAAAATTTTAGACTATGATTTGTAAAAAATAAAAGTAGGCACCATCCACCAATCATGATTCCGTAGCGATGTAAAGAGCTTATTTTATTGTATTGCGGATTGAATTTGCCAACCAATTTCTGGTATTCTGCCCATGCGCCAAAATGAACAATAGAAAACAGAACAAAAAATGACCACCGGTTCCATAGCAAACCTGCGAGCATCACAATTACAAAAACGATTGCGGTTAATGCACGGGTTTTAAATGTTTGCCAGTTAAATGCCATAGTTAAGAGCGATAGGAACGTGAATGGTTTGAATCATGCGCTGTTTTTTTAAGCGCAATTAATAGCAACACTAAAATTGGAATAGCAATAAATCCCCAGTACGATACACTTACATCTTCATTCATTGCTTCTTTAATATTTTTACCTTGCTGTATTGATACGTATGCCGCAGTAACAGCCAAGGCATTATTAAAAAAATGTGCAGTAATGGAGAGCCATATATTACCTGTGTAATAAAAGATCAGTCCAAGAACAAAACCTAAAAACATTCTTGGAAGAAAACCATAAAAGGAAAAGTGAACAATGCTGAACAAGATGCTAACGATAATTATAGAGATCCATGGAGATTTAATAGCCTTGGATAAAAAGTTTTGCAAACCGCCTCTGAATAAAGTTTCTTCACAAACAGCAGGTACAAATGCCATGATCAATAGGCTTATAATATAACCGCCAATGTTCTTGAAATCCATCATCATCTCAACCTGGTCAGTATATGACTGTTCAGCTGCATCAAATTTTGTCTTCAAGTAATCAGGAAGAGGAATGGCTTTATTTAAATACCCCAATGAACCAGCTATAAAAAGCGAAGTGAAAACAATTAAAGCAACGAGACCTACCTGTTTCAGTTCGGCATCTTTTCTATAACCAAGTAGCTGAAACGGCTTCCGGTTCAACATACTTGCAACGATCACTGCAGGCAAAAACATGCTGATTAAAACACTAATTGCCTGTATCAATCTTAGCATGCCGGCGTTTTCAGGATCATTAATTGCTTCGATCGCAGGTTTTCCCGTTGCAGTTAATAAAAAAACACTGATCGCTCCCGATACTACTAACCCCAATAGTGCTAACCCGATCAACATAAGAAAACCGGAAGTGTAGGAGATACCTTTTGAATTGTTATAATTACTATCCACCAGTGATAAGTTTTTACATTTGCAAATTCGGCTACAATATAAGCCCGATAAAGAATAGAAAACATTTTGATTAAAATAGGAAACATATCACTACCTGATTTTCCATTGCTGTTGGCACCTATGGAAGATGTAAGCGATCCGCCTTTCCGTGCTGTTTGTAAAGCCAATGGTGCTGACCTCATGTACACCGAATTTATCAGCAGCGAAGGTTTGATTCGTGATGCTATTAAAAGCAAACAAAAGCTCGACATTTTTGATAACGAACGTCCTGTTGGTATACAAATTTTTGGTGGCGATGAAGAAGCAATGTCGTTAAGTGCAAAAATTGTAGAAGCGGTACATCCTGATTTGCTTGATATTAATTTTGGTTGCCCGGTTAAAAAAGTTGTTACAAAAGGAGCGGGTGCAGCAGTGTTGAAAGATATTGACTTAATGGAGCGACTAACAAAAGCTGTTGTGGATTCTACTGCTTTGCCGGTTACTGTAAAAACAAGATTGGGTTGGGATGATAAGTCGATCAACATTGAAGAAGTTGCCGAACGTTTGCAGGGTGTTGGTATAAAAGCGTTGGCTATTCATGGACGAACAAGAGCACAATTGTATAAAGGCGTGGCCGACTGGACCCATATTGCCAAAGTGAAAAACAACTCACACATCAACATTCCAATTTTTGGCAACGGCGATATTGACTCCCCTGAAAAAGCGCTTGAATACAAAAACAAATATGGTGTTGATGGAATTATGATTGGCCGGGCAGCCATTGGCTATCCGTGGATTTTTAACGAGATCAAACACTTCTTAAAAACAGGCGAGCATTTAAATCCGCCAGATATTCATCAACGGGTTGAAGTGATTCGTCAGCATCTGCATCGCTCAGTTGATTGGAAAGGTTTAAAAGCAGGCATTAACGAAATGCGGAGGCACTATACAAATTATTTAAGAGGCCTGCCAAACATAAAAGAATTCAGGTTAAAGCTTGTAACTATCTCTGATGTGGAAGAGATCGACACTATACTTGATACGATTGTGAAATATTACGACGGCTACGAATTTGCTCCACGAAAAATTGATATGGATTCAATGGCTTACAGTTGTGATCAATCTTTAGCCTTGATCAATCCAATAAGAGATACAATCGTCCAGGTGCCTTCCAATACAACAAAAGGCCAGTAGGAAATAAGATAAGATGCATAGCAGGTCATAGCTGCGCCAACGGTATTTAATAAAAAGAAAACCCTGCTGTGTGCCGACATCCAATTAAAAGTACTGCAGAAGTAGGCTATCAATATTAATCCAACGCCAATGGTTCCGATCCAGTCACTTGTACTCATGTTCGTCTTTAGTTTTTAAGCGTGCAAATTTCCGACCTGAATATTAATTGCAAAGCCCCATTGAAAATTTTGTTGGCATAATTTTTAAAATTTTTCACTGAAGTATTAATTATGGACAACAATAATCAAAAATTATCCGCGGCAGATACCGGCAATGCAAGTAATCCTTCACCGCACCCCGCAAATTTGAAGCCCGTAAACAACGATCAATTACTGAATGAAAATGCTGAAAAATATTTGCGAGAATCTGCAAACATAGAAGATGAACCTGATGCACAGGATCAGCAGGATGCAGACGAAGTGATCAGGAAAGAAAAATAAGAAACTAAAAGAAATGTTATGACAAGAAATAGTAAGTCCAGCAAAAAGCAGGTAAATAATACAAAAGACCGCAAAGGTGATACCGGTCGCACATCTAATCAGGGACAAAAAGCAACTTCGGGCGGAAGCACCAACACAAACAACCGCGGAAATAGAAAAGGAGTGTAATTCCCTCAAACTTTTTACGGATGTTTGAATTCCTGGTTAGAAAAGGGTGGTGTGTCAGGAATTTTGATCACATTAAAACCATGGTCCGTATCGCGATGGCAATTATTGCAAGTAGTAGTTAACAAGATGAAATTGGATTTGAAGGCAGAGAGATTTTTTTGTTGCACGGCTTTAATCAAACTATCCAGGGGTGCATAAATCATTTGAAGCGACTTGATTTCCGGTCTGTCAGCATTGAATGATTTTACATCATCCAATGCTTCAATAATTTCATGAAGTTCGAAGTCAGCAAGTTCCCAATTTTGATTTTTTCCGGCAAACCAAAGCTTGGCGTGATGAACCTGTATGCCTGACATAAACTCTCCCAATCCTGGTTTGTAAGTATTCTCTAATTTTTTTTCCAGGCTATCGATATGAGCCTTTAGTTGTTCAGGACTGTTTGATTTGTTACTACATGAGAGGATGAGCAGAAAGCAAATGCCTGTAAGTATTTCGATTGGTTTCATTTCTAAATTTACTGAAGCCCAAATGCTTCAATGGCTATTAACGGCAAATTAATGTAATCCTCTTTGCTTCACCATCCCTCCACGGATATCATTAATGCTGTTTTGGATGATGAAAGCATCTTCGTCAACCGAGCGTACAAGATTTTGAAGCGTTCCGACTTCCAGCCTTGTTACAACTGTAAAAAGAATTTCTGTTTCATAAACTCTTTCGCCGCTCTTGCCATAACCTCCCTTGCCCTGGTAAACTGTAACGCCCCTTTTCAGTTCATTCTTTATCAGTTTTCGGATTTCATTGTTCTTTTCCGAGATGATGGTAACGCCGGTGTATTCGTCTAAACCGTATAACAAAAAATCAATTGTTTTTGAGGCGGCAAAGTAGGTAAGAATGGAATAAGAAGCCGGTTCAACTCCAAGAAAGAAAACCGCAGCAGTAAAAATGATCACATTCAGAACGAGGATCACATCTGATACACGAAGAAAGCTTACGTTTTTACTGAGCAGCAAAGCGGCAATTTCGGTTCCATCCAAAACTGCTTCACCTCTTATAGCCAATCCAATTCCAAGTCCCAGAAAAAAACCGCCAAACAATGCAGTAAGTAATTTATCAGGTGTTACATCAGGATAAGGCATAAATAAGAGGCAAAGAGAAAGTCCAGTAATAGCAATAACCGTTTTGACAGCAAACTTCAACCCTAGCTGAAAATATGCAAGTACGATAAAAGGAAGGTTTATTAATGGTATCAGTACTGCAACCGGCCAACCAAAAATGTAGTCGAGTAACATCGAAATACCGGTTACACCGCCGTCTATAAAATGACTCGAAAGCAAATAGCCTTTAATACCCATTCCGGCTGAGAGTATCGCTAATACTATCAGTATGTAGCTCTTAATTTCCTGCCATATTCTTCTTCTCATCTTTGATAAAAATACACCAAGGAGTTTTGTACTTGAGCTGTCGTCAAAATTCTTGTTTTGATACCAAACACCTTTCAGCGGTAAATTTGCGAATTAAATCATAAGTATGTGCGCAACAAAATCTCATGAAAAACCGAGTCTCATTTTGAGTGTTCTTCAAAATAAATGTACCCGTTGCCGCCGCGGTAAAATTTATAAATACAGCAATGCATACAACCTCAGAAATTTTATGAAGATGAATGAACGCTGCCTCGTTTGCGGACAGCCGTTGGATATGGAACCCGGTTTTTACTACGGAACAAATTTAGTTAGTTATACAGTTGCTGTTTTAATTGTGGTTATCAGTTTCATTTTGTGGTGGGTCTTTATCGGGTTCTCACTTAATGATAGCCGATTTTTTATCTGGATGCTATCGGCCTGTATTTTACTTGTAGCCCTTCAACCTCCACTAATGCGACTGTCAAGAACGATTTGGCTTGCATTCTTTGTTCCTTATTCCGACAATTGGGACAAAGGCGATATTGTTGAGCCCGAAAGAATAAATAAGGAACAGGCACATAACTGGTAATGTGAGAACAGTTGTGAGTAACTAGTGAACTTTAGTGAACATTGTTGTTGGGGAAAGGAATGCTACTTGCCTTTCCCTATTCATGAACAATCTATTAACAAAACAGAATTTCAGGGAGTGTGAGATCTGTGCTTACCATGAATGTGGACGTATTTTATTTGCCTACTTGTGTGGCTACAAGTGTAAAGAGGTGCAGCTAATTGATGAAGGAAACGAAAATGGCTTTACTAGCTATACATGGATCGACTACGGCAAGGACTCTCTGTACGCTTCGAAATTTACTACCGCTGATAATGCTATTGATTTCTTCAGATGTCTCGCACTGGGTGAAAAGTTAGAAGCCATTGAAGTGGGAAGAAGGCTAGCTCGAATATTTTTAGGAGGTTCTGTTGCGGCTGCTGTTTTCAATAATGATAGCAGTGTGCAAATTCCGTTGCCCATGCAGATTGATTACATGGATCTGATAACGGTAGAATTCATTCATTACGTGATAAAAGAATTATCTGTTGATAAGGAGGAAAATTTTATTGAATATGGATTGAGAGAAGCATTATACACGCTTAGCAACGTAAACGTTTGGAATACGATCGTGGATCTTGCAAACAAGCTATTGCAATCGAAACATCTCGATAAAAACGATATTGAAGAATGTTTGGAGGCGCATGGAATAATTTACGATGCGGAATCGCCGATGGATTTGGTCGACCGCTGATTTGTTACAAACTAAAAAAAGTTTACAACGAAAATTACGATTCAAAGGATAGCCGAAGTGAGCATGCCAGCCAAGGCCGTTAATAAATTTGTGTCTGGGAGACTTGTTTTTTAGCTATTCAATTGTTTTGGATCTTGGCCCAACGAGCTTTCCAAATATGTAATCATCTGACTGTTAAGATTTGGCTTTGGTTATAAACGATGTTTTTTAATTACAGGCATACATTTCGCATTAATTAAAATGATCTTGCAGCATTATTGCCAACATTGTGTGTCTTAATGTATGCGGTGAGTTTAAAAAGTGTTTTATGGACAGGGCTTACCTTCTTCTCCGCAATAATCAACAATCCGGTCCTTTCACAATTGGTGAATTATTGCAACAACAATTGATGCCTTCTGACATGATTTGGATCGAGGGCAAAAGCACTGCGTGGACATATTTGTCTGAGCTGGAATTAATTCCGTTTATCGAAAAAGCCGAAACATCAGGCCAATCATCTTTGGCAAATGCCGGCGATGAAATTGAAAGGAAAGCTGAGGAGCTCAGGCAAAGAATTCTTACCACTCCACAAAAAAGTTATTTTCAAAATCATAAACCGGAAATCGAAACTTATGCTTCTTCCTATAAGCTCGACGATGAAATTCAGTTTGTTGATTACAGGAAGGAAAGAATACTTAAAAAGAACACAGCTTTTGCCGAATTACTTCTTACCTGTTTGGTGGTAGGACTGTTTATGGTCGGCATTTATAAAGGAAAATCTTTTCTTGGAGCCAGGGATAAAGTTCAAAATTCAGTTGCTACCGAGCTGAGTTCCGGCGACCAGCATGCTGCAAGAAAGAGCCAGGAACCAGCCCTTGCTGTTGTTCCTGTAGTTGATACCGCAAAAAAAGCAGATAGTTTGCTGGCCCTGGAAAAAGCAAAACAAAAGCCGGTTAAAAAAACAGTTGTTGATTCGACAAATACTTCTTTGGGACAACCCATAAATGCTTCAATAATTAACCCCGAAAAAAAGGATGAGTCAACCATTCAGCCGCCTCCGACAGTTTCACAAGAAACTGCTGTAAAGAAAGAAGAAGATACTCCGGCGCGAAAGGAAACGGTAACATCTGTGCCTGAAACCAAAGCTGCCAAGGCACCGGCTAAGGAAGAAAAGAAAGGTTTCTTTAGAGGGTTGTTTAAAAAGAAAAAGGACAAAGGCGAATAAGACTTGTTTTTAATAAACTAGAAAAGGCCTTCAGTTGAAGGCCTTAATTTTTTACAATAGTTGAAAGTATAGACAAAAAGAAAGGGGCCCCGAACCAAGGCCCCTTTTACAAGCCACCATCCTCTTCCACCTAAGAGGTCGTTTAGAGTAAATCTCAAATAAGTTTCGTAACGGTTAAAGGTGAAGCCCAAATGATCAAGGGTGAATTATCGGGTTCATATTAGGAATCACAAACATGGTACCAATAATTTCCGGCCTTTAAATCGCAACTATTCCACAATTTTTTGATGAATATTGTTGAATAAACACAACACATTCCAATTTTGCCCCAGATCTATTCAACATCTAACTCAATAAGCCGCAAAAAGCTGCCTTGCTTGCTTATGGTAGAAATGACGTACCGTTTGGGCGAGCACCCGTCGGGTTTTAATCCTCACTTACCTTTGGTGGCCATGGTCATAGCTGTTAACACCCGGTTTTTAGTAAATGATTTAGAAGGTTATGGATATTTTATTCACGAACTTTTCAAAGCCTTGGTGACAAAGCATCCCGAGCACCAATTCAATTTTTTGTTTGACAGGCCATTTAAAGAGGATTACATTTTTTCATCCAATGTTCATCCGCTTGTTGTTACTCCGCCCGCCAGACACCCGGTTTTATGGAAGTATTGGTACGATGTAAAAATTCCACTGGCTCTAAAAAAAATCAAGGCAGACGTGTTTATTTCTCCTGATGGCTACTCTTCCTTAACAACCAAAACGCCGCAATGCGTGGTAATTCATGATCTTGGTTTTTTGCACCACCCGGAAGCTTACAAAAAATCACATGTAGCCTTTTATAAAAGGAACACTCCTAAGTTTTTAAAAAGGGCAAGATCGATTGTAACTGTATCACAATTTTCAAAAAATGATATTGTAAGGAATTATAAAACAGACCCGGCTAAAATCGAAGTCATATATAATGGTGTAAAAGATGTTTTCGCACCAAGGTCTTTTAGTGAAAAAGAGGCTGTAAAAGAAAAGTGCACCGAAGGAAAAGAGTACTTTATCCATATAGGTGCTATTCAGCCAAGGAAAAATTTAGTTAACCTGTTGAAAGCGTTTTCTGTTTTTAAAAAAAGGCTGCAAAGCAATATGAAACTGGTAATCGCAGGGAGGCTTGCCTGGAAAAACGAGGAGTTCCTTCAATTAATGAAGACATACAAATACAGAACAGATGTTGTTATGACGGGCTATCTTCCGGAGGAAGAACTCGCGGCTGTTTTAGCCTCATCTTATGCACTTGTCTATCCATCCTTGTATGAGGGCTTTGGTGTGCCTGTAATTGAAGCAATGAAATCTGAAATTCCGGTTTTAACCTCGGAAAAAACGTCAATGGAAGAAGCAGCCGGTGATGCTGCTCTTTATTTTGATCCAAATGATCACCAGGATATTGCAGACAAAATGATGCTCATCTATAAAGACGAAAACCTGAGAAAGCAATTAATTGAAAAGGGAAAATTAAACGCTGAAAAATACAATTGGGAAAAATCCGCAGAACTTTTTTGGAAATGTATTTTAAAAACAATTGAAGAGTAACTGCCTTTATCAGCTGTTTGCTATTTACTACTCGCTAACCGCTATTTATTACCTTCGCCGCATAATTTTAAGAAATGGGAAAATCGAGTATTGTAATTGATGTGGAACTGGATGAAAACCGCATTCCTCAAACCATTGAGTGGAAAGCAACAGATAGCACTGCTGCTAATCCACAGCCTGCAAAAGCGGTGATGCTTTCACTGTGGGACGGAGCCGAAAAAACAGCTTTGCGTATAGATTTATGGACGCAAAAAATGATGGTGGATGAAATGGCAGATTTTTATTACCAGACATTCATGACTATGGCGGACACTTATGCAAGAGCGACAAGGCAAACAGAGTTGGTAAACGATATGAAAAAATTTGCACAGGATTTTTATCAGAAGTTCCAGGAAATTCAATTGAAAGAAAATAAGGCGGGTTGATAAATTGCTCAATAGAATTACCGGATGTAAAAGAGTGCGACGCAACTAAAGTTGATAGCAACGGTGAAAGCCCGGAACATAAAAGAGCATTGAACCATCATTAATCTTTGATGAGTAACTGCAAACCACAAACTATAAACAATAATCTATTATGAGTCTTGAACAAAAAGTAATGGCAGATATGAAAGATGCCATGAAATCAAAGGACGAAGCAACACTGAGAGCACTAAGAGCAATTAAAGCGGAAATTATCAAGGCAAAGACAGATCCGGGTGCCGGCGGTGAAGTTTCTGCAGAAAAAGAATTGAGCATTTTGCAAAAAATGATGAAGCAACGTAAAGATTCATTGGAAATTTACCAGCAGCAGAACCGCGAAGACCTGGCAAGGAAAGAGCAGGAAGAAATTACAGTTATTGAACAATTTTTGCCAAAGCAATTATCTGTTGATGAATTGAAAGCAGAACTGCAACAAATTATTGTTGAAACCGGGGCAGCTTCTCCTGCAGATATGGGAAAAGTTATGGGAGCAGCTACGAAAAAACTGGCAGGTCGTGCAGATGGTAAAACCATTTCGGCAATGGTAAAAGAGCTGTTAGCCAAATAGCATGTTTATCGATTTTATTGCCATCGGTTTGCTCATCCTTTCCATTATTAAAGGATTTAAAAATGGTTTGGTGGTGGCTGTTTTTTCCTTGTTAGCATTTGTTATTGGGCTTGCCGCTGCATTAAAACTTTCTGCAGTGGTAGCAGAATATCTTGGCACTAATACCAACATCTCGCAACGATGGTTGCCTATACTTGCTTTTGGCATTGTGTTCTTTGTTGTGGTTCTATTGGTAAGATTGGGTGCCAAAGCAATTGAACGTGGATTGCGTATGGTTATGCTGGGATGGTTAAATAAATTAGGAGGGATGGTTTTTTACTTTTTACTCTACTTTTTCATATTTAGTATACTGCTGTTTTACGCTACACAACTGCACCTCATTAAGCCTGAAACAGTCCAGACATCTGTAACATATCCTATCGTTTATCCAATGGCACCGGTTGTAATGGATGCTTTGGGAAGTGTTATCCCGTTCTTTAAAAACATGTTTGTTGAGCTCGAAAATTTTTTCGATCATCTTTCAAGGAAAGCGCATTGATTACTTTGGTAAGCTTATTGATTTTGATTAAGATGGTTGAAAGTGTTCAATGTTCTAATCCCTTTTAAGGCAAATTGTTATTTTAGCGGAAATTAATTGTGTTAGCTGATGCAACATTTGATTAAAGAAGAAGGTAAGTTCAGATATGTGGAGGAAGGGGAAGGCGAACCATTGATTCTATTGCATGGTTTATTTGGCCAATTGAGCAATTTTGAAAAACTAATTGAGTACTTCAAAAGTACCCATAAAGTTGTTGTGCCTATTCTGCCTTTGTTTGAGCTGGATATTTTGCACACAACAGTAGGTGGTCTCGCTAAGCATATTCATAAATTCATTGAAGCAAAAGGTTTTAACAACATTCATTTGCTGGGAAATTCACTAGGCGGCCACGTAGCATTAGTGCATGTTTTAAAACATCCCGAAAAAATCAAATCACTTATATTAACTGGTAGTTCGGGCTTGTTTGAAAATGGGATGGGTGACACTTATCCACGTAGGGGTGATTATGAATACATAAAGAAAAAAACAGAAGTTACATTCTACGATCCAAAAACTGCTACCAAGCGAATGGTGGATGAGATTTTTGAGATCACACGCAATCGAATAAAAGTTATTAAGACCATTTCGCTTGCAAAAAGTGCTATCAGGCATAATTTAGGCGAAGAGCTTATGAATGTAAAACAGCCTACCTTGTTGATCTGGGGAAATAATGATACGATCACGCCGCCATTCGTGGCCCGTGAATTTAACAGGTTAATTCCAAATAGTGAGTTGCATTTTATTGATAAATGCGGGCATGCTCCCATGATGGAACAACCCGAGGAGTTCAATGTGATTTTGGATAAATTTTTGAAAAAGCTAAATCAACCTGCAACAGTTCTGTAAGTCGAACTGTCTATCTAGGAACACCGTTGCTATGTTAACACGTGATCTCATATCGAACTCTATCCCATATCTTCATAAAGACGATAAAGTTTTTCATGCGCTGCAATTGATGAACGACTACCATGTTGCTCATCTTCCGGTAGTAGAAGATGAGAATTATCTTGGTATCATAAGCGAAGAGCAATTGCTTCAGAGTGATGAAGAAAATACTATTAAGCAGTTATCTGTAACCGATGGCACTACTTCCGTGCAGGCGAATGATCATTTTTTAAAAGCCATCCAAACAGCCGTTGTAAATAAATTGAGCATAGTTCCTGTTGTTGAAGAAAAATTGCTCGTTGGCATCGTTACTTACAACGATCTTTTAAAAAATGCTTCTGAGTTTATGAGCTTAAATCAGCCAGGGGCCTTGATTGTGCTGGAGATGGAAAGCCGCAGTTATTCTTTTAATGAGATCAATCGCATAGTTGAGTCGAATGATGCACAAATTACCCAACTTAATACCTTCACCGATCCGGAAACGGGTATTATGCAGGTAACCATCAGGATCAATAAGCTCGAGGTATCTGATATTATCAGCACATTTCAACGTTACGAGTATAACGTCAAGTACTATTTTGGAGAGGAACTGTATGAGAATGAGCTTCGAACCAACTACGATAACCTGATGAATTATCTGAAAATTTAATCGCAAAGATTTCCTGCACTTGGAGCTGGCAGTTCAGCCTGTTTAAAAAAAAATTACCATCTTCATAACCAGTATCATATTTTGTATTGCAAATCTGACATTGTTTTGTAATACAAACCGAAATCAGCGCTTTGTTGAGATTTAAATTTAAATACCTGCTTGCTATTCTTTGCCCTATTGTTATGGGCAAACGTTGCTTGGGCCAGGTAAGTATTGGCGAACCTTTACAATTCAGCAACCCAAATACTATAGTTTATTCTACAAACGGAGTGGAAACTGTATCCGACACCAACCATTTGTTTATCATACATGATATTGTTGTTTCAGGGAACGAAAAAACAAAGCTGCCGGTAATTTTTCGCGAACTCCCATTTAAAGTAGATGAAGAATATCCTTTGGGTACTATCGTTCAACAATTTAAAAAGGCGAGAAAGCAATTGATGAACACCGGTCTCTTTCGTGATGTGGTGGTGTCGTTGAAAAATTTCGAAGGGAATAATGTCAATATAAATGTGGATGTGCAAGAAAAATGGTACTTATGGCCAATGGTTTTTCTGAAGCCTGTGGATAAAAGTTTCGGTGACTGGTGGCATCAAAAGGATAGGAACATGAACCGTATCAATTACGGTCTTCGACTTGCTCATAACAACATTACCGGTAGAAATGACAAACTGAGACTGAGTGTAATGAATGGATATACGCGGCAGGTATCGTTGCAGTATTATGGATTATGGCTTGATGATGAATTGAAATGGTCGAGCAGTGCTGGCATAAATTACGGACAAAACCGCGAAGTGAATTACATGACGATGGACAACAAGCAAATTCCCGTAAAAAGTAATGGTAGTTTTCTTCGCTCATATGTTGGTGGATTTATGCAGGTGAATTATCGCCCTGCAATCAAAACAACACACACTTTCGGTATCAGCTATATCTATGAAAATGTCGCAGATACCGTGTTTAAGCTTAATCCTTCTTTTTCTTTTGATCCCAACTACGCCCAATATCCTGAGGCATTCTACAAGCTTTCTTATTTTGATGTTGATTATATTCCTTATCCAACAAGAGGGTTCTTCGGAGATATAACATTAAAGAAAAAAGGATTTGGAATTGAAAGCCCGGTGAACCTTTGGGAATTAAGTGCAAAGGCTTCTCAGTCATGGTTGCTTAGCAATAAGTTCTTTTTTAACCTAAAAGGCCTTGGAATGATCAAGCTCCCATTCTCACAGCCTTATACCGGTAAGCAGTTTATTGGCTACGAAGGTAAGTACCTGCAGGGCTATGAATATTATGTGATTGATGGAGTTGCCGGCGGATATACAAAAGCTACTTTATCAAGACCAATATTTAGCACAAGCATTCGCATTCCTTCAAGACATTTCAAATCTCTCAGTGACATTCCCATAAAAGTGTACGCAAAGACTTTTGCTGATGCAGGATACGTTTATAATAATGTAAGAGGAGAAAACAGTTTAACAAACAGGTTTCTGTATTCGGGTGGTGTTGGACTAGACATTGTTACATACAACGACTTTATTATTAAAATAGAATGGAGCTTTAACCGTTTAGGGGAGAATGGGGTATATTTACACCAACGCGATTTCTGATTTAGTTCGTCACATTCACCGGCAAGCTAAATTTTCTGAACAACCGAATAACTCAAAGAATTGAAGGCAGCCATTTACAGCAGGGGACTCGAATCTAATCAGCAAAAAGATGTACAGTTGTTTTTTGATGAGCTGGACAAAGAGCAAATTATTCCGGTAGTTTTTGAACCTTTTCTCAAACAAATTAATCCCTATATTTCCCTTCCTGCACCTTCAGAAACTTTTTCCGGCACTGATGATCTTACTGAGGACATTGATTTCTTCATCAGCCTTGGCGGCGATGGAACTTTGTTGGATACAGTAACCCTTGTAAAAAATAAAAGAATTCCCGTTGTTGGTATCAACTTCGGCAGGCTTGGCTTTTTAGCCGGTATTGGCCGAGATGAAATGGTGACTGCGGTTAAGGCGCTTGCCCGCAGGTCTTATATAATTGATAGAAGAACATTGATTCACCTGGATTCGAACGTTGCTTTATTTAATGATGTTCCGTATGCATTGAATGAATTTGCCATTCACAAAAGAGATACGGCGCCGATGATAAAAATTCATACTTATCTCAACGGCGAGTTATTAAATACTTATTGGGCAGACGGATTGATTCTCGCTACGCCAACCGGTTCAACTGGTTATTCACTCAGTTGTGCAGGGCCGGTTGTATTTCCCGATTCATCTAGCTTTGTTATCACCCCCGTTGCTCCCCATAATTTGAATGTAAGGCCGATCATAATTCCGGATAATACCATTGTGTCTTTTGAAGTGGAAAGCAGGTCTGACGATATCATTTGCGCATTGGATTCCCGAAGGGAAATCGTCAATAAAAATGTGTTACTGGCCGTTCGCCGCGAAAATTTTATGATGAATCTTGTTCGCCTGAACGAGAATAATTTTCTTCAAACACTTCGCAACAAGCTATCCTGGGGCTTGGATAAACGGAATTTCTAAACGTTTTTAGAAAGAAACAATTATATCCTCTTCCAACAATTAATCCTTGTGAATCATACCAAATGGTGCTATTTTGCGTTAGAGAAAGTCAAGCCCTAAATTTATTTGCAGTTTATGAGACAGTTACTGGCAATCCTGATTATCTGCTTACCCATTGTTTTATTTGCTCAAAATTCCATCGTTCAGGAAGGTGAATTCGGAGTTGGCATTGGTGCTGCACATTATTTTGGTGACCTGAATACAAGGGCAAAACTAAACCGTCCCAAACCAGCAGCCAGCATCTTCTTCCGCAAAAATTTTGGCAACTACATAGCCATGCGGGTTTCAGGAAGTTTTGCGCAATTAGGCTATTCAGATGTTTACAATACGCATAACGAATACATGCACCGCAGAAACCTTAGCTTCAATACAAACGTTTGGGAGCTTGGCTTACAGGGCGATTTTAATTTTTACCGTTTTCTGCCCGGCGATCCTGAATTCAGGTTCACACCATACATAACTGTCGGCGCCAGCATTTTTAATTATGACCCCTATGCTTACCTTAATGGCCAAAAATATTTTTTACGTCCCCTGGGAACAGAAGGACAGGGTTGGGATACCGCCTTCCGTGACCGCAGGCCGTATAGTTCCATGGCACTGGCAATTCCTTTTGGTGCAGGATTTAAGTATTCGATAAATGAAAGAATTAATCTTGGATTTGAAGTGGTTTATCGCTTTGCCCAAACCGATTATCTCGATGATGTAAGCAAAACTTACGTGGATCCGGCAAGCTTTCCGCTCAATCCTGATGGCTCACTGAGCACTACTTATCTTTTGTCTGACAGGTCTTACGAAACCGGGGATAGGATAGGCGTCAAAGGACGCCAAAGGGGTAACAGTCAAAATAAGGATGCTTTTGTAACTGCTTTGTTTTACATCAGCTTTAACCTACAATCTTATAAGTGCCCCTCTGCTTTTTAAGCATGAGCTTTTTATAAATTTTTAAAGCACAGAGTAGTCTGTGCTTTTGTTTTTTCTCTTTAGAAGGAATTCTTAATTATTGCCTTAATACCTTGCTTAATTTTGCTGCTAAACTTTCGAGCCCGTAAACTTGCAGTCTCATTAACCTAACATGCCGGAACTTTTAGAACAAATAGACAAAAATAAATTGCCGCGTCACATTGCAATTATTATGGATGGTAATGGACGGTGGGCAAAAGAACAGGGGCAGGACCGACTGTTTGGCCACTATCATGGGGTGGAAAGTGTTCGAAATATCGTGGAAGGCTGTGCGGAATTAGGAATTGAATATCTGACCTTGTACGCTTTTTCTACCGAGAACTGGGATCGCCCCCAATACGAAGTAGTTGGATTAATGGAATTGTTGGTTACTACTATTCGGAATGAGGTAGAAAATCTTAATAAGAATAATATCCGCCTTCATGTAATTGGCGATTTAAGCATGTTGCCCGAGTATGCGAGGAGAGAGCTCAACGAAGCTCTGGAGATCACAAAAAAAAATACAGGCTTGAACCTGATTATGGCTTTAAGTTATAGTGGCCGTTGGGAACTTTTGAATGCCGTGAAAAATATTGCATGGGAGGTGAAAAACGGCAAGTTGAACGTGGATCAAATTGACCAGGATACATTACAGCGTCATCTTTGCACCAGCGACTTTCCCGATCCGGAGTTAATGATAAGAACCAGCGGCGAGTATCGCATTAGCAATTTCCTATTGTACCAACTGGCTTATGCCGAACTCTATTTCACCAATGTTCGCTGGCCCGACTTCAGGAAAGATAATCTATACGAGGCCATCCTTGATTATCAAAATCGGGAAAGAAGATTTGGAAAAACAAGCGAACAATTGGCCCCCTCATCTCAATAATTAACTCTCGGGCTTCGCATGACTTAAATCAGGCCTGGTTAAAACTGTTTTTATTCAAGTAATTGGGTATTCTCAACAACAGTCATTTAACAAAACGGTTTGAAATTTACCGTTAATTTGCTCCGCAATCTGCGATTTTCCCGGATAATATCGGGTTTTACTGACTGAATTCATGATCATGCAACGACATTTGTCCCTGTTATTAGCTGTTATTTTTTCTTCGATAAGCTTTATTTCATTTTCACAGGATACATCAAAAGTCACTTCAGTCGACCCGGGATTGTTAGCACTTCAAAATGCAAAGGTGGCAAAGGAATATACCATCCGTTCCATCAGGGTAACAGGCCTGACCACTTTGGATACTTCTATTGTTTTGTCCATTTCGGGTTTGCAGGTTAACGATAAAGTTATGATTCCTGGTGGTGATGCTTTTTCAAAAGCAATTACCAGTTTATGGAGACAGAAATTTTTTAGTAACGTTCAAATATATATTACGGCGGTACAGGATGCTTTTATTGATCTTGAAGTGAACGTAACAGAATTACCGAAGCTTGGAAGCTTCGATTTCACCGGTATTAAAAAATCAGAGAAGGACGATTTGAAAGGTAAGGTGCAGTTGGTAAAAGGAACGATCATTACTGAAAACACGAGAAGAAATGCCATCGAAGCCATTCAGAAATTCTATAAGGACAAAGGTTTCATGGCTGTGAACGTAAAGGTCGAAGAAAAAGCAGATCCCATCTTAACTAATGCCAAATCGCTGATATTTCATATTGACAAAGGATCTAAAGTTCACATCAACGAAATCAATTTTTATGGTAATGAATCTGTAGGTGACTTGAAGTTGAAGAAACAAATGAAGGGTACAAAGGAAATGAATAAGCTAACGACCCACCCTGATGAAACTTCAAGTACTTATGGTAAAAACGACAGGATGAGTTTTGGGGAATACATAAAAAGCCTTGGTTTTCTTTCTCCATCAAAAACGAAAGCACTTATTGATCCCTATATAAGACTCAAATTCGCCAGTTCAAAATTCGATCAGAAAAAATTTGATGAAGACATCAATAAAGTAATTGAGTATTATAATTCTCTTGGTTACCGCGATGCTCAGATAGTTGACACCATGAGTTACCCCAACGCTAAAGGCAATCTTCAAATTGATATTAAAGTTGATGAAGGCAGAAAATATTATTTTGGCAACATCGCTTTCAAGGGTAACACAAAATATTCGGATTCTATCCTTCAAAAGGTTGTGGGTATTCAAAAGGGAGATACTTACAATATTGATCTTTTGAATAAAAAACTTGGAAAGCAATTGAGTGCAGAAGGCGGAGATATTGGTCAGTTGTACCAGGATGATGGTTATCTCTTCTTCCGTGCTGACCCCGTTGAAACTTCTGTTTACAACGATACGATCGATTATGAGATCAGGATAGTAGAAGGCCCGCAGGCAAGAATTGGAACGGTTGGTATTTTCGGAAACGAAAAAACGAAAGATTATGTTATCCGCCGCGAATTGAGAACTTATCCCGGTGAACTATTCAGCCGCACAGATCTTATCCGTTCACAAAGAGAGCTGGCTGGTCTTCAATATTTCAACCAGGAAAAAATCAATCCTGATATTGTGCCTCACCAGGAAGATGGAACCGTTGACATCAACTGGAACCTGGAAGAAAAATCATCTGACCAGCTGGAACTGTCTGCAGGGTGGGGTGGTGGTATTGGCTTAACAGGAACACTGGGCGTTACTTTCAATAACTTCTCCATCAGGAACATCTGGAAAAAAGAAGCATGGGATCCATTACCACAAGGTGATGGTCAGAAATTAAGTTTGCGTTACCAATCCAATGGTCGTGCTTATAACTCTTACAACTTCTCGTTTACAGAACCATGGTTAGGCGGTAAGAAACGTAACTCTTTAACTGTCGCATTTTATCACAGTAAATTTTCCAACGCATATAACTACCTAACGGGACGGTATGAAAAGAAACTGGCTGATTCTATTTACCTGAAAACTTCAGGAGTTTCAGTATCCTTAGGTAAACAATTGAAATGGCCAGATGACTTTTTCAGTTTGATTTATTCTGTTAACTATACGCAGTACCATCTCAAAAATTATCCCGGCTTATTCCGTTTGTCAGATGGCTCCAGCCTTGATAATGGAAATTCAACCAGTGTAAGCTTTAAGTTAGGATTGCAGCGTTCTTCTGTATTTGATCCTACTTTCCCAAGAAGCGGTTCAAGTTTTTCAGTGAGTGCTCAATTCACACCGCCATATTCGCTGTTGAATCCTGATTTGGTTACCTCTCAAAACCCATACAAAAATCCTGAGTATCACAAATGGCGTTTTAATGCCGAGTGGTACGTGCCGATTGGAAAAGGAACCGGCGAAAATAAAGATCACCAGTTTGTGTTGAAGATTGCAGCCAAGTATGGATTTATGGGCCGCTACAATAAAAAGCTTGATTTCTCTCCGTTTGAAAGGTTTCAATTGGGCGGTGACGGTTTAACCAACAGTTATGGTTTGTTGGGATATGATATCATTTCATTGCGTGGTTATCCTGTATTTGATTATTCAAACCCTTCTGTGAACAATGCAGACCAGAGTAATGCCAGCCGCTTGTTCACCATCTTCAATAAATACTCAATGGAGTTGCGTTACCCGTTAGTAACAAATCCGAGCAGTACTATTTATGGCTTGGCTTTCTTTGATGCAGCCAATGGATGGTACTCTTTCAAAGAATACAATCCATATCGCCTGCGCAGATCAGTTGGTGTTGGTATGCGTTTCTTCCTCCCGATGTTTGGATTGCTTGGATTTGATTATGGCGTAGGCTTGGACCGTATTCAACCCGGCGGTGGTTTAAAGAACGCAACCAAGTTTACCTTCATGTTGGGTTACGAACCTGAATAATCACTGATAAAATTGTCTATATGAAAAAGTTTTTTCTTCTTGTTGCCTGCAGCTTGTTCTTGGCTGGCTTTGCTCATGCGCAGAAATATGCCATCATTGATACAAAATATATTCTCGACAAAATGCCTGAATATAAAACTGCACAAACGCAACTCGATGACATTGCAAAAAAATGGCAGAAGGAGATAGATGATATGCAGCAGGAACTGGACAAAATGTACAAGAACTATGATGCCGAGCAAGTGATGTTAAGCGATGACCTGAAGAAAAAAAGAGAAGACCAGCTTTTTATGAAAGAGAAAGCTGTAAGAGATTTGCAAAGACAACATTTTGGTTTCGAGGGCGATCTTTTTAAGAAAAGACAGGAGCTCATTCAGCCTATTCAGAACAGGGTTTATAACGCTGTGCAAAAACTTGCAGTGGCAAGGGGATACGACTTCATTTTAGATAAAAGTGAAGGAATTACGGTTATCTTTGCCGACCCTAAATTGGAAAAGAGCGATGATGTACTCAAAGAATTAGGGATAAAGTAAATAAGTAAAACAATTGCAAAATCATTTTTTAAGCACAACCAAACTAACCAAATAACTATCATAACTAAACATCACAAAACAATCTCATGAACAAGTTTAAAATTTTATTGATTGCAGCGGCTATAGTTTTTTCTTCAAGCGCTGTAATGGCTCAGAAAACAGGATATATTGATATCAACACCGTAATTCAGATTATGCCTGATGCACAAAGAATTGACTCATTGATGGAAAAATATCAACAGGATTCAATAGGCAAGCAATTCGAAATATTGGTGAAGGATTATAAATACAGGGATAGCATTTTAACTTCAAAAGATACACTGACTATGCCTACATCAGTAAAATTGCAACACCAGCAAACTTTGCAAAACGATGCTTATCAAATTCAAAACTGGCAAAGCATTTCTCAGCAATATTACCAGGCAAAGCAAAATCAATATCTCGAGCCCGTGTATCGTAAAGTGATGAGTGCACTTCAGGCTCTTGCTAAAGAAAAGGGTTATACGCATGTGTATGACAAGTCAGTTTTCATTATTGCACCAACTGGTGATGACCTTTTACCAGCCCTTGCACAAAAACTGAATGTGAAAGTTCCGGCGCAAGTTCCAATTGGTGTGAATCCAGCCGCTAAATAAAAAATGTCAGGAAATAAATTTCAAAAGGTCCCGCTGTGATGCGGGATTTTTTGTGACCACAGGTAAAAGATTTTGATTGAATGACTATTGAGTTTATGCCCAATAAAACTCAATTTTGAACCTCAGGCTTCGTACTTCAGGCTTCCTACTTCTAACTTCGTACACCTAACTTTACTTAATGGGACCAATTGGTGTTTTTGATTCAGGATATGGAGGATTAACAGTACTTCGTGAATTTGTTGACCGCTTACCGCAGTATGATTATTTGTATCTCGGTGATAATGCAAGAGCGCCTTATGGAACAAGAAGTTTTGAAACTGTTTACCGCTACACTTTGCAATGTGTAAAATGGTTGCTTCAACAAAATTGTCCTTTGATCATTCTTGCTTGTAACACGGCATCTGCAAAAGCATTGAGAAGCATCCAACAGAACGATTTGCAAAAACTTGACCCTAATGCTAGAGTATTAGGCGTTATCCGACCAACAACAGAGATCATTGGAAAACATACTGATACTAACAGCATTGGAATATTAGCAACAAATGGAACCGTGCAATCACAATCTTATCTGATTGAGATTGAAAAATTTTTCCCAGGAGTGAAAATTGAACAGGAAGCTTGTCCTATGTGGGTGCCGTTGGTTGAGAACAATGAACACCAAAGTGAAGGCGCAGATTATTTTATTGAAAAACATATCAGCAATATTTTGAGCAGGAATAAGGATATTGATACTTTGTTGCTTGCATGTACACATTATCCTCTACTGAAAGAAAAAATCGCAAAGCATTTACCTAAAAATGTAAAACTGGTTTCGCAGGGAGAAATTGTTGCAGAAAGTTTGAAGGATTATTTACAGCGCCATCCAGAAATTGAGGTAAAGATTTCTAAAGAAGATAAAAGAGTTTTTTTTACTACCGATTCAATTGAAGATTTTAATAACAAGGCAACTATTTTTTTTGGAGAGAGCGTGGAAGCGAAGCATTTGGATTTATAAATCAATAATAGAACATCTCTGAATTAGGAGCATTTTTTATTTGAGGTTTTGACTTTAAAATTGAAAAGGTATACTTTATAAAGGCTACAATTCTATTCCCGTTTGTTGAATCTGAAGGAATGAATTGATGACAGGAGTTATCGATCATTATTTGTTGACTGAATTTTTGAGAGTTGACTTTAAGTGTGGTAAAAAGTTTCGGTGAGCTCATGCAACTATCACCAACCTGGTAATTCGACTTAAGCTTATTCAAGTTCAGTTCGTAATATTTACCAATTATACTTTTTAATTCTTGGTCGGTGAGAGCGAATTGTATGGTGGTATCTGGTTTTAAAATGTTATGTACTGTTAAAAGACGTCTTTTCAGATCATATGAATAGGATTGTGCACTTTCAATTTTGATCATCAGATCATAGTTTCTTTCAGTTCGGCATGAAGCAAAAGCAATTAGTACAACACAAATAAGTTTTACAGGATTCATGTCAGGATGAAACTTATCTCAAATGTCCCGAAATTCACATTATCAATCATTTTAACACCTCTCTCCAAAAAATCTAAACCTCGAAATTCAAATTCTGACCTGTCACCCTTACCTTTGCCGTCCTTTCACAAACCCACGGGTGTGGTGACCTGTAGGTGAAACTGAAACAAGCCCCGGTTCTCCACGGGTTATTTGGTAAACGTGAAAAAACAAATTTAAAATGAAACGTACATTTCAACCGCATCGCCGCCGCCGTAAAACTGTTCATGGTTTTCGCAAACGCATGCAAACTGCAAACGGAAGAAAAGTGTTAGCCAGTCGTCGTGCCAAAGGCCGTCATAAGCTAACAATAAGCGATGAAAGAAAATTGAAATAAGGTAAAGCCGGTTTCAACAATATTTAGCTCTCAACTTCTAAATGTTGAGAGCTTTTTATTTTCTATACTTGCCCGTAATGGGTTCTACTTTTGCAATATGCCAGCCAGGAGATTCGGATTTGGAAGAAAAGAAAAACTAAAGAGCCGAAAACAAATCGAAGAATTGTTTTTAAACGGAAAGAATTTTTCAGTTTTCCCTTTGCGAGTAACATATCAATTTTTGCCATCAGAAGAAGCGGTTGCACAGGTAGGTGTTACAGCAGGAAAAAAATATTTCAAAAGGGCAGTTGATAGAAACCGGATCAAACGCCTAATACGGGAAGCCTATCGGTTACAAAAAAGCGATTTGACAGAGGCATTAAAACAAAGGGGGCAAAAAGGCTTTTTCTTTTTTATGTACACCGATAAAACCATTACATCTTTTTCAGTCATCAAAGAAGCAATGAACAAAGCGCTGAAGCGTTTAGAAAAAATCACCGAAGCAAATGAAAATCCTTCTTAGAATATTGTCCCTCCCATTCATTGCATTGATCAAATTGTATCAATGGATTCTTTCGCCAATGCTCGGTGCATCTAAATGCCGCTTCACACCAACCTGTTCTCAATATGCTTTGGAAGCATTTAAAAAATACGGACCATTCAAAGGTTTTTGGTTGTCTTTTAAACGCATCAGTCGTTGCCACCCATGGGGCGGACATGGATATGACCCCGTTCCCTGAGATTATTTGAAAATATTGTCCCAGGGCCAGTCTGCTTTTGCCGGCAACGTTTTTCTGGGAAGCTTTTCGGATCTGTTAGCTGCATTGTAAACAAACCATGCTACGACTGTGGCTGCCTGTTTCAAATCATCAATCATCAAATGATCATAAACATCCATATTCGTGTGATGTGTTCTGGTTTCATATTCAATCGGGTCCTGTATGAACTGAAAACCCGGAATGCCCACCGCATCAAAAGGTAAATGGTCAGTAGCCCCGGTATTTTTTAAACTAATTGTTGTAACACCTAAATCTTTCAAAGGTGTTATCCATTGTTGAAAGATTGGCTCCGCCTTTTCATTACTCTGAGCATAAATACCTCTTATTTTTCCTGTACCATTATCTAAATTGAAATAAGCAGAAACGTTGGCCTGCGCAGGCAGCAGTTTTAAAGTGGCAGGATCGCCAAAATATTTTCTTACATATCCTGTAGATCCAAAAAGACCTTGTTCTTCTCCACTCCATAATGCAATACGAATGGTTCTTTTAGGTGTCAGGTTTAGAGTCTTTAAAATTCTGATAGCTTCTATCATCACTGCACTGCCTGCACCATTGTCGGTAGCTCCAGTACCGCTATACCACGAGTCTAAATGTCCGCCCAACATCACAACTTCGGCTCTTAATTTTGGATCAGTACCGGGCACTTCTGCAATGACATTGTATGCAGTTTCATCGCCACCCATTTGCGTCGCTACATCCATTTCCAATTGTACAGGAATATTGGAGCCTACCAGACGTTGAATGCGATAATAATCTTCCGGAGTTGTGTTCATCACAAGCAATTGAGGGAACATGCCTTTTACGCCCGACCACCATGCATCTGCTTCCACGGTTCCATCTCTGGTCCACCCATTTGTTGACAATAGCGCAATTGCACCTCTGTTTTCTAACTCACTAACTGCACTTCTCAATGTTGCCACTGACTTTCCGATCTCCGACATCATCTCTTCAGAAATCATATAAGTGTCATCCAGTTTTGAAAGTGAATCATCAGAAAGCCGCTCTGCAAAAGCATTAAATGAAGACCTAAGTTTGGTATTCTTTTGCTTCACCAAGACGATCTTGCCCCTGACATTGTAATTATATTTTTTAATGGAATCCGCATTGAGGTCTTTTATGATGACAACATCGCCAGCTGTTAATCCATTAGTTCCTTTTGTCCATGCGTTAGGATACGCAATCATTGTTTGATAGTAAGGTTTTTTAATGGCCACATAACTTTTCTGAAGGTTCCATCCGGGTCCAAATTTTCCCCATGCATCCAAATGTGCATTGGAAAGTCCCCAGTTTTTCATTTCACTTACAGCCCAATTGCTTGCCCTGATATAGCCTGTTGAATTTGTAAGTCTTGGTCCGGCAACATCCATCAAATAGTGAGCGATGTGTTCGATCTGTGAATGATTTAATCCTTCATTTTTGATCTTACTTAGAACTGAAGTATCGATAGATTCTTGCGACTGTACAACAAAAAAAAATAACAGGGGTAATAAGCAGTTGGTAATTCGTTTCATGTGCTTGCATTTAAAATTGCAATGCAGAAGTTACGAAGAATTAGAAAAGGGCAGCCCCGGTTAATTTAAATTTTATTGATCTTCAAATAGCCGAAATGAAGTTCATCTTCTTTACCTGTTTCTGTTTTGCTAATTTGAATGCGGCATTTTTCTTTGAAGTGAGCAAGCAGAATGTCCTCAATTTCGTAAATGTCATCTACGTCAATTCCGTACTTATCGAAACGGCGCCTTCAAAACCGGTATGTTTGTAAAATGCAGTTTGTTTCGCTTTTTGAATTGCAAAGCCTTTATCTGTGGCAATAGTTAACACCTTGTAATGGAATTCTTCAAACTCATTTGGTTTATATCCGCCGAGGTTTATGAAGAACAGTTTTTCATTTCCACCTGAATCAGTTTCTTTCTTATCTATAATTTTAATTTGGTAGCCGTCTACAAAGTTTACTTCTCTCCATCCATCAATGTGAATTTTGCCGTTGGCTTCCTTCCAAAAATCAAGAATATCGTTTTTTATATCCTTAAGCGACCCTCCAATCCCAAAAAATAAATCATGCTGTTCCGTGTTTCTGCCCACTGGTTTACACCCTAACAAAATCATGTATAGTTTCAAATCGTCCATGTGTTGAAAATAAAAAACCGCTTCGGGTGAAGCGGTTTCAGACTTTAATTATTTACTTGCCTTGTCAAAGTGTTCCGCAATCTTATTCCAGTTGATAACATTCCAGATCTCTTTCAAATAATCCGGACGTTTGTTTTGATACTTCAAATAATAAGCATGTTCCCAAACATCAATACCCAAAATAGGCGTGCCTTTTACTTCGGCAACATCCATTAAAGGATTGTCCTGGTTTGGAGTAGAAGTCACTTCAAGTTTTCCATCTTTTACAATCAGCCATGCCCAGCCGCTACCGAACCTTGTTGCGCCGGCAGTATTCACTTTTTCTTTCAGTGCATCTAATGAACCGAAAGTAGAGTTGATAGCATCGGCTAATTTGCCCGATGGTTGTCCACTACCTGCACCTAAAATTTCCCAAAAGAAACTATGGTTCCAATGGCCGCCGCCATTGTTGCGAACTGCAGGAGAGATTTTACCTGCACTGGCAATTAGTTCTTCAAGACTTTTATTTTCATGTTCACTGCCTGCAATAGCCTTGTTAAGATTGTCAACATAAGCCTGATGATGCTTATCGTGATGTATTTGCATAGTTTGAGCGTCGATGTGCGGTTCTAATGCATTGAATGCATACGGTAATGGAGGAAGGGTAAATGCCATAACTTTTGTGTTTTAAAAATTTACGAATTACGATTGTCCTAAGAACTGCAAATTTATTAAGGATATGCTCTTGAAAATTTTGCTTTAAAATGTTTTCCGGTATTCGAAAGCCAAAGTGCGGTTTTGCGGTTTATCGCCTATAATGAAAAATAATTTCTTAATTTCCCACTAATAATTCTGCAAAATAAAAGTCAAATGCTGTTTTGTGCGTTATTAGCTAAAGGATTTTGCAGTTTAAGCTCCGCACCCAAACCATAGTTTCTATCAACCAACACAATAAAACCCTTGTTTATGAAAGTTACTGCTATTGCCATGCCTCTTGGCGCCATTATCATTCCGGTTCTGATTTGTTCGCAATACCGCTACGTTTCGGCGTTTGATTAAATACTACACTCTTCAGTTAAATAACCGGTTGCTTTTTCCTTAATCAAAAATTTATTGTTATGAGAAAATCTTTTCTAACTCTGTCTATTGTGCTATTCTCGTTATTTGCTTTTGCACAATCGCAAAACGTAACGGGAGTAGTCAAGGCGGCTGAAGGCACTCCTTTGTCTGCCAATGTGCAAATAAAAGGAACCACCCGCGGCACCAGTACTGATGCCAGTGGTAAGTATTCCATACAAAATGTACCACAGAATGCGATACTGGTCTTTTCATCGGTAGGCTACAAAACTGTTGAAATTGCGGTTAACGGAAATAGTGCTATTGATGCCTCACTCCAACCCGATGCACAGGCATTGGATGAAGTCATTGCTGTGGCTTATGGTACCAGCAAAAAAGGTAGTTTCACCGGATCTGCTTCGGTTATCAATGAAAACGAGATCAGAGATCAGCCTACCACTTCTTTTCAAAATGCAATTATTGGAAGGGCGCCAGGTGTGCAGGTTACTGCTGCATCGGGCCAGGCAGGTTCTGTCGCCAGCATTCGCATCCGGGGTATCGGCTCCATGAATGCTTCTAACGAACCATTATATGTAGTTGATGGTGTGCCCGTAACATCGGGCAACTCAGGCCAGATGAGCGACTACATTTATTCTACCAACAACGTGATGAATACGTTCAACCCTGCTGACATTGCGTCTATCACTATTTTGAAAGATGCTGCTGCTGCTTCGTTATATGGGTCAAGAGCTGCTAATGGTGTTGTTGTAATCACAACCAAGCAAGGAAAGTCGGGTAAGCCAAAAATCAACCTGCGATCTTCCATTGGTTTCACGCCTTCATGGGCTACAGATAATTATGAGCCCGCCGATGTGCAGGCACAGGTAAATATGTTATACAGCATCCTTTACGATTCTCGTATTTCAGTAGGTAGAACACCCGCACAAGCTAACGAACAAACGCTTATGAGATTGAATTCCAGAAACTGGTCACCTGGATCCAGCTATGGAAATCCTACCACTGCCTACGGATTTGGGATGCATGGTTATGAATTTTCCACCACAGGAACCAGCATGTATGAGAACGTCATTATCAAAGGCAAGACCGACGGGATTGAAAACAGAGAAGGGAAATATTTTGATTGGGAAGATGCACTTTTCAGAACTGGCGTTTATCAAACAAATGACATCTCTGTGAGTGGTGGAGATCAAAACACCAAGTATTATTCTTCACTTTCTTATACCAAAGACAATGGTCGTATCAAAGTGAATGATTTTGACCGTATTTCAGGACGTGTCAATCTTTCCAATGGCTTTGGTAAATACCTGGATTTCGTATCTAACATTAATATCGCTAAAACCACCAAGTCGGGTTATAATGATACAAGGAATACTGGTGGTAACTATTTTATGCAAACCCGCAATTTATTATGGCCGTTTTACTGGCCTACAGATTATAAAACAGGTCTGCCTTTTACTGCACGATTTAACAGCCTTGCTCAAAACGGGTTGTATTACGATAATGAGTGGGAAAATGAAACAACAGATTTAAGATTGTTAGCCAACGAGTCAGCCATCGTTCATATTCTTCCCTCGCTTGACCTAAAGTCTATATTCTCTTACGACAACGTGCAAACGAAAGATCATCTTTATTACAGTGCAAAACATTTCAATGCATCTGCTACTAACGGAAGTGTTTCAGAAATGAGTACCAATACAACCCGGCTGGTATCATCTACTACCTTGAACTATAAAAAAGATTTTGGTTCACATGCCATAGATGCATTGGTTGGTTACGAAGCGGAAAAAAACAATACTGATTTTCAAAGGGCAACAGGAACTGATCTTCCTTCCAGTGCGTTGCATACAGTAGCTACTGCAGGTAAAAAGGACGCTAATGCTTATTCATGGGGAAATACCATGAATTCGATTTTATCAAGGGTGGAATATAACTACGATCAAAAATATTTTGCCTCTGCATCCTACCGTCGTGATGGTTCTTCTAAACTCGGACCTGAAACCCGATGGGGTGATTTCTGGTCGGTAGCAGCGTCATGGAGAATTGACAGAGAAGCCTTCATGAGCGGCGTAGATTATTTCAGTAACCTGCGTTTAAGGGCATCTTATGGAATCAATGGAACATTGCCTTCTTCAGATTTTGCCTGGCGTCCATTGGCTGGTTATAGCAACAAGTACATGGAGCAGGCAGGTGGTGGTATCTCTTCCATTGCTGATCGGAATCTTCGGTGGGAAACAAATTATGTTACCAATGTAGGTTTAGAGTTTGGCCTGTTTGCCCAACGACTTTATGGTACTATTGAGTATTTCAACCGTGACTCAAGAGACCTGCTGCAGTCAGTTCCAATTTCAAGAGTAACAGGTTTTACATCTACACTCAGGAATGTTGGTGAAATGAATAACAGTGGGTTAGAAGCGAGTTTGGGTGGAGACATCCTTCGCAAAAATAAATTGAGATGGAGCGTGAATGCTAATGCCTCTTTCATTAAATCTAAAGTAACCAAGCTTTACAGAAGTGCCAATGAAACCAAAGGCGGTGATATTATTTGGTATGACCCAACCGGCGGCGATGATAGAGCTCAATATATTTATAGAGAAGGCGAGTCTACCTATTCATTTTATGGATATGATTGGGCTGGTGTGGATCCTGCTAATGGCAAGAACCGTTGGTATGTAAATAATGCAACCGATAAAACGGTAGGTGATTTTCAACTGAATGGAAAAGGGGCAACTTACGACTGGAGCAAAGCCAATTATGTGATATTAGGAAGTGCTTTACCAAAAATGTATGGAGGTTTCAATACTGAATTGGAGTATGGCAATTTCAACCTCGGTATCAATTTTATTTACAAAGTTGGTGGGTATCTGTATGATGGTGCCTTTAAAGATGTTGCCGATGATGGTTATTATTGGGAGCGCATCCGCTCCGAGATTGCTTACGAGGATATTTGGACGCCTTCCAACACAACCGGAACATTGCCTGAACTGGATGGCAATGACCTTACTGATCCGATGAAATTCAGCAGTCGCCAGATGCATGATGCCAGTTTTTTAAGATTAAAAACGCTTTCGCTTGGATACAATTTGCCAAGTACCGTCATCAGCAGAATTGGTTTGTCAAGCGCAAGATTCTTTGTAAATGGCACGAATCTGCTAACTGCGTCTAAATACAAAATTGCCGATCCCGAAGTAAATAACTATGGTACAAGAGGATGGGAAACTCCTTATGGAAAAACATTCACTGTTGGTATTGATTTAAGTTTCTAAACCTCTAAAAGATTTTAAAATGAGAAAGTACAATATAATTTTTGCAGCGCTCCTGATTTTAGGATTCACTTCGTGCAAAAAAAGTTTTTTGGATGTGAAGCCAACTAACTCCGGAGATGCTCAAACGGCCATACAAACTGCTAACGATGCAAAGGTGATGATCAATGGCCTGATGAATAAGATGACCAGTTCTGACTATTACGGAAGAAATTTTGTTTTATATGGTGATGTAAAAGGTGGTGATCTGACTATTATTTCACAGGGTCGTGGACTCGATGCTTTATACACCTTCAATCATTCCAAATCATCCAATAACTATTCGGGTTTTTGGAACCAGGTCTATCATTGCATTTTACAGGCTAATAATATTATAGCAAGTATTGACCGGTTGAAAGCGGCAGGAAGTAATGAAAATTTTGATAGTTATAAAGGTCAGGCCCTCACAGCAAGAGCTATTATGTATTTTGACCTGGCACGTCTTTACGGAAAGTCTTATACACAGGATAAAGCTTCTTTCGGTGTTCCCAATGTAACCCAACCACTGGAAGCAACCGCACAACCATTGCGTGCTACTGTTGAAGAGAATTACACTCAAATTCTAAAAGATTTAAAAGATGCAGAACCGCTTCTTTCGAAAGCGAAATCCAATGGTTATTTGAACTATTATGGAAACAAAGCCATCCAGGCAAGGGTTTACTTAACAATGGCAAAATACGCAGAGGCTTTAACTGCGGCGCAGGAAATCATCAATAGCAATGTGTACAAATTGTACAGCAATACTGAGTGGGTTGGTTCATGGAAAACACAGTTTGGTTCAGAGTCGATATTTGAATTGGGAATTTTCCCAAATGAGACGGACTTAGGCAATAATTCATTGGGAGCTTATTTGCGTCGCAAAGGGCATGGTAGCAGCCAGATTTTAGGTTGGTTTATGGCAAGCGATTATTTTCTTAACCGGTTAAAGCAAGATCCAAGCGATGTAAGATGGGGTGTTATGAGCTACGACGAAAGCAGTACTACCCGATTGGGCGCCGGTTACAAGTACAGCGGAAGCGTAACATTGGAAGGTGACGGTAAAGGTTCATCAAGTGCTGTCAATATTAAGGTGATCCGGCTTTCAGAAATTTATTTGATAGCAGCTGAAGCAGCTTACTACACCGATAAAACGCTTGCTGTAAATTATCTTAACCAAATCAGGAAGCGTTCACCGAGCCTTGCTCCTGCTACAGCAATTACCATAACATTAGATATGATTATGGAGGAGCGGAGTAAAGAATTATTTGCAGAGGGTCAGCGTTTCTTTGATATGCTGCGCTTGAACCTCCCCATCACTTTCAATGATGAATTTGGAGGTATCACTGTTTCGCATCGTCCTAAAACTATTGATCGGACATTTCAAAAAGTAATTCTGCCCATTCCGCAGGATGAGATCAATGCTAATCCCGGTTTGGAAGTACAGCAAAACCCCGGCTATTAATTGGTTTAGTAATAAATGAAGTCATTGCTTTAATTAAAAGAAATAAAAATCCACCCTTACTTGTATTATACAAAACTTAGGTGAGGGTATACATGAAAACCATTTTCGTTTAAGAGCCGTTAAGCAGCGGCTCTTATTTTTTTAATCGATGCAGTTTCTTTCCTTTTTCTGTAAACACTTCGACAATTCCTCTTGCATACATATCATGTTTTACAGTAATGGCATACCATTCAACTGAACCATCAAACTTCGTTTTTTGTTGTTTGAAACAATCGTGAATGCCTTCAACAATTTGAGTGTACGTAAGTGGCTGACCTTTCTTTAATGTTTGATAAATTGCCTTTGAGAAAAGATGGTATGTCCCCTTATCGATGTTCATTCTACCACCCGTGTTTGGATTGAGGCATTCAATTTTTTGAGAAGCAGTTTTGATGGGCATGGTTACCGTTTTTGTTTGAAAAAACTTTTGATTAAGGCTGCACATTCTTCCTGCAAAACACCTTTTATCAATTCTGTTTTTGGGTGAAAAGGCCAGTTCTCTTTTGTTGTATGAAGGTAGCCATTCTTCTCATCAGCAGCTCCGTAAACAATGCGGCCAATCTTGCTCCAGTACATAGCTCCCGCACACATCAGGCAAGGTTCAATAGTTACATAAAGTGTCGCATCCGGCAAATATTTGGCGCCTAAAAAATTAAAAGCAGAAGTGAGTGCAATGATCTCGGCATGTGCAGTTGGATCGTTTAATCTTTCCACCTGGTTATAACCTCTTGCAATGATTTTATTATTGATCACAACAACAGCACCAATAGGAACTTCATCCTCTTCGTACGCTTTTTGCGCCTGCATTAATGCCTGTTGCATGAAATATTCATCGTTCATATGACGAAGATAATTTTTAAGAACTGATCTGCATTGCTACCATTAATCTTCTGTTGCGTTGCACTTGTACGTTCTTATTTCTTTTTATCAACTCTACAGTCAGTGTTTACTGTTGCAATCATTCATTAGAGCAAAGGTTCTTAATTCACAAAAGCAGTAAGGCATAAAGAGATGTTGGACTGCTCCCACTAAAGAACTCATCGAATTTTATAATGACACTGCTCAATGCCGAATAGAATTACTGAATGTACAAGTGAGTGACACAACCAATGATGATAGAAGTAAGCAGTTCAGTACATAATTATTGATCTCATCTTCTCAATCGATTCCTTCCTTCCTTCTTTGTTCCTTCAAAAATTTTGTTCCGAATGTGAGCTTCTTTGCGGCAGGAGACTTTTCGTTAATCACTCTCCAGAACGGTGTGATCTTATTGATGGGTTTACCCTTTTCATATTCTTCATAAGCTGCTTCTGCGGCAATGCGAATAAATATTCCGGTAGTTAAAGGACAAGTTACTTCTGCATGATATTCCGCGGCCAGGTCTTTGCGAATAGTTTCTGTATTCACATGCACACCTTTTGGAATTTGCCTTATGTACGCATCTATAATCGTTGGAGTTGGTATCAACATCATTTGCCCTGCTTTAACTCCGGCGAAATCCTTACCTGCTTTTTCAATACCAGGACTGCGGTCGATGTTTAATTTTTCTGCCCAGGTTTTGCGTTTGTAAGCACACATGATTGTGAGTTGAGTACTCAATGCTAAAAAAATTTGTTTTCAAAACCACTGACGGGTGTAATTTGCTTATATGACACTGGTCATTCGTGAAGCCAATGTGGCAGATGCAAAGCTGATAGCCGATATCAGCCATCAAACTTTTTACGACACGTTTGCTGCATACAACAGTAATGAGGATATGGAGAAGTTCCTGAACCAGCAGTTTACAAAAGGCAAACTGATATTGGAAGTGGGAGCAAAGGGCAATATTTTTTTGCTTGCTTATGATAAAGATGTAGTTGCTGGGTATGTAAAGCTGCGTGATGAACGAATTCCGCCGGGCATGGGAAATGTAACCGCACTTGAAGTGGCAAGACTTTACGCGATGACACATCAGATTGGAAAAGGTGTTGGGTCGCTTTTGATGCAATCGAGTATCGATATTGCCAGGCAGAAAAATAAGGAATGGTTATGGCTTGGGGTTTGGGAAAAGAACCAAAGGGCTATTGATTTTTATGCCAAATGGGGCTTCGAAAAATTTGAAGAAACCGATTTTTTATTAGGTGATGATATGCAGAGAGACTGGCTGATGAAGAGAAAAGTGTGACTCGTGGATGGTGAATCGTCAATCGTGAGTTTAAAAGCTTATAATTATCTAGTTTACTTCGATAGACAAACGTTAAGCAAATCTCTTTTTATCTGCTAAATCAAAAGCTTATTCGCACCCATGAGGAATCTTCTATCCACGATTCACGCAAATTACCTGATCAGTTTCTTAAACAAATTCAACCTTCCTTTAAACGGCGGATATTTTATTTTGGGATCAAACCATGTTGGTGTTTTCATTACTGATTTTTGATGGCTGAAGACATCGAAAGAATATTTACCATGGTAGGAACCAATTCCACTGTTGCCCCTGCCGCCAAACGGCAAATTAAAATTGGTCAAATGCCAGCTTGCATTATTTACACAACCTCCACCGAAAGAAATTTTTTCAATCCATAGCTTTTCCTTTTCGCTGCTTTCTGAAAAAATGTAAAAAGCAAGCGGGTTGGCATTGCGTTCAATAATAGCTTTTGCTTCCTCAAACGTATTGAAAGAAAGAACAGGAAGAACAGGCCCAAAAATTTCTTCTTTCATTATTCCTGAATCGATGGGAACGTCTTCAATAATTGTTGGTTCTATATAGAGTGAAGACGCATTGTATTTGCCCCCGTAAACAATTTTCCCTTGTTGCAAATAGTTGATCAGTCGATTGAATTGTTTTTCATTGATGATCTTTCCGTAATTGTAATTTGAAGATGGATCTTCAGAAAAAAACTTTTGAACTGCCTGTTTTAACTCTTCTACAAATTTTTCTTTTATCGACTGGTGCACTAAAATATAATCTGGCGCAACACACATTTGCCCTGCATTTGAAAATGTGGTAAGGGCGATTCGTTTTGCAGCGACAGAGATTTTTGCGTCGCTTTCTACAACGCAAGGACTTTTTCCTCCCAATTCAAGTGTAACAGGAATTAATTGCTTCGCTGCCATTTCGTAAATAACTTTTCCAACTGCAGTGCTGCCGGTGTAAAAGACGTGATCGAAACGAAAATTGTTGATCATTTCAGGTAGGATAATATGTCCTTCGCCCTCTGCATAAAAAATATATTGTTTGGAAAAGTTTTCTTCGATTATTTTTTTCATCACGGCAGAAGTGGCTGGGGCAAATTCGCTTGGCTTAAGAACAATACAGTTACCTGCAGCGATTGCGCCAACCAATGGCGTAAATAATAATTGCAAAGGGTAATTCCACGGCCCGATGATCAATACTACTCCCAGTGGTTCTTTATAAATCAAACTTTTTCCCGGTAAGTTCATCAGGTTTGTTGGAACTTTCCCGGCCTTCATCCAACTGCGCAAATGTTTGATGGTATGATTAATCTCTGCTATCAAAAAGCCAACTTCTGTTACCCAGCTTTCCTCTGTGCTTTTTTTAAGGTCGGCATATAATGCATCATAAAGATCTTGTTCATGTTGAAGAATTGCAGCTTTTAATTTTTGCAATTGTGTTTTACGGAATTGATAGCTGCGGGTAGCATATGAATCATAAAAAGTTCGCAATTGGGCAAGCTGTTCTTTCATACAGCAAAGTAACGAATTGCTTAAGGCTGTCCCATATCAATAGTGGTGACTGAATTTTGATGATAAGATTTACCTAACGCACAAGTAAGTGATGCAACTAAAGTTTAATAGTAGTAATACGGATTGCTACATACTAATCTCTTCCTAATTTTGAGCCCTGAATTTAAAAGATGAGATTACACAAAGAAGGCCTTGCAACTATTTTGATAACTACTGCAATCACTGCCGTGGTGCTTTGGTTGACTGTTATTTTAATTTCGCCCCGTTACCCGATCCTGGGATGGATCATTGGTGTTGGAATCGTGGGTTTGTTGATTTTTATTCTTTCTTTTTTCAGAATTCCAAGCCGAACCCATACTGCTGACGACGATGTGATTGTTGCGCCTTGCGATGGAACTGTTGTGGTGATTGAAGAAGTTGAGCCGGATGAATATTTCAAAGACAAGCGTTTACAACTTTCTATTTTCATGAGCCCTTTGAATGTGCATGTGAATAGGAATCCCGTTAGCGGCGAAGTTTTATACAGTCAATATCACAAAGGAAAATACCTGGTAGCATGGCATCCCAAATCATCAACAGATAATGAAAGGCATAGTGTTGTTTACAAACACGGAGGTAAGGAATTGTTGGTAAAACAAATTGCTGGTGCATTGGCGAAACGCATTGTCAATTATTTAAAACCCGGCGATGTTGTTAAGCAAGGTGAAGAAATGGGATTTATCAAATTTGGATCGAGAGTGGATCTTTTGTTGCCGCTGGATGCGAAGGTTGACGTAAAAATCAATCAAAAAGTGAAAGGTGGAGTTACGGTACTTGCGAGGTGGTAAGTACCGCTAACGAGAAACGGTAATTTTAAAACTTCTGCGATAATAACGAGGCTCTACAGTTCGCGAAAACAATTCTTTAATTCCTGGTTGTAATTCGTACAATTCTTCCTAATTTAAAGGAACAATTTCTCTTGCATGAAAAATTACATACTCATTGCCAGTGCGGGTTTGCTGATCACAGCCGGCGTAACGGCTACAGCATTGCACAACGGCAAGAAAAAAACAACTACAAACACAAGCAAAAACTGCCCTTATCACAAGTGCAGTAAGGCGTCTAACACTGCTTGCTACTAAAGGAAAGTCCCGCTATACGGCGGGACTTTTTTACAGAAGCTCTTTCAATTGTTTTAGAGCAGTAATAGTATAAGTGGGCCTCAAGCTTTGTTCTGCTCCAATATGATTTACGTGCACCTGGTCCATGCCAGCGGCAATGGCGCCGGCAATGTCTACTTCAATGCTGTCACCGATCATAATACTTTCTTCCAGTTTAGCACCAGATTTCATGAGTGCATAATCAAAAATTTCCTTTTGCGGTTTCAAGCTGTTCGAACCTTCAGAAGTGATCACCTGTTTGAAAAAAATTTCAAGACCGGAACTTTTTAGCTTGCTATGTTGCGTTAACTCAAATCCATTTGTGATCAGATGAAGGTGATAGCCTTTGTTAGTTAAATACTGGAGCACCTCTTTTGTATCGGGGAAAAGAATGGTTCTTGTGGGCAGTAATTGAAGAAATAATTCACTCAATTGTCTTGCTAAAGCTTCATCTGCAATTTTAAAATCCAAAAGCGTTAGCCACATTCGCTTAATGCGTAGCTCCTCTTGTTTGATATAGCCATTCCTGTATCGTTCCCATAATTTTTCATTATGCATCAGGTAATTCTTATAGAACATATCAAAATCATGAATGCCTTTATCTACAAGACTGAGGTCTATATGTAATTGCTGTAATGTAGCTTTTGCATTTGCATCGAAATCCCAGAGTGTGTGGTCAAGATCGAAGAACAGGTGTTTGTATTTCATGAACGTGCGAATAGAAGTTAGATTTGTGAAAGAGTTCAAATTTACTTAACAATATGAATGCAGTTATCACCGGTGCATCAAGAGGAATTGGAAAAGCTACGGCTCGCATGTTTGCTTTGCATGGATATGATCTTTTTCTAACATCGAAAAGCGAAGCGAATCTTTTTCAAACCATCGAAGAATTGAAAAAGGATTTCCCAAATGTTTCGGTTGATGGAAAAGCTTTTGATCTCGGTGAAAAACAACAAGCACAATTGTTTGGCGAGTGGATAAATACAACCGCAGACACGGTTGATGTTTTAGTAAATAATGCAGGAAATTTTATCCAGGGTAATGTTTCTGATGAGCCAGATGGTGCCCTGGAAGAAATGATGGAAGTAAACCTGTACAGCGCATATCATTTAACAAGAACCTTACTTCCGAAAATGAAAGCTGTAAAAGCGGGACACATTTTTACACTCTGTTCTATAGCAAGTCTTGCGGCATATCCAAACGGTGGTGCATACAGCATCAGCAAGTTTGCATTGCTTGGCTTTACCAAAAACCTTCGAAGGGAATTGCAACCACATGGAATAAAGGTTACTGCAATTATTCCTGGCGCAGCCTATACCGATTCCTGGAAAGGCAGTGGTATTTCGGAACAACGATTAATGGAAGCAAATGATATTGCAAAAGTTATTTATGATGCAACCTTGCTTTCACCGCAAGCAGTAGTGGAAGAAATTATTATTCGTCCGCAATTAGGCGATTTGTAACCATTGGTCAATTAAAACAAACTGCTTTGAACTGACTTACTATTTTCGATTGTCAATGAAAAGAGTTGCAGCAGTATTGTTTTTTATCATTTGTTTTTTGTGCGCCTGGTCACAAAAAGTTCAAACCATTGCACCAAAGCAGGTGGTTGCCGGTAATGCTTTTCAAATTCAATACATTATTGCAGAGCCATCTGAACCAATAAATATTCTTGCTCCTCAATTTGGCAATCTTACACTGGTTAGCGGCCCTAATTACTACAAAGGAAATTCTTTAGTCAATGGTAAAACGCAGGCGATTGAAAACATAACTTATACGCTTGTAGCATTAAAAGAAGGAGAAGTGAAAGTCAATCCACTAGCGGTAAGGTTTAAAAATGGCGAAGAGGAAAAGAGTGACGAAGTAGTTCTTAAAGTAGTCCCTCAGCCAAAGGCAAGTTTCAATGTTCTGTCAACGTATACCGACATTAACCTGTATGCTCCATCCTCAAAAACCGATCTCGATAAACTTATTGAGGCGAATCTTTTCATTAAGACCGAAATAGACAAGCGGATTTGTTTTTTGGGAGAAGCAATAACAGCGACTTTTAAATTGTATTCGAGGCTCCAATCAACATCAGAAGTAATTAAGGCACCAAGCCTGTACGGCTTTAGTGTGATGGATATGCTGGACATCAATGAGAGCCATCATGCAATAGAAACGATTAATGGAAAAGTTTTTAATACCTCTGTTTTAAGAAAGCTGCAATTATATCCTTCGCAAACCGGTAAGCTGATAATTGATGAAATGGAGTTGCGTAACAGCATTGAATTTGATGACTCAGCCAATGGCAAGAAGATGACAGTTGAAAAGCTGTTGACTTCTGATCCCGTAAATATTATTGTTAAATCATTGCCGAAGGGACCAGATGGTTTTACCGGTGCCGTTGGAACGTTCGGTATACAGGCAAACCTTGAACATGCGACCATTGAGACAAATGCGCAGGGTAAACTAACATTAGTTATTAGGGGCAAAGGAAATTTTATCCAGTTTGCCCCTCCAATTATAAACTGGCCGAAAGGGTTTGATGTTTTCGACCCTGTAACCAAAGATGAATTGAACAAGAATGCAGTCCCAACCGAAGGAAGCCAGAAGTATGTTTTCAGTTTTGCATCGGACGTTGTTGGCAGGCATACAATTCCACCTGTTAAATTTTCTTTTTTTGATGTTGTTTCAAGGAAGTACAAAGAAGTAAGTACGGATTCTCTAGCACTTGAGATAATTCCATCGGACGCTGATTCCGACAAAAAACAAAGGCATTTCATACCAACGTCAGGAAGCTTTCCGGTTTACATTATTTTGGCGGCGCTGGTAATGATAATAGCTGCGATTATTTTTTGGAAAAATAAAAAGCAAAAAACTGTCCAGGTTTTGGAAGATGAGACCCATGATTATTACAAACAATTAAATGATGTCTCATCCCGCCAGTTAAACGATAAACAGCTTTGTGCCGAGATGCAAAAACTTCTTCTTGAAGTAAAAAAGGCACGGCACTTATCCAATAATCAAAACCTCGAACTACAATCAATTTATAACGATTGCGAGTTGTTGATCTATTCTGATATAAGCCTTGCAGATAAAAGACAGGAACTACTCAAAAGAACAGAGACCTTGTTGAAACAAATACAAGGCTGATCACTCGGTGTATTTATATCCCACCCCTCTCACAGAATGAAAATATTTTGGATTGCGGCTGTCTTCTTCAAAATATTTTCGAAAGTTCAAAATGAAATTGTCAATGGTCCTTGTGGTAGGATAAACATTATAACCCCAAACGGACTGGAGAATTTTTTCTCTTGGCACTACATCGTTTTTGTTCTCAATTAAAAGTTTCAACAACATGGCTTCCTTCTTACTTAACTGAATTTTTTCTCCACTGGCGGTTGTTGCTTCCTGCGCTTTGAAATCAATTGTGTGCCCACCAAAACTGTACGTGTCACCAATCGAAGATTTGTCCTGAAGTTTTTTATTTTTTTCGATCAGTTTTTTTACTCTCAATAACAATTCCTCAAGGTTAAAGGGTTTGGTGAGATAATCGTCTGCACCTTTTTTTAATCCTAAAACTCTGTCAGCACTGCTGTCCTTTGCACTCAAAATAAGAATGGGAACTTCAGTATTGGTCAGGCGAATATTTTGGGTAACATTGAATCCATCTATTTCCGGGATCATTACATCGAGAATGATTAGATCGAAATACTCATTCTGCACAGCCTTCATTGCTGCTATGCCATCAAATGCAGAAGTAACCTGGTAGCCTTCTAACTCAAGATTCAATTTTAATGCCTCATGAAGGTTTTCCTCATCTTCTACCAATAATATGGATGGCTTTGAAGAATCAAACATTCGTTTTTGATTTAGATGTAAAAACTTACTGTAAAATTACTTCCTTGTGGCTGATTATCGTCCACCCTGATATCGGCTCCATGATCTTCTGCAATTTTTTTGCATAAGTATAGTCCCAGCCCTGTTCCTTTTGTTGTACGGGTTTGTTCATTGCCAATGCGGTAAAACTTTTTAAACACGTTTTTCTTTTCTTCGTTCTTTATCCCGCAACCAGTGTCTTTTACACTCAACTGAATAGTGTCCGTGTTTTCCTTTAATTCCAGTGTTATCAATTTATCCTTTGGAGAATATTTATTGGCGTTTTCCAAAAGATTGCTCACGAGCAATTTTAAAAGAAGAGGGTCACCGTTGATGTCGATATCATCTTCTACAACTTTAATTACCCTACGATGACCATATCTCATCTCAAACAGATGTGCTACATCGTTCACCAAATCAGAAAAGTTCAAGTCCTCCTTGGAAATACGGTAAGAGTGCCCTTCCAGTTGAGATGAAATCAAAATATTATTTATAAGGTCATCAAGGCGCAAAGTTTCCTGCATGGTCATGTGAAGCAACTTCTCCCTTTTTTCCTCATCAAGCTTGTGGCGTTGAAGTGTTTCCAAATTCAGCCTTGAAACTGAAATAGGCGTTTTTAACTCGTGGGTGATGGCCATTACAAAATTGTGTTGCTGTTGCTGCACTCTGAATTGTCTTCTTACTAAACGATACACATATGCTGCTCCAAGCAGGATCAGGAGCAAAAATGTGCCGCCTTCACCAATGTATTTGGCAATGTTTCTTTTTCTTTCCTCATCAATTTTAGCAAGTTCTGTTTGAAAATCAGCTGAAGAAGAATTGAATGTTGTTTCAAGTTTTTGCTTGCGCAAATCGAACATCATCTCGTTTTGCGTGTACAAGGAAAAGAACCACCAAACCAACGCCGCGATGATGTATGTTAAAAGAATCCAGTAAAAAGTTGTGATCAGTTCAAATTTTCGTTTGCTTTCTTCAGGCATGTTATTGTCGTTTCTTTTCAATTCGCAAACCAACGTTCAAAACGTTCTCCAACGGATCCTTGCGCATAATTTGCCCGATAGTGAAAGTGTAATCGCCTTCTTTGAATAAGATTCCGTCTGCGGGAGTAATTCGTATGCGGTGTTCGTAAAGATCGTCCATTGCAATACCAAGCCAACCTTCGTTATTAGCAAGCGGCAATTCGTATTGTCCTGCTACGGGTTGCTGCCCCTTCAATTGATAAGCAAGGCTGATCCAAATGTTGTTGAACTCATATTTCTCGTTGTGTCTTATAATAACGTACACATCATAACGGCTCTGGGTATCGTTGATAGTAAAATTGAATTGTGGTTTAAAATTACTTTTCCATTCCTGCCGGGGAATGTTCACTACCTTTTCATATAGGTCAATACTTTGGCAAGAGGAAAGAAATAAAATACAAGTGACAATGGTAGAGAAAAAAACCGTGTAAGAATTTATCTTTTTTGTCTGAAGTAACATGCTGCAAATCTAAAATCATTCAGAATACCTTGTTATCCCTGGTTGGTTACAATACATTCAAAACCTGCTCCTTTGCTTTCTCCAGTTCATCTTTCATCAGTACAACGCATTTTTGGATAGTAGCATCATAAGCTTTTGCACCAGTCGTATTTATTTCTCTTCCTATTTCCTGCAGAATGAAAGAGAGCTTTTTGCCTTTGGAATCTTCTTGTTCGTTCAGAACAGAAATGAAATATTCACAATGGTTTTTTAACCGCACCTGTTCTTCGCTGATATCTATTTTCTCAATATAATAGATCAATTCCTGTTCAAGACGATTGGCATCATAATTTTCCTTGCCGATTTTTTCTTCCAACAATTTGGTAATGCCTTCGCGGATTTTTTGCTGACGCAATGGTTCCAACTTTACAACTTCTTCCTGTTGCTTTAGAATATTATCAATCCGCAATTGCAGGTCGTTCTTCAAAACCTTTCCTTCTTCCATGCGGTGGTAGTCCAGGTCATCGATAGCCGCTTTAATAATTGTTGTGAACTCTTCCCATTCTTTGTCGGTAAGGGTTTCGCCAGTCGGTGTAATTACTTCAGGAAGTTTTACCAAAGTACTCAAGACGTTTGAAGGATCTAACCCAAGTTCTCTTGAAAGTGATTCTAATGGTTTATAATATGCTTTTGCCAATTCGGTATTGATGCTAACCGGTTTGGAGCTGCCTGTTTCTTTTAAGCTAATGGTGCAATCGATAGAACCACGATTTAGCTGGCCTGATAAAATTCTGCGGATATCAAACTCGAACGGTTTTAAGAATGCAGGCATTTTTAATTGCAATTCGAATTGTTTTCCATTGAGAGATTTGATATCGATGAGAAAAGTTTTGTCGCCAAGGTTCTTTTCCACTCTTCCAAAGCCAGTCATTGATTTAAGCATGTAGTAAGATTTAGAACGAAGTAAAGGTATTTGAATTCATTTATCCGCAAAGAAAACTGCTATAAACAAAAAGCCCCGCAGATGCGAGGCTAATATGTAGATGGGTTAGTAAGTACGGGAAATTAAATTCCCATCACAATATTAAAAAGATTTTTTTCTAACTAAAAAAATTTTATGTAAAAATTATTCACATTTTTTTTGGCGTTTGTGGATTGAGAAGAAACAAAATGAGAGCTTTTGATGAAGGGAAATGGAATTGAATAAAAAATGTTTTTCAAAGCAAGACAGAATAAAAGTTTGTGCATCCTTTGAAACTATTGCCACATCAGCATTTGATCAATCTGTTGTTTATCGAGTGCATTGTGTTCAATAAAACTAAAAAGAAAAATGAGTTAGTAGTTGGATCATCTCAGCGATACTTGTTCCGCTTACCTTTGAAAAAATTTTTTTCATGAGATTTGAAAAACCTGTTCCCATCATAGAAATAGCGAGGTTAATTGATGCAGAGATCATTGGAGAGAACGAAGGTGTTGCATCAGGTATTAATGAGATTCACATGGTAGAAGAAGGTGATCTAGTATTTGTTGATCATCCCAAGTATTATAAAACATGTATTGAGTCTGCAGCCACCTACATTATCATTAATCAAAAAACTGAGTTCCCTCCTCATAAAGCATTGTTGTTGGTAAGTGAACCTTTCGAAGCTTATCTAAAAATTGTTCAGCATTATCGTCCCTTCGAACCATCGTTCAAACAGAAAAGCGATACAGCAGTTATCGGAGAAAATTCAATTGTAATGCCCGGGGCATTCATAGGTAATCATGTAACTATAGGAGATAACTGTGTCATTTATCCAAATGTAGTTGTGATGGATCATTGCATTATTGGTAACAACGTAATTATACAGCCAGGCACTGTTATAGGAAGCGATGCTTTTTACTACAACAAAAAAGCAAACCGTGAAGTGCATTATAAAAAAATGCAAAGCTGCGGAATGGTTGTTGTTGAAGATTTTGTTGAGATAGGAGCTAACTGCACCATTGATCGTGGAGTAACGGGAAACACTGTAATTGGTAAAGGAACTAAGATTGATAACCTTGTGCATATTGGTCACGATACTAACGTTGGAAAGAATTGTTTGTTTGCAGCACAAGTAGGAATTGCTGGTGCGACAAAAATTGAAGATGAAGTAATTCTGTGGGGCCAGGTTGGTGTTAGTAAAACACTAACTATTGGTAAAGGTGCCGAGGTATATGCTCAAAGTGGCGTTCGTGCAACTATTGAAGGAGGTAAAAAATATTTTGGCTCGCCGGTTGAAGATGCAGCTACAAAGAAAAAAGAATTTGTGTGGATCAAACGTATCCCGGAACTATGGGAGAAGGTGATGAAGAAGTAATTTCCCCCGGCCAATAGATATGGTTTCGGCTAACGGCACTTATCATTAGTCGATAAATCAACAGTGTTTAGCTATTTATTTTTCAGTAGTAATAGTCGATGATGCAATTTTGCCGCGGAAAATAAATATCCATGTTTAACCAACTGCTTAATCCCCATTCAATCAAGTCCGGTATTAAAGTGTTGGCAGTAGTGATCTTATTGCTTATTGTTGTAAGCATCTTTTCATAAACTGCTGATCAATACAAAGAAGTGAACGGAAGCTGATACAATAATAGTTAGCGCCACCGGTGTCATTTTCCCGGCTCGTAATCATAAGGCAACTGATCTGCTAAATTTTTCCAGCTCCAATAACCCTGGTTCACCCAACTTTTTTGATCGAAGAAATACCCATTGGGTTTGATAGTAATGCCGTCTGAAAGATCGACATAAGAGATTTGGATCTTTGCGTCCAATGGAAGCTTGTATTGTTGAAGATATTCTTTCGCCGGAGCTTTTTTGTAGTAACTAATGCTGGCTTTGATAGGAAACCATAAGTCAACGTTGCCGGTTGAATCTTCATAGAAATAATAAGCGGTATCATAAGGATTAGCAAGGCGGTCGAATCTATTGACCCTTGTTTTGGAAAGCAAATCAACTGTAAAGCCATCGTCTTTAAGTGTGCTGTCATAATAAGACCTGAGGAAATGTAGGCGGGAACCGTAATAAGCTTCTTCACGATTTTTCTTCCACATTTGTTTTTCTTCCGGAGTTCCATCCATTTCGGTATACAAACAAAGGCCCCGATAAGAGTTCATGTCTGTTTTAAAATAATAAACGAAGGAATCCAACTCATACCGAAGATCATATCCAAGGGATCGATTGGCAATTTGCAGCGGCTCTGTAGCCAAAATTTTTAAACGATCACTTTTCTTGAAGTATAAAAATTTCAATGCTTGGGGATTGACCAAACTGCAACTGTCAGCGAAAGGTGTGGCCCCAATAAAATGCTTTAAAAAGAAACTGCCATAACGTTCCCAGCCATCTTCCAGTTCATTGCTGCTTTTAATGATCACTTCCGCCATGGTATTATCGGCTTTGGATAGCTCTACAGTCAATTCCTGATTGGACCCTTGTGCATTTATTGTTTTGCTATTATAACCGCTGAACGAAAAAATAATTTCATAGCCGCCTTTGTCAAGATAAAGAGTAAAGTTTCCTGCAGTATCGGTAGTAGTGCCCTTTGTTGTGTTTTGTGCAAATACAGACGCAGCCGGTAGCGGTTCTTTTGTTTGAGCATCTACAACTTTACCTCTTACTGTAAATTGTGCGAATGAAAGGACACCGATAAGGCTAAAGGCTAAAATGAGGAGTGGTTTTTTCATAGTTTACTAAGATAACCGTATTATAACGAAAGGATGCCTTGTTGTAGTGCCTCCAGATATTTTTCACAGGCATTTTTTATCACTATATCTAAGGGAGTGAACTGAAAACCAGGCAAGGCTTTTAGCAATGAACTGTTATCGAAAGAAGTTTTACTATGGGCGACTTTCGCAGTTTCTCTTGTAAGCAGCGCTTTTTTACCAGTAATCATTTCCTTGAGCTTTTCTAATCGCCAGGCAACTTCTCCCATGGCTTTGCTCGCTTCTTTATGTGGATGTTCTTTATGAAAGCCATCTGCAATTGTATTAAACAGTTGCTGAAAGCTCCAGTTTTCTGCATTTACAATAAACTTTTGTTGTGTAATATCAGAAAATAATAATTGAACTGCTGCTTCTGCCACATCTTGTACTCCAACAAAACCATTTATGCCTTTAGTATACCATGGAAACTCTCTGTAAGCGTTTTTAAAAATGGCGCAACTGGATTGATGCCAGTCGCCGTAACCTAAAACTGTTGATGGATTGATCACAACACCTTCCAGTCCTTCTGCAAAACCCCTCCATACATGAAGTTCCGCATGATGTTTTGAAATGGCATAGTGGGTATTGCTTTTGTTCTCTTCCCATTTCTTTTGTTCGGTAACGGTTTCTGTTTTTGTGGTTCTTCCTAAAGCAGCAACGGAACTAATGTGCAGAAACCGTTTTATCCTATTGTCCAGCGCGGCATTAACAACATTGGCCGTTCCCTCCACGTTTACATGATACATTTGGTGTCTCTCTTTTTTTGAAAAGGAAACTATGGCGGCAGAATGTATCACAGCGTCTACTCCACTCATTGCGTCACCTAAAGAAACAATATCAAGAATGTCACCATCTATCCATTGGACGTTTTCCCAAATATTTTCAGGAATGTAAAAGGGCAGTTTGTTGGAGCGACGAATTGCACGTACGGCGTAACCCTTTTCAACAAGGTTCTTAATAATGTATGAACCAATGAAGCCGGTACCTCCGGTTACAAAAACAATTTTTCCATCCCCTGGAGGGGTAACTAAATTTAAACTGACTTTAATTGTTTCATCATTCATTTTGACAGCAGAGAGTTTGCAAAAGAACTAATTATTTGGATAGGACAAGCCGTAATCGTGCACCTTAATAATAGAAAATAACTCGGATGATTTTGTTTTAAGATAAACACGATATTTCTTTGCGGCAACCAAAACAAAAACGATCATGTCTGTATTCTTTCCCGAATTTTTTGAAAGCAATGAATATTTCATCGATGAAAAAGTGCAGCTCCTGAGGTTTCATAACGTGTATAAAATTTATGATTCGATGGGTTTGCAGGTAGGCACTGTTACCCAACATGTTTCAGGCTGGCATAAATTCCTGCGATTATTTTTAAAGAAGGCGATGTTCCCTTTTCATTTGGAAGTTACCGATACCAATGATCGTGTGTTGGCAAGTATCCACCGTGGATGGACATTCTGGATGTCGAAAATCACTATTAAAGATGGCAACGATGTTGTGTCTGGGTATATTAAACAGAAATTCCGTTTTTTAAAACCACGCTTTCAAATTTTTGATGCCAATGAAAGTCAAATTGCAGAAATCAACGGTGATTGGAAAGCCTGGAATTTCTCTATTACTGATCAAAGCGGTGTGCAGATTGGTGCTATTAATAAGAAATGGGCGGGTGTGGCTAAGGAATTTTTTACATCGGCTGACAAATACAATGTAAGCATCGTTCCGGAATATGCCGAGGATCGCAACAAAATGAACATTGTAGTTACTGCAATTACTATTGATATGGTATTGAAAGAAAGCAAATAATGATCGATGAGTGGTCAATAATCAATGTTCATCACACATGCCTGCCTTTTTTGGCAGGCTTTTTTGTGCTGGTACGTAAGTTTACGATTGGTGAGGAATAGGATTTTGTCTAATTTACATCCGTGGAAACATTCTCTACAATACCTCTTTGAAAAATCAGGCCAGTACTCTTTGAAAAGCCGTGGCAAACAATTTGTTCCAAATTATTAAACACGGTTTATGTGGTCTGATTACATCATCAACAATGCCAACGAGCTTTGTTTTGCAGCGGCAGTTCTTATTTCGGTGCTTTTTTATCGGCAATACAAAAAATATGAACATGAAGCGGAGAAAGAAGAAATGATCGAAAAGTTTTTAAACCCCTGATTTTTCTGAAAATAAAATATTGAGTATGCTACCTGTCGGTGGCTTATTTTATTTATGGAATGTTTATTATTCGACACCTTGCCGAGGTCCATACAGTTAAAACCTTCGTTAATCCACAAATCGCTTCCAAATGCTAGCTTTCCACAATTATCTTTGCCGCACTTAAAACAAAATGGCCTTAAGTATATTCAACAGAAATAAAGGAGATGAACGTTCAGAGATGTCTTTCATTGACCATCTTGAAGTATTGCGTGGCCATATATTCCGCAGTGTGGTTGCTATAGCAATTGGTGCTGTACTGGCTGGTATTTATAACAAGTTTATCATTAAAAGCATTCTGCTTGGTCCAACCCATGACGATTTTCCAACCTATGGAGTAATATGTAAAATTGGAAGAGCACTCCATTTAGGGAATGCACTTTGCATGGAGGGCATCCAGCTAAAACTGCAAAGCACGGAAGTTGCCGGTCAGTTCAGCATGTGGTTCTCAGTAATTCTCATTAGCGGGTTGATTTTGGCTTTCCCTTATGTTTTTTCCCAGTTCTGGAGGTTTATAAAACCGGCACTTACAAAAAAGGAATTAAATAGAACAAGAGGAGTTATTTTTTGGGTTTCATTTTTATTTTTCACCGGGGTGTTGTTTGGGTATTTTGTTGTGACACCTTATGCCATCAATTTTTTCTTTCACTTTCAGCTTGACGAAATCGTTCAAAATATCTGGACGATCAACAGCTATATCGATATGATGCTTCCATTAGTTCTTGGCAGCGGATTGGCATTTCAGCTGCCACTTGTAATGTTTTTCCTTGCAAAAATTGGAATCGTCAGTGCAAAGTTCCTTCGGGGTGTTCGCAAGTACGCTATCGTAATCATTTTTATTGTCGCGGGCATTATTACTCCGGGTCCTGACGTGGTAAGTCAGATGGCTGTTGCCATTCCCCTGCTCATTCTTTACGAAGTAAGTATCATTTTAGCGGCACGGGTAGATAAGGAAAGGGCAGAAGAAGAAAAAGAGTGGAGTTAATCATTTACAAAAAAGCTTGATTAATAAAAAAAGAGCTGTCATTGACAGCTCTTAATATTTGAGTGAGATTTTTAATACTCCACTTTAAATTCCAACGACTTTGGTGTTTTTATCATATCTCCCAAAGTGTATTTCATCCTCACTGTTTTTTTGTCGTCAGAGACTGTAAGCTTTGAGCCTGAACTACTCTTTACTGCTTTAGGCAAATGAATAGTAGTTGTGAATGTAATTCCCGACATCAACATATCTCCTGCAGCCTGCATCTGGCTAAACTGCTCACTGTTTTTGAGGCTATCAATTTTTGCTTGGTCTATCTTCCTTTCAATCACCCCGTTTTTAAATGTTGTTTTTGCATATTGGTCTGCAGATGGTAAACCGCCCCCTTGGTCACCTTCGCTATCACCTTCCAACCCTTGCAAAGCAGGATTACTTTTCGCTTTTCCAAACGGATCAAAACCTTTTCCGCTTTGCTGCAGTTCCATAATTTTTTGAATATCCTCTGTCTTTTTAAAAGGATAGTTTACAACAATTTTAAAAATTTTGTCCTGTTGGTTTATGGTCATGTGCATGGTACCATCGTGCAACAAAGCCTTTTCTTCAGTAGTAAGTTTTGAAGAAGTATCAGTAAATGCGCCCATTGCAATAGTGCTATCGATATTTTTATCTCCAAGTTGTTTCAACTGGCTGTTGGCCGAGGTGTCCATCATTGCAGCCATTTGCATCATATCAAACAGTCCACTCATATCGATGGCAGTTTTATAAACCCCGGAACCATTTGAGCTGATTGTTACGTCTTCTTCAGTGTCAAGGCAGCCCGTAAGAAAAAAAGCCGCCGATAAAATAAGAGAAAGAAAAAGCAGTGTTCTTTTCATTGCGTTAGTTTAATTGGTTAATACTTGTTGTTGTTCTATCCAGGCGTCATTTTCTTTCAAAAGGTTGATTAGTTCTTCGACAGCAATTTCACTTGGAACATTGCGTTTTACTATTTCTTTCCCTTTGTATAAAGTAATTTTTCCTGGGCCGCTTCCAACATACCCGAAATCCGCATCCGCCATTTCGCCAGGTCCATTCACAATGCAACCCATGATGGCGATCTTCACGCCTTTCAGATGATTAGTTACTGAACGGATTTTAGCTGTGGTCTCCTGCAAGTCAAATAAAGTTCTGCCGCAACTTGGGCAACTAATGTATTCTGTTTTAGAGATTCTTGTTCTTGTTGCCTGCAATATGCTGAATGCCGTATTATTAATGAACTGCTCAACAGTTTGTGATTGCTGGTAATTTCTTCCGCTCACTTGCTTATAACTCGAAGCCTGGTGCTTGTAAGCATCTAAAGTCATCCCAAAGCAAACGCCGTCTCCTAAACCATCAAGCAATAATGCCCCGGCCTCTGTTGCATAATGAATTAGATGTTCGTCGGTCGTATGCCAGTTGCTGTCGGTTGTAATGACAACAGGGTTTTTAATCCCTCTGTTCATTATTTCAACGAACATGCGACGCACTGCCGCCATTGCTAACGTATACTTACTGCTTAAACACAAAACAACTTTAGGATCGTTGGCAAAAGATTCCAGGAAAGAAAAATCATAAGCCGATGGTTCATTACTAAAGCTATCAACCATTACAAAATTCAAACTACTACTTTTGAATTCTGCGTTCGTGTATCCAGAATCATCAAATATTGGAAAATATTTTCCTTTAGTTCTTTCGTTTAGTTTGTCTTCAATTTCCATCCATGTCGCTGGATAAACAATCACCTTCAGAGTGCCTGGTAAAGCGAAATCTAAAATTGTGTGACCGGTAAAAATATAATCAGCGGCAGTATCAGCTATTGCCCATTTATCGGTGGCTTCATCGTAAGTATAGCCTATACTTTGTAAATCTTTAGGGGCGATTGTTTGCAGCTTGCTAAGGTCAGCAACTACAACCGGTACATGATGTTCACCAATATTGTTTATCGCAAAACTTTCTCTGCGTTTGTATTCAAATGGGTTATAAGAAATTTTATCAACAGGAGAAATGTCTGGTTGCAAGTTATCGTTTGCCCTTTGCCGATTCTCATATCTCTTAACAATATCTCTGCAAACCGGGATCTCCAATTCGGGATCCTCAGTTAATGAAACACGAATCGTATCTCCTAATCCATCTTCTAACAATGTTCCAATTCCAATTGCACTTTTAATTCTTCCGTCTTCGCCATCGCCGGCTTCCGTTACACCAAGATGTAACGGGTAGCATTCACCAAATTCATCAAACATTGTTTTAACCAATAAGCGATAAGCCTGTACCATCACCTGCGGATTGCTGCTCTTCATGCTCAGCACAATGTTGTGATAACTTTCATTTCTTGCAATACGCAAAAATTCCATGGCACTTTCTACCATTCCCATTGGTGTATCACCATAGCGGCTCATAATGCGGTCACTTAAAGAACCATGATTGGTTCCTATGCGCATAGCCGTTCCGTACTCTTTGCAGATCTTAACCAAAGGAGTAAAGCGTTCAACAATTCTTTCAATCTCCTCTGCATAATCTGCGTCTGAATATTCAATCAGCTCAAATTTTTTCTTATCAACATAGTTGCCGGGATTAACACGAACTTTTTCAACAATTCTTGCTGCAATTTCTGCCGCATTTGGTGTAAAGTGAATATCAGCTATCAATGGTGTGTTATAACCTCTCCTTCTTAATTCATTTTTTATGTTGAGTAAATTCTCAGCTTCTTTTTTCGATGGAGCTGTGATACGAACGAGTTCTGCGCCAGCTTCAATGCAACGAATACTTTGCTCCACGGTAGCCAAAGTATCCATCGTATCGGTTGTGGTCATCGTTTGAACACGAATAGGATGAAAATTACCCAGTAACAAGTCTCCAACTTTTACTTCTTTAGTGGGAAGACGTTTATACCCTGTAAGACTTTCGCAATAAAACTGCATAAATCAATGTGACGATGTGAAAATATGGCAATGTGCCAATTGAAGATTCAAAGGTAATTCATTGGCAGAAGGATTCTGTTAGTGCCTTGTCAAAAAGGAGAATTCATTGGATATAGTCATATTGGCACCTTACATCAACCTACCAGTCTTGTGCCTGTCCGCTGCCTTGTTGCTGTTTGTCTTTGCGCTGGTGAAGTTGTTTTTCCTTTTGGTTCAGCATATCCAGTTTTTGCTGTGCTTCTTTCTGGCTCATGCTGGATGACGATTTTTTTTGCTGGCTACTGGACTGATTTTTCTTTTGAAGCAAAGCTTTTTCCAGATTCTCCCTTCCTTCTTTATCGTTTGGGTTTATTCGTAAAGCTTTTTTGTACGATTCAATGCTGCTATCCAGGTTTTTCATTTTTGTATACGCCACTCCCTGGTTGTAGTAAGCTGCAGATTTAATGGAATTATCTTTTGAACTTTCGCCTAAGTCCTCGAGCAATTTTGCAGCTTCATCATATTTGTTTTGCTTTTGCAAAGAGTTGGCTAGATTGTATTTCGCCTTTTCATTTTCCGGTTCATATTCCAGGGCTTTGCGATATTGTGCTTCTGCCAAATCAAATTGCGACTGCTGATAAAGCCTGTTACCTTTTATAATGCTTTCAGTTGCATTTTGAGTAAAAGCGAATGACGAAAGCAATATCATGGATATGAATAATAAAGTTTTCATGCTTTAAATCTTTTTCGATCGGGCAGGAATGTTTCAGCTATCAACAACAATAACATTGGCAATGCTAACCAGGTGTAATAAGTTTGATAGGTATAAAGCGAACTATCACCGAGAGCTTTTTTATCGATCTGCGAGTACTGCGACATGATTTGTTTTGCAGCCGCATCTGAATTTTGTAGGTGCACATAAACGCCGTTGGTTGCCTGTGCAATTTGCTGCAGAATTTGTTCATTCAATTTAGAAATTACCGGTTGCCCGGATGCATCAGTTTTTACATTGCCTGAAGAATCTTTAATAGTTGATCCTTCAGGTGAACCTATCCCGATCGTATTCACCATAACGCCTTTTGCTGTCAACTCTTTGAGTTTTTCCATGGCGTTTTCATCATGCGTTTCTCCATCGGTAATTAAAATAATGGATTTGAAGCGTTCACTTTCCTTGCCAAATAAAAAGTTGGCTTTATCAAATGCATCGCCAATACTTGTGCCCTGGGCAGTGATATTTGAAGGATCCGCAGAAGCAACATATAAACGTGCGGCATCATAATCAAATGTCAGTGGCATTTGTGCGTAGCCATATCCTGCAAAAACGACAAGACCTATTCTATCATCTTTTAAATTGTCAATGATCTTCGATACAAATTGTTTCGCTCTCGATAAGCGGTCAGGTGCGATATCAGTTGCTTTCATACTATTGCTCACATCCAGTTCAATTACTACATCAATTCCTTTTCTTGCCTCACCTGAGTTTTTATCCGGAATTCTTGGATTGGCCAATGCAATACAACCGCATGTAAAAGCAATGGCTATCAGTAAAAATTTTAGAACCGTTTTCGTGTTGGAGTGTCCTTTTGATAATTCTTTTACGAGGCGCACATCACCAATTCTTTTTCTCGTTCTCTTCTTCCACAATTGATAGGAAAGAAAAAGCAATAAGAAAAGGGGGATGAGAGTTAATAACCAAAAAGCCTGCGGATATTGAAACTGAATGTCCACCAAAATTGATTTTTGATTTACTGGCAAAGAATATGCCCTTCGTTACTTTTTTCCCTGCATAAAGCCCAAATGGCTCAAAATATCTTTTAAAATTTTCATTCGCACAGTCGGCATGTCGAAGTTTTTCTCTGGCGATTCAATGTTAAGAACGAAAAAATACGGGTGATTGTTCTCTTCTATCCATCCAACAATCCATCCTAACTGGTTCCCATTTTCTTTTTGTCCCCAGCCAGTTTTATAACTGAGTTGATAGGCCGGGGTATCTTCAAACAACATGAGTTTTTTTACGGTGTCCTGGTAATTGCCAAAGAAGGGAAGCTGCTTGAAATAAAGTTTTTTCACAAGGCCTAATTCTTCGTCTGGAGTAATTTTTAAACTGTTGTCCAGCCAAAAAGTGTCAATGCGTGATTTAATTTTTGTAGTTCCGTAATGAAGTGAATCCAGCCAAAACTGCATGGTATCTTTCCCAATTCTTCTTGCCACTTCCTGGTAATAAGGAACTGCCGACACTTTGAATGCGTCGTGCATGGTCAAATCTCTGTTCCAATCCGGTACGCTTCTTTCGATGCCATCCCACTTAATGACCATTTGGGTATTGTTGATGATGCCTGTTTGTAATCCAATCAATGAGTTTACAATTTTAAATGTAGATGCAGGTAAAAAAGCACTGTCCTTGTAACGGTCTAAATTGTAAATAGTAAATTTTCCGTTACCATTATTGAACAGGGCAAAGCAGCCTTCCACATTATTATCCTTAAAGTATTTCCCGAGTGATTCATCAACATTCACATTATTTGGAGAGCAGGAATAAAAACAAAAGCCGATAAAAAAAAGAAATAAGGTCCTCATCATGGTGGCATGTAAATTTTGGCAAAGGTAATCGCCGCGAAGGAGAGCTTATTTTGTTTTCTTTTTCAGGATGGCCTTCTGATAGGTCCTGATTGCGTAGCTTTTTACCATGGGAACGTCTTCGGTGCCTGAACCGGATGTTGTAATCGGGCTGGTTGAAATGCCATAAAATTCAGCAATCAGTTTGTTGTTTTCTATCCAATAACTATCATGTATTGTTGAATTTTGAACAGAGAACAAACTTGAAAAGCGATTGCCCAGCCAATATTGGTCTATCAATATTCCGTTTCGTTCATCAATCATCCAATGGCCTTTTGCCGTATCGACAGGCTTTAAAAGGTAAGGACGATTGTCTTCGCCTTTATCGCCATAAATAATTTGCCACGTATATTGTCCCGCGGTATCGTCAGGTTGGATGATGATTTGCATCTTCACTCGTTGTACGTTTTTACTGCCGGCTTTCGACCAAACTAGTTCGCCTTCCCAATGGCCCGTGAATTCTGACAAGTCCTGTGCATTCGTAATAATGCTAACCAACAACAAAACTGCTGAAAGATAAATTCGCATACCAGTTCTTTAAATAAAAAAAGCAATACCGAAGATATTGCCGAACAAGATTTAAAAATGTTTGATGGGTTTAAACGTATATCCCGTTTGCAGTCCGGTAATGTCTTTTGCCCTGGCAATCTCTTTTCATGGTAGCAGCGCATGAGCTGATAGTAACCATTAATACTGCCGATAAACCTAAAAGAAGAAAAACACGCTTCATAAGTACGTTTTTGTTTAAGTTTTAAAATTTTAGTCCTTCAAAGTTTAATTGGGTAAAATTGGTTCATCAGAGGTAAAACGGGATGGCTAAGTTTTTATTGTTGTTTGAAAAGCAAGCGCTAAAATAAAAGCAATACCGCGTTGCTGCAATAGTAAATCTACTTTTAAAAGAATCTTGCTTTAACCTGAATTTCCTCATTGCAATTGTAGTTGAATACACCTAAATTGGCTTTATTCTAATCCATTATCTCAATTCCCAAACTTTAAAACATTTGTCATGAAACAAATTTTACTTGTAATAATGGTGTCATTGGTTTTTGTTGCCTGCAAAGGGAAAAAGGAAGATGATAAGAAAGAGGCGAACCAGGTGACGGTAAAGGCAATGACAACTGCCCCTGTTGACGAAAAAACTCAAAAAATTGAAGAACTAAAAAAGGCGCCTCAGTTAACCCTTGAACAAATGAGATTATTGCTTCCGGCTGAATTAGATAGTGCTAAAGAGAAAAATTATTTGGCAAGCACACAATTTGGTTATGGTCTTGCTTCGATAGAATATCCAAAAGCTAAATCGAGAGGGATAAAAGTTACGTTGTATGACTGCGCCGGCGAACCGGGTTCTTCCAATTATTTTGAAAATTATTGGAATTACTTGAACGTGAACAAGCAAACCGAACAGGACTTCACACGGACCATAGATTTCCAGGGAGGCAAAGCCGTTGAGACCTATAAAAAAGATATCAATCTCTCCACATTCACTTTTGTTATCAGGGGCCGGCTTGTGATTATTATGGAAGGAAAGAATATGCAGCCGGGAGAATTGGAATCCGCCGCAAAAAAACTGCATCAGAAAATAGCATAGAGAAACGCCCCGGGACTCCGGGGCGTTTTTGTTCTATTTCAATACACCTAGCTCTTTGCCAATTTTTGTAAAGGCATCGATAGCTCTTTCCAAATGATCCGGCTCGTGGGCAGCGCTTATCTGAACTCTTATTCTTGCCTGTCCTTTCGGAACAACAGGGTAGAAAAATCCAATTACATAAATTCCCTCTTGCAACAAAGCATCAGCAAATTTTGCAGCAAGAACAGAGTCATACAACATGATTGGAATAATGGGATGTTCACCGGGCTTGATGTCAAAACCAGCACCGGTTATTTTGTTGCGGAAGAATTTTGTATTGCGTTCAAGTTTATCTCTAAGCGCAGTGGTTTCGCTTAACAAATTCAATACGGCAATACTTGCACCTGTTATAGCCGGTGCCAATGTGTTTGAGAATAAATAAGGACGGCTTCTTTGACGAAGAATTTCAATGATCTCTTTTCTTCCGCTGGTAAAACCACCACTCGCTCCACCTAAGGCTTTGCCCAATGTTCCGGTAATGATATCAATTCTTCCCATCACGCCTCTGTATTCGTGTGTACCACGCCCGGTCTTTCCCATAAAGCCTGAAGCATGACTTTCGTCTACCATCACAATCGCATCATATTTATCAGCTAAATCGCAAATCTTATCTAACTGCGCAATGGTTCCATCCATGCTGAACACGCCATCTGTAACAATAATTCTGCTGCGCAAGTTGGCTGTTTCTTTCAGCTTTGCCTCAAGGTCTTCCATATTATTATGCTCGTAGCGATAGCGCTGTGCTTTACACAAACGAACGCCATCAATAATAGAAGCATGGTTCAATGCGTCGGAAATAATGGCATCCTGCTCATTAAACAAAGGCTCGAACACACCACCGTTGGCATCGAAAGCGGCTACATATAAAATAGTGTCCTCAGTTCCTAAAAATTCAGCAAGCTTTTTTTCAAGCTTTTTATGAATGTCCTGGGTGCCGCAAATGAAACGAACGCTGCTCATGCCATAACCGTGCGAGTCAGTGTACTTGTGTGCCGCTTCAATAGTTTTTGGATGAGAAGAAAGCCCCAGGTAATTGTTGGCGCAAAAATTCAAAACTTTTTTTCCGTTAACCACGATCTCGGCGCCTTGCGGAGAAGTAATGATCCTTTCCGTTTTATAAAGGCCGGATGTTTTGATCTCTTCGATCTCTGTTTTTAACCGTTCAACAAATTTGTCGTTCATATCAAGCATTTAGTGCGGCAAAGATATAATTCCCACTGTCCTTCTGAAGTGCAATGAGATGGAAGAAGCTTTTTTATTGCTGCATTTTCTTTACAACTTAGTTGGATAATGATAGGGCCATCGTTCGGTACTAAAAACGACTTTTCTTGCACAGTTTCATGGTAGCAATCAGCTCATCTTATAATTGCCATTTAAAAATATTTTTTATCATTCCTGTAACATCCCGGTTTTTACCTTCGTCAAACCCAATAAACCAAGCCAAATGAGAAAGGTATTTATCAATAAATGGGTCTTTCTTGCCGCCTGTCTTACATTAAGCCTTTCCACCATTTCATTTATTGCCATCAAAAAAACAGAGGCAGTTTGCGCTGCCGGTAAGGATTGTTGCCAGAATAGTTCTGTCAGTGACCAGAAAACGGATATGCTTTGGGACGTGCTTTCCAGGCAGATCACTCACTTTATTTCCATTCAGTAAAAAAATCTCTTCCTTTGCTGTAACTTTTATTTCCTTGCTTCGTAATACTGGTACGTTCAGCTGTTTATGACCGAAAAAGAATATAACGAGTGTGTGAATTTGTACGCGGATAACGTGTTCAGGTTCATTGTAAAAAACCTTCGCCATGAGGAAGATGCCCGCGATGTGGTGCAGACTGCCTTTGAAAAGCTGTGGAGAAACCGAGAAGATGTGGATGGGGCCAAAAGCAAATCATACCTTTTTACTGTAGCCTATAACCAAATGATTGATCACCTGCGCAAAGTAAAAAGGGTGTATTTGAAAGATGAGTTCAAGGAAGAGACCAGGGTTCAGGACAAACATGTAGATAATGCGAGAGCAGTTTTGAATGAGGCTTTGGCGAGATTAAGCGAAACTCAACGTTCATTGGTAATGTTGAAAGATTATGAAGGTTACAGTTACGAGGAAATTGGAAAAATTATGAACCTGAACGAAAGCCAGGTGAAAGTTTACCTGCATCGTGCCCGTTTACAATTAAAGGAATACATTGTAAAAGTTGAAAATGTCATTTGAAGCAAACGATATGAATATGATTCATCTTGGGAACTACGAGGAGTTCTTTATCCTTTATATGGATAATGAATTGAGCGAAGGGCAAGTGAAGATGGTGGATGAATTTTTGGTTGCCAATCCTGATCTCAAATCAGAATTTGAAATCCTGATGAGCACTAAACTCCCTTTGGAAGATTTCAGCTTTGACAAAAAAGATCTGCTTGCAGAAAACATGAAGCTGACTTCTGTTGATGAAGAATTACTTCTTTACATCGATAACGAATTGGCCTCCGATAAAAAGAAAACTATTGAATTAGAAATTGCTTCTAATAAAGATTACCAGCTTCAACACCAGGTTTTGTTACAAACAAAACTTGATCCTTCTGAAAAGATTGAGTATCCCAACAAAAAAGAATTATACCGCAGAACCGAAAGGGTGATTACAATGCGGGTTTGGATGAGAGTTGCTGCTGCTGTGATGCTTTTTGCAATAGCAGGAATTTTGGTCTTCAAGAAACCACCTTCAATTACTCCAGCAAACGGCGGTGACCGGGGTACAGCAGGCGTCAATTCATCTAACCAGAAAAAAAGTACAGAGAAAAAAGATACCGCAATTATTACACAGCCTTCTTTTGACCAAAATAATTTGGCATCAAATGAACGTTCTGAGAAAGAAATAAAATCAAATAAGAATATTGAGAAAAGAGAAGTGAAGGACAGAGTTTCTACTCCGCAAAATTTGACGGCCTACAACAAACCTCAGCAAACAAGTGAAAATTTGGATAGGACTGTGAAAACAAATGTGCAATTTGTAGAGACTAACAATGTTCCTACAGTTGAACATAAAGTTTCTGTTAACAATCCCGATGTAACTTCTTCTTTATTGGCACGTAACACAATTGAAACACCTGTTGAAACAAAGGAATCAACAGAAAGCGACCGCAAAGGATCACTCAAAGGCTTCCTGCGCAAAGCCACAAGAATGATCGAAAAACGAACCGGCATCGATCCAACAAATGAAAACGGAGAACTGCTTATTGGTGCGGTTGCCATAAACCTTAAATAATTATCTCAAAAAATCTCAGGTATGAAAAGATTACTACTTGCAATGATTGCATTAAGCGGAGCTATGTTTAGCATGGCCCAGGATTCAACAGCAAAGGACAAGGCAGATACGATCCGTGTTGGTGGCATGATCATCATCAAAGACCATAAAGGTGATGATGGCGAAAAAAAGAAAACTGATATCCTGATATCCAATCGTCACAAAAAAAAGTCATCTAACATTAGCACTAACTGGTGGATATTCGATGTAGGATTTGCTAATTTGAAAGATGAAACCAATTATGCTCAGGCCTTGTCTTCTGGTTTTGTAGGTCAGGGCGTTGGTAAAGATCAGCTCGATCTTAGAACAGGAAAGTCAGTTAACGTGAACGTTTGGATGTTCATGCAAAAGCTGAATATGATCAAACATGTGGTGAACTTAAAGTATGGTCTTGGTCTTGAATTGAACAATTACAGGTTCGATAATGAACAAATCAGGTTCACAAAAAATCCAACCACCATTATACTTGATCCATCTTTGAAAGATGCCGAAAAAAACAAACTGGCTGCGGATTACATTACGGTGCCCATGATGCTGAACTTTAATTTTACACCGGGAAATAAAAAAGGTTTCGGTTTTAGCGCCGGTGTAAGTGCAGGATACCTATATAGCTCTCGCCAGAAAATTAAAATGAATGGCGACAAGAAAAAATTGCACGATGATTTCGATCTTGAAAAATGGAAGCTGTCCTACATTGGCGAATTGAATCTCGGTCCTGTAAGACTCTACGGTTCTTATGCTATGAACAATATGTGGGATAAAGGCTTAGACCAAACTCCGTATAACGTAGGAATTCGTTTCAGTCACTGGTAATATACTTGTACTTTTTGCATGTAAAATCCCGCTGGAATTTTCAGCGGGATTTCGTTTTTTTACAAAGCATCGTTAAAAGATATTCACACTAAAAAATAAAACGATTTTTCGCAACGTTAAACCAATGAATAACCGCTAAACCTGTATTGAGTATGAAAACCACCGTGATTTTATCCTGCCTCCTTGTTGGCAGCAGCATAACCTTAGGTACTCATAACCTTGCTAAGACCTCAACTCATTCTGCAGTCGCTAAAAGCACAACAGCAAAACGATCTTACAAAACAATGCCTATTGCTCCCGTTCGTATCATAATTGACAAATCGAGCTACGAATTGTATGTGTATGATCAGAAAGGCTGGTTTGCCACTTATCCTGTTGTGTTCGGGAATAGTAGTTTAGAAGATAAAAAAATGGAAGGTGATCGCAACACACCTGAAGGTGATTTTAAAATAGCCAATAAAAGAGTTCACGAGAAATGGGACAGGTACATGGGTTTAGATTATCCAACTGCAGAAAGCCTTCAAAAATTCAGACTTCGCAAACAAAGAGGTGAAATCCCCGCCAGTGCATCTCCCGGTGGTGGCGTTGGTATTCATGGCACCTGGCCACATGATGATTACGTTATAGACAATTACAAAAACTGGACAAACGGATGCATTTCTCTAAAGAATGAAGATGTTGAAGATTTGTACAGTTACGTTCCTGTTGGTACACCAGTCACCATTAGGAAATAATTATTGAGCAGATTTCAAAAAAGCTTGTACTTCTTTTTCCCAGGTAAATGAGTCTTTCTGTAAAAAAGATTCGTGGCCTGCATCGGGATAAACTGCGAGCTTTTTATTTTTTGAAGAAAGGTTGTTGAAAATTGTTTCGGCTTCTTCTTTTGAAACAAACCGGTCCCTTTCTCCCCATTCAATTAACACAGGACAATTGACTTTTTTTGCATAGGAACGATTATCATGCTTAAAAGCATTGAACCCTTTTTCAATGCCAATCCAAAGTGTAATCAGGCTTGCAAAGGGTTCGGAAGGGAAGCCCAATAACTCAGCCCTTCGTTTAAAATGATCATGCAAATTGCCAAAAGGTGAATCCGCAATAATTGCATCAGGATGAATTTTATTTTCTGTAACAGCTTTAATACAAACAGCTGAACCCAGTGAAACGCCGTAAACAATAATTCTGGAGTGACCTTTCCGTTTAGCAAATTCGAAGGCTTTTTGCAATTCATCGGTTTCCTTCATTCCGAATGTTGTGCTGTTTCCACCGCTTCTACCATGTCCTCTCAGGTCAAATAATAAAACCGAATAGCCCCATTGCTTAAACATGGCAGCTTCTTGTTCCAAAAAACTCTTATTCGCAGTATAGCCATGAACTAAAATCACGCAGGTATTTGATGAGTCGGTTTTGCTATACCAAGCATCAATAGGAATATTATCAGAAGTTTTCAGCTGGATGGTTTCATAAATAAACGATGGTTCAGGCTCCTCGGCATTTTTATAAAGTTTTGGGCCTACGAATAGCTTCCACGTTTTATTAAAAATGTTTTGCGAAGAAGTGGGTGGGACGGATCCATCATAAAAATGCGTGAACTTATAAGCATAAATAGATGCGCTGATGTTAGCCAAAACAATTTGTATGACAATTACCCATAAGGTCCATTTCAGGTAATAACGGAAATTTCTTGTTTTGGTTTTTTGCATTTGACGGTGGCAAATGTAATTGGATTCAACCTCATTCATAAGCATCAATCCAACTTCCCTTTTGCAATTTGCTCTACAACTCCCGGATCCAGTAAAGTTGTTGTATCACCAAAATTATTTGTTTCGCCTTCTGCAATCTTTCTCAATATCCTTCTCATAATTTTTCCGCTTCTTGTTTTTGGTAGTCCGGGTACAAACTGAATTTTATCCGGTTTAGCTATTGGACCGATAATCCTTGAAACAGTCTGCACAATGTCCTGCCGCATTTCTTCTTCGCTAAAATGGAAGTGATCGCAAATTACATAAGCATAAATGCCCTGTCCTTTTATATGATGAGGATATCCAACAACGGCACTTTCAACAACACCACTGTGCATATTGATAGCGTTTTCGACTTCTGCAGTGCCGATACGATGACCGCTGACATTCAGCACATCATCCACGCGTCCTGTAATCCTATAATTGCCCTTTTCATCTCTCAATGCGCCATCACCGGTAAAATATAAATTGGGATATGTCGCAAAATAATTTTTCCTGCAGCGTTCATGATCGCCGTAAGTTGTCCTCAGAATTCCAGGCCATGGCGCTTTGATACAAAGATTTCCTGCAGCAGGATTTCCTGTTACTTCATTTCCGTTTTCATCAACCAACAAGGGTTGTACACCGGGCATTGGAAGCGAAGCATAAGTCGGGATAGCAGGTGTAACATCAGCCAAATTCGAAATTAAAATACCACCTGTTTCTGTCTGCCACCAGGTATCAACAATCGGGCATTTGCCCTTACCAATATTTTCGTGATACCAATGCCAGGCTTCTTCATTGATGGGCTCACCAACCGTACCCAGTATTTTTAAACTAGAAAGATCTTTACCTTCCAATGGTGTCAAACCAAATCCCATTAGCGAACGGATGGCTGTTGGTGCAGTGTATAGAATATTCACTTTGTGACGGTCAACAACATCCCAAAAACGTCCTGCATCAGGCCATGTTGGAATGCCTTCAAACATTACCTGCGTTGCCCCTGCACTCAGTGGCCCATACACAATGTAGCTATGCCCCGTTATCCAACCAATATCTGCAGTGCAAAAGAAAATATCACCAGGCTTGTATTGAAACACGTTCACAAAAGTGTAGTTTGTCCAAACCATATAACCACCACAGGTATGAACAACTCCCTTTGGTTTACCCGTGCTTCCGGAAGTATACAAGATGAACAAAGGATCTTCAGCGTCCATTTCTTCAGCGGGGAAACTAACAACATTATCTTTTTCTACTTGCGTTTCTGCATGGTCCATTTCATCTTCCCACCACACATCTCTTCCTTTGATCATTGAAACGGGAGTTCGGGTTCTTGTATAAACAATCACACGTTTTACTTTTTTATTCCCGATCAGTGCATCATCAATAACTGATTTTAATGGAATTACTTTTTCTCCCCTGAATGCGCCATCGCAAGTGATTATGAACTCTGCCTGTGCATCTTCCAATCTATCAGCAATGCTTTGAGCTGAAAAGCCACCAAACACCACGCTGTGTATTGCTCCAATTCTCGCACAGCCTAATACTGCATATACTAATTCGGGGACCATGCCCATGTAAATGCAAACACGGTCACCTTTTTTTACACCATTATTTTTAAGCATTTGCGCTACCTGGCAAACACGTTTATGAAGCCGGTTATAGGTAACAATTCTCACTCTGTCTGTAGGATCATTCGGTTCCCAGATGATAGCAGGTTTATCACCCATTTCCTGCAAATGGCGGTCGATGCAGTTTTCCGTGATGTTCAATTTTCCGTTAATGAACCACTTTATATTTGGTTCTGTAAAGTTCCAATCTAAAACCTTATCCCATTTTTTTCGCCAATAAAAATTGCGGGCAACATCTGCCCAAAATTCTTCAGGGTTTTCAACGCTTTTCTGGTAATCTTGTTTGTACTGTTCTAAAGAAGTGATCTGGTAGGGGTATGCCATGGTTTTCGAAATTGTGCGATAAACTTACATCGTTTATCCAAAATTAGAAGTCTAAACTTTGATTGTCACTGCTTAAAATTTTTTTATGTACCGATCTCTATTACTACTCTGTGGCTTTGTTTGCGTCGCACACTTAAACGTTCGGTTATTCTTATGATCCTAATGCAATAATCAATATGGACTCCTAAACTCAAAGAAGAGGTTGAACGAGTCAGTAATGTTAATTCATCTTAATTTTTTTTGGATGAAATAGTATTTCAGACCGTTAGCTCTTATTTTCGCAACCTTAAATGAAGCAAAGCCAATCTACATATTCAGGAAGGCAAATTTTTTCTGGCCTGTTTATGATCGTTACCTTGCTATGGCTCACAGTAAGTACGCCTTTTGTTTTTAAAGCACAGCAGGAACAAAAGAAAGAAGCTCAGGGCCAATCCAAACAAAGCGATAATACGAACCCGTTTTCCAATACAACTGAAGAAAAAAACGAGAGCAGCGTAAATACACTTTCCGAATATTTGCATGAACCACCTACTTTAGAAAATAATTTCATTGTTTTAACCACGCTTTACAAACTGTACTCTTCTAAAATATATCTAGCACACCACCCGGAACTTCTATCTCCACCTCCCGAATCCTAATTACTTACAGTACTTACAGGAATTTATAACATGAATCACACGAACTGCTTTGCAGCGTTACTGAAGCAATTGTTGTATTACATGTCTATAGTCATTTTCTGTTGATTGCGTTTGCTGTTGAATAGTTTTCATCGGACAAATATTTATTGCTCATTTAAAAACTTATTTATGAGACGTGCAAGCTCATACCTGAAAAGTTTCGGGTCAGATTTTCCTTCATCCATAGTTGTTTTTTTAGTGGCGTTGCCTTTGTGCCTGGGCATTGCCCTTGCTTCTAATGCTCCTTTGTTTAGCGGAATTATTGCGGGAATTATTGGAGGTATTGTAATTGGCTCATTAAGCGGCTCTCAATTGAGTGTAAGCGGGCCGGCGGCCGGCTTAACAGCAATTGTAGCGGCTGCTATTTTAAAGTTGCCAACTTTCGAAACATTTTTATTGGCAGTTGTTATTTGTGGCGTGTTGCAATTGGTGCTAGGTTTTATTAAGGCGGGTGTTATTGGTGATTATGTTCCCAATTGTGTGATTAAGGGAATGCTCGCCGCAATTGGTTTAATACTTATCCTAAAGCAATTTCCTCATTTAATTGGCTATGATGCCAATTACCTTGGTGACGAAAGTTTTAAACAGGGTAATGATGAGAACACTTTTTCGGGGATCATCAACGCATTTAAACACGTTACACCGGTTGCCGTTTTAATTGGCATTGTTGGCTTGATCTTTCAATTTGCATGGGAAAAATTCACGGCAAATAAGAAAGGATTCATCAAAATCATTCCGGCTCCGTTAATTGTGGTTTTGATTGCGATAGCCATCAACGAATTTTTTAAAAATGGTTCAGCGTACGCAATAGATCCGAAGCATATGGTGAATATTCCGATCGCTGCCTCTGCAAACGAGTTCTTTTCTTTTTTCACAACTCCTGATTTCAATGGTTTTTTGAATAAGCAGGTTTGGATTGCCGGAGTGACCTTGGCATTAGTTGCAAGCCTGGAGACTTTGTTAAGCATTGAAGCAATTGATGATCTTGATCCTTATCAAAGAGTAACAAATAAAGAAAGGGAATTGAAAGCACAGGGAATTGGTAATATGATTTCTGGTTTAATTGGAGGATTGCCGATCACATCTGTTATTGTTCGATCTTCTGCGAACGTAAATGCAGGCGCCAAATCCAAAATGTCTGCGATCTACCATGGCATTTTGTTGCTGCTTTGCGTTGCATTAATTCCAGGTCTTCTAAATCTAGTACCAAAATCTGCATTAGCAGCAGTATTGATTTACACAGGATACAAACTGGCAAAACCAAGTTTATTCAAAGCCTATTATAAAAAAGGCTGGGACCAGTTTTTATCATTTGTCATAACCATTGCAGCCATTCTGCTCACTGACTTATTGATCGGTGTTTTAATTGGTATTGGCGTTGGTTTGTTTTTTATCGTTCGAAGCAATTTCAAGACATCGGTGTTCATTGTTCATGATCACAACAAATACCTCATTAGATTAAGAAAAGATGTATCATTTCTAAATAAGCCGATCATTAAAAACAAGCTGGAAAAAATTCCTGAAAACGCTTCAGTACTCATTGATGCCAGCCGTGCAGATTTTATTGACAGGGACATCATTGAAGTAATTGAAGACTTTTCAATTCATGCACCGCTAAAAAACATCAGGGTGGAAGTGAAGCCAAGCAGTTATAGGGAACAAGGATTCAATAAGATCGTCCTCAATGATAAAAATCTGAAAGCCGATATAATCAGGAAACCAGAAACCACATTAGAAATCATAGAACCGTAATTTTATAACCGATAAAACGAAACATATGCATTCTTACGAAAAATTATTACTACAGAACAAAGCTTGGGCAGAAGAAATTAAGGCAGAGGATCCCGGGTATTTTGAAAACCTTTCCCGACTGCAAACTCCGGAGTTTCTATGGATTGGTTGCAGTGACAGCCGTGTACCTGCGGATAGAATTACAGGAACACAGCCTGGTGAAATTTTTGTTCACCGAAATGTTGCCAATCTTGTTGTAAATACAGATGTGAATCTTTTAGCGGTGCTTGATTTTGCTGTAACTGTTTTGAAAGTCAAACACGTAATTATCTGCGGACACTATGGCTGCGGCGGCATTAAAGCGGCGGCAACACAACATGATCATAAGCCTGTTTTAAATATGTGGTTGAGAAATATCAAGGACGTTTATCGCCTGCACCGCCAGGAATTGGATGCAATTAAAGATGAAGAGCAGAAAGTAAACCGTCTTGTTGAATTGAATGTTCAGGAACAGGTTCTGAATCTCGCAAAAACAACCATCATTCAAAAGGCATGGAAAAAAGAACAGCGACCTCATTTACATGGTTGGGTGTATGGTTTGAAAGATGGATTGATAAAACCGGTTTTTGAAATGAAGGCAGGTACGCATATTGATCCATTGTATGAGTACGAAGTGTAAACGCTGAAATTAAACATAAAAAATCCCGCCTGATAGCGGGATTTTTTATCGATTACATTTTATTTTTTTATTGGCCCAACCGGAAGCAATACTTTCCCGTAAATTTCATTCAGCAAATTGGCTATTGCAGTATAAACGGCGGATGCTCCGCAAATAATCCCTTCATAGCCGGTAAAGGTTTTTATTGCCGCATTTTCAGTTGCATCGCCAAGTGCTAACAAGAAAAACAAGATCGTCAGTGTAGCAAAAACGAATTGCAGAGCCCTGTTAAGTCTCAATGTTCCAATGAAAAGAAGCAAAGTAAAAATTCCCCACATGATCAAATAAGCAATCATAGCGCTACCGGATGGAGCTGTCATCCATCCCAGTTTAGGAAACACAATCAAACCAACAAGGGTTAGCCAGAAAAAGCCATACGAAATGAACGCTGTAAATCCAAACGTGTTGTTTTTCTTTGACTCCATTATACCTGCAACAACTTGAGCAAGGCCACCGTAAAAAAGCCCCATGTTCAATATCATCGAATTCATTTCATAAAAACCGGCGTTGTGCAAGTTCAGTAAAATGGTGGTCATACCAAAAGCAAAAAGTCCTAATGGGGCCGGGTTGGCAGATGTGTCCCTGATAGCAATTGCAGTCGTGGTTTCGGTCATGATTTTTAAAGATTAAAGGTTAAATAAACAGTTTTTCTGCCTATAAATTTGTTGAATTTATTCGGATTAATAAACAGGGCGTCAAAATTTGTCTGAGAAACATCAGGAATGAGGATATTTTATTTGACTAATTTAGCGCCGCAAATAAAAGGTATGCCAGTTGAAGTAAGGAATCTTACTAAGATATACGGGGAACAGAAAGCGGTGAACAATATTTCCTTTTCAATAGATAAAGGAGAGATTGTAGGTTTTCTTGGACCAAATGGTGCAGGTAAATCAACCACCATGAAGATGATTACCGGCTATCTCGAACCAAGTGTTGGTGATATTAATGTCAATGGTGTTGATGTGAAAAGATCGCCTTTGGATGCGAAGAAAAAAATTGGCTACCTGCCTGAGTCCAATGCTTTGTATTACGACATGTATGTGAGAGAATATCTGGGTTTCATTGCAGATGTTCATAAAATAAATGATAAGCAACAGGCTATCGAAAAAGTCGTTGAACAAGTCGGACTCACGCCGGAAAGCAAAAAAAGAGTGGGACAACTTTCTAAAGGTTATAAACAACGGGTGGGATTAGCTGCTGCTTTAATTCACGATCCTGAAGTTTTGATCTTAGATGAACCTACAAGCGGATTAGATCCAAATCAAATTGTTGAAATTAGAAACGTAATCAAAGAGCAAGGAAAAAATAAGCTGGTTTTATTTTCTTCTCACATTCTGCAGGAAGTAGAAGCTATCTGCGACAGGGTGATAATCATCAACAAAGGGAAAATTGTTGCCGATGATAAGTTGAGTAATCTTCATCAACAGTCTTCATCAAGTGTAGTAAGAGTGCAATTCAAAGAAGCATTGGAACAGGAGTGGTTAAGAAGATTAGCTGCCGTAAAATCTGTAAATAAAATCGACACCTACACGTGGAGTATCGAAACAAACGATCCTGAAACTGTGAGGAGCGAATTAAAAAAACTGGAAAGAGAGAATAATCTGGACCTTGTTTCCCTTCAAAGCGAAAATCAAAGTTTGGAAGAGATCTTCCGTACATTAACGAACAACACTGAACATACCACTGGGTGACACACGAATAACACACGAACGATGATTGCAATATGGATGGCGTAAGCCTTACTAAAACAAAATGTAAATAAACAAAACAACAAACTATGAGTTACATAGCTGAAATTTTCGCCAGACAAATCTTAGATAGCCGTGGAAATCCGACTATTGAAGTAGATGTAGTTACCGATGAAGGTGGTTTTGGTCGTGCCGCTGTACCAAGTGGCGCCAGTACCGGTATTCACGAAGCAGTTGAACTTCGCGATAATGATAAAAAGGTTTTTTTAGGTAAAGGCGTTTTGAAAGCCGTTGCCAATGTAAACGATATCATTGCTCCTGAACTGGAAGGTTATGATGTTGCAGATCAAACAGGCATTGATGAACTGATGATCAAATTAGACGGCACTGAAAATAAAGGAAAGCTGGGTGCTAATGCTTTGCTTGCTGTTAGTATGGCTGTAGCAAAAGCTGCTGCAGAAGAAGCAGGTCTTCCGCTCTTCCGTTATGTGGGTGGTACAAATGCAAAAACACTTCCTGTTCCAATGATGAACATTTTGAATGGTGGTGCGCATGCTGATAACAAGATCGACTTCCAGGAATTTATGATCATGCCTGTTGGCGCTTCTTCTTTCAGTGAAGGTTTGCGTTGGGGTGTTGAAATTTTCCACGCATTGAAATCTGTATTAAAGAAAAAAGGCTACAGCACTAACGTTGGTGATGAAGGTGGCTTTGCTCCAAACATTGGTTCAAACGAGGAAGCAATTGAAACTGTATTGACTGCTATAGAAGCTGCTGGTTATAAAGCTGGTTCACAAGTTTTCATTGCAATGGATGCTGCTAACAGCGAATTGTATAAAGATGGCAAATATGTTTTCCACAAGAGTGGTGGCAAAACAATGACAAGCGAAGAATTAGTAAAATTCTGGACCAACTGGGCTAACCAATATCCAATTGTTTCCATTGAAGATGGTATGGCAGAAGATGACTGGGAAGGTTGGGCAGCTTTAACTCAATCAATCGGAAACAAAGTACAATTAGTAGGTGATGATTTGTTTGTAACAAACGTAAAACGTCTGCAACAAGGTATTGACAAAAACATAGCAAACGGTTTGCTGGTGAAAGTAAACCAAATCGGAACCATCACTGAAACCATCAATGCGGTTACATTAGCACAGCACAATGGTTACAATACCATCATGAGCCATAGAAGTGGTGAAACAGAAGACACTACTTTGGCTGACCTGGCAGTGGCTTTGAATTGCGGACAAATTAAAACAGGTTCTGCTTCAAGAACTGACCGTATTGCTAAATACAACCAGTTAATTCGAATTGAAGAATTATTGGGTGCTTCAGCTTACTATCCTGGAAGTAAATTGAAGTTTGGAAAATAAGTAAGTAAAAATTTCGTAAAGGCCTGAAGCAACTGCTTCGGGCCTTTTGTTTATGAATGTTTCGATATAATGTAAGATTGAGACAAGCGAAGACTGATTGTGACGTTGATGATAAGAATTACCGAACGCACACGCTGTGCGACGCAAGAGACGTTTAATGGATAGATAGTCCTATGGCCCATAATAAGAACACCAGGTGAAATCAATCTTTTTTATTTGCTTCTTCTATTCATAAAATCACCGCTAAATAAATAAGTCAGTAACCCAAGAATATTATAAGAAAATATTTCTTCACCAACTCTTGTTCCCTAACATATAGTTTCTATTTTTACCAGCGATAAACTACTGGATTTCCAACATCTTTCAGAAACGTCATGAAACTGCTAAGTCGCACATTTTACATTCTTAGAAACAAGTTTTTGCTGGCAACAACAGCCTTCGCGGTTTGGATGCTGTTTTTTGACCGCAATGATGTGTTTACTCAAATGCAAAGAAGAAGCGAACTCAATGAACTGAAGCAATCAAAATCCTACTTCGAAAAACAGATAGCAGAAAATCGTAAGTTCTCTAAAGACCTGCAATTCAATGCGCAAGCCATTGAAAAGTACGCCAGGGAAAAGTATTTGATGAAACGGGACAACGAGGACCTTTTTATCATTCAGCCCCAGCAAGAGAAATAATCATGCTTCCATACAATAAGATTTCCTCAATGGCCGTTAATAAACGGACGAACTTTTAATAAGACCGTTTACCTCTAAAGACTTGGTTAAATATGCACAATTACTCACCAGAGGATCTTATACTTTATTTGTATAAGGAAACATCGCCGGAAGCCACCGCTGCTATTGAAAAAGCATTACAGGAGGATTGGACGCTCAGAGAAAAACTCAATGTTCTGAAAACCTCGATGGAACGCCTGAATTCAATTACTGTCTCTCCAAGAACAGAAATCATTCTGAATGTGTTGAGACATGCAAGAACAAAGGAAGAAGTCACCACTTCTAAGTAGCATTGGTAAACTCGTTGAAGAGTTGATTAGTCTTAACTTCAAAACTAACCTTATCAACTTTTCAACTTTTTATTTTCCCACCTAACTTAGCGGCCCTCATGACTCGACAGGAACGCTTTGAAGCCGTTATCGATTATTTCAAAGTAGCAAGACCAGAAGCCGAGACCGAACTGGTTTACGCTAATCCATATGAATTGTTGGTAGCTACTATTCTTTCTGCACAGTGCACCGACAAAAGAGTGAACATGACAACGCCTGCACTGTTTGCTCAATATCCAAATATTGTTGCCTTATCAAAAGCAAATGACGATGATCTGTTTGCCATCATTAAAAGCATTTCTTTCCCCGGAAATAAGACAAGGCATTTGATGGGAATGGCAAAGCTTGTAGTTGAAAAGTTTAAAGGTGAAATCCCGATGACTGTTGAAGAATTGGTTCAATTACCAGGCGTTGGAAGAAAAACTGCAAACGTTATTACTTCGGTTATTGATAAGCAGCCCAACATGGCTGTTGATACGCATGTATTTCGAGTTTCTGCAAGAATTGGATTAACCGTAAATGCAAAAAATCCTTTGCAAACCGAAATGCAGTTGGTGAAATATATTCCAACCGAATTGGTTCACAAGTTTCACCATTGGCTGATTTTACACGGAAGATATGTTTGCGTTGCACGGAGTCCAAAGTGTGATGAATGCGGGTTGAAACCAGTGTGTAAATACTATCAAAGTGTAATCAAAAAAAACAAAAAGAAAGTCGAATAGAAGTCGTTTCTCACTTAATCAATTGTATTAAATTAGTGGCATGTCAAATCTCTCCGCCTCAATATTCAAAATTCTAACTGCCAGTTTTGTTATTTCGGTCGTTTCTCTTTTGGTTGCTTTCCTGATTTCTTTGATAGAAAGAGTAGAGAATATAGCAGCGTTGTTTGGAACAATTGGCATGTTTAGCCTGATAGTAACTTTTTACGCATTCTTTGCGCATATCTTTTCCGTGATAATAACCCTTCTATTCAGAAAGAGGCCATAAAATCACAAGATCCATATTTTGAAGTGACGGCCTGAACAACACTCAACGTTCTTGACGAATTGCTGACCCCGTCTATCACCCCGTTCAAAACTCAAAATTGAAAACCAAATGTTACTCGTGGCAATACATTTTCTTCTTCGGAATGTGCAAGAGATGCGGTGACAACAAACCGTTTTATTGGGGCAACCCATACTCCTGCGCCATAACCGTCATGCCACTTGCCTGACTTTTCACCATCTAAGAAAACTCTTCCAACATCATTGAAAACCTGCACACCAAACACACCGCCAAAAAGGTAAGTATTGAAGTTGGCAATGCGAATACGGAGTTCTGCATTGTTGTAAAGTATTGATCGTCCTGCAAACCTTTGTTTGCGGTAGCCGCGTAAATTATCAGTGCCTCCTAAATACATCGCTTGCGGAAACTCAAATTTCCCATAATTTTTTGCCCATCCCCATCTTGTCGCCAATACCAAACGTTCGAACTCGAAAAGACTCATGAAAATGCGCATGTCAATATTTACCTGCGTTAACCTGCTGGTGTTTGCATCAATGCCAAACAGCTGGCGGATGCCTGCATCTAATGAAAGTCCACGTGTTGGGATGATATTATTATTTCGCGAATTGATAGCAATTCTTGCATCACCACCAACATAATGATGCGGCGTGTACACATTCGAATGATCTAAACCACTTGAATTGCTTGTGACAAAGCGGTTGACGTTTTGGTTGGTATCAAGCCGGAAATATTGAAAGCTGGGACCAAGGTTCAGGCGCATCCACGATTGCAATTGGTAACTTAAGTAAGCAGATGCATTAATGATGTTATAGCGGGCACGATAATAACCCGGGTTATGATTCTCCAGATCAATTTTTGATTCATTGCTTAGGCCAAAAAAGTTGGTCACGTTAACCGGCGCACGAAAATCTGATCGTATTAATATATCTGCGTTGCCCAGGGCCTTTATGTAATCAGCATCGTACCTGAAATGTAATGATCCTGTTTTAAGCGCCGCTGAACCTTCAACATATTGACGCATTCCATAGGGCTCTTTTCTGAAACCTTGCTTAGTGTATTCAAGTTTTGGCCCGATAAATAGTCCGTCGTCAATATTGTACTCCAAAGCTAGTCCTGGTCTGAAGAGATTGTATTTAAAGTTTAAACGGCTATAGCTATTAACTTGCGGATTTGATTTTACAATTTTTTTAAAACTGGTTGCACCACCAAAATTGTTTTTTTCGAATGATGCATCATAAGCAAGTACTGTTTTCCCTGATCCATTATTGATAAATTGGTCATTGCCCGAGCCACCGATCAAGCGAATTTTGATAGGCGATCCCGGCCCTTCAACAACAAAGCGGTCATCATCTTTCAGTCCAAATATTCTTAACTCGCTGGTCACCTTCGGATCAAATACACGGTCATAAATTTTTGACGATATACTGCTATCCTTTGCGATTTTATTAATAACAACATGAACGCTTCCGTCGCCGGCTTTTGTGACCTTGAATTGTTCTCTCTGGTTAGTACCAACAACTGTTACAATTTTTGAAATAAAACGATAGTAGTCCATCATTTCGCTCTCAAAATATTGACGGCGCTGTTTTAAAGTGTTAATGATTTTTGATGCAGAGAAATTTTGTATCTCATCGGGTTGTTGTCTCAATGCTTTTGTAATAACATCATCCGTCATTGTTGATAGAAAGCTATCCACAGATTTTTTCCATTCGTTCCCATCAAGCTCGGTTAAAAACGAACGGTCAAAGTTTCTTGCTGCACGATTAAAGGTTTTAATATTTTTTGCGTGTGCCCTGAAGCCTTGTATTTCCGGGACGAGTGCAGGATTTGCTGCAATATGTGGAAGCAATCCCTGGTTGGTAAAGAAAACCTGGTCGCGATCTTTTGGAATTGGGTAGTAGATTTTGCCTTTACCTGTATCACGGGTTGCCCAAAGCCATTGCCCTTCATGCCGGTCAAAATCCATAACAAACATATCAAGCAACCTTGCTTTTAAAACAGCATGTTGATCGACATGATCATCATTGTCGTTTTCAATCTTCAAAATCAATTCATCTGTATTGTCAGTTTTCTTTACACCTACAGGTTCTCTTTCTTCCATCAAGGCAACCATGTTCTTAAAATCTGCACGAAAACGCTGCAGCCTTGGATCATCGGGAACATACACAAGTCTGTCGCGCAAATAAGGAACACCTGCTGCTTTAGAAAATGTTTCCATCGATAAAGCACCATAAGGGTAAGATGCTGACACCCCTTCGGCGACAATGTCTTTCACCACTGTTTTTCTTAAATCAGGTGGAATGGCAGCATCAGGGTATTTTTGAACGGAACGCAAAGCCCACTCTTTACCTGAAGCATCTTTTAATCGAAGCGATTTTGTTTGTTTACCTCCACCTTGTTTAAGTGGAGTTAGCCCTCCGAATTCCGTACCCATATCCAATACATGCAATCGCAATGGTGTAGTCCATTCCTTCCGATAATTTTTTCCAATTAAAAATTGAGAAAATCCTGATCCTTTTAAATCTGGATTTGCCGGTTTGTATACTACAGAGTCAAGAATCACTTTTGTTGTATCAACAACAGGCGGTGGAGGAGGCAAGATCGTTTTTAATGCATGTGTGTAAGTGGGATCATCAAAATCTTTACTAGAGAGATTATAGAACTTTACATCAGTTCTTCCGCTTTTCCAAACTTCAATTACAGAAAAACCAATATTAGCATCAGAAAATTTAGAATACCGTCCTGGTTTTATTCTGCTCAACACACTTCCCGATCCGCTTACGATATACGACAGAGTGTCTTTTAAAGAATTTCTTACAATAAACTGTAAGCCATGATCATGGCCCGCAACTGCAATGGAGTAGGGATGCTTACGCATCACAGCCTCAATTGTGTTGATCATGGTTTTGTATAATGGGTGGGGAATGTCCTGAACACTACCAAACACACCTCTTGCCAACGGATAGATAGAACCAATGATCGGAAGTGGAATATATAGGTTAGGGTTAACAGCAGTGAATGGAAATAAATGTTCACGCCATGTATAATCACCACCATGCGGACCATATGAATACAAAGCATGGTGTGTTGCAATAACCAACATTTGGTTAGGATGCGATGCAGCAATTTCGGCTAGCTCAGTTCCAAATTCATCAAGCGTTTTCGAACTGCAATTCGATCCCGGACCTGGTTTATCATGCAAGTACAAAAACCATTGGCTGTCTATTAGCACCACAACAACCTTGTCACTCAATTCAACTTCAATTGGTCCGGGACAACCATTAAGCGGCCACGCCTGCACATTTTTTAATTGTAACGAATTAATGTAGTCAACCTGGTTAACAGCTTGCTCCCATCCTCCCAACTTTCCGTTTCTCCAGTCATGATTACCAGGAATAAAAAATGCTTTTGCTTTTTTATCTTTTACCAAACTTATCTGGTCGTCAAGAATTGCTTTTGAATGAGGATAAGTTGGATCACCTTCTAACGGTAAGCCCAGGGGGTAAACATTATCGCCTAAAAAAATTACCGCATTTCTTTCATCCTTCCAGTTAATATTTTTTTTAAGCCAGTCAATCACCGGGTGTGTGGTGCTATTCATATCGCCTGCATCACCAATTAAAAAAATCCGTTGGTTGATGGAGTCGGGGCCAGATGTTGAACTATCTGTTTGTGCAAACAAAAATTGCATTTGAACTATAACGAATAAAAAAAGAACGAGTGGTTTCATAACAGCCGGTTATTTATTCTTTCCATTGTGATATTTAAACATTTGTAATGTCGGGGCTCCAAATTTGCCTTCGTTGGTTATAAACATATCGCCATTAGGTGCAAAAGCAATTCCTTCAGCCTGCGGGAACTGTTCCTCATTTAGCTGATATGCTTCAATTATTTTACCACGGGTGTCTGCAACTACTAACAAATTTCCAGCGGAGGATAAAACATATAATCGTTTATTAATGGGATGGATAGCCGCTGCTGAAGGCTCAAACTTCGCATTATCATCTTTCAACACTTTCTTTACTTCCGCACTACTGAAAGTAAAAAATGGAGAGGGATCAAACTGCTTTTTTGTAAGATCGAAACGAAAAGCGCTGCGCATATCTTTGCCCTTATCAATTGGACATTTTTTGCATACCATGATCAGGCTTTTCACAGACGAATCATAGTAAAGTGTTTCAAAATCATTTTGGTCGCCGGATGGAAAGGTGTAGCTGCGGATCGTATCTCTTTTCCCCGGCACTTCGTAGATGATCCCTTTGCTGCTCAATAAGTAAACGGCGGAATCTACTTTCGCAATGTCTTCAAGATCATTATCAGGGCCGACCACTTTATCAGTATAATCCTTCAGTTTTTGTTTATTGATATTGATCTGGAAAACTTTTGTCTTGCTGTCAGAGATGGCAAGTAAGGTATTGTCGTGCTGGTTGAAGCAAATGCCAGAGATTTCGTTGAGAACTTTTCCCAAATTCTCCTTTTGGGGTTTATTCATATCATAACCGTCAGGCGAAATGTAACTTTGTTGTTTACAGCCAAATAACGTTATTGTACAGACGAGTACCGTCCACATCAGTATTGGGCACTTGGTTTGAATAAGCTGTTTCATCATTACGATTTATTTATCAAACAACGCACCACATGAACGAAGCGCAGGAACAAATTTTAGCGGACGCCAGACATTTTGTAACTGACATCTTTACTCAAAAAGTCCGTCCTGAGTTTGTTTTTCACAGCCTTGATCATACTGAGGCTGTAGCTGAAGCCTGCAGTAAAATGGCCGATTATTACCAGCTGAGCGATGATGACCGGTTTGTTTTAATGCTGGCGGCCTGGTTCCATGACACTGGGTATTCGACTGGGAAAGCAGAAGGACATGAGGAAATAAGTGCACAGATCGCCACAGATTTTTTAAAGCAGCATAATGTTGACGATACAATTCAGCAACGGGTAAGTTCCTGCATCCGCGCCACACATATGCCACAGTCTCCTATAAGCCAGACGGAAAAAATTTTGTGTGATGCAGATCTTCTTCACCTTTCAACTGAAGACTTCAAGGCAATGAGCCAATTGCTGAAGCAGGAAAGAGAAAAGCTACTGGGGCAAAAAATTTCAAAAAAGGAATGGCGGAGAGGCAACGTTAAATTTTTACAGGAGCATAAGTATTTTACTGAATATGGCCAGCAGTACCTGGAGCCTAACAAACAGGAAAACCTTAATGGACTGGTGAGAAAGAAAAACGATAAAGATGATATAGAAGAAATTACTACTGCCTTTCCTTACATATCTGACGTTAATAAACAGGACGAAAAAAATCTTCAGAAAAGTGCAGAGCGTGGCATCCAAACCATGTTCCGGCTGACTTCGAGTAATCACTTACGTTTAAGTTCAATGTCGGACAACAAGGCGCATATCATGATCTCGGTGAATTCAATTATCATTTCAATCATTATCTCTGTTTTGTTTGGCAAACTGGCAACGAACAGGGAATATATAATTCCTGCCTGTGTACTTCTTGCTGTCTGTTTGGGATCAATGACTTTTTCAATTCTTGCAACGAGGCCTTCTGTGAGCGGCGGGCGTTTTACCGAGGAAGATATTCGCAACAAAAAAACCAACCTGTTGTTCTTCGGCAATTTTTACAAAATGGAACTGGAGGATTACCAGCGTGCCATGAACCAAATGATGAAGGACGGAGAATACTTGTATAACAGCATGATCAAGGATGTTTACTTTTTAGGAATTGTCCTGGCTAAAAAATATAAGCATCTCAGGATTTCCTACACCATTTTTATGTGGGGATTGATCATTGCAGTAGTAGCGTTTGCAGTAACAGCATTTATAGTTGCAGGACATACTACAACTACTACAGTACCGACAATAGATTATTGAATAGGTTTTAAAAAATAAAAGCACTCCAAAAAGCGCTTTTTTATTGAAAAGTTGATTTAGTTTTCTGCAACCACTTTTTTGGAAAGAATCTGTTTTAGATATTCCACGAGTTCAGTTTTTGTAATGGGCACACCCATTACTTTATTATAAGGTTTTGCATCTACTAAATATTTGTCGCGGATGATTTTTACCAACTGTCCATTATTGATCTCGGGAATAACAACTGTTTTATAGTTGGAAATAATCTCTCCCAGATTTTTCGGGAACGGGCGAACATAACGGAGGTGCGCATGAGCGACGCTGTAGCCTTCGCTCGATAATTGTTCAACGGTAGTTTTAATAACACCATAGGTTGATCCCCAACCTAACACCAATACATCTCCTTTTGCAGGACCGTTATCAATTTTTTGTTCAGGAATATAATCAGCGATCTTCTCGACTTTTTCCTGCCTTAGCTTCACCATCAATTGGTGATTCTCGGGATCGTAACTAACATTACCTGTAATATTTTCTTTTTCTAGTCCGCCAATACGATGTTCCAATCCCGGTGTTCCAGGCAAAGCCCATGGGCGTGCTAACTTTTCATCACGCAAATAAGGCTGGAACTTTTCTTCGCCATGGCCTAATTCTGTTTTGAATTTTACATGAATTGGCTGCAATTGATCAGATGTAGGATATTTCCAGGGCTCTGCACCATTTGCAATGTATCCGTCACTTAATAGAATAACCGGTGTCATATGTTCAATGGCAATGCGAACGGCCTCATATGCTACTTCAAAACAATCGCTTGGCGTAGACGCAGAAATAACCGGCATTGGCGATTCTCCATTTCTTCCATAATATGCTTGCAACAAATCGCTTTGTTCTGTTTTTGTTGGTAAACCAGTTGATGGGCCACCGCGTTGAATGTCTACAATGATCAAAGGAATTTCAAGCATCATTGCCAATCCCATTGCTTCACTCTTTAAAGCCATACCAGGCCCCGAAGTACTTGTCACACCAATATGTCCGCCATAGCTGGCGCCAATAGCAGAAGAGATGCCTGCAATTTCATCTTCGGCCTGGAAAGTTTTTACGCCAAAATTTTTGTACTTGCTTAATTCATGAAGAATATCTGATGCAGGCGTGATGGGATAAGTTCCTAAGAAAAGATTGAGTTCACTTTTTACAGAAGCAGCAATCAATCCGTAAGCTAATGCCTGGTTTCCCATGATGCTCCTATAGCTTCCCGGGGCAATCTTTGCCTTTTCAACCTTGTATTGTGTGGTAAAAGTTTCTGTAGTATCACCGTAATTATATCCTGCACGCAGCACTCGCAAATTGCTCTCAAGTATCTCGGGCTTCTTGCCAAACTTTTCTTCCAAAAATTTTTCCGTGCTTTTCATATCGCGGCCATACATCCAATACAAAAAGCCAAGAACAAACATGTTCTTTGCACGATCCTTTTCTTTAATTCCCATTTGGATGTCCTTCAATGCTTCACGGGTCATTTTAGTAACATCCATTTTAATCACCTCGTAACCTTCCAAAGAATCGTTTTCAATAGGATTTACACCATCGGGATAGTTGGCAAGGCGCAAATTTTTAGAATCGAAACCATCGGTATTTACAACGATCTTTCCGCCTTTTTTCAAATGCTTGAGGTTCGTTTTTAATGCAGCCGCGTTCATAGCAACTAGTACATCAAATGCATCGCCGGGCGTGTAAATACTATCGCTGGAAAAACGAAGCTGGTAACCACTCACACCAGGTAAGGTTCCTTGTGGCGCCCTGATCTCAGCAGGAAAATCGGGAAAAGTAGAAAGGTCAGCACCTAGTAAAGCAGTATTATTGGTGAACTGGGTACCGGTCAATTGCATACCATCGCCACTGTCACCGGCAAACTTGATAACAACATCTTGTAAAACTTCCTGTTTTCGTTCCATAATAAAACAAAGGTAATAGAGTAAGAAGGATGATGAAAGATAGCCAAATTTTTTAAGGATAAATTTTGATCGCGAATTTCTTAGCTAGTAAAATAGCAATGTACAAATAGTAGGGAATGTAAAACCTGTTTGCGGCCGCAGGTTGAAGTATAAACCGTAAAAAAATGACTAATAAAATTATTAAAACCAGTACTTGATCGCTATCGAGTAGCCTGAACTTTAAACCGGTGTTTATAAACAACAAAGAAGCAAGAAATAAAAACAAAGGCAGCGATGAATAATAGATTCCGGTGGCTATTTGTGATTTTATTAAACTGGTATAGCTCTTAAAGCTAAATCCAGAGGAAAGATCAGTGAACGGTTTTAAATGCTCAAAAAATGAAGCGGGTCTAAAAAAATGTAAGGAAAAAATGTAAGGAGTTAGAGTAACACACACCAGTGCGATAGACATCATTGATAAGCAAACAGGCAACGAAAGTCTATTTGTCCATCTATTTACAAAGGCCATGCTTGAAAGAATTAGCAGGCAGGGAAGAATGTTATCTATTCGTGTGAATATGGCAAATAGTAAGAAGCTATAGCACACCCAAATCGATTTCATTTCTACCAGCCCATAAATGCCACCTAACACAAATAAGGCAGCCATAGCATCCGGGGTCGGCAATCCTGCAACTTCCATTAAAGGTGAAGAAAACATTAATAATATACTAAGAAGAAAAGCAAACTTTATCTCCAGGAATTTGGCAAGCCAGGAAAATACTAATAACCCTAATAAAAAATAAGAAACAATTGACGGTAAAACTGTTGATTTAGTTAGAGAAAAGCCTGACTTGTAAAGAAGAAAAGCCAATCCTGTATAAAGAGGCTTTACCCGGTAAAATTCTAGCTGTTCATTAAAAAAGTTGCTGCTTTTTGCGGCCTGCCACCGGTAAGCAATCGTACTATCAACAAAATTTTTAAACGATTCTTGAGGTATTTCTGCTTTGGCTATTTTGTAAATAGTGTCGTGCATATCTGCACTCCTTTGTTCGTAGTTCTTAATTATGGCCATGTATGGCAAAATATCCCAGTTGTAGACAGGGTGTTTATAAGCATGCACACAGTTAAAGACTAGACACAAAAGATAAATAGAAGTCAAAGAAAAGTTTCGAGCCTTATGGAATGATAGCACTTGTTTATTAGTGAATACGGAACTGCTGCCGGAATAGTTACCAGTTGATTTCAGTTGCCTTTTATCCTTATATCGTTCCTTTACCGGGTTCTCCCAGATCCTTTCCTTCAGATGTTTTCTTTCCGGCTTTTGTAAGGAAATATAACAAGAACAATAACTGCAATTAGTGCTATAAATGGAACTACCATAATGTTTTTCATGAGGGGAAATTCAAAGCCATGCCAGCGAAAACTGATCAAATAAAAAAAGCACTTCCGGTAGAAGTGCTTTTTAAAAAGTCCATGCTGTTCTATGCTAAGGCAGGAGTTCGTGTTACGTCTTCTGAAATTTCTTCTGTGTCTGCTGTAGTGACCCAACGTTTCATTGGTTGCTTCTTTAGGTAAGTTAAGCTGCGCCAAACCCATTCAAACGGGCCAAATTTGAAATACCTCAGCCATAGGTGGCTTGTAACGATCTGGAATAACCATATTGCCGCTACTACATAATAAATTTCATAACGCTGAAGTTTGGCAAATAAGCCGAACCCATAAAAAATAACTGAAGTAATAATTGATTGTGTTAAATAATTAGTGAAAGCCATTTGTCCAACAGGAGCAAATACATTGAGTATTTTTCTGAACGGAATAGTCTTGTATAATAAAATCAACAGGCTTAAATAACCAACCGTTTGAAATACTCTTCTTATCTCGTAATAGCTGAATTTCCATTTTTGCGCAAATTGAAAATTATCAAAGCGCAATTGATATTGCTGCCTTAAATACAAATAATTGATCAGTAATCCCACGCTAATTCCAACAACAGCTACTGATGCATATAGAAACGAAGAACCCTTTCCTGTCAAATAGCCCGATTTGTATAAAGCCATTCCAATAAAAAGAAATAAAAAAATATCCCACCAATAACTTTGGTAAAATACAGTGCTTTCTATCATCATGTTAATGTCGAGGTAATACCTGAAAATGGAAAAATAAGATTGGCCTTTAATTTTTTTCTCTTCTTCCTGCGCTGCTTTTAAAATTCCTGCTGCCGTACTTTTTTCTTTAAATGTTTTGTACTTTCCAAGGTCTTCCTGCTGCTGATCAGTAAGTTTTACTTTTTTTGCGTCTAATGTCTCAGCAACCTGTCCTTTATTGATTACTTTTTTTTGATGATACAGATCACTATTTTCCCTGTATGTACCAATAGCTAGAAATGCAAACGCAATCCATAGCAGGTTTTTTGGAGAAAGGTTTCTGAATGGGAACAATATCAGTCCGCACAATGCATATGGATACAAAATATCACCTGGCCACAAAAAGATAAACGCATTAATAAGACCAAAAACTAAGAGCCACAAAAGCCGCCGGTAGAAAATGTCGGCCGGTTCAAGGCCATTCATTTTTTTAGTTAACCGGGTTAACAATAAAATAGTTCCGGCGCCAAATAAGATAGAAAACAGCCCACGCATAGTGCCTTCGAAAAAAAGTGTTTCTCCACCCCAGGCCAGGAAGTTCAAACCTGTTATTGATTGTCTAGGATCCATGCGGTCGTAAAAGAAATGGGCCTGGCTTTGCGCTGTAATGTTCATCAATAAAATTCCAAGTAAAGCTATTCCCCGGACAGCGTCGATGAGTTGAATGCGTTCGTTCTGACGCAAGGGAGCAGAATGTGCCTGTGTCATAATCGTTGGTTTTGATTAAAAGAAGAAGTATGAGAAGTCTAAAAGGGGAGATTGAGATTTTAAGATAGGAAGTTTTTGACACAAATCCTCATGAAGCTTTACCTTTTCTTTCCCAATGGTCTTTCACAATATTACCTTCTTTATCTCTTTTAAGCGTACGGCTGTATCGATCTCCTTTTATAATGCCCTCATTGTTTCCCCTGCCGATGAAAGCACGAATGGCATTTCCTTCTCCGTCTGTCTGCACAATAATATCACTCGTACGATGACGGAATTGTGTTGTGGTAGAAGGCTCAAATTTTTGTTTTAATTTTTTGATGAGATGACCGCTAAGCGCCATGAAATTGCTTTGATTTTCTCAAACAAATCTTATGCAATAATCACCAACGCCACGACCGATCACATTTATCAAAACCTTTAATAACCCAAACAAAACAAGCACTACCTTAGAAAAAAATTACAGGTAATGAACACATACGGACAAACTTCACATCAAATAGATTACAAAATATTTGGTGAGGAAATGCAGTGCGTGGAGATAGAACTTGATCCGAACGAAACTGCAATTGCAGAAAGCGGCGCCTTTATGATGATGGATGACGGGATTCAAATGGAAACCATTTTTGGCGATGGTAGTAACAGGGGTGGTGGCGGTTTATTAGGTAAATTGATGTCGGCAGGAAAAAGAATTTTAGTAGGTGAAAGTTTATTCATGACGGCTTTCACGAATGTTGCTGTTGGCAAAAGAAGAGTTTATTTCGCTGCTCCTTATGCTGGCAAAATCATTACCCTTGATCTTTCTAAACTAGGAGGGAAGGTGATTTGCCAGAAAGATGCTTTTCTCTGCGCCGCAAAAGGTGTAAGTGTAGGTATCGAGTTTCAAAGAAAACTGGGAACAGGTCTATTTGGCGGCGAAGGTTTCATTATGGAAAAACTGGAAGGCGATGGCTATGCTTTCATGCACGCCGGGGGCTATGTTTTAGAAAAAGATTTATTACCAGGCGAATTTTTGAAAGTGGACACCGGTTGTATTGTAGGATTTGAAGCAACTGTTGATTACGATATTCAATTTGTTGGCGGTATTAAAAATACTTTGTTTGGTGGCGAAGGTGTTTTCTTTGCAACGCTCCGTGGTCCGGGGAAAATCTGGATTCAATCACTCCCTGTTAGTCGTCTTGCCGGCCGCATTCTTCAATATGCAACTGTTAAAAGAAAAGAAGAAGGAAGTATGCTTGGAGGACTGGGCAATTTAATGGATGGAGATGGATGGTGATAATTATAAAATCAAAAAATTAAAAGGAGAATCACCAAAAACCGTTCTCCTTTTAATTGAATGAAATTTCTATTTCAACTACCAACCCAATAACCACGCAAACACCAACGGTGCCACAATCGTGGCATCACTTTCAATAATGTATTTCGGCGTATGAATATCCAGCTTACCCCAGGTAATTTTTTCATTGGGATGTGCGCCTGAGTAAGAACCATATGAAGTTGTGGAATCACTTATCTGGCAGAAATAGCTCCAAAAAGGAATCTCATGCATTTCTAAATCCTGGTACATCATCGGCACAACACAAATGGGGAAATCACCTGCAATACCTCCACCTATTTGGAAGAAGCCAATTCCTTTTCCATCTGAATTGTCTTTATAGTAATTAGCCAGCCAAACCATGTATTCAATTCCACTCTTCATGGTTGACGCCTTCAACTCTCCTTTATAAACATAAGAGGCAAAGATGTTGCCCATGGTGCTGTCTTCCCATCCACCAACTATAATTGGTAGATTCTTTTCTGCTGCGGCAATCATCCAGCTGTCTTTTGGATTAATTTGATAATCTGGTTTCATTACTTCGCTCAGCAATAATTTATACATGTACTCATGAGGAAAGTAACGCTCACCTTTTTCATCTGCTTCTTTCCATATTTTATGAATATGCCTTTGAATTCTTCTAAAAGCTTCTTCTTCGGGTATGCAAGTGTCTGTTACGCGGTTCAATCCTCTTTCCAATAGACTCCATTCCATTTCAGGTGTCAGGTCTCTCCAGTTAGGAAGGCGCTCATAATGGTTATGTGCCACAAGGTTCATGATATCTTCTTCCAGATTGGCGCCTGTGCAGGAAATGATATGTATCTTATCCTGCCTGATCATCTCCGCCAATGACACACCTAATTCTGCTGTACTCATTGCGCCTGCCAGCGTCACCATCATTTTACCGCCCTCTAACAAATGTTGTTCATATCCTTTTGCTGCATCTACCAGGGCTGCAGCATTAAAATGGCGATAATGATGCTCAATAAAATTTGAAACCGGGCCTCTGTTCATAACTTAAAATTTGAGCGCAAAAATAGTTGATCTAAAAACAAAAATCCCGCAGTTCACGAAGAACATGCGGGAGTTATTACACACACTAAAACTAACTATGATTTGCGTTGCTTCTTGAAAGTGCTCCAGGAGTCTCCTGATGATTTCAAAATAACTTGAGTATCGGCTGTTTCAAGAGTGATATAGTAAGAAGTGCCGTCTTCAGTTGCAGTTTCCATTACATCGCTGATCCAGTAAGCGTCATAACTTTTTTTCAAATCAGCTTGTAACGCAATTGGTAATTGCAATGAACTGATATTCCTTGTTAATGCGATCATCTTGCCGTCTGCATCATAAAAGGCAGATACATACTGTCCATTCAATGCAAAGTTTACTTTGTAATAGTTTTGGTTGATAGTCCAGTAAACTTCAGTTGCATTTTTAAATGAGCTGTTGAATGATTTAATCGCACTTGGAGAAACTTCTTCTGTGTTGTTTGCAAAACTGCTAAAGCTTATAAAGCTCAAAGCGATGGTCAAGGTTAAAAGTAAACGTTTCATAAAATTCTTTTTATTTGGTTTTTAATTTTTGTTTGTTTCATTCATGTGACGTAGCAAAAGTAGATTTGGTTACACCCCATTTCAAGTAAATTGTGACGACTGGATTGCACTGTTAAACGCCTTAACATAGCTTGCTGAATTGTTAACGGCGTATGAACTGTAGTTTTGTCGGGATGAATTACCTCGGTCATGCATACCTATCGTTTAATTCCCCTCAAATACTTGTAGGCAATATGATCTCAGATTTCGTGAAAGGAGGTGATAAATTCATGTTCAACGGTAACATACAAAAAGGAATTGCATTGCACCGCCACATCGACGAGTTCACAGATTCACACCCTGCAACCAAAAAAGCCATGGAAGTCTTTCGACCACATTATAGATTATATAGTGCGCCGATTACAGATGTTTTGTACGATTATTTTTTAGCGAATGATAAAAATTTATTTGACGATGCTTCTTTAAAAGAATTTTCTGCAAACATTTACCGCCATCTGGAAAATAATGCTACTCATTTACCCAACAGGTTTCTTCAGATGTTCACTTTTATGAAAACCGAGGATTGGCTATATAATTATAAATATGCGGAAGGCATGAGAAAAAGCCTGTATGGTTTGTCTCGCCGCGCCTCATTTATGAAAGAAAGCGAGACCGCCTATCGATTGTTTTTAGAGAAACAAAACTATTTAAACGAATGCTATCAACAGTTTTTTTCAGATGTTAAACAATTTGCAAAACAAAAATTTGACGAACTCGTTCTTTAATTTGAAGCGTTTTGCAATTGCCTTGTTTTTATTTTTGCAATTCTAATTTCCTGTTATGAAAAATATTCCCTTTGCTATAGCATTTTTATTTATTGCATGCGTATCAAACGCACAAGGACAATCTTCTTTAAATACCTCTACCAGCACAAGTGCAAATGCGGCTAAGGTGCCTGCATTGGATAAGTCTCCAATGGACATGTCTTATTTTCCTGCGGATTACCCCATCTTAAAGACGCAAAACAAAGCCACAACGCCTCCTGTTGCACGGGTAATCTACAGCCGTCCGCAAAAAGACAACCGTGTGGTTTTTGGTCAACTGGTCGAATATGGAAAAGTTTGGAGACTTGGTGCCAACGAAGCAACAGAAATTGAATTTTTTAAAGATGTAACGATTGGCGAAAAGAAAGTTACGAAGGGGCGATATACCATGTATGCTATTCCTAACGAAACTACATGGACCATTATTTTGAATAAGGATATGGATACATGGGGCGCTTTTGTTTATGATGAGAAGAAAGATGTTTTGAGGACGAATGTTCCCGTGCAGACTTTAAGCACTCCTGTTGACGCTTTCAGTATGAACTTTAATAAAAGCGACAAAGGCATGGATCTTTTTATTGCCTGGGATAATGCAAGCGTTACGCTTCCTATCACATTTAAATAAAAAAGCCTCTCCTGGAAAGGAGCGGCTTCGACAGAACTATAACCAACATGCAAATCATTCAAAGACCAGCTTTCGTATCTCTGTTCTGTTTGTAGTCTTGTCTGTGATCCTCAGCAAATAAATGCCGGGTTTTATTTTATTATCTCTTGGGCAGGTAAATGTTGATGTGCTTATGTTTTTTACTTCCGTTGAATAAAGCAATTGACCGTTAGCGCCGATCAGTTCGATTTTGTAGTCTGTCGGCTTTTCTGAACTGAATGAAATTTTATAGACATCCCTCACAGGATTTGGATATACAAATACTTCGTTTGTATTAGCTTTCAGCGTAACAATATTGCTATATTCTGTTTTGTTAGCATAAACAAGTTTCAAACGGTATTGTACGCTACTTCCAATGGAATTATTATCAGTAAACAAATAGCTGTTGTTTACGTGAACAGGTACCGTTTCAATTGCAGAGAAAATTGTTTCATTGATTTGTTTTCGTTCCACGATGTATTTAATGATGCCTTTTCCGTTGGTATTAGTCCATGACAATTGATTTGAGTTTGCAGCCTTCTTCCCTTTCAACTGCAGCGAAGCCGGCAGCACTATATAACAATTGCCCGGTAAGGTGAACGAAGAAAGCCTCGTTAAACAACCGTTGTTCACATTTACCTTACATATGTAAACACCCGTTTGTTCTGGTAAAAAGAATGGAAGATTGTAGGTTAAATCAGCGCCGATTACTGTACTGTCAGTAGGTGTGGTTTTTTTGTACCAGGTATAAGTTGCGTTCGGAATGGTGTCGACTGACAATGTGATATTGGCATAGTAACAGCTATCGCTTGCCCTTACAGAAATATTTTGCAATGGCAATACACTTACATCACTCAGGGTTGCATTACCGCAGGCATCAATTGTTCTTAACCTGATCAGTGAATAAATTGTACCGTTATTAATACTGAATACAGGATTGGTTTGCGATGGTGTAACAATGCTGGGCGATTCGGGTAAACTTCCGATGATTTGATAATTGAATGGCGCAACTCCATTGCGTACATCAGCGCTTAAGCTAAACCCATTGTTGTCGCATTGATACACGGCCGATTGTCCTTGGGATGGATAGACATAAGGCGTTACAGTTACGGTATCGTACACTTTCCCATTACATGAGGATTGGGTGTATTCTACAATATATTGCGCCGGTTCCAGGTCGGCGAAAGTATAGTCATTTCCACTAACCGAAGAATAGCTTTGGTTAAATGCGGTGCCATTCTTTTTTATGATTTGAGGAATAACGGCATGCCAGTTTGAAGTAACTGTTGAAACAATATCTCCTGAACCATTGAGCCATACAGAACCAGGACACTTGCCTCGAACCGAAGTGGTTTTTGCTACGATATTGGCATCGGGAGTTATCATGGCGGAGTCTTTATTACCGCAATTATCTGTTCCAATCACCTTATATTTTGTTCCACTCGGCAATGCGGATAATTCAATCGAATATGAATCGCTGTTTGCTGTGCCGCTGTGTACAAGGCTGCCATTCGGGTGATATACTTTAACTGTATACGGGAAATTATCGTTGTCAAATTCAACCACAACATATGCCTTGTTGATGGTACACGATTTTGAGGTAGTGAGAGAAAGACCGTGCACCGGCGTAAAAGTATTGCAAACAGTCATTGTGGTATCAATACACCCGTCGTGAACAGTAACGCAATATTGTCCGTATGGATAATTGTTGAATGTACCTGTACTGTTACAAGCCAAAAGAGTATTGCTGGCATCGTACAAACAATAGGTTGGGTTGGTAAGATTGTTCCCGCTTGCTTTAAATGAAACAGCGCTACAGTTAGAACTAAGAGTTTGAAGATTGCTGTTAACCGAAGGCACATCGTGTGATTGAGTAAAACATCTCACAATGGTGGTATCATAACAGGTGCTGTTGTTGTGAATTTTTATGCAATAAGATCCGTAAGAAATATTATCAAAAATGCCTGTAGTGTTACAAACAAGCAGTGAATCCTTATAATCATACAAGCAGTAATCGGGGCTGGATAAATTTATCTGGCCCGTTATCGTTGCGGTAAATGTGGTGCAGGCCATCTCAGAGTTCTGAACGCTTGGGTCCGCCGAAGGAACAGGTCTTGTACCCGAAAAGCAAATACTATTGGTGGTATCGCCGCAGGAAATGGACCTGATGCAATACGATCCGTAAGGAATACTATCAAAGTTTCCGGTAGAATTACATGTAATAACATTGCCGGCATCATCAAACAGGCAATACTCCGGACTTACCAGGTCACTACCTGTTGCTTGTACACTAAAAGCATTGCAATACCTGCCTGAAATAGTATAACCTGTTAGCACGGCAACTGGTCTTGCTGCTGTAAAACATCTTGCAATAATGCTGTCTGTACAGGCATCATGCACTTTTATGCAATAAGTTCCATAGGGCACATTATTAAATACTCCTGTCGAGTTACATTCAATTTGAACATCACTGGCATCGTACAAACAGTAGTCAGGATTGGTAAGATTGGATTGTCCGGTAATAGTTGCCGTAAATGTGGAACAATCCCTGTTGGTTACGTCTACTGATGGTGCTACTGAAGGCTCTGGCTGGCTGGCAGTAAAACAACGAATAATGGTTGTATCATAACAGGCATCTAATGCCTGGATGCAATAACTGCCATAAGAAAGATTGTTGAATATACCCGTGGTGTTGCAAGTAACCAGGTTATTTGAATTATCATAAAGACAAAAGTTCGGACTTGTTAGATTCTGACCCGTTACTGACGCAATAAAATTTGAGCAGGTGAGATCTGAAATAGAAACAGAGTTTAATGAAGGCTTAAGATTGCTGGGTAGTGTCCATGTTGTGGCATGAATATTTCCGCAATTATCTTTCACTATAATATCTAAATCTCTTCTTGTCCCCAGCAACACGGAAAAATTATATGTGCCATACCACGTTGTATCTCCGTTCAATGCATATCCATACAAAAAACCCGAAAATGCGCTGCCCGACGTGTTTATATTTCCCTTGTTGTCTTTTATTCTGATATAGACATCTGCCGCATCACAGCCATAACGAACCACCGATAGGGAATCGAACCACCAATTATAGTTTTCAATTGTGATACGCCTTACCTGTATCCCACCGCATGAATCCTGCAACTGAACCACATATTCCCCCGGCGTCAGTCCTGCAAAATTTCCAGTTGAGCTAGTGGCTCCAATGTTGGATGGAGACGGTGCAATAATGGTATAGGTAAAAGGGGAGCGACCATATTGCTGGTTAAGTGTTGAAATGGTTCCGTCATTGCCGGCACATGTAGCATCCGTTTTTGTCAACTGAAACCGAGGATCTGCATATGACCCGCTAACATAAATATTACTCTGTTGCTTGCTGCAACCGGTATTAAGGTCGGTAACAAGTACGGTATAATAGCCTGGTCCAAGACCGGTGATGATGTTCGAAGAAGTGACAGGTGTATTCACTGGTCCAACAGCCTTAAAATTATAATTGCCCGAACCTCCTGTTACATTCAAAGTGATGGAGCCCGTTGCAACGCATCTCGATTCGGAACTGGTGTAAGTAAATGACAGAGTGCTGCAATCCTGCCCGTACAGGTGATCAAAAAATAAAAGCAATAAAAAAAGTGAGTAAAATTTAAATTTCATAGGCATGGATATTGGAGCTTTCTGGACAGTTTTTCAACCACTTATAAGCACTTCAAAGTAAAAAAGATTCCTGGTTTGAAACAATCGTATATCTACTTTTAAAAATCGAGTGTTTGTTGGTTATAAAATTGGTATAAAGCCAATATTAAATTGCCGGAATCGAATAATGCTAGCGAAATTTGATTAAAAAGTGACACCCAGGCAACAAATATTGAAGTGGATCTACCCCTTGTTTGTGAAATTCAAAAAGGTACAAGGAGAAAATAGAACACTGGAAATGGTCAATAATGCAAAACCTAAAACTTCTTTTTTCGAATTATCGGCCACGCTAAATAATGAAAGTCAATTGGGCTTCGATGCCTTAAAAGGCAAAAAAGTCTTGATTGTAAATACAGCAAGCAATTGCGGCTATACAAATCAATATTCAGAGTTGCAGGAACTACATAAAAAATTCCAGGAAAAGCTTGTAATAATTGGATTTCCTTCAAACGATTTTAAAGAACAGGAAAAAGGAAGTGATGAAGAGATCGCCAGCTTCTGTCAGATCAATTTTGGCGTTTCTTTCCCGCTTGCAAAAAAATCGGTTGTAATAAAATCAACTGAGCAAAACAAAGTTTTTGAGTGGTTGACATACAAAGATCTGAATGGTTGGAATGATCAGCCACCCTCATGGAACTTCACTAAGTTCCTGGTAAATGAAAACGGTTTACTCACACATTATTTTGATCCAGCGGTTTCACCACTAAGTACAGAAGTGATTGGTAAAATCGAGCACTAGCCTTCAATAATAGATAAGAAAAGAGGGGCAAGTAGAAACAAGCCCCGTTGCGCATTAATACATGCACATGAGAAAACTTTATGGATCGAACCGGTAACAAAGCCGGTTCAGGATTTTGTAATTGAGTGAATAATAACGGAACCTTGAACGTGGGATAGAGTGTACAAGTTCTCCTCTTCTTAAAATGCCCAGGTGTTGCGAAATCGTTTCTTTATCGAGCTGCATTTTATCTGAGATCTCCATTACACTCATGCTTTCATGCGCATGAATGAGCTTCATTATGGCCAGTCTTGTTGGGTGGTCAATTGCATGATAAATTGAAGCCAGCTTTCGTATACCCTCTGACTCTAATTTCAATTCCTCATTTTTCACAGCAGTGGTTATCATTAGTGTGTAATTAATAAGGCCGGTTTACAACGCAATTACTTCTTATTACACTACAATTAAAACAGAAATCTACACGGATGGAAAATGAATATTAGGAATGGATACGAAAAAACTCGTTTTATGCAATATGACAGTGCCCTGACGGAAAATAAGGTAGTGATGGCTTGCAAAAAAATCTGGCGGGTAAGCTTTTTGCTGCTATTACTTAAAAATGAAAAGTAAAGCCAACATAAAATCTCACCCGCTTCATCCGATTTTAATTCCTTTTCCAATTGCTTTTTTTACGGGAACAGCAGTGTGTCACTTAATCGGATGGTTGGGAAACAAACCAGACCTTTTAAGAACATCTTATTACTTGAACATTGGTGGAATTGCTTTTGCTTTATTGGCGGCAGTTCCCGGCTTCATTGACTTTCTTTACACAGTTCCTCCAAAAAGTTCTGGCAAGAAAAGGGCAGCAAAGCATGGGATTACAAATGTGGTAATGCTAATCTGCTTTACCATTGCTTTTTTTCTTCGACGAAGTGAAAGTTCAAGTAATATAATTCTTGCTTTGTTGGAAGTTATTGGCGTTTCATTGATGGTTATTGCGGGTTGGCTTGGCGGAACTTTGGTGTATCGAAATCAAATCGGCGTCGATATACGTTATGCTAATGCCGGGAAGTGGAATGAAGACCGCTTTGATTCGGATGCAGGCGAAATTGAAGTGGCAACCGTAGATGAACTCAAAATGAACAGCATGAAACTGCTGCATGTAAAAGATAAAAGAATTGTTTTGGCAAGGACTGAAGACCGCTTTGTTGCGTTTGAAGACCGATGCACACATCGTGGTGGGTCTTTAGCTGCAGGAAGCACCATATGTAATGTTGTTCAATGTCCCTGGCATGGTTCACAGTTTGATTTAATTACAGGTGAAGTAAAATCAGGCCCCGCAAAAGAAGGAATCAAAATCTATTCTGTTCGGGAAGACAATGGAAAAATAATTCTTGCACTTTAACCAATCAAAGTACAAGTTGGTTGTACAGTTTTTCTAAAGTCGCTTGTGGGTTTTCAGTAAATCCCGGGTGCACTTTTGAAGTTTGAATGATGGTACTTCGTGTTGCAGTCAACCATCTGAAACGTGACGGAAGATCAAGTGCTGCAATTGAACCTCCATCTTTTTCTCCTTTCGCAATTTTTTCGAACGACTGAAGATGTTCTTCAACTTCTTTACAATCTACTTCTGCGCACAAAGCAGAAATTTTTTCCTTATTAATAGTGTATTTGGTGTCAAGGAATTTTTTGGCTTTGCAATAGAGTATGATACCCACGTTAAGGAATTCTTCCCTTTCCACCCTGGGCACAATGCGTATGATTGCATATTCAAATAAGTACTTGCCTTGCATGTTGTGCTTCTTTTACAAAGATGTGTGATTGGGAAATTCGGTTCAATAAAAATTGTTGATAGACTTTTCTGTTTTCATTGGCATTGGGCGCGGATTCGCTCACTAACCATTCGTCTGGAACTAAACTCACAATAGAAGCCACTTTCTCCTGAGTAAGTATGGAACGAAAGTTTTCATTTACGTTATCCAACTCACTTGCCGATTGTAGCAGTACATGATCTTTTATCTGTACAAACGGTTTCAAGCTTTGCTCTTCCCAATTGGTCCATGTATGATGAAAATAAAGCGACGCTCCATGGTCAATGATCCAAAGCTCTTTCCGCCACATTAATAAATTGGTATTGCGAACAGTTCGGTCAACATTCATCAGTAATGCATCCAGCCAAACAATTTGTGATGCCAACAAAGGATCAACTTTATTTACAACAGGATCAAAATTTATGACACCGGATAGATAATGTAAAGCAAGGTTAAGTCCCGCACTGAACTTCAGCAAATCTTGTATCTCTTCATCAGGTTCAGTTCTTCCAAATGCAGGATCAACATTGGCAAACACAATTTCAGGCACACGAAGCCCCAGTGTTCTTGCTATTTCACCACCAATCAATTCAGCAATTAGTGCTTTTATGCCCTGTCCCGCTCCGCGAAATTTGAGCACATAAAGGAATCCATCGTCAGCTTCTACAATGGCGGGTAAAGATCCGCCTTCCCGCAGCGGCGTTACATACCTTATTATATTAACGGTTCTTAACTCCTGGTCGTTCATGAAGGGGCTGAAATTAGTCTATTTTTCAGGAGACGGCGGTGATGCAATCGTGAAGCACTTCCAATGTGTCAAATAGAATTACAGAACGTACACGCTGTGCGACGCAAGAGGTGTTCAATAGTAGCAATGCAGCTGGGCTCATAATTTTCCTCTTAGTGAAGTTATACTCAACTTATAGGCGAGTTACAGGCGACTTATAGGCGAGTTAGCCCATACTTGCTCCCTGCTAACTCTCTATTAACTGCGTGGTTGCGTTGCACAGAAGCTCCTCTTCCTTACAATCTTTCCGGTTCCTCGCAACTTGTGTCTTCTAAGCTTGCTAACTAAAAGTTAGAGTCAATTTCAGCCGCCCTTTCGTTAATGACTTCAAAAACTTGTCAAAATTTTTACTGAAAATCAACGCCTTATAAGGGTACTATCAAAATTAGTCAGCCGTTTTCTTGGATTGGATAGGGGCATTCTCCTACATTTGCGCTCCATTTAAAAAAGCCGGGGGATGGCCTGGCACAAATTAAAAACAATGAGTAAACTACATTTCACAACAAAACATGCCAACGCGGCTACCGTACAACGCAAATGGTACGTTGTAGATGGTACCAATCAAACCGTGGGTCGTATGTGCTCCCGTATTGCTGCTATTTTACGCGGTAAGAACAAAGCATATTACACTCCACACGTTGACACCGGCGATTTTATTATTGTAATTAACGCCGAAAAGATCAAATTCACAGGAAATAAATTAGAAGAAAAGGTGTACGACCACTACACTGGCTATCCTGGTGGACGTAAGGAAGAAATCGCAAAAGATTTGCTTCGCCGTCGTCCCGAGGTGATCATTGAAAGAGCTGTAAAAGGCATGCTTCCTAAAAACCGCCTTGGCCGCCAGATGTACAAAAAGCTATTTGTATATGCCGGTGATCAGCATCCGCACACTGCACAACAACCTAAAGAATTGAAATTCTAATTAAACATTCCAAACAAATCATAAATGGAAAAGCAAAAAAATAGTGTTGGCCGTCGTAAAGAAGCTGTAACGAGAGTATTTATTTCTCGCGGCAACGGCAGCATCACTGTAAATGATAAAGATTATAAGGTTTACTTCCCATTGGTTTATTTACAAAACCAGGTAGAAAGGCCTTTAAAAACAATTGAAGCTGCTGACAAGTTTGATGTAAAGATCAACGCTGCCGGTGGTGGAGTAAAAGGACAGGCAGAAGCTGCCATGCTGGGTATTGCCCGTGTATTGGTGGATTTAAATCCTGAGTTTCGTCCTGCATTAAAAGCAGCTGGCCTGCTGAAACGTGACCCACGTTCTGTTGAGCGTAAGAAATTCGGTAAGAAGAAAGCCCGTAGAAGTTACCAGTTCTCTAAACGTTAATCTAATCTTCAAACTTTTTATTCAAATAAAATGGAACAAAACACTTCATTGCAACAGCAACTCCTCGAAGCAGGTGTACACTTTGGCCACCTGAAGAAGAAGTGGAACCCAAAGATGTTACCTTACATCTTCGCTGAGAAGAAAGGTATTCACATCATTGATCTTAATAAAACTGTTGAAGGCCTGCAGGAAACTGCTGCTGCCTTAAAACAAATTGCCCGCAGCGGTAAAAAAGTTTTGTTTGTTGGTACAAAAAAACAGGCAAAAGATATTGTTACCGAGTGTGCTCAACGTGTAAACATGCCTTTTGTAACCGAGCGTTGGTTAGGTGGTATGTTGACCAACTTCAACACAGTCCGTAAGAGCGTGAAGAAGATGCAGAGCATCGACAAAATGTTGAACGATGGTTCTTTTGATTCAATCACTAAGAAAGAGCGTTTGACGTTAACCCGCGACAAAGAAAAAATGGAAAAAGTATTGGGTGGTATTGCTCAATTGGGGCGTGTTCCTGCTGCTTTGTTCATTGTTGATATTGGTCACGAACACATTGCGCTTGCAGAAGCAAAGCGCCTTGGCATCACAACTTTCGGTGTTGTTGATACTAACTGCGATCCTAATAAAGTTGATTTCTCTATTCCCGCAAACGATGATGCTACCAAATCAATCGCTATCATCACAAACTACATCACTGCAGCAATTGCAGAAGGTTTAGCTGAGCGCCAGGCTGCGAGAGAAGATGAAGGTGAAGAGGGTAATGCAGACCAGGATGCTGAAAAAAGAGCAGCACGCCTCGAAGCCGAAGCACAAGCTGAAGGCGGTGGCGGACGTGGTCGTGGTGGAAACCGTGGTGGTCAAGGTGGTAACCGTGGGGCTGGTGGTCAGGGTGGCGGACAACGCCGTCGTACTCCACAAGGCGGTGGAAATGCCGGCGGTCGCGGACCTGGTGGTGGAAGGAGATAATATGGCAATGTGACGATGAGTCAATATGCCGATATTCTTTAGATATCCTCTCTATTAAAAATACAGACAATGTGTTGATGGTTTAATTGGCACATTGTCACATTTTCAAATTGTCAAATTGATTATTATGGCAACAGCAACAATAACAGCACAGGACATAAATAAACTTCGCCAGGCAACTGGTGCAGGTATGATGGATTGCCGCAAAGCTTTAACTGAAACAAACGGCGATTTTGAAGCAGCTATCGATTGGTTGCGTAAGCAAGGGCAGAAAGTAGCAGCAAAACGTAGCGATCGTGAAGCGAAAGAAGGTGTAGTAATTGCAAAAACTACAGCTGATAACAAAACAGGTTTCATTGTAACCGTAGCTTGCGAAACAGATTTCGTTTCCAAGAACGCAGACTTTGTCGCATTCGGACAAACTATTGCTGATGCAGCAGTAGCTAACAATGTAAAGAGCCTGGAAGAATTGAATGAAGCAAATGCAAGCGGTTCTAAAGTTTCTGACCTGGTAAATGATAAATTAGCTTCTATCGGCGAAAAGATCGGTGTTACCCGTTTTGAAAGAATCGACGCTCCTTTTGTAGCTTCTTATATTCATGGTGCTTACAGAATGGGTGTATTGGTTGGCTTCAACAAAGATGCAGGTGATGCAGGTAAAGATGTAGCGATGCAAATTGCTGCGATGAATCCTGTAGCAGTTGATGCAGCATCAGTTCCGCAAGATGTGATTGCCCGTGAAAGAGACATCGTTGTAGAGCAAATGAAGCAAGATCCAAAGATGGCAGGTAAGCCAGAAGAAATGATCGCTAAAATTGCTGAAGGTAAATTGAATGCCTTCTTCAAAGAAAGCACTTTGACTGCGCAGGCTTATGTAAAAGATGCTTCCAAATCTGTTGGTGATTACCTGAAGAGTGTAGATCCTGAATTGAAAGTGATCGAATTCAAAAGAGTAGCTTTAGGATAACTAAAATCTTTTTTATACTTCAAGGGAATCATTATGATTCCCTTTTTTATTGCAGATAAAACAGAGTTTTGTTTTTCCGAATCCTCTAAATTTACAAATAGCCTAAACCTTGCTTATGAGAAAAATCTTTTGTCTTTTTCTGATTTCCTCTTTTATAATTACCGCCTCAGCACAAAAAAGCCTTGTTGCTGTCAAAGGTGGATTGATCTATACCGTTACAGGCAATCCAATTTCAAACGGCGTTTTGATTGTGCAGAATGGAAAGATTTTAAAAGTTGGAGACGCTTCAACTAAAATTCCTTCCAATGCTGAAATCATCGACGCAACAGGTAAAGTAATTATGCCCGGAATTGTTGATACACACTCGCATCTCGGCGGACCGGAAGGCGGCGATAATTCTGCAGCACTCAATCCAGATGCAAGGGTGCTTGACGCTGTGAATCCAACAAGTGACGGGTTTAAAAAAGCATTAGCAGGTGGATTGACAACATTGAATGTAATGCCGGGTTCAGGTTTTTTAATGAGCGGGCAAACTATTTACATTAAAATGCGGGAAGGTGTTACCATTGAAGATTTGTTAATTGTAAATGACAAAGGTGTTTACGGTGGAATGAAGATGGCGAATGGAACGAATCCAATGAGAGGAACGGCCGGCTTTCCCGGAACAAGATCGAAAGAAGCTGCTATGGACCGCGACCTTTTTTTGAAAGCGGTCGAATACAAAAAGAAAATTGACAAGGCAGGCAAAGACAGCAGCAAAATGCCTGAACGTGATTTGAAAATGGAAGCAATGGTTGAAGTGCTGGAAAGAAAAAGGATTGTTCATTTTCACACGCATAAATCCATTGACATTTTAACCTGCTTGCGTCTGCAAAAGGAATTTGGTTTTCGACTAGTGTTACATCACGTAACCGAAGGTTATAAAGTAGCGAAAGAAATTGCAGCAGCAAAAGTCCCATGCTCTATCATCAACATCGATGCTCCGGGTGGCAAAGCAGAAGCCATCGATTTTTGGATGGGTAATGGGGCTACATTAGTGAAGCAGGGGGTAATGGTTGCTGTGCACACAGATGATCCGATTACAGATTCAAGGTTT
>DATMIF010000002.1:0-15929 GCA_035554655.1 Flavisolibacter sp.
TCTCAATTGCAATTCGGACAGAATGCAAAAGAGTTAAGGTCTTCAAATTAAATCCATCAACAAAAATTTTCCCCTTAGCTGTTGAAAGGGTTGCAATGACTACAGCCATCGGGACAAGGATCAGCAAAAGAAAACGAGGAGGTAACGTGTTTTCCACCGTAAAAAAGCCCGTGGCTGCAATGGCAGATTGGATTGTCATCCATGCAACAACGATCATTAACAACTTCATGTTTTTGTTAGACGCCTTGTAAAAAAAATAAATGGTTAAGAAAGTAGTTAGTACGAAAACTAAAGGAATATAAAAGGGTAAATGGTTCATAAAATAATTTTTACACCACAAAAGAAAAAAGAGGCTGTAAAAATTCTCTTGTCATTTGGCAAGATTTGAAAGAAGCCGCTGATTTATTTCTTCATCATTTCTTTACGAATGCGGCTTAATGAAGTATCCGTAATTCCAAGGTAGGATGCAATTTGTTTTAATGGAGCATATAGAAATATTTCAGGGTTGGATTCTATCAAGGCAACATAACGTTCTTCCGCAGTTTCTGTAATCATTGAAAGCATTCTTGTTTTTAAAGCCGCAAAGCCTTTCACCAAAATTGCTCTTCCAAAATTTCTGAACTCGGGAATCGAATGAAATAACATGTTAAGCTGCTCGTACGTGATCATCCATCCATAACAGTCGGTTAATGCTTGTATATTTTCTTTTGAAGGCGTTCGGTTAAAAAAAGATGCTACTTCAAAAACGGGATATGTCTTGCTATGGAACGCCGTTGTCACTTCGTTATCATCGAGGTCAAACGAATAGGCTCTCATGAAACCGTCTTTCAATATTAAGTATTGATTGCTGACTTGTCCTTCCTTAAGAAAAAGTTCTCCTTTTTTAACTTCTTTCTCTTCAAATACATCAGCGATTTCTTTGGCCTTAATAGCGTTAACTTGTCTGCTGTTCTCAAAAAATTGTTGCAGGTATATTTTCTCAAAAAGCATTGTCCGGAAATTACATTCCAAATGTAATCAATGCCATTGCTTTGGCAGCCTTCCTGAAAATCTGTATTTTTTCGCCATGAAATATTTGCTTGGTTTCATTTTGCTGGTTGGAATTATTTCCTGTAACGATACCGCTACATCTTCAACAATACCTTCTGAGCCACGGCCAAAAATTTTGCCTAAGGATTCTAATATCATCAATGGAGAAATGGCCAATGCCTATGTTCCTGTTGATGTTTCGCCGATGGATATGGCGTGGCTTCCCGTAGACTATCCAAAACTTACAATAAAAAAGTCTTCTCCCGTTGCAAGAGTTATTTACAGTCGTCCGCATAAGCAGGGAAGAAAAATTTTTGGCAACGTGGTAAAGTATGGTGAAAGATGGAGGCTGGGTGCTAACGAAGCAACCGAGATAGAAACCTTTGTTCCTGTTACCATTCAAAACAAAAAAGTTCCTAAAGGCAAGTACATTCTTTACTGTATACCGGAAGCGGATAAATGGACCATCGTCTTCAACAGTAATTTAAATAGCTGGGGATTGAATCTTGATCCTTCCAAAGATTTGTACCGCTTTACTATTCCGGCGCAAACAAAAAATCAAACGGTGGAATATTTTTCCATGGTGTTCCAGCCAACTTCCAGCGGCGCCGACCTTGTAATGGCGTGGGATAATGTAGAAGCAAGATTGCCTATCCAATACAATTACTGAGCAATGTGCGGAATCGCAGGCATCGTAAGCAAAAATTCTTCGTTGGTTTCCAACGATAGAATTGGAGCTGCAGTGAAGTGTTTAAAGCATCGCGGCCCTGAAGGCGAAGACGTTTGGGTTAATGAAGAAAGCACGATAGCTCTTGGCCACTTGCGGTTAAGAATTATTGATCTCAGCAATGAAGCCGCACAACCCATGCATTGTTTTGACAGATACACAATTGTCCATAATGGTGAGTTGTATAATTACATCGAGATCAGGCAAGAACTTTTGAAAGAAGGTTACCATTTCCATTCGCAATCGGACACGGAGGTGATTGTTGCCGCTTATGATTTGTGGGGGAACAAATGCCTTCAGCAATTCGACGGCATGTTTGCGTTTGCCATTTGGGATGAGAAAGAAAAAAAATTATTTGCTGCGAGAGACAGGTTTGGTGAAAAGCCTTTTTTCTTTTTTTATGATAAAGAGCAATTGCTCTTTGCATCGGAGATGAAATCGCTATGGAGTATGAGTGTAAGAAAGGACGTAAACCAGGCCATGCTTTATAATTTTTTAACCATTGGGTATACAACAAATCCTTCAGATCCTCAAGAGACATTCTATCAAAATATCTACAAACTTCCCGCTGCATGCTTTCTTGATTTCTCATTAGAAGACAATCAACTTCAGATCGAAAAATACTGGCAGGTTTATCCGGAAGTAAAAACAATTTCCGAACAGGAGGCAATAGAGCAATTCCGCTATTTATTTATGCAATCTATCAAAAGAAGATTGCGGAGTGATGTAAGTATCGGGACTAGTTTGAGTGGAGGATTAGACAGTTCAACAATTGTAGCTTTTTGTGATCAACAGCTTTCAGATCATTACAGCCATAAATGTTTTACAGCGTCGTTTGGGGATTTTCAAAAAGATGAATTAAAGTATGCGGAAATAGTTGCAAATAAATTTGAACTGGAGCATTATGCAACGGAAATCAGCGGCAATGAAACCGTAAAGCTGATGCAGCAGCTCATGCATCATCAGGAAGAACCGATTACCACTGCGAGTCCATTGGCTCAATACAAAGTTTTTCAATTGGCGAAACAAAATGGAGTTACAGTTTTATTGGACGGTCAGGGTGCAGATGAAACTTTAGCTGGCTATCACAAATATTTCAGGTGGTATTGGCAGGAACTGTATCGTAATAATCAATTAAAGAAATCAAGCGAACAGAATGCTGCAAAGGCGCTGGGAATTAGAGAATCATTCGGCCTAAAAAGCAAAATAGCTGCGTTATATCCCGAATTTGCCGCTGGCATTTTGCAAACAAAAAAATCAAAGGAAGCTTTCCGTCACCCTGATTTCAACAGGGGTTTTGCTTTTTTAAATAAGCAAAGTTTTTATTACGCTACTTCATCAACATTTGATTTAAATGGTGTGCTTTACTATAACAGTTTTGTAAATGGACTTGAAGAACTGCTTCGGCTTGCGGATAGGAACAGTATGGCACATGCAATTGAGGTACGGCTTCCTTTTTTAGAGCATTCGTTAATTGAATTTTTATTCTCTCTCCCGCCTGGTTTAAAAATCCACAATGGCTGGACAAAATGGTTGCTGAGGAAATCGGTTGAAGACTTTTTGCCGAAAGAAATTGTTTGGAGAAAAGATAAAGTTGGGTTTGAGCCACCTCAAAAATTATGGATGGAGGATAAATCGGTTCAGGATGCAATCATGGAAGGGAAAAAGAAGCTTGTACAACATCATGTATTGAATGATTTCGTTCTCACAAAAAAAATAAAGCCGCACGATGCATATGCGGCTAATAACTGGGATTGGAAGTATTGGTCGGCTTCTTATCTTTTCAATTAAGCCTTGTTGTATTTCTTATCTACTTTAATACCACCATAACTATCTGCTGTAATATTGATCCAATGCTTTTCGTCTTCCAAAATAATGTGGTAGTAAGTTCCTTCCTCTGAAGATTCTTCAGTTACTCCAAATATTTTTTGATCGTTGAATTTGCGTTTTACTTTAGATAATACAAGCAATGGTAAGCCTTGCTCATAATAGTACCTGATCGTTTTTACTATGTTGCCATCTTTATCGTAAGTGATCCTGGAAAGAATTTCATTTTGCTTAAACTTCACTTCATAGGAATGGTCACTTTCTGTCCATGCCACTTCTTTTACGTTGGGGAAAGTTTTATTGAATGCATCTAAAACTTTTTCAGTTGGATCATCGGCCATCGCACTAAAACAAAAAACAGAAACAATCGCTGCTAACAAAATCTTTTTCATGGTTGTGGTTTTATGATTAAAGAATTAATTTCTTTGACGAAGCTATTCGTAAACTAATCGCAAGTCAAGCACTTCTACATTGCTGGTGTTAATGAAAGCAAAACTTATTAATACGAAAACGCTTTTTCGCATTTGATGAAGCGTCGTCGGATTATTTTAATGATAAGCGGATAAAAAGTGATGTAAACAGGATTGCAATTGTTACATCTGTCGCATTAAGTGTTTGTTAATGTGTACGAACGTGAAGAAGTGAATCGTCAATCGTGATTTTTGAATCTTCAAACATTAAATATGCATTAGTATGGCAAGAGTAAGAAGGAAAGTGAGAACCAACCTATCAAACAATTGCACCAGGCTGTTTGTTCGTCGGCGTTAATTTGGGATGAAGAAGTTCATGTTTCACGATTGACTATTCACGATTAGTGATTCACGTTGCAGATTTCATCATCTTTGTGAACTAAAAAATTTGTATGAAGATTGGAACCAAGTTTATTCATGCAGGAGTTGAACCAGATCCAACAACAGGTGCAATCATGACGCCTATCTATCAAACCTCAACATTTGTACAGGAAGCACCTGCAAAGCATAAAGGATACGAGTACGCAAGAAGTCAAAACCCTACAAGAACTGCTCTGGAAGCTGCTTTTGCTGCTATTGAAAACGGAAAGCACGGACTTGCGTTTAGTAGTGGGGTAGCTGCAACTGATGCGGTGATTAAATTATTACAGCCGGGCGACGAGGTGATAGCTGCAGCAGACATGTATGGAGGCACTTACAGAATGTTCACCAAAATATTTTCGAAGTTCAACATTAAGTTTCATTATGTGAACATGCAGGATGCAAATGCCATCAGGCCTTATATCAACACTAATACAAGGCTCATTTGGATGGAAACGCCCACCAATCCATTGATGAACATTGCTGATATTGCTGCTATCGCCGCTATTGCAAGAGAGAATAAAGTGCTTCTTTGCGTTGATAACACTTTCGCTTCTCCTTACTTGCAAAATCCTCTTGACCTCGGTGCTGATATTGTGATGCATTCTGTAACAAAATACCTTGGTGGACATAGTGATGTAATTCAAGGATGCCTTGTGATGAACGACGATCAATTGAGAGAACAATTATACTTCATACAAAAATCTACAGGTGCTGTACCCGGGCCCATGGATTGCTTCCTGGTGCTTCGTGGAATTAAAACTTTGCATGTTCGAATGCAAAGACATTGCGAAAACGGAGAGAAGATTGCTCACTTCTTGCGCAATCATCCAAAAGTTGGCAAAGTTTATTGGTGTGGGTTTGAAGATCACCCAAACTTCGGCATCGCAAAGAAACAAATGCGTGGCTTTGGTGGCATGATGAGCTTTACGTTAAAGGATGACAGCGTTGATGAAGCGAAAAGAGTTTTATCATCTACAAAATTATTTGCTTTGGCAGAAAGCTTGGGTGGTGTCGAATCGCTGATCAATCACCCGGCAACCATGACCCATGCTTCTATTCCAAGAGAAGAAAGGATTAAAAATGGTTTGACGGATTCTTTGATTCGACTGAGTGTTGGCATTGAAGACGCAGATGATTTGATTGAAGATCTGAACCAGGCAATCGGTTGATGGAAGCAAGAAAGCTAAAAGAATTTTTAGACAGGAAGGTTGATGAATATAATCAACCTTCTTTTATTGAACATGACCCCGTTTCAATTCCTCATTTATTCACAAAAAAACAGGATATAGAGATAGCCGGGTTCTTCGCTTCAATTTTTGCTTGGGGAAACCGAACCATCATCATTAACAAATCGAGTGAGTTGATGAAACTGATGGACAATGCCCCTTATGATTTCATTACCGCTCATAGTGAAGGGGATTTGAAACGTTTGCTTGAATTCAAACACCGCACATTTAATACAACGGATCTTTTGTACTTTATTTTATTTCTGAAACATCATTATGAGCATTCATCTACCCTGGAAACTGCTTTTTCCAGATGGATGAATAAAAAAGATGACAATGTTGAAAATACATTAATCGGGTTTCATGATTATTTCTTTTCACTGCAGGATGCGCCGGTTCGTTCGAAAAAGCATATTGCCACGCCTAAAAGAAATTCAACCTGCAAACGGTTAAATATGTTTTTGCGGTGGATGGTCCGAAAGGATAACTGCGGAGTTGATTTTGGCATTTGGAAAAACATTTCGCCATCTCAACTTATTTGTCCGATTGATGTACATGTGGCAAGAGTCGCCAGGCACTTTGATCTAATTCAACGACGGCAAATTGATTGGCAAACTGCATTAGAGTTGACCGGACATCTTAAAAAATTTGACCCGGAAGACCCGGTCAAATACGATTTTGCTTTGTTTGGATTGGGTGTGAACAACAAATATTAGAACATAAACAACCTATCTCTGCCACCTACTTTCTTTGGTGCTCCCATATTCCGAATATTGTAAGTAAAGGATAACTCACTAAAACGCTTCAACACATTTGTTTGCTGATCTACAATTTGGTTTTGTGTTGTGTAACGATTATAGCCATTGTTGCGATTAAGAATGTCATACACACCAAATTTCAATAAACCGACATCGTCCTTAAACATCAATAAAGTAACCGCAGCATTCCATAGAATATTTGTTTTTGGCAAGCCAGGAGCAACCTGTGTGGTATTGCGATAAGCCACATTACTTTCCCACACCAGTTTCTTTGGCAGTCGAATGATCAGCTCACCTTCCATGTAGTGCGTTACTGCTTTTATATTGGTAAAATACGGATCGGTATATGTTGTTTGATTAATAGATGGGCTGTACATGGGGCGGAATTCAATGCGATCATTCCAATTTAAACCAATATTAAAGCTGGCGCCGTAGCCAAACGTCCTTGCAGTACTCTCGTTATTGTTAACGATCAACTTTCTCTTGTTGTAATTGATGTTAGGTGAAACACGGTAAGAGAAAATGAATTTTTGTTTGTTCTTGTATTCTTTTCCATAACCTGTTCCAAACCAAATTTGCACGGTTCCATCTGCATTTACCGGTTTATCTATTTGAATACCGTTGGCCTGCACTGTGCGGCTCATCACTACATCATTATTGATAAAATTTGCATTGATCCAAAAATTATAACTGGCCCCTGTTCCCTGGAAAAAATTATAATTGCTAGCATACAAGCTATGTTGATGCGCCGGTTTTAAGTATGGGTTTCCATAGCGAATCGAGAATGGATTTGTGTTGTCTGGTACCGGGATGAGATAACTTGTTTGAGGTGCATTTATATTCAGGCTATAGTTTGCTGATAATTGTTTCCATTGGAAAGAAGCACTCGGAACAATATTGAACAGAGATATGTTAACCGGTTCGGCAATGTTCTTAAACTTGTTATCAATGTTCTGCCATAACCCTGCTAACCCACCGTTTAAAGTCACTTTTTTGATTTTGTAAGAAAGACCTGCATAAGAATAAAATTTATTTTGAGTACGTTGGAAACCGCTGCTTCTTGCATAATCCAATAACTCGTACTTAAAGTTTACAGGATCAAGAGTGTATGTTCCAATGTCCTGTTTGTCCTTTAGAAATTCATGACGTTCATTAACACGAAGCGTCAATTTTTTATTGAGTGGCTCAACAAAACTTAAACTTGAGTTACTTGAGAAGCCCGGAGCATTCTGCCTTCTCAACTGGTGAATGGAGACAGTGTCTATATCCGGTACGAAATAATAATTGTCTGATTCTGTAATGTAACGCTGAAGATTGCTGTTGTAATTAACGAAGTTGTAAAAGTTAATCGACCTTCCTTTTTTCGATTTGAATCGCCTGGTGAAAGATAAATTGTGATTATAGCGGTTGTTATAAAAATTATTGAACTGGTTACCTTTGCCGCTGCTTAAGTCACCAACTTTATTATTGGTGATTTTTACCGTGGCGTCAATATTTTCGTCAGTGCCTGAATAAGTATAGCCGGAACGAAAACTAATATCAGTCAAGCTATCTGGTTTCAAATTAGTTCCCAGGCTAACGGTGTGATTAAATACAGTTCTATCGTTGGTTAAAATTGTCCTGTTATTTACCGAAGTATCATGGAAGAACTGTTGCGTGTTGTTGGTTTGCTCCACATTGTTTTTACTACTTCCAAAGAAATATTGCAGGAAGAATGAATTACGCTTATTGGGAGCATGGTTCAGGTTAAACCCGGCACCCGTTGATTGTGCAATGCCCTGTTCCAATCCACCGAAAGAAATTCCGTTGACAGCGAAACCTGTTTGCCCGCCGCGGCTCATAACCATTAAGGAGTTAAATCCACTTCTTCCAAATCCACCCAGGTCCTGTACTTCTTTAAATGAAAATCCGCTGCGATTAACATTATTGCTAAAAGCGAGTACACTCAATTGCATGGTATCACGGTAAATGTTAGCAATGCCGCCAACTTCATAACGGTCATTTGTTCCACTTCCTCCATACAATTTTCCAAACCATCCTTTCTTTACACCTTTTTTCAATGTAAGGTTGATGACCTGTCCCACATTAGTAAGATCACCTGTGGTGTTTCTATTCTCTTCATCTTTATCTGTGGTTACCTGGACTTTGTCAATGACGTTGGCCGGTAAATTTCTTGTAGCCATTTTTGGATCATCGCCGAAGAAAGCTTTTCCGTCAACTAAAATGCGATTTACTTTTTTACCGTTTGCCATGATGGTTCCATCAGGGTCTATTTGAATTCCCGGCATTTTTTTGAGAAGATCTTCTACTAAGGCTGTAGGCAAAGTTTTGAATGAAGAAGCATTGAATTCAATAGTGTCTTTCTTTACCGTGACTGGCGGACGTTCAGCAATCACTAAAACTTCATCCAGGGTTTTGGAGCTGGGATTCATAATAACAGTTCCAAGATCGATTGGATTATCGTTTGTAAGGGTGAATTCTTTACGAAAAGCATCAAACCCGGAATAAGAAATTACAACACGAAGTGCAATATTTAACGGCAAGCCAGGCACTTTGAATTCTCCTTCCGGGTTACTTAAACGATAAGTTATAAGCGTGGTGTCGGTCGACTTAAAAACAGTTACGGTGGCAAACCCCAATGGCTTTTTGGAGAGGGTATCCGTCAATTTTCCCCTGACGGCGCCTTGCGCAAATAAATGGAAGGAGCTAATTAACAGGCAAGCAGCGAAGACAATATTTTTCATTGTGTTGGTTTCGGAATTTATTTAGAAAAGCCAAGTTATAACTAATACCTTCGTTTAACAACTAATTTATTAGTTATAGTTACAGATTAACAAGAGCACGATTCAAAACCAATAATACGATACAATTCGTAGAAGAAGTATTTACTTTATGATTAGCGGCTTAATATGGTGATAAGCTTTGGATATTTGCATTGGCAATGGACGACAATCAAAATATCGAAGAGCTATTAAACTTAAACCGGCAGTTGACTGCATTGGAGAAATTGGAAATCAAAGAGCAGTTAATTTCTTACATTAATCATCTTTTACTTCTTGATTTTAATAAACTGGTCCAAATTCTTTACAGGGTAGATGTCGATGAAAAGAAATTGAAAAGGCTTCTGCTGGAAAATAAAGAAACCGATGCGGCTATTATCATTGCAAATCTTTTAATTGAACGTCTGGAGGAAAAAGAAAAAACGAAAAACATCTTCAAGTCTGGCGGCGATATTCCCGACGAAGAAAAATGGTAATTATTTTTTTCTTCTTAAGATAATAATGTCACCTCTGTCAGCAGTAAAATCTGCCGGACGATCGTCATCATCAAACACCTGCCATTTTAAAACATCGTTGCTTTGAAGAAGCAAAAGGCTTTTCATTGTTGAAAGTTTTTGAGCAGTATCCTTTACTACAAAATCAAACCAGCAAGGAGATTTTGAAAAATCTGCTTTGTAAGATAGAATGGGTTTTCTATCATTTCCATAGGTCACAAAAATTCTCGAACTATCAATAATTTCTAACCCGGCACCATCAGAGGTTTCCCACTTCCCAATCAAACTTTTAATGGAAAGATTTTGAGAGAAAGCACTCAAACTAAAAAGCGACACCAGCAAGCTTATCCAAACCTTTTTCATACACAATTTCATTTACACAATTAATCTTCATCATAACCTATGCCATAGCAAATCAGGTTCTTGGTTTCAGGCATTATTTTTTCCGCTCTTTTGAAAAGACTTTATATGAAAAGAGATGGTTTTAAAACAAGTTTGTGGCAGGATAAAATGCCTGATTATATTTCCAAAACCAAAACGCTCACAGAAAAGAAATGCGATGTACTTATTGTTGGCGGAGGCATTACAGGCATCGCTACAGCATTACAATTACAAAAATCTGGCTTACAATGTATAGTGGCAGAAGCACATAATCTTTGCTTCGGAACAACAGGCGGAACCACTGCACATTTAAATACCTTTTTAGATACTGACTACGGCACTATTGAAAGCAAATTCAATGAGGAAGCTGCCGGCTTAATTGCCAAAGCAACAAATCAGGCTTTGGATCTCTTCCATACAAATGTGGAAGAATACAATATAGATTGCGGTTACGAACAAAAAGATGGGTATCTCTATTCACAGGATGAGAAGCAAACTGAAGAGCTGAATAAGATTTATGAAGCCTCAAAAAAAGCAGGTGTGGACGTAGCTCATACAGATCGAATTCCTGTCCCTATTGAATTTGAAAAGGCAATTGTTTACCATGAACAGGCTAATATTCATCCGTCAAGGTATGTATATGCATTGGCAAAAGCATTCGAAAAAAACGGAGGCGTAATACTACAAGATTGCATGGTAAAAGGTTTTAAAGGAGATAAGGTTATTGAAGTGGAAACATCACAGGGAACAATTGAAACCAGGACTTTAATCTGGGCAACACATATTCCACCAGGCGTAAATCTTTTACACTTCCGTTGTGCTCCATACCGTAGCTACGCAATGGCAGTTAGTTTAAATGGCGATGCTTATCCCGATGGATTGGCTTACGATATGTACGATCCTTATCATTACTATCGTACTCAAATAATTGATGGCAAAAAATACCTGATCGTTGGAGGTGAAGATCACAAAACAGCTCACGAAGAAAATACCGAAGGATGTTTCAACAGGCTGGAAGCACATGTTCGAAAATATTTCGATGTAAAAGAAGTAGCGTTCAAATGGTCATCGCAATATTTTGAACCGGCAGACGGTTTGGCCTACATTGGTCATTTGCCTGGCAACCCTGATAATGTTTTGGTAGCAACAGGGTATGGTGGAAACGGAATGACCTACAGTCATATTGCCGCCATAACATTAACGGATCTTATCACAAAAGGCGAAAGTGAATACGCGAAACTGTTTGATCCTGACAGGCTGAAACCCATTGCAGGCTTCGCCAATTTTGTTAAGGAGAATGCCGATGTGGTAAAAGAATTTGTTGGCAAGCGCTTATCAACAGAAAAATTAAGCGAGTTAACAGATATCGCTCCCGGCGAGGCAAAACTGGTTAAGTATGAAGGCAAATCTTTAGCATTATATAAAGATGAGGAAGGCCAATTGCATGCAGTGAGTCCTGTTTGTCCGCATGCAAAATGTGCAGTAGGATGGAACAGTGCAGAAAAAAGCTGGGACTGCCCTTGTCATGGATCAAGGTTTACAACAGACGGCGAAGTGCTCACCGGCCCTGCAGTGTCTGGATTGGAAGTTGTAGAAATAGAAAGCTTAGTCCACGACGAAAAGCGTTAATTGTTTTGCAGGTAGAAAAGAGTGATGACAAAAACAAAACTTCCGTTCTTTTCACTTTGAGATTGAGCGATGTGATGAATAATCACATCGTTTTCTTTTAACCATTGTGCTATTTCTTTTTCTGCCTCTTTAGGGCTGTTTTGAATAAACATTTTTACTTGGACAGAAGATGATTCCAGCCTAAAGTCTTTACCTGTGTTTCGTGTTAATGGTATCGTTGTCATAAAAGAATAGATAGAGTAATAACAAAAAAGGTTACAAATTGGTTTAGTCCGCTTGCAAATTTTTTTTAGGAGATTGAAGACAGCAATTCTTCAAAGGCCGATTCTTCCAGGATAATTCTTTGTGGTATGCCATCCTTCACATGCCATTTAATCAAACGGATACAATCTTCCTGTATTTCGATGCCTGTTATGTCACCATCACTAAAACAGCAGCACCCTGAATTAAAATACGTTGGTTTTAGTTTCAGGTAATCCGGAGAAATTTTTGTGTACTCAAACTTTCTCGTTTGTATGTCTTTTTGTAATGACTGGACCATGGATTCATCTTTCATCTCCTGTGCAAATAAAAGCTGGCGGTATAAACGTTCAATATGCGTAAGTGATTCAAAGACTGGCTGGTGGGTATGGCCTGTAATGAGAAACAAATTCTTTTGTGAAGCACTCCAATCATACATAATGCTGTTGTGTATGGTTTTTAATTGCGCATCATAAGCAGGCGTGTTCGGATTGATCTTCACTAATGCTTGTAAAGGCGCCCAAATTCTTGCCACAAAAAATTTACTGAACCAGTTACCATCGCTTGCTTTATCACCCTGGTGGCCATGTGTACAAAAAATATTTACTGTAGTATTATTAATATTGGTTTGAAGAAGAGCGCCTTCGTAAATCGGTACCTCAGAATCAAAAATAGATTTAAGATACACAGGCGCCAACGGATCATTCTGCCACATCAGGTCGTGGTTGCCAAAGATCTTTATCCCGCGGTCGTTAACGAAAAACTGTTTCTCTTTTTCCAAAGACTCTTTCTGGTGTTTCTTTACAGCCAACCAGGTATTCTCCCAGAGTTCCTCACAGTCGCCCATAGCAATGAAAAAATAACCATTCTGGAAATAGTAGTCGAGTGCCGCCAGGTAGTTAGGCTCACACAACATAAAATCATCCGCACCATTCTTTGCTCCCTTATGCTGATCGGAAAAAATAATGAACCTATCTTTTTTACTATCGAAAGGAATAATGGGCCCTTTCTTCTTTTCCTGCTTTACAATACAATCATGCAGGGAAGAAAGTGCTTTATAAATTCTAGGCCTGTCGGGCTTCGAGGCAAATTTATTGGAAGCCCAAAGTACAGGTTTAAATAAAAGTCTTCTTAACCAGGCAAGCATTTGAAAGATTTATTTCACTGCGATCATGCTGATCTCAACATTTACAAATTTTGGTAGGGCAGAAACCTGTACGGTTTCTCTTGCAGGAAAATCACTATTGAAATATTTGCCATAAATTTCATTTACCTCGCTAAAGCGATTCATGTCGGTAAGAAAGATGGTCGTCTTCACCACATTATTAAAACTCATTCCTGCTTCCTGCAGGATTGATTTCAGGTTTTGCATTACCTGGTTGGTTTCTTCCTGCAGGTTTTTATTTTTTAAATTTCCTGATGCAGGCTCAATACATATCTGTCCTGAAATATAAAGCGTATCATTCACTAAAATAGCCTGGTTATAAGGACCAATTGGTGCAGGTGCATTCTTGGTAGTAATTACTTTCTTTTCCATAATTGTGTTATATGAATTTATGCTACGAATTACACGAATTTTTGTGACTTGAAGTAATAAATCTCGTTTGTGTAATTGGTGATAATTCGTGTAATTCGTGTAATGCAAGTGGTTGTATTTACCGATGAAAGTTTGAAAGCTGAATTGTTGAACAGTATTGAAACTGTTGATGAAGGTATTGTGTGGGTTGAAAACCTTTCTCAGCTGGAACAATATAAAAATGCTGATGCAATTGTTGATCTCCTTTACAATGAATCACATCGATTGCAATTGGAAAGTTTATTACCTGCACTTATTGTCATCAATAGTGTTGAGCAAAACTTGCAGGAAACAAATCTTTCATTCGTTCGAATAAACGGATGGAAGACTTTCTTGCAGCCTTCTATCACTGAAGCATCTACTATAAAAGAAGAGAATAAAACAAAAGCCCAAGAAGTTTTTTCTTTTTTCCAAAAAAAACTGGAATGGGTGCCTGATGAAATTGGATTCATTACGCCAAGAGTAGTAAGCATGATCATCAACGAAGCATTTATTGCGTTGAAAGAAGGGGTGAGTACAAAGGGAGAAATTGATACGGCCATGAAGCTTGGCACTAATTACCCTTATGGGCCTTTTGAATGGGCTGAGAAAATTGGAGTTGAAAAAATAAAAAGCCTTCTAGATAAACTTAGTATGCAAGAAAAACGATACGCTTCATTCGTTTCTGTTTAGTAGAATAAAAAGCGCAACTATCACGCAGTAGGTTCCTTTAACCTGTCCTTAGGATTAAGTTACCAGCGAGTATCTTCTAACAGCAAGGCGAACCATATTTCTTAAAAGGAATTTGTTGAAAGGTTGAGCCTTTATATGTATCTGATTGTAGTATAACATTTTGCTCGCGACTTACTTCTGTGGAAAAGTATTCAACCGACTTTGCTAAATTGTTTAGTAATTTAGTGGTGCGATTTTGCTAATTAATCAAACCATTGCTATGGAACCTGTGAATTTTCATATGCCCGGTTATCGCATCAATGAGTATTTGTTGGTGCTAAATCCCACTGACGATTTATGGCATAAGATTATAAAGATCAAGAGTGAATTTGCTGATAAGTACAAGAATGAAATTGCAAGATTTACAAAGCCACATATTAGTTTGATTAATTGGGTAAGCCTTGAACTAATGGAAGAAAGAATGATACAGAGACTACAGACCATTAGTATGGGTATTGCTCCGTTTAAAGTTGACTTGAAAGATTATGGAAGTTTCCCATCGCATACCATCTTTATCAATGTGGTTTCTAAAGTGCCCATTCAATCATTGGTGCGTGAAATGAAGCAAGCGCAAAGATTAATGACATTGAATAAGGAGAACAAACCTCATTTCATTGAAACACCACATATAAGTATTTGCAGAAAATTAAAGCCCTGGCAATATGAAGAAGGGTGGTTAGAATTTTCTCACAGGCAATTTACAGGACGATTTATTGCAGATAATATGTTGCTTTTAAAAAGGCGGGTTGGCGACAAAGCATATCAAGTTGCCAAACGTTTTGAGTTTCAAAATTTACCAGTAACAACCAAGCAAGGAAATTTATTTATGTAGCCAATTGTGCGGCTACTATTGAGCTTCTGTTGCACAGTTTATCGTGAGCACAGCGAATGGACGCAGTTGTGCGTTCAGGAATTTTATTGACTAATAATTCGTGAGATATGGAAGAACAAAACCAGGACCAACCAATTGATACTTATAAAAAAGGAAGAGGAGCACAGTTCAATACAAAAAACAAATTCATCACGAATGAAGTAATAAGAGAACATATTGAAGGCATTGATGATTGGGAAGAGAAGGAAATACCGACACAATACATTGAAGTCTTTCCCAAGAGTATTGTGAACAAGGTGGAAAGTCCGGATGTTGGCATGATGTACAGTATGAATCCTTACCAGGGTTGCGAGCATGGATGTATTTACTGTTATGCAAGAAACTCCTTTGAGTATTGGGGCTATAGTGCAGGATTGGATTTTGAGAGTAAGATATTGATAAAGAAAAACGCTCCTGAGTTGCTTCGCAAATTTTTGATGAATAAAAATTGGGATGCAACTCCAATTATGTTGAGTGGCAATACGGATTGCTATCAGCCTGCTGAGCAAAAATTCCGGCTAACAAGAAAGCTTTTGGAAGTGTGTAATGAATTCAACCAGCCTGTCGGTATACTAACAAAAAATGCATGGATTATCAAAGACAAAGACATTCTCCAGGAGATGGCGAAGAAGCAGATCTTGTCTGCAATGGTTTCTGTTACATCATTCGATGATAAACTAAGAAGAGCAATGGAACCCAGAACCGTAACTGCCAAGCAACGTTTGAAAGTGATTGAAGAATTGAGCAGTGTTGGTGTTCGCATGGGTATTATGATGGGACCAATGATACCGGGATTGAATGAGCACGAAATGCAACGGATTATGAAGGCAGGAAAAGATGCAGGAGC
>DATMIF010000003.1:0-7757 GCA_035554655.1 Flavisolibacter sp.
CCTGCTTCAGCCAGTTCCTGCAGGTCTCTTCTTATAGTGTCATCAGAAACATTGATATGCTGACTAAGGTCTGCAGACAATACCTTATTGTGCAGATTTACCTGGTGAAGGATATAAGCCTGTCTTTCTCTTTTAAGCATGTTGGTTGCAATCGCAGACCAAAATAACGGAAAAACATGCATGAATCCGCAAAAAATTATCAACAATTCCTGCAATAAGGACGAAGAAGTCCGCAACTACGAAGCGCTGAAACTTTCGAAGACTTTAATTTGGATCGACAGTTGTTACACGTCGTAAACAGCTAAAATCTCAGTAAAGAAATTTTACCGTCCATCGTAGTAACTACAATCTGGTTGTCGGTGACCGTAAGCAAGTTGGTGATTAGCCCATTTGAAGTTTTATGTTTCCAAAGAACCTTTCCAGTTGGTCGGTCTAATGCCACCACAATACCCGATTGAGTTGGTATGAACACAATATTGTTTTTCTCAACAATCGCTGTGGGACAAATCTCGTAACCTAAAGACACCTCGCTTTTCCACGCAGGCTCCATCGAATCTGCATTTGTTGAAATGCCGAAAACATTTCCTTCCATTGTTTTTACAAATATCAGCGAACTGTCTGACGAAAGACCCATTGATTCACGAACTCTTAAATCAGGCATTTGTTTTCTCCAGATTACGCTTCCAGTGTTCGCATCAAAAGAGGTCATATACCTGTCAGGGGCAACAATAAAAACCCGGTTGTTTGCTGCAACAGGAAAGCATGCAGCAGGAGAGAACATCCTGTTATTGCTGCCATTGTTCCATTTCCATAGAAGCTTTCCATTGCTGATGTCAAGACAATAGAAATCATTATTCCAGCAACCGAAATAAATTTTGGTATTGTAGATGAGTGGTCTTGTTACAACAAAACCACTTACTTCAGCAAAGTCCCAAATCGTTTTTCCGCTCTGCAGATCCAATGCCCTGAAATGGCCATCAGATGATCCGATATAAATATTGCTATTAGTAATGACAGGATGCGCTAGAACCGCTTTATCAGTTTTTACTTTCCAAATCAATTTTCCATTCTTTGCTGACAGAGCATAAATAAAATCATCAGACGAACCAGCTACAACAATTTGCTTGCTGGCTGCAGGGATGGAATAAATTTTTCCGTTGGTTTGATACTTCCATTTTAGTTTTCCGTTTTTCTTTTTTAGCGCAACAATTTCTCCATTGGTATTGGTTGTAAAAATTAAATCTCCATTAGTTGCAGTACCAGAGCCAATATCACTTTTGTCCTGGTAATTCCATATTTCTTTTACGTTGGAAAAATATGCATTAACCGAATAGGATGGCCGGTCATATAATTTGGTATCCTTTTTAAAAGAATAATCCTGCAAGTTTATAGCAGCCCAGACAGGTTTCGTTTGCAAGTCTGGAATTCGCTCACTATAAGACACAACATCATTTTCAATCGTTACAATATTGTATCCGCCAACATCTTGCTTTGCACGAAGATTTGATCGACCCATAATTGCAGGAATGCCTTCAAAATTCAATTTGTGATTGGCGTGGCCATGCCCACAAAGTATAAGTTGAATATTTTTTTGTTTGAGGCGATCAATGGCTTCGAACCAATTATTTAATGAAGAATCCTGGGGATAGTGATTAACAAAAATAATAGGTGTTTTGTCTGGAATTGTTTTTAGTGCAGAATCCAGCCATACAATATTTTCACGAGGGATTTGTCCCGGCCCCATTCTCATATTAGGTCCGCAGTTGGTTCCTAAGAAAACATATTTGCCCGCTTTGAAATAAAATGTTTCGTTCCCGAAAACTTTTTTGAAAGTGTTAGCGCCGCTTTCCGACCAATTACCATCGTGGTTGCCAGGAATGATATACCATGGTTTGTTAAGACTGTCGAGAATTTGTTTCGCTAACTGTATTTCTTTATCAGCACCAAACTCTGTGATGTCACCTGAAATAACCACAAATTGAATCGAGTTGTCTTCGTTAATATCCTGCACACTTCTTCTTAAATCGTCTGCACCGGTTCCACTACCAACATGGGTGTCGGAAAGATGGACAAATTTTAATGATGCCTGGCTAAAGCAAAATGATAAAGAGATGGTAACTGCAATTGCAAAGAGAGCGATCTTTCTAAACATGCTTTTTGATTGATAGGAATGAAGATATTTTTTTCAATTAGGCTAACCTGTTTTTTTTGAAAACAAAAAAAGCTGCCTTTTTAAGAGCAGCTTCTTTTTCAAACAACAGATTTCATATGTTATTACCAGCCTTTTGTTTGCGTAAGTGTATAGCCACGATCCTGGTATTGGATGATTTGCGATTGACCAACAGGGGACAGGTAGTTTTTATCGGAAAAAGCCAGCCTGTTTTGAACATTTTCAACCCTGTAAAAACCAACCATAGCAGAGGCATTAGTGCCGTCCCAGGTTACAATAGTACCATCGGCTTTCCTAACCTTTACTGTGCCTTTGCTGGCGCTAGCTGCTGTAAGGAGACTAGGTATCTCTACGGGAATGTTTACCCAGGGTCCAAAGAAATAGTCAGGATTCGTAGTAAAGTCCATGTAGTTCAGTTTTTTCCAACGCCTCAGATCTGATAGCCTGCTGAACTCAAATACAAATTCCATTCTTCTTTCACGGCGGATTTCCCAAAGCAATGGAGATACATCAGCATCTCGTGCAGGATCATTGGGAATAGCTGAAAGCAAAAGAGGCACTGTTTTTTGTACACCTTTTGCTATAGCGGCTGCCTCCAATGGACGGTTGCGGATCGCATTTATAGATTTGTCAAGATCTGCCTGGGTAACGGCTGTACCACTAAAGTGTTCGGCCAATTCTTCTTTTGCTTCAATCCAGTTTAATACTACTTCAGCTAAACGCATGATAGGCGCATCGCTGGTATTTGTGCTGCTTCCCCATGCAGGAGGATAGGTTTTGCCAATGTAGGTGATGGCTTCTCTTGATGCGAATTTATATCCGTACAGTAGCGTAGCTGATGCGCCATTAACCTTATCGATGAATGATGCTTCAAAACGAGGGTCTCTTGTCTTTATCAAATCGGCGATTGCAAAACTGGTTGCTTCAGGAACAGAAGAATTCTGCCATACCTTACCATCAGTTGCAATAAAGGATTTAATCAAAACAAGATTAGGGTCTACGCCAACTACTTCTGTTCCGTTTGAATAAGAACCAATACTGTGTGTGACGCTTAACGCAGCATCGTATACTCTGTAAAGAAGCACTTCAGGGTGCCCGGCAAGGCTTTCAGATGAGAATAAAGACTTGAAATCTTTGCTGAAGTTATATTTACCGCTGTTGATTACAACATCGGCGGCTTCCACAGCAAACTCCAGGTATTTTTTAGCCCTCGTTTGGTCTATGTTGTGATAATAATCAAACGTCCCTTCAAACAACATATAGCGGGAAATAAAAGCAGCGGCGATGTATTTATTTACGAATTGCGTTCCGTCATTGTCGCGAATATTGGCAAGTGCAAACTTAAAATCATCATACACTTTATCCATAACAGCTCCTCTTGGGTCCCTGTCTTTATACAAGGTTGCCAAATCTGTATTGGGCACTTCTTTATCAAAGTAAGGAACATCCCCAAATACACTTACTAACCGAGCATATTCAAAGCCCCTGAACAATCTTGCTACTGCCACCCAGTGTTTGTAAGCAGCGTCTGAAATTTTTGGCTTTACTACATTGTCAAGACGGTCGATCATGATGTTTGCTTTCCTTATCCAGGCAAAATTCCATGAAGGGCCACCATATTGTGCCAGCCATGTACTCGAAACCGCTTCCGAAGTAGTACCTCTGGAGGTAGGAACGTTGCTTTCAAAATTGGATTGCACATTTTTCCCGGTTAAATCGTCTGAGAAGGTGTATCCTCTTACAGGTGCATAGTCCAGGCCAAAGGCTGTATTGTAACCCGAAAAAAAATAGGGGTAGAACGTGTTGGCATACAAGCGAACGTCATCTTCGTTTCTCCAATAGTTGTAATCAATAATTGAATCAAGTGGTGGGCGGTCCAGGACTTGTTTTTTGCAAGAAACAAAGACCAGGCAAGCGGCCACACAATACAGGTATTTAAGATATTTCATGTTTTTAGTTTTAGAAGTTTAATTGAAGACCTGCAGAAATACTCTTGAAGGCAGGAACTCCCACTGATGTACGACCTAAATTATAGTTGGAAGTGTTCCACATGGAATAGCCGTTGATACTTTCCGGATCAATTGGCAAACCTCTTAAATGATCCCATGTAATGAAATTTTCAAGACCAACATATACCCTTAAGGAGGTAATCCAGGCTTTTTGTATTACTGATTTAGGCAAGGAATAACCAAGGGTAAGATTTTTAAGTCTCAAATAGGCCATATTTAGAAGATAACGGTCTTGTACCTGCATATTATTGGCTGCATTGCTTCCGGAGTTATTGTAAGCTGCCGGATAAAATGCTCCTGTGGTCTCCGGTGTCCAAAAGTTACCTGCAATTGCCTGCGGCATTGCACCATCGCTTGATAAGTATCCGGGAATAGCAAGGAAGCCATCACCCCATATTTGGCGACTACCAACACCCTGGAAGAAAGCATTAATATCGAAACCTTTAAAATCCGCACCTAGTCTAAACCCATATTCGTAACGTGGTGTGGAATTTCCAATAATCTCAAGGTCGCCATGATCTGCAAGTGTTCCACTTCCGTTGTTGATTTCGCCGTCTCCATTTAAGTCCTTGAACTTAACGTCACCAGGCCCAAAGAAGAAGTTGGATGAATTTTGAAGGAAGGGTTGATAGACAGGTTTTTTGCCGTCAACTGTTTTTAGTTTATAAACTTTTTTGCCTGCATACAATGCGCTTTCTGCTGCTGTAAGTGTAATTTGGATTGGCTTGCCATTGGCATCTAGCTCAAAGTCTTCCAATTGATATAATCTGTCTGTACGATAGCCCCAGATTTCACCTATATCTCTTCCATTGTAATTACCTGTAACCTGGGTACCGGATCCATAAGCTTCCAGGGTTGTTTTTGCATCAGAAATATTTCCCCTGAAATTGATTCCCAGCCCGTTTTCGAAACGGTGGTTGATTTCAAGAGTTACTTCCCAACCCTTTGTTGAAAGAGAACCATAGTTGCCTCTCGGTGCGCCGGCCCCAAATGTAAGAGGAACACCTTCCTGCGGAACAATCATATTCTTGGTATCTCTTTGAAAGAGATCGACGCTGAGATTGATCTTGTTATGTAAAAATGACGCATCTAAACCAATATCTTTACTCACGATATCCTGCCATTGAATGTTGGCATCAATTGCATTAGGAGAACCAACATAGAATAACCTGGCACCATTGCCGCCGATCCAGGTTGACTGACCATTAGGCATAATAGGCAGGTATAAACTGTTGGATACACTTTGATCGCCGATGGAGCCCCAGGATGCTCTAACCTTCAGCGAGTTTACAACAGACCGCATTTGCTCCATAAATTTTTCTTCAGTAATTACCCAGCCCGCAGATACAGATGGGTACCATCTCCACCACAGTTGTTCGGGGAATTTTGAAGAACCATCATAACGAAGATTTCCTTCAAGCAGGTATTTGTTTCGGAAGGCATAGTTGATCCTTCCAAAATACCCTAGCTGCGATTCCCATGCTTTACCGCCATCGATAGTTTGTGTTCCTGTACCAAAATTGAACTGGGGATTATTGATGTCTAGCAAGCCGGTAATTTGAGACGTTTGCCATTCTGTTTGAGCTGTTACGCGGTTAATACCAAGAAGGAATTTAAATGCATGGTCTTCCTTGAAATTCCAATTGTATGTCGAATAAGCATTTATTGTGTGGCTAAAGAAATTGGTGACTGTACGAGCAATATGATCTGGGTTTGATCCGGGAGCAGTATATGTTTCATAAGTGAGATCATATGCACGTATTGCACCAGGATCAGTACTGGCGACAACTTTACCTTCATTGTTTACATAAACAGGATTACCATTTGCATCTACACGGGCAGTTGGAGCTACCCATGAATTTCTTGCAGTAAATCTGGTTCCCGGCCTCTTCCAGCTTTCATCCTGGTTAGAAAAAGTGTAATCGACATCTACTTTCCAGTTGTTGGTTATGTTCACAGTTGAACCTAAAGAATAGTTGGAATAGTTCTGCAAAATATTTGCAGTATTGGCTGCAGCCATTTCGCTCCATGGGCTTCTTATCGGCTGTCCGTTCTCATCATACCCAAATGGATAAAAAGGACTCCACCTGTACAAATACAACCAGGGGTCAGCAGTTGTGGAGCTAGTGGCATATGCATATTCCTTATTTCTTCTTGAGTATAATGCGCCTCCGCGAATAGTAAGGTACTTGTTGATATCACTTGAAATTTTCAATGAGCCGTTATAACGGGTGAATCTATCTTTTTTAGCGGGTTTATTCATGCCGCTTTGGTCTAATAATCCAAGTCCCAAATTGAAAGAAGTTTTACCTGATTTAAGACCCACAGATAAATTGTGTTGCTGGGTTGGTGCCCATTCTTTGATCATATAATCGTACGGGTCATAAGTTCTCATGCCCATTTTTCTATTTTGCGGACCCTGAACATACCAGTCCCTTCCAAAAACAGTAGGATCGTTTGGTCCAATAGTGCTACCATACTTGTTCTTCCATTCTACCGCCTTTAAGTACGCTGCTCTGTCCACGTAGTAAAAAGCGCCTGTTTCTGATGTGGTTCCAATCCTTTCTGCTGCGAGCACTGTATATTTTAAACCATCTACGTCGGCCATATCAAGGTTTTTCCATGCATTCTGCCAGGAAAAATTGTTAGTATAATTTATCTGGGGCTTTGCTCCGGTTACACCTTTTTTTGTTGTGATCAGGATTACACCAAATGCTGCCTTCGAACCATAAATCGATGCAGATGCTGCATCTTTTAAAACAGTGATCGACTCAATGTCGTTTGGATTAACAACCTGGATGCTGGGTATTTCAACGTTATCCAACAAAATCAATGGAGCACTGCCCCCATAGATTGATCCTATTTGTCCTCTTATTTTAATGATGGGGTCAGACCCTACTTCGCCGCTTGGAATGGTAACGCTGAGACCAGTGGCTGTGCCTTGCAGGCCACGGCCAACATCGGCAATAGGACGACCGCCTAAGGTCTTTTTAACATCAACATTGGATATAGCTCCTGTCAGATTTCCTTTACGCTGGGTAGCATATCCAACAACAACTACATCACTCAAGGTGCTTTGATTTGGCACCAAACGGACATTGATAACATTGGCATCGCCGACTACTATTTTCTGTGAAACAAACCCGACATACGTAAACTGCAAGGTTTGTCCCCGTTCAACAGCGATGCTGAATTTCCCGTCTAGATCTGTCAGGCTGGCTTTGCCTGTTTCCATAATTACAATGGTTACCCCTTGTAGCAAAGCCTGATCACCGCTGGAAGTTACTGTGCCGGTAACTAGCTTTTGCTGGGCATTTGTGGCCAGGGAAAGTAATATCATTCCAATGGGAATGAGTGCGAAGTGGAGAATTTTTCTCATAAAAAGCATTTTACTATTAACTGAAAAAATTGATTAGCGAGTACGCGGTTTTCAGAGGAACATTTTTTACAGCACCTTAATACCTGCCTGCACATAAGGTTTCAGCAGTTCATCATCAGGCAACAGTTCAGTGATGAGTGTATCTATTTTAGAATACTCGCACACCTGTATGGGTTGTTGAGAGTTGATCTTTTCAGCA
>DATMIF010000004.1:0-73331 GCA_035554655.1 Flavisolibacter sp.
AAGCCATCCAAAATTATCTATTCCTGTTTGATAAAACGCGGCACTAGACCAATAGTATTCCTGCGGCCACTGGCACACACCAGCCCTGACAGGATTTTGATGCATATACTGAAGCTTTTGCCATAACACTTCCCTGCTCCATAGGTCAACCCTTAAAGGGTTGCGTTCCCATATTTCGGAATGTTCAATGTGTTGTCCGTCAGAACTAGTGAATTTAAAATGTGCATAGTCTCCTGACCATTCTTTGCTGTAAGATGAAGCGGCATCTGTGATTCGTCCATTAGAAGCAAGCCGTAAATGTTCTCGTCTATCAAGAGTAAACTGCAAAGTCACCACACAAAGTGAAATAGCAAAGCAAATAAGTAACTTCTTTCCCCTTGTCACCGATAACTTGTTTGGTGGATTAATTGCCTACAACGAACAGGGCTTGCCGCTGTGCTGATATTTTATAATTGTCAGCCCGGCAACTGAAGCCCATTAAAAATACGAATGATGATTTAAAGAACAAATGATGATTAGAATCCGGTCGCACCGAGCTACAGCAGATAAGCGATTTAATGTTGATGATTTATTCGTCTGCCAGCATAGTAGCAAGCCGATGTTATAGGCATTTAGTCGAGATGCTCGAGTTGCATTAATCGTTCGAAGCGGTTTCTTAGTCTGACTACACTAAAAGCCATTATTACTGCTAAAACAAAACAAACCGCTGGAATAACAAGCAACAATTGTGTCAATGTGCCTTCAATAAAAATGTCAAACCCAAACAATTTTGCTAAGAGCAGTAAAAGAGGAAAGTAAAACGCTACAATAAGAGCATAATTTGGTCTTGTAGTAGTCTCGATAATAGTTTTGTCGTCCTCCTTTTTTAAAGCTCCAATTAAATATGTCATGTCTTGCAACATGCCAAATACTTTTAAGGAACCGAGTGTCCATTTAGGAGAAAGTTTAAAAGTTCCATCTTCATTAAGCCGTCCCAAAATGTTTTCAGAGAAGTCATACCAACGTCGGTCTAAAATATTTGAAAGTTCAGAGCTGATTTTGTCGACAGAGTCGTGAACTACATATTTGTTTTTGATTGTAAAGAAAGCGTCCATTTAATTGCCTATAACACGCTAATTTATGCTATTAGGCGCAAGTTGTCAATATTGATTTTCAAACTTTTAGTCTTATAGCTTTGAGTAAAATATCATCCAAAATTGTTTTGGATTTTAGTATGTCAACTAATATTTTTATATGATATGTCATTTAATGGCAGGTACCAGCATGTATTCGTTTGACTCCATTTGATTCCTTTGATTTTTCTTACTGTTAAATTGAGTTCATCATTTTTTGAGAAGAAGACTCCAATTTGTTCTTGTCCCCTGTGAAATAAAGGCTTGAGTGTCGTTGGCATTCTTAAAGTTAAAGCTGCTTGCGTGCACAAAGCACCGGACAAAAACTTTCGTGCGTAAAAATAGTTTCTCCTTAATCTATCATTAATAGGAGAGGGAGCCTACTGCAATCTTTGAATCCGCAGTTCCATAATACAAAAACCATTTGCCTTTGAAAAAAACCAATCCTTCTAAAAAGCAAACATTATTGACCTGCCCTGTTATTTCGTATTCCTTATCAGGATGAAAAAAGTTTTTATCACTTCTGTCAATCACTTTAGTAGGATCGTTTTTATCAGCAAGAATTTGGCCTGCAGCATACTCTCCATCTCTTAAACTTTTATCTCCATACTCCGGGCTGTTCTTGCTGTTATAAATGAAAAGAATTCCATTTTGAGTAGCCATTGCCGGCGGACCTGGTTCAACCAACTCGCTATCGAATTTTCCTTTACGAGGAGAGAATAAAATTTTAAAAGCTTCATAATTACGTAAGGAATCAAATTGCTTTTTGGAAGGATCGGTTTCTTTTATCGGTGTCCAGTCAATCAAATTGCCTGATGTAGCCATGTAAATATTCGATTCGCCCCAATACATCCAATACTTACCATTGATTTTTTTGGCTACCATTTTTTCGCCTCTTCTTTCACTAATGATGGATCCGGATTTCGACCAATAGTTAATGTATTTGCTATCTGCCTTTTTGAAAACAGACCCATGCTTCTTCCAATGAATCAAATCTGTGGACGTAGCAATGAACAGTCTTGCGGTAGTGCCATCATAAGCGGTATAAGTCATGTAATAAGTTCCCTTGTTATCTTCAACTATTCTCGGGTCTTCGCAACCGCCTTCCCATTCATAGCTTTTGTATTGATCATTGGCGGGAAATAATACCGGCGTTCTCATTTTGGTAAAATGCAAGCCATCGGTGCTGTATGCCAGGCCAATTCTTGAAGTGCCTGCAGGTTTTCCAATTTTGTCCTGTGCCCTGTAGAGTAAATAAACTTTGCCATTTCTTACAACTGCAGCCGGGTTGAATACATCTTTTTCTTCCCATGCCACATTCGTTTTGCGGATTGGATCCATGAATGTTGCCGTTGAAGGAAGGAGACATGGATTTGCCTCGTCCTGTTTTACAAATGGTGTTAGCATCCAGTCTTTTTGTTGTGCTGACAGCGACAGAGAGCTGAGAATAATTAAACAAATGAAGAATCTTTTCATAGCAATCGTTTGAGTGCATAAAAGTTAAATCAAATTTTCTTTGTTGCCTTCAATTTCATCGCCTGAATCGTGGATAAGATTATCATCCATCAGGATTAAGTTTCTTAACTTAATTGGATAATTGCTGGTTGCCTGTTACATCTAAAAACCTTCTATGCACATAGCGTCTAAACCAAATGCTGAACGACTGTTGCACGATCCTCGTTCGCCAAACAGATCGGGATACCTTTTCAGAATTTCCTTAACCGCTGCACTTGCCGGTTTTATTTTTGGTTTTGATACGGTTGTTATCTCCGGCGCCAATCAACCCATAAAAGACCTGTGGCATACAACAGAGATCTCGCCATGGTTTCATGGTTTCTTTATTATGTCGATGGCGTTGTGGGGAACACTGGCAGGTTCCATTCTTGGCGGAATGCCTACCGATAAATTTGGAAGAAGAAAAATTTTACTCTGGGTTGGTATTTTCTTTAGCCTTTCTGCACTTGGTTCTGCACTGGCTCCAGATCCTTACACTTTTTCATTGTTTCGTTTTTTAGGAGGCGTTGGAATTGGTGTCTCTTCAGTTGCTGCACCGACTTATGTTTCTGAAATTTCAACACCGGCAACAAGAGGCAGGCTTGTTGCCATGTACCAGTTCAATATTGTTCTGGGAATATTGATTGCTTATTTGTCAAATTATTTTTTGCAGGGCGTTGGAGGAATAAACGATTGGAGGTGGATGCTCGGTGTTATGGCCATTCCATCTTTACTGTATACGGTTCTTGTGTTTGGTATTCCTGAAAGCCCCAGATGGCTGATCGCAAAGAAAAATGACCTGGCTGCTGCAAGAAATGTTTTTACTAAGATCGGTGTTGCCAATGCAGAAGATGAAGTTGAATCGATTAAGCAAAGTGTGTTGCATGAAGCAAGTGTTGGAAATAGTTCCGGATTTTTTAGTAAAAAGTACAGCAGAATTATATGGCTGGCTTTTTTTGTTGCTTTCTTCAACCAGTGGTCAGGTATCAATTTTATTTTATACTATGCGCCTGAAATTTTGCAGAGGGCAGGTCTTGCGGCTATTGATTCATTGAAAAATTCCATTTTCATTGGCGGTACCAATCTCGTTTTCACTTTTGTCGGCTTGTATTTGATTGACAGGTTAGGCAGAAAAACCTTGCTCATAATTGGTTCACTTGGATACATACTTAGTCTTTCATTAGTAGCCTATGCATTCAAGGCAAGTGCCAGTCCCGAATTTTTGCTCACCTTCCTTTTGTTATTTATTGCTTCCCACGCCATTGGACAGGGCGCCGTAATATGGGTATTCATCTCCGAAATTTTTCCAAACAAGATCAGGGCAAGAGGACAATCATTCGGTGCAAGCACACACTGGGTGTTTGCAGCCATCATCACGTTAATTACACCTTTTTTTCTTGATAAAGAACATGGAATCCTAAAAGATAATCCGTGGCCCATATTTGCCTTTCTTGCTTTTATGATGGTATTGCAATTAGTGTGGGTGTTAACAAAAATGCCGGAAACAAAAGGCGTGTCGTTGGAAAAGTTGGAGAAGAAACTTGTGAAAGAATAAACGTTCTTTAAACATGCGCATTATTAAAAATTTTATAGCAGTCCTGCTATGCATTTCGATTTGTAATGCTGACGCACAGGTGCAGAATCTACGGGGCCGGGAGCAATACCGTCCGCAAATCCATTTTTCTCCAAAAGAACATTGGATGAACGATCCAAACGGAATGGTGTACTACAAAGGCGTGTACCATTTGTTTTATCAATATTACCCGGGTGGCAATGTTTGGGGTCCGATGCATTGGGGGCATGCAACAAGCAAAGATTTATTTCACTGGCAACATCAGCCTGTTGCTTTGTATCCGGATAGTCTTGGCTATATTTTTTCAGGAAGTGCTGTAGCGGATTATAAGAACACTTCAGGTTTTGGTAAGAATGGAAAGATTCCGTTGGTCGCCATCTTCACGCATCATGATCCGAAAGGAGAGAAGGAAGGGAGAAATGATTTTCAAAATCAAAGTCTTGCTTACAGTTTGGATGACGGAAAATCATGGATAAAATATTCCGGTAATCCTGTTTTGAAAAATCCTGGTATCAAAGACTTTCGCGATCCAAAAGTGAGCTGGAATGAAGTGGCGAATAAATGGATCATGACGCTTGCTACTTTAGACAGAATTACATTTTATTCTTCGCCAAATTTGAAAGATTGGACAAAAGAAAGTGAATTTGGAAAAGAGGTGGGAGCACACGGTGGTGTTTGGGAATGCCCTGATTTATTCTCATTAAATTACCAGGGAAGGAAAGTTTGGGTGCTCATTGTGAACCTTAATCCCGGCGGCCCCAACGGCGGTTCGGCCACGCAATATTTCATTGGTGACTTTGACGGGCATCAATTCAAACCGTATGCAAAGGATACACGATGGATTGATTATGGACCTGATGAATATGCAGGTGTTACTTATGAGAACACAGGCAAAAGAAGAATATTTTTAGGATGGATGAGCAACTGGCTTTACGGCCAACAGGTGCCGACAGAAAAATGGAGAAGCGCTATGACCATTCCTAGAGAACTCTCTATCGAAAAGATTGATGAGAAATACCTGGTCGTTTCAAAACCTGTAAAAGAAATAGGTTCGGTCAGTGGTAATGCTGTTCAACTGAAAAACATTTCAGCAACAGATTTTGATCTGACTTCAAAAACGGGAAAGCTTTCAGGACCTTGTAAATTAAGACTGAATTTTACTAAAGCAAATGATTTTTCTGTAACAATTTCCAACGCGGTAAATCAGAAGCTTGTGATCGGCTTTGATGCAGGGAAGAACCAATATTTCATCGACCGTACACAATCAGGTAAAATAGATTTTCAAAAAGAATTTGCGGGCATACACACAGCTCCACGATTTGCAAGGAGTCAATCCATCGACCTGACTTTGGTTATTGACAATGCATCTGTGGAGTTATTTGCTGATGATGGTTTAACGGTGATGACTTCAATATTTTTTCCAGATAAAAATTATACAGATATCAAAATAGATTCAAAGGACAACTACATAAAAAGCCTGGAGTTTATAAGGCTGAAATCTATTTACGCTTCGAAATAAAACAGGGCTGTATCGATAGTGCATATGGCACTATGCCGAATAGCGTTTCCGAAGTAAAAGTGAGTGACACAACGGATGACGAAAGCAGCAATGCAGCTAAGTGCAAAATCCATTTATATCTTACAATCTTTTTAACCATTCATTGGTATAATTCCAGGCCTATTGAGATAATTGATTAACACAGCCTTTACAGAATTCTTCAGAATTGCTTCAGAACGTCATGGTAAGATTGCATACGATTAAAATTATTAACCATGACATTAAAACAATCATTAGCTGCAATACTGGTAGTAGGAGCTACCTCATTTGGAAGTATTTGGGGGTATAGCCAATTCCAGCAAAAACAGCTATCGGACTCAAACACAGAAAGTAATTTATTTAAACCCGTAAGCTATAATGGTGATCCTGTAGTGGGCGGACCGGTTGTTGACTTCGAAAAAGCTGCAACGAAGGCAGTGCCATCGGTAGTGCACATTAAAACAGTTACAAAAGCAAAACAGTCGAATGTGATGCAGGATAATCCTTTTAAGGATTTCTTTGGTGATGGCTTCGGCGATATGTTTGGCGGAAGAGGCAATATGCAACCGCAGGTGCAAAGAGCATCGGGTTCAGGTGTAATTGTTAGTGCCGACGGCTACATTGTTACAAACAACCACGTTGTTGATGGCGCCGATGAATTTACGGTTACCCTCAGCAATAATAAAACTTACAAGGGCAAATTAATTGGTAAAGATCCCAGCAGCGACCTCGCTGTTGTTAAGATTGATGCCAGCAATCTTGCCTTCATGAATTTTGCCAACTCGGATGATGTGCATCTTGGACAGTGGGTTTTAGCCATTGGTTATCCTTTGAATCTTGATGCAACTGTTACATCAGGGATTGTAAGCGCCAAATCAAGAAGTCTTGGTATTAACAGCCGTCAAAGCAAGGCACCACTGGAAGCATTTATTCAAACCGATGCGGCTATTAACCCTGGAAACAGTGGTGGCGCATTAGTGAATGTTGATGGTGACCTGATTGGTATTAACAGTGCTATTGCATCTCCAACCGGTTCTTATGCAGGTTATGGTTATGCCATTCCGTCGAACATGGTGAAGAAGATTGCAGGCGACCTGATTAAATACGGAAGTGCAAAGAGGGCTTACCTCGGCGTGATGTATGGTAACGATCAACTGAGCGATGAGGATAAAGCAAAAGCAGGTATTAAAGACGGTGATGGCGTATATGTAATGGATGTTGCAGAAAACAGTGCCGCTGCAGAAGCTGGTATTAAAAAAGGTGACTTCATCACAAAAATTAATGGCAATGCCATTGGTACCGGAACTGAATTGATTGAAAAGATTGCAACTATGCGTCCTGGCGATAAAGTGAATATTAGTTATCAACGCAATGGCTCTGAAAAAAATGCAACCGTAACATTAAAAGGTGATGCAGGAACTTATGCAAGTATGAAGGAGCAAGCGGTTGAGCAACTGGGTGCTTCGTTTGAAAACCTGGATAAGCAACAAGCTTCACAACTTGGTATCAGCGGCGGTGTTAAGGTGAAAGATCTGCAGGATGGAATTTTAAGCCAGCAAACAAGAATTAAAGAAGGATTTATCATAACCAAAGTAAACGACCAAAGAGTAAGCAATGCTGACCAATTAAAAAAGGCCATTGAAAATTCAGGAAACAGTGCAGTGATCAGTGGTATTTATCCCGAGCATCCTGAAAGAGAATATCAATATGCATTGAATGATCTTCAATAAAATTTTTAATCCTCAGTTTTCATTAGATGATTGTTGGGTTTTGGTTTGAAAATGTCCCGCAGGCGGCGGGACTTTTCCTTTTATGAACGATCTTAGACCATCATTTGTTATGAAGATATTGATCATAGAAGACGAGATAGAATTACAGGAGTCCATTCAGAAATATCTGGAGTACCAGGGATTTGTTTGTGAATCTGTAAATGATTTTGTGAAGGGAGCCAACAAAGTGCAGCAATATGAATACGATTGCGTGGTAGTTGATATCAACCTTCCCAATGGAAGCGGTTTGGATATCGTGAAGATGCTGAAAGAAATAGAATCTAAATCAGGCATTATTATTATTTCAGCAAGAAACGCTTTGGAGGATAAACTGGCTGGTTTGGAATTGGGATCGGATGACTATCTCACAAAACCTTTTCATCTCTCCGAACTCAATGCAAGAATTCACGCCATTATTCGCAGAAGAAATTTCAAGGGCAGCAAAATCATTTCATTTAACGAGATAAAATTAAATCCCGAAGGACATGCGGTAACAGTAGAAGGAAGGGGAGTTGACCTTACGGAAAAAGAATACCAGCTTTTGGAATATTTTATTGCAAATCGTGGCCGTGTGCTTACTAAGGCCGCTATTGCCTCGCATGTGTGGGGCGATGAATATGAGCAGGTAAGCCAGTATGATTTTATTTATACTCACATAAAAAATCTTCGGAAGAAAATAATGGAAGCAGGAGCGGGGGACTATATCAAAACCGTTCATGGTGTAGGTTACCGGTTTACTGAAAATTAAAAGCATGCGGCTACTGACAAAAACAACACTGTATTTTTTACTGGCAATGATTCCTTTGTTGGGACTCACCGGCTATTTGTTGTTTGAACAATTCAACAAACAAATTAATCAGAGGGCTGATAAGGAATTGTTGTATGAGGAAGTTCAGTGGGTGGAGTACCTACAGGCTTCAACACTCAATGGCAGCCGCTTTTTATTGCAAACACCTGAAATATTAATTTATCCCAGCGATAAATCGGTGATAGAGTATCCCGAGCTTTCTACTGTTTATGTCAATAAGCCGAATAGTAAAATTCAAATACCTACAAGGCAATTGAATGATGTGGTCAACATCAATGGAACGGCTTACGAGATCATAATAAGAAAATCGCAGGAGCAAAAGCTGGCATTGGTAGAAAACATTATCATCATCATGCTGCTTGTTTTTGCAGGACTATTATTGGCAACCATCATTTTCAACTGGATCATCAGCCGGCGGTTATGGAAACCGTTTCAAACTTCCCTGCAAAAGATCAGGAACATTGAACTGCCGCAAATGTCAAAGATCCGTTTTGAAGAAACAGATACAAAGGAATTTGATGAACTAAACGCATCATTAAATACGATGGTAAATAAAATTCACAGCGATTATGTGAATATGAAAGAATTTACCGAAGACGCAGCACATGAAATGCAAACACCCCTGGCTGTAGCACAAACAAAAATGGAATTGTTGCTGCAGGATGCTAATCTCACCAACGCACAAACAGAAACCATTGTGCAGGCAACAACCGCATTACAGAGACTAAGTAAGCTCAATCAGTCCTTGCTGTTACTTGCTAAAATTGAGAACCAGCAATACGAGGCCGATACATCAATTGACCTGGTTCAGGTAACAAAAAAATATTTGCAGTTGTTCGACGAGATCACTAGCGACAAACAAATTAAAGTTGTAACGCAGTTTGATGATGCTTTTGAAGTAAAGCTTCATCCCTTCCTTGCTGATTCCCTAATTAGTAATTTGCTTGGGAATGCCATCAAATACAATAGTACCAATGGAAAGATAGAGATTGAGGTGAGCAAGCTTCATTATTGTATCAGCAATACTTCCGAACATCCTTCCATTGATCCGCAAAAGCTGTTTAAGCGTTTTACCGCCGCAGGCAGCCGTGACACATCAACAGGTTTGGGATTAGCTATTGTTAAGCGAATTGCAGATACGCACCAACTAACGGTTTCCTATACCTTCAAAAAAGAGATGCACAAATTCTGTCTCAATAAAAACCAATAGCTATTCGCAGGTTTTCAACATCTCTGTAAACCACGCAACAACTCATATTTTCATATTGATCACTTATGTACTTTTAAGGAATATCTCACCAATATGAATAGAAGACAATTGATCCAGGCTATGGCTGTCATTACAGGACATGCCATGTTTCCTTCTGTACTTTCATCTTTCCTTACAGGCTGCGCCAATGCGGAAATGAGTGGTTATGTTCCCACTTTCTTTTCAAAAGATGAATTCAACTCCATGGCAGAAATCATCGACGTTATTATACCCGCCACTAAAACAAAATCTGCCTCGCAGGTATATATGCATGTATTCCTTGACCAGGTGTTTACTCAATGCCTTGACAAGGATGCACAAACAAAACTTAAAGATGGAATCAAGGATCTGGTAAAAGGATTTAATGATGCAAAAGACAAAATCCAATATGTAACGGCAATCGATAAAAAAGCTTTTGATAAAGATGAAACTGTAGCTTATTTCAAAACCATCAAGCGTTTCACCATGATCGGTTTCTTTACCTCACAGGAAGGCGAGGAGAAGGCTAGCAACTATGTAAAGATCCCAAGTGAATACAAAGGCGAGATAGCACTCGATGCCAATACACTTAATTACGGAAAGACTAACCTGCAATACTAAGACAGCCATCTTTAAAACAATTCGTGTAACAAAATCAAACTAACTGAATATGCCTTTCAACATTCTCGGTAAAGGAGTTTCAGGTAACACGTACGATGCTATTGTAATTGGTTCCGGCATCACCGGAGGTATTGCTGCCAAAGAGTTAACCGAAGCTGGTTTAAAAGTCCTCGTTCTCGAAAGAGGAAGAATGGTGGAACACATCAAAGATTACCCCACCGTTATGAAAGATCCATGGGAATTTCCACTACGTAACATGGTGCCTCTTGAAGAACAAAAGCAATACGAGGTTCAAAAAACACTTTACCTCTTTGGTGAAGACAGCAAGCATTTTTTAGTAAAGGATAGTGATCATCCATACATCCAGGACAAACCCTTCAAATGGTATCGTGGCTATCAATTAGGCGGACGATCATTGCTTTGGTCGAAGCATTGTTACCGCTACAGCAATCTCGATTTCGAAGCCAACACAAAAGAAGGCATTGGCATCGACTGGCCTATTCGTTACAAAGACATTGCTCCATGGTACGGTAAGATCGAATCTTATATTGGCATCAGTGGTAACAGGGATGGTATCGCCAATCTTCCCGACGGTAATTATTTGCCACCATTTGAAATGAATGCTTTTGAAAAACACATCAGGGAAAGACTAAGAAAGAATTTCAAAGACCGTGATCTCATCATCGGTCGCATGGCTATTCTTACGCAAGATCATAATGGAAGACAAAAATGTCATTCACGCAACCTTTGTCACCGTGGCTGTGTGTTTGGGGCACCATACAGTAGCAATTCCGGAGCCTTGCCCGATGCACATAAAACAGGCAACTTAACATTGCGTCCTTTTTCCGTTGTGCATAGTTTGATCTACGATGATAATACAAGAAGAATAAAAGGAGTGAGGGTCATTGATTCGGAAAACAATCAAAGCCTCGAGTTTTTTTCGAAGTTGGTGTTTTTGAATGCATCCACATTAGGCAGCACACAAATTTTGTTACAATCAAAAACAAATGAATTTCCAAATGGTCTTGCCAACACAAGCGGTGCATTAGGACATTACCTCATGGACCATCATGCACTCATTGGCGCCATTGGCGGTTACAGTGGTTTGAAGAATAGTTTTTATTATGGTCAGCGGCCGGCAAGTGTGTACATACCGAGGTTCAGGAATGTAAAACAAAACGACCAGCCCTACCTGCGTGGCTTTGGTTTTGAAAACTATACAAGCCGCAGCGACTGGACCAGGGGCTTTGATGCGCCGGGCATTGGCGCCGAATGGAAAGAAAGCATGACGAAGCCCGGCGACTGGTTTGCTTATTTTGAAGCCTATGGTGAAACGCTTCCCGATCACAACAACATGGTTACGCTTAGCGAAGACAAAAAAGATAAATGGGGTTTGCCTTTGCTGAAAATATCGATGGAGTACAGAGAGAATGAGAGGAAGATGCGTGTGGACATGCAGCAAACAGCAGTTGATATGTTGAAGGCAGCCGAACTGGATTGGGTGAGTCCATTTGATTACAAAGGTGCGCCGGGAACTGTTATCCACGAAATGGGTACGGCACGCATGGGCAACGATCCAAAAACTTCTGTGCTCAACAAATGGAACCAAAGCCACGACATTGCTAATTTGTTTGTAACCGATGGTTCGTGCATGGTTTCATCGCCCTGCCAAAATCCATCGCTCACTTATATGGCGCTTACTGCAAGGGCTTGCGATTATGCGGTGAAGGAGTTGAAGAATGGGAGTATTTAGTATTAGCCAAACGACATTACTACTATTAATAGTCTTTTGCGTCGCACTCTTGTACGGTTGGCAATTCTTATCATCAAAGCCACAAACAGTCTTTACTGTTTCAATCGTTCATAAACCACATTCTACAGATCCTTCCTGCGTTAGGAGGACAAATGAGAGTGTTTAGTGTGTTTGTAACACTCTCATAACTTTAAGAGGTAAAACGTGCATTACCTCTAGCTTGTCATGGTGAGGAACGAACCATCTTTGCTTTGTGTGTGGAGAAATTTTGAGGCAGACTACTTTATTGCTTTACGTTTTTATTTTCTTCAAATAATTATAACAAATAATACCCAATCATCAATGTCTGATTTTACATTTAGGTTCACCGGCAAATAATCTCAACATCGGGTTTAATTCCAATATTATCAATTGGGTATTTCGGTAATCTTGCTGATTGCGTCATAGGATATTTGATATACAATCCCTTCTTTAATAAATTCTCAGGAACACCATTCGAATAATCTAAAACTCCGAATGTTTCAGTTCCAAAAACAGTAGTTTTTTTACCGTCGCGGCGTGAAAGAGCAAATGATGTGAATATCGTTTTGTCAGTTATTTACAACAATATCTTTGTGGACGAACCTACCTGTTGTTTGCAGCAATTGCTCCGCAACAAGAGTGTAAAAAGAAACTATGATCGGGTTATTAATCTTTGCTGTTGTTACGCTTGGGATATTAATTTTCAGAACCTATCGCTTAGTACAATACTTTAAGGAAGCAAACAGTAATCCAACTCCCAAAGGCAGGCGTATTGCTTACATAAACTTTGCTATTCACTTATTCGTTTGCCTGGTTATAATATACTGTATAGGAAAAATTGTTTACGGAATGGTTATTTACGGAATGATGCGTGGGGAATAACCATTTTTTTTAAATGCCTCAGTGGTGCGACACATCTATTTGTTGACCGCTGTGTACGATTTCGAGCCGATACGTTTATTATTCTGTGTAACAGTTATCAAAAAACTTCCTTTTCTTGAAGGGAAAACTTCAAATTTGTTTTCAGCAATTCTTTTTATAGTTGCACCTGTCGTAACAGATATTGATACATTGCCTTTTGATCCACTAATTTCAATCACGTTCTTAATTGCAATATAGAGGATGGCTGAATCAGGATTTTTTAAACTTGTGTTTTTAATTTGAATCAGTGGGGTTGCGGTTTGCTTTTGTTCCGGCTGAGTCGATTCGTTCATTTTTGGTTTGCATACCATTTTTAATTCTCCTTCCGCAAATCCATTTTTATCTGTATTCATTTGCATTATGAGCATGCTGTTATTCAGACCGGTAATCACACCTGTGTTTTTGTTGTAGGTAACTATTTTAACGCGTTTGTTTTTTACATCGTAAATCCATGAACCCCTTGTTTTGTCTTTGTCTGTAGCAGCACTGGTTGTCATGATCACGGTACCATTTTTGAGAAACTCGTAATTGATCTCTGTTGCACCCGGCGGTTGTTCAATTTTCATATTGCCCATCAACGCGTAATCAACCTGCCATTTTTTACAAAGCAGGGTGTTGACACTGTCAATGGAGAGATTGATGTTTTGCGAGAATGTACTGATGGTCAAAAATGTAAGTAAAAAGGATAGAATCATTCTCATGCGAAATATTTCTTTTCGAGATTATAAAGCTAAACTGTTATTGACGATAAATACCAGAACTTTTCTCAGTCCACACTGTATAAATCAGCAGTAAGACTATGAAAGTGAAACGGTTTAACTTGCTTTTTTCTTTGTTCCTTCATTAATGTTAATGATCTGCTTTAACCGGTCGATAAGGAGTCCATTCTTTGGTGGCACAGAAATAAACCTGGTTACTACCTTGTTTTCTACATTGGTATATTCTAAAACGAAGACAAAGTAAGGGCCCGATGGCAGTCTGTTTATAATGGGCACATAAAATATCTTGTTTATTCGCAGGTAATCAATCTTTTTCCCGCCTTTCATTAAAATAATTTGTTCGCTTTCATCAATGAAGACACTTATAAAATTGAAGTTGTAATAAAACGGGCCTGTCAAAAAAATCAGTAAGACAGATAATCCTATCAACGTTGATGCTCGTGTTGACAAAAATAAATTGATGATTACGGCTATAATGCACACAACAACTATGGTAAGGTTCAATCTTCTCTCTCCCGAGGTTATTTCACGCATCTTAAAATTTTTTATACCGACACCTAGAACCTCACTTAACCCTCACCAGTTCCACATCATCCACCAAACACCATGCATTAGCTTCGGCTTCTGCAATAAAGCCGATCTCTATCTTTCCTTTTTTTACAGGTATTTTATCAATGCTGATGACAGTCCATGATGCGTTTTGCTTGATGTTGTACGTAAACATCTTTTCATTGCTCTCAGCATACATCTGAAGCTTTGAGAATCCGTCGGAGTTCTTCACTTTCGCTGTGAGTTTGTAGGTTCCGTCTTTCAGCGGCACAAACGGTGTAGATGCAATAAGCTGTGAAATCTTTCTTTTGAAATCAACCTTATCGCTGATATTCAAACTGTGTTCGCCAATTACTTCCTTTCTTTCTTCCTGCGTGTTGTTATGGTTTAAAACAGGAGAGGAGTTGCTATCGAGACTGGGCTTGTTGCCTTGTATCACCGTGGTTGTCCAACCGAGTAATTCTATTTGCACGGGTTTAACACGACTTGGAATTAGTTTCCTGTCTGCCTCAAAGCTGGCATTTCTTACATAGTTGTTATCATCAGCAACTTTCCATCCGCCTGTTTTTTCATTGAGCTGCCATGAACTGAGTGAATTGAAATAAGGAACAGTATCGTTAAAAGAAATAGGAAACCATTGATTGTAGCCTAAACCGTTTCCTGCAAAATCGGCCCACCTGTCGCCGCAGTAAACAATTGTTTCCTGCTTGCTTCCTTTTACAGAAAAGAAAAAACCGGTTTGTGTAACGTGTGCGTAATCGTTTTCGGCACCTTTTACCACCAGCATTTCATTTTTCGGCAGATATGGTCCACGAATGTTGTCAGCCACCATGTAATAGGCATTGGACCCATCCCAGCCATATAAATTGGATGCACACATATAATACCTGCCGTTGTATTTGAACAGGCAGTTGCCTTCGCGGCCTTCGCCCCTAAACACTTCTGTACAATCAAGCAAATTCACCTTGCCATCTTTTACGCCGATCTCTGAAACATAGATTTTATTTCTACCGCTACCGTATGAATAAATGAGATAGGATTTACCATCATCTTCATCTGTAAATACAGTTTGATCGCCGGTGTTGGTAGTGCCAATCATTTCCTTCATGCTTATTTTTTGATGCCATGCGAAAGGGCCTGTTGGTGTATTGGCAACAGCGATGAGCACCTGGTCGCCGTGTTGTACAAACATGGCATATTGCTTTAACTCTTTAATATAGGCAACGCCTAAACGTCCCACCCACGTTAATCTTTCGTGCTTCAACAGTTCTTCCTTAGTAAGCACATTTGCTTCAAAGGCCCAGTTAACAGCATCTGTAGAAGTGTAACAGGTGACGGCTTCAAAGCTGCTTCTCGGTTGGGTTACAGAAGGATCATTTCGATAAACCTCCGCTTCTTTATAGTGAACTCCATACCAGTAGTATTTCATTTTGCCTGAAGCAGGATCAGTGAATTTGAATATGCCACCTCCCTGGCTATAAATGGGAAGACCCTCTTTTGTATTCCAGAAAATATCGTTTTTAATATGCTGATACTGTGCATCTGCAATGAAGCAGTTTAACAATAGCATGCACAAGAATGAAAAGTAATTTGATGTTTTCAAGTTTATTGATTTAATGTTTTGATTCGATTATTCTTTGATGACGATTTTACCAAGCGAAATGCTATAGCCTTTACTGCCTGAACGTCTCCCGCTTTTTTCTACCCAATACCAGTTTTCACCCAATACAGAAACAGTTATAGTATAATTATCTTTTGGAAGAAGTGGACTTATAAATTTTAGTGTTGACACAGGGTATTTGCAATACATGTCGATATTGGAAAACAAAATAGTTTTGCCTTTGCTGTTTTGAATGCCGACATGTGCATATCCGCCATCAGGACGAGCCAATCCATAAAAGCCTATTTGTCTTGCTTTAGCTGTGAATGAGAATGAACCTCCTTTTTCTTTTGAAGTTTTTACAGATAATGTATCGTTCTTCCAGTTACCTGAATAATGGATTTTTGTATCGAAGGCGTTAACGCTTTTTACGCCTGATGTTCCTAAGAAAACTTTTCCTGTAGAGAGATCTACTTTCCATGCTTCCATATAAGCAGGCATGGAAAGATTGTATCCGTTAACAGTAAGAGGTTGCCAAACATAGGTAGCGGCCGAAGCCTGTTTAGGAAACGACCAGCGATCGCCCATGAACATGAAAGTAGTTTCTTTTAAACCGTGTATAGCTAATACAAAAGTTGTTTGCGAGTTCCATGTAAGTGTGCCTTGCGGCGCAAAATTGCCTCTATAGATCCACGGGCCTTTTAACGATGTTGCTGTGTAATAATAGTTTTCGTTGCGTTCCCATCCGCTCAGATCAGAACCAAGAAAATAATAAAGACTGTCTTTGTGGAAGATCGCGGGAGCTTCAAATCCGCGGGCCATTGCTTTGTTCACCTGTTCGGTAATGCTTCGATAATCATCACTGAGCTTGTAAATATCTCCTCCGTGCAGCAATAGATAACCAATGCCATCCTCATCCTGAAAAGTCCCCATATCCCATTTGCGGATTGGCCTGCCATTAAAAAGCAACGGTCCTTTGAATGTATATGGTCCAGCAACATTTTTTGATGTGGCATATCCAACAAATTGGTCAACGTAACCGAATGTGTCCACATGCATATACATAATATACTCGCCTGTAGAGGGACATTTCATCAGTTTTGGTCTTTCGCCAACACGATTGGGTCCTAATTTGCCTGATGACTGTAAAGGCAATGCGATGCTTTCAAACTTCCAGTTGAATAGATCATCGGAGGAATAGCAATTAAAGCCTGCAAAAGCATTGCTGGTATCTGTATGGCGCTCGCCAAAAAGATAGAAACGATCTTTGTCTTTTATAATGTTTGCTCCGTGTGCACTAACCACATTTTCTTTATCATCAAACCAGGGAACTCCGGAGTAAATAGCGTTGTATGCCTTTTGTCTTTGAGAAAAAGAGGTAATAGGATTAATCAGTAAAAAGCAAATAAAAAAATACGTTGAGATTGTCTTAGCCAATGAATTCATAAGCAGCAATTCGTTCATTAAGAACCCTAAATATTTGCAATTTTTATAGCTATGGCATCCTATACAATCCTGCTTTGCTCAGTGCTTCAATGAAAGAACAGGATGGCAGGTTTTTGTTCTTTATTACTTTACGCTTTTAGTTTGTTATATGATGCGAAGTTTATTTTCATTTTTAATGCTGTTTGTATTTTCAATTTGCTTTGCTCAAAGGGCAAAAGATTCCGTTGCTAACAAAACCAAACGATTAACACTGGTTGCTGAATATAAAGGTCCTTTAATTGGGATTGATCATCCTGATGTTATTGCAAGTAACAACAAATCTGGTTTTGAGACTGGGCAGATTGTAAAGCTCAATGGCGTTTACCACATGTTTGTCAACGAAATGTTTGACAGGCCGCATAGGGACCTACGTATATCTTATTGGACAAGCAGGAATGCCCTGAACTGGAAACGTCAATCAATTGTTGTATCAAGTATTCCGGGAAGAACAGCAACCAATCCACGTTCGGAGGTATGGGTGACGGCAGTTGTTTATAATGAAGATGAAGATGCATGGAATATATTTTACGTGGCATACAGGGCAGGCGATAGTACTCGTGGTGAAATTGCAGGCAATGATTATGAAGGAAGGATATGGCGTGCCAAATCAGTAATTAATGGTATGGATGGTATTGCCGGGCCATATGCTGATATGGGAATTGTGTTGCAACCAGATAGCACTTCTCAACCGTGGGAGGGGCAACAGGCTGTTGCTTCTTTTTCTCCTTACCAGGTGAATAAAAAATGGTTTGCTATTTATGATGGGCATTTTCATACACCACGTGGTCCATGGCCCGATGGTATGGCTTTCGCACAAAAACTAAATGGCCCATGGACAAGAATGCCGGAGGGATTCAACCCGTTGAACATAGTTGATTCTTTTGCTGAAAACCATGTGGTCTCGAGATTAAGAGACGGCAGGTATTTAATGGTGTTTGATTCGCTTGGCGACCAGGAAATAGGGTATAGTACTTCTGAAGATGGAGTGCACTGGAAACACGAAACAAGGGTGAAAGTGCAATCGCCAAAAAACTTATGGGCAGAACCGGGAGATCATTACACACGAACACCGCTTTGTGCTATTGAGGAAGATGATGGAACCTTTACTGTTATTTATACAGCAATGATGAAGGTTAGCAACAGGAATTTTTATGCAATTGGAAAGTGTACGCTGGCTTGGAAGTAGGACGAAATTATTTCATCTTGTTGTTCTTTACTAAACCAAGTTTTACCCCTAATTGCGGCGAAGGCCAGGTGTAATAAAACTTATCTTTCTTATAAGCATATGGCGTTCTATCGACATAGCCATTGAAAGTTTCGTAAGTCTCTTCCTTATGTCGAATGCCTGCACCGGCATATACATCCCAATATGTTTTGAATCTTTTTTCTTTATGGGAAAGGAAAGTTTTCCCAACTAACACTTTCAAACAGTACACATCTACATTCTCTGTACGAAGTCCTTTGAAATTGTACCCTTCAACAGTTCTATATTCTGCTTGTTTCTTTTTAAAATTCCAATTCCGATAGAGCACATCTGTTTCAATAAAAAAATCCAGCGCTTTATTAAGATAAGTTTTCTGGTAAAGTCCTAACGTATAGGAATGATAAAGCCTGTTGAAATGTGGCTTGCCATAACCACCTGCAGCACCTGAACCAGGAAGTTTAATCAGTCCAGAATCCTTTGTTCCAGGCCTGTAAGCAAGAATAATTCCGTAACGTGTCTTTGGTGTACCAAAAGCAAAATTAGTTTCGATATTAAGGAAAGGGAGTTCAGTTGGTTTTGATACCAAATTCAATAACACGTTGCGCCTTGCTTTGCATATTTGCAAAACAGCAAATTAATAGTGCAGTGAATAATGACTTTTTCATAATGATAGCTTACATTAAAGATGCCTGTCGAACATTTTTAGTGAAGACATCAAATCAGCTATAAACACTTTGATTTTTATGATATCATCATTTTGGAAAACCGGTACATTCAAATCAAGAACCTGATTAAAACATATGGTTGAGGAATAAACCTGGCTTTTTGTTTTTTGCGCCAGTTGTTCTGATACATCCTGTGCTACTACATCAAAGCTCCAGATAAGCCAAAGCTTTGAATCGATGAATATCCATTCCTTCTTAATATTCTGGCAATCGAGTTTTAGTTCGTTCTTAAAGTAATCCGTCTCATAATCCACATAACCCGAGAGAGCGCCTTTTTGTTGATCGATAGTTAACCCGGATAAGTCGATAATGGTAGGTTGAAGCGGAATTGCAGAAACCTGTACGATACGTTTGTCAACAATTACATAATTGGGATACTCGGTTGTTTTGATACTGTCGGCCACTATGTCGATACTAAAAGCATGTGCCTTGCCATTGTATAAAAATTGGGCACTATTGTCTTTAGTTAAATAAGAGAGCTGAAATTCTTCATTATTGATATCGCTTTGAGCAAGCGTTGTCAAACTGATTAACAATGCCAAAAAGAGAAGTGGTGATCTCATAGAGTGATGTATTGCCATAAATATATGAACATGCACCAAATGAAAAAATGACAAGACAGATTTCAATCGGCATTAGTCGTCCAGCCCTTTCCCCTCAAGTATCTGCGGTATGTATTTTTCAATCCTGGCTTCCCGTGTCTTGGATTGTTTAGCCTGCGAGAAGTAAAAAATGTAGGCTCTTTGTCTTCCAGGGGTTAGTGTGCTGAAAGCGTTTTTCAATACAGGCATTGTATTAAGCTTGTTTTGAAACTCCTCAGGTATATCGAAGTCAGAAGTTTTTTTAAGGTTCACTTTTAGCCCTGCTTTTTCTACTGTAATGGCTTGTTTGATCAGATCTTTTATCGCAGGTTCCTTTTTGATTATCTCCTTAACGTTAGTGAAGCGTAACTGTCTTGCCGATTGCACATTTTCTGTCTGCTGAATTAGAATGCCTTTTTTATCTTTCAACAAGGCACCCTTGAAAAACAGGAGGGCACAATATTCCTTGAAGCCGTGTATTAACACAATGTTCTTCTTGTCGAGCGTATAACAGGGACATCCCCATTTCAATTCTTCGGTGAGACCACTATCAAGAACGATCATTCTTAACTGTTCATACTCTTCTGCCCATTTACTGGACTTATTGAAAAAGAAATCAACTTTTGGATTCATGATGCTCTTTGCCATGCTAACAAATTTAAACCTTAAGTGATCCACGAAATCCTCTTGCTGCATAATAAGATTCCGCTCCGTTGTGATAAGTGAAAACGGTATCGTAGCGACGATCGCAAAATATAGCACCACCAAGCTTCCTGATGTCAGCAGGTGTTTTTATCCAGCTCGATGTTTTGGAATCGAATGCTCCAAGTTGTTGCAGTTGCCTGTATTGTTCTTCAGTTAAAATTTCAATGCCCATTGCAGCGGCCATACCAATGGAACTACCGTCCGGTTTGTGTTCCTTTCTTGACGCCAGAGCTTCGTCATCATAACAAAGGCTTCTTCGTTCTTTTGGACTTTCGGCAGAACAATCATAGAAGGCGTATTCACCTGATTTGTTATCATAACCAACAACATCAGGTTCACCACCGGTTTGTTCCATTTCGTAAAGCGACCAAAGGTTATCACTGGCGTTAAGCTTTGCCTCCACCTTATTCCATTCAATGCCTTTATGCCTGTTCATGTTTTTTTCAAAACGGGCTTTCAATGTTTTGAGTAATTCCTGTTGTTGATCTATTGATAATTTCTTTTTCATGCAAAAATTTATTGACGAACCAAAATGAGTTTTTTATTCGGGGCCTGAAATGCCAGGATATAACCGTAAGAGCTAAAAGTAATAAAGAAGGAACTAATTCAACCACCTGGTCGCCTAGTGTCAAGTGTGAAAATATAGCTCCTGTCATAATGAAAAAGAAGCCTGCATAAGCCCATTCCCTCAGCAGGGGATTCCTCGGCATAAGCAATGCAACTACGCCTAAAATTTTCCAAATACCGATGATGGTAAGCAGGTACGCAGGATAGCCGAGGTGTGTGATCATATCAACACCACCTTGTCCTTCTTTTGTTTTAACTAATTGCACTACGCCTGTTGATGTCATGCCCAGTGCAAGCCATATGGTGGAAACCCAGTAAATGATTTTGTTTCTCTTTGTCATAGCGGGTTGTTTTGTTTAGTGAGTATGTCCTGTATACGGTCATGTGCCATATTGATGCCCTGTGCAAAAGGTAATTGCAAAACCTGGTTTCTTTGTGCAACTGATTCATAAATCACATGCATGGTAAGCTTACTGGTGTCTTCAGAGACCTGCTCAAATTCATACACCTCCAGTTGAACACCAAAAGGAGTGCCCTCCATTTCAAATGTCCTGGTGATTTTTTTGTTTGTAATTAATTCATGAATTACTCCGTTGGCACGGAAGGCAGCGTTTCCGTTGTTATCGGAAGTTTCGATCTGGTAGCTGCCATGTTTTTTACTTTCCAGTTTGATGACTTTTGTTCCCATCCATTGTTCAATAATATCTGGCTCTACATAAGCAGTGAAAAGAAGTTCTATAGGCAAATCAAATTCTCTTGTTATCGTTATTTCCTGCCTGCCGCTTTCTGCGTTGATTTTCGTTTTGCGTTCCATGATGTTTATTTTTTTGACTTGTATTTCTTCATTACGGTTTCCAGTTTATTAAACCTGTCGTCCCACATTTTGCGGAAAGGCTCAATGAAGTCTGCTATCTCTTTGATTTTTTTTGGATTGAAGTGATAATAAATTTCCCTGCCGTTCTGTTCCCGTTCAAGCAACTCACATTCAGTAAGTATTTGCAGATGTTTTGAAACGGTAGGTCTTGCTGTACCGAAGTTGGCAGCAATGGCGCCTGCTGTCATCGCTTGCGAAGCCACCAACAGGAGTATGGCTCGCCTTGTTGGATCTGCTATGGCTTGAAAAACATCTCTTCGCAAATTCATTGTGTAGCTATTTGACTACAAATATAAGTGTAGTTATTTGACTACGTAAATTTTTTTGCGCGGGTATTGGATTTTTGACAACTGTCATTTGGATTGATACGGAAACCGGATATCTTAGTTTGTGTAAATATTAATGATGAGAACTAAGGCTAGTGCTTTCTTTATTATACTGGTTATGCTCACTGCATCGTCATGTATAAAAGTGAGCAATAAACATTGCTGGCAATTATTGGATGCATTTGGAAATGACGTTGGTACCGTATGCGATAAATCAGAAGCACAGATGAAAGCTTCCTATCCAAGTTCATGTAACTATTATAAACTTGGCGGCACCAATTATTGCTGGCTGATAGATAACAATATTTTCGTTAAGGACAAACCGCAGGAGTATATTGATCTTTTCCTGCATTGTTATAACTACGCTAATGCAAAAAAAGTTGCCTGCGATTATTGTCAAATATGGTACACAAGACAAAAAAACATTTACAAACCTGCTAATACTTTCCGTTATTCTACGGTGACAATACAACGCCTTTGTGGAGATACGGTGCATACTTTATTTCCCGGAAGAGAAATTATCCTGAGAGAAAGTGCCGACTCATTAATTGTTTTGCAATTCAGTAATGATGGAAAGTTTTGAACAATTCCATGCAACAATTGCATAACCGTTATTTACAGTTAAAAATCTCAGCTTTCTATAGCTGATTAATCATTGGGATGTACCTTAGTCCGCGTCGTTGCATTATCTAATGTTTTGATCTTAACTGTTGTAACATGAAAACCTTTCTGAACTTTTTTTTTCTGTTTATTTCATTTATTTCTTTAAAAGCTGAAGATGGTCATGATCTATGGCTTCGAAATCATAAAGCAAATCCAGTGAAGGTTGTTTGCAGTAAACAATCGACCACATTAGATATTGCCAGGAAAGAATTGGAACAAGGATGGCTTGGTAAATCTGCAGCTACTGTTACTTTGAGCCTTACGTCGGATAAATTTATCAAAGGAGAAGGATATAAAATTGATGCTTCAGGAATTCACGCCAATACAGAAGTTGGAATCCTTTACGGCGTTTTTGAGCTTTTGCGTCGTCAACAAACCGGAGAGCCTGTTGTCGGTGTTATTTCAAATCCGTCTTACGAACGACGCATTCTTAATCATTGGGATAATCTCAACGGAACAATAGAACGTGGTTATGCGGGACCGTCTATTTTTTGGAGGCAGGAAAGCACACCAACTATTACAGAGAAAGATAAAATGCTTTGGGCAGCATATGCCCGTGCTAATGCATCAATAGGAATAAACGGTTCAGTGCTCAATAATGTAAATGCATCGCCAAAAATGTTGGGAATCGAAGTTCTTCAAAAAGTAAAAGCGATTGCAGATGTGCTAAGACCATATGGAATTAAAACTTATCTCGCAGTGAATTTTAATTCGCCTGCAAGTTTAGGCGGATTAAAAACCTCTGATCCTTTGAATAAAGAGGTAGTTCAGTGGTGGGTTGATAAAGTAAAGGAGATTTACACACTTGTTCCTGATTTTGGTGGCTTTCTTGTCAAAGCAAATAGCGAAGGACAGCCCGGACCACAGGACTTCGGACGTACACATGCCGATGGCGCCAATATGATGGCCGATATTTTAAAACCCTACGGTGGAATTGTGATGTGGAGAGCTTTTGTTTACAGCCCTAATGATAAAGATCGTGCGAAGCAAGCCTACAATGAGTTTATGCCGTTTGATGGAAAGTTCCGCGATAACGTTATTATCCAGGTAAAGAATGGCCCTGTTGATTTTCAACCAAGGGAACCATTTAGCCCCTTGTTTGGTGCAATGAAAAAAACTTCTGTTATGCCCGAATTACAAATTACGCAGGAGTACTTGGGACATGAACATCAGCTTGTTTTTTTATCTACCATGTGGGAAGAATGTTTGAAGAGTGATACTTACCAGGGGGGAAAAGGAAGCACTGTTGCACGGGTTACAGATGGGAGTATTTATCCTCAAAAATATACCGCCATTGCAGGTGTGTCAAATGTTGGATCCGACACAAATTGGACGGGTCATTACTTTGCACAAGCCAACTGGTATGCCTTCGGCAGGCTCGCATGGAATAATCAACTGACAAGTGAAAAAATTGCAGATGAATGGATAAAACTTACATTCTCTAATTCGACTACGAATAATACTGAAAGGAATAAGTGGAGTACAAACTTTTTGGTGCCGGTAAAACAAATGATGCTGCAAAGTCGTGAGGCTGTGGTGAATTATTCAATGCCTTTAGGATTTCATCACATTTTTGCCGGCGATCATCACTATGGCCCCGGTCCGTGGTATGCGCCAAAAGGCGTAAGAGCCGATTGGACGCCGCCATACTATCACCAGGCGGATAGTAATGGAGTTGGTTTCGATCGTACTAAAACCGGTAGCAATGCAGTAAGTCAATATCACGAGCCACTTGCTTCTCAATTTGAAAATTTACAAACCTGCCCTGAAATTTATTTGTTATGGTTTCACCATTTGCCGTGGACCTACAAAATGAAGAGTGGAAGAATTTTATGGGATGAAATATGTTATCACTATGACAAAGGGGTGAAGCAGGTGAGGGAGTTTCAAAAAATTTGGGACAAGGTTGAACCTTATATAGACGCAGAACGTTTTGCTGACGTTCAAAGCAAGCTACGCAGGCAATGCCGTGATGCGCAAATTTGGAAAGATGGCTGCTTGCTTTACTTTCAGCAGTTCAGCCATCGTCCAATTCCGTTTGATCTGGAACGTCCTGTGTATGATTTGCAATACCTGATGAATACCGATCCACTTACATTGAAGCCGATTCCTCAAAGAAAATAGTTTAGATTAGAGGTGGCTCTGTTAGCAGAGAATTTATTGCTCATATAAAATGCGGTTATGAAGCAACTGTTTTATTTCCTAGCATGTGTTACATTCATTAGTTGTAATGATATATCAAAACAACCAAAGGCTCATTATCCAAATCGTAATTATCAATTCGTTTCTCTAGATAAAAAATCATTTCATACAATTGAGCAATATTATGTGCCGGTGTATTCCAGCATTTATGGAGCAACCGGCAAGCATGAATATTATCTGACAGCCACATTGAGCATAAGAAACATTGGCTACACTGACAGCCTTTATTTATCGAAGATCTATTACTACGACTCGAATGGAAATTTGCTGAAAAAATATTTGGATTCCACAGCGCTGCTAAAACCTATGGCTTCCATGGAAATTGTAATACCAACAAATGAAAAGGAAGGAGGTGCCGGGGCCAATTTTGTAGTTGAGTGTTTAGGGAACAACATTCTAAACGAACCATTGATTCAGACTGTGATGACCACATCTGACCTGAGAGTTGGATTCACAGCAAATGCTGTGAAAATAAAAATAATGAAATGAGTTTTGTACTCAGGATCAATTTCTTCCAATTCTCCGGATGTATTTCAATGAGTGCCATAAAGAAACCATGATGAGAAGACTCAATAGCATAGTTACATAAAACGTTAACGGAATACTGTTTAGTAATAATGAATTGACTACGTTCGTTAGTCTCTCAAGTTGAGAAACAATAATCATAAGGAGTACAAAAAGTCCGAGTAGTGATAATTTTCGCATTTGCCAGAAGTTAGAAGTTACTGAGCATTAACATTTACAAAATTAAGATTTTGCAGATTTTTCTGTGGAAATCAGGTTCTATGGAATGGAAAGTTAAGGAGTTAAGAAATGTGAATAAACTCGTGATTTTTGAATGCCCATTCTATTTAAATTCGAATAATGAGATACCAAAACGGAGACCGCGTAGTACTACTGGAAAACATGTCATTTAAAGGTGGCGGAAAAGGGGGCCCGATTGCATCCGCCGAAATTCTTAGCTACAACAGAATCACGGAACAATACAAAATCAGTTACGAAGTTTTCGGAACCGGAGAGAAGGGCGAGATCGAAGTCCCTGAAGAACGGCTTGTTAATTCTGCTGATGATACTTTCAAAATAAAAAGATAGGTATCAAAATTCTCTAGTCAATTATTCTTTTAGTCCTTTCAATTAGCATCGCAATGATGGCCTTCCTTTCATGCCTTGTTAAAGGACATTGGAGTGCTGTTATACTCAGTAAGGTTTACAACACAGGAGAGTACAGGTCAGAGAATTGCCCAATATGCAATTTCTTTAGAGTAGTGACTCCCGATATATGAAAGAAGAAAAATTACTGCTAGAAGTGGTCAACAACAATTCCATTTTAGTTAACATCATCAACTGCGTACAGAAGGCTAATGTTACCATCAATGAGTTCAAGGCTGAAGAATCCACAAAAACCAGCGGTCATGTTTCGATAGTTATTGAAGCTGAAAAGGAAAATATTGATGTGCTGATCAAAGAACTTGCGAGGTTAGAAGGCGTTGAGCATGTCTCTTAAAGTAAAACTTTGCTCCCAAGCAGCGAATTGCTAAACAGTTTTGAGGAATAAAGCTTTGTAAATCCCTGCATATGCTGTATAATTTCATTTGAAATTATAGTGCTACAAACAATTTATTAGTTCCTGAAAAGTCGGAAATTGCGTCCGGGTTTATTTTCCAGTTCACTTACAGGGATCGGTACCGAAAATGTAAGAGCGCCACGTTTAATACTTGATGGAAAGGAAAGAGAGGATGTGATTTCAATAGTTGAAACAGCTTTGAAGATAAGGCCTGAGTTGCCTGACTACTTAAATCTTCAGCCGGCAGAAAACATTCAGTGGGCATAATTGTTTTTTTTAGAAAGTTTGTAACAACAGTGAGCGTCGAATGTGACCGATAGCTTACCGGAGGTACAAGTAAGAGGAAACAACCATTACACTAAAAAAGCAATTGTTCCAAGTATAGAGGATGGGCAATGATAACGGGATACAACACGATTATTATTGATGACGATGATCCGCATGCTCACGGATTTCAGGTGATATAGCATATAGGGAACGATTGCTGAAGAAGATTCGCATCTTGCACACAAAGCACGAAAAATGTGGATGCTGTGGTGCTTAATCAGTCTCACTGTACTATTAATGTTTGAACAACAGCAAGAAAACATTTGTTTCATAAGTTTCAACAAATAAGCGCCTTTGCGGCACCCTGGAGTTTTAAATTTGATGAAACTTAATTTTACGCCTTTGCCGGCTTAAAATAAAGACCAACTAAAAATCATAGCTAATGATGAAGAAGTTTTTGTTGTGCATTACAGGATTTATCGGAATATTTCTTTCTGTTGAAGCACAGGTAAAGCAAGCACACAACCCAATCATTTTTGCCGATGTTCCCGATATGTCTATGATACGTGTGGCAGACATTTACTACATGAGCAGCACAACTATGCACATGAGTCCTGGTTTGCCTATCATGAAATCAAAGGACCTGGTTAACTGGCAGCTTGTTAACTACGCATACGATACATTGGTTAACAATGATGAAATGAATTTGGAAAATGGAAAGTCCACTTATGGAAGAGGATCATGGGCAAGCAGTATCCGCTACCATAACGGCACTTATTATGTTTCTACTTTCGCCGCTACCAGTGGCAAAACACATATCTACATAACAAACAACATCGAGAAAGGGCCCTGGAGAGAAATTTCTTTTAGACCAGCATTGCATGATCATTCCTTATTCTTTGATGATGACGGAAAAATCTACATGATCTATGGAAACAAAAAATTGACCCTTGTTGAATTGAAAAACGATTTATCCGGCATGAGGGAAGGCGGCATCAACCAGGTGATTATTGAAAATACAAGTCAGCCAAGTGAAAATATTGCGGTGAGTGGTTTAGGTGAAGGTTCGCAATTGTTTAAAGTGAATGGGAAATATTACCTGTTCAACATCACCTGGCCGAGGGGCGGTATGAGAACTGTTGTGATTCACAGGGCAGATAAGATTACCGGACCATGGGAGGGAAGAGTTGCATTGCAGGATTTAGGAGTTGCACAAGGAGGATTAATTGATACACCTGATGGAACATGGTACGCTTACCTGTTTCGTGATTTTGGTTCAGTTGGACGAATTCCATACTTGGTTCCGGTGAAATGGGATGATGGCTGGCCAGTACTGGGCGTAAATGGCAAGGTTCCTGAAACACTTGATCTTCCTGAGAGCAAAGGATTAATTCCGGGCATTGTTGCTTCTGATGAATTTACCCGCAAAAAGAATGATCGTGCAATACCACTTGTCTGGCAATGGAACCATAATCCTGATAACAGGCTTTGGTCGCTCAATGCAAGAAAGGGCTACTTACGTTTAATTGCAGGCAGAATTGATACGAGTTTTGTATTGGCGAGAAATTCATTAACACAACGCACCATTGGCCCTGTTTGCACCGGCTCTATTTCACTTGATGTTTCAAATATGAAGGATGGTGATTTTGCAGGCTTAGGACTACTACAAAAAAATTATGGTTTGATTGGTGTTCATGCAGAAGGAGAGAAGAAAGTGATTGTGATGATCAATGCAAGCACAGGAAATGCCGTTGAAGCACAAACGGTACCGCTCAATCAAAACACAATCTTCTTTAAAGCCGAGTGCGATTTCACCGATAAAAGAGATATAGCTAATTTCTTTTACAGCCTTGATGGTAAAAGATGGATGCCTATTGGTACGCAGTTGAAAATGACTTACACACTACCGCATTTTATGGGATATCGTTTTGCGCTGTTTAACTATGCTACCAAGAACATCGGTGGGTTTGTAGATTTTGACTATTTCCATATTGTGGATTCGATCGGAACCAAGCAATAAATCCATCAAACACTTATTAACCGCCGGTAGTTGATTTATTTGTTCGGGTAACTGTTCAACAAGATCGCTAACAGAAAGGGATTTTTGTTTAAACTATCTAAACAAGAGCTCCTCTAACACATCTTTTTCGCCAATGATTTCATTTGCCTTGTCCAAATATTTTTCATCATGGAATTTTTCAGCAGCCTGCAGCAACAAAGAATAAAAATCTTTGGAGTTGTATGGACTAATTTGCTGGTAAATCCATTTCTTTTCTTTCAGTGTATACGGTAATAGCCAATCAACTGCTGTTTGCAAGCCGGCTCCTGAAGTTGTTTTGTAATTCCAGAGATCGACACCAATCTTTTCTGCAAGCCTTGCTACCTGGAACCATGCCGACACAACGAAAGTGCTGTAGCCAAGTCCATTGGTTCTTTCCAGTTCCAGGGGAAATTTTCCTTCTTTGGTTAATTGACTGTCGAGACGTTTTTTGCTTTCATCGAATAATTGCAATGCTGTCTTTTTATCCCCCGTGAACAGCGCAAAATCTATAGCCTGGACATAAAACCAGGCACCACGGTTATTTTGCCAATAATGTTCTTCTTTACCATTTTTACTGGTCAGCATCCAGTGTAAATATTCCTTGTACCAGTCCTGCAATTGTTTGCTATCATTCGTTGTCCATGACGCAGAGCCTTCAAGCAATGCTGCCGCATCTGCAATGCCCGTAAGTGAACGGCTTTCAATAATACCAATTCCTCTTCCAGTCGTAATGCCAGGAATGCCTTGTGCATATTCAAGATTTGGATTCATCTTCGCGGCTTTATCAAAGAACCAATGATAGATTAGTGCAGATGCCTTTGCCGCATATTTTTCTTCACCTGATAAATACCATGCAACAGATAAAATTGTAGCAGCGTTTTCAAGATCACTGAAATAAGTATGATCTGTTATTCTTTTTATTTCCGGATTATGTTGGCCATCTCGCCTAATGTATGGCAGGCCATTGGTTTTGCTGCTGTCATACCAGAAATAAGGTGCCTGGCTCATGTAATCATGCTTGTTTCCACTTGGAGGAGTAATGGCTTTGTCCATCACTGAAACCGGTTTCATGTTTAGCAGGGCATCTGCTTTCTTTTTTAGTTCATTAACCAATCTTAAAGTGTACGCATCTTTCTGCTCCGCTTTATTTTTTACTTGCATCAGATGATTCGCATCAATGATAAATGTATTTGGCGTTTGCGCCGATATTTTGAATTGAAGAGATAAGGTAAGGATCAATACGAAATAGATTTTCATAGTTTCAGTTAATTATTTCAAAGTGTACGCAGCAACAGTTTTACCATTAAATGAAGGAACGTAAACAATTTTCTTTACAGCATCGTAACCAATATCAGCAGTGTTCTTTTTGGCTTCATGTGTATCTAACAATGTTTGCACATTGCCATTAGAAGAAACGTAATAAACAAAACCTATCCAGGAAGTAACAACAAAATCACCATTGCCAAGAGGCTCAATACCATCAATGCCATTAGGCAATTCGGCAATTTTTGTCACCAGTTTTTGAGCATTTGCTTTTTGCAATAATTTGCCTTCTGCAAACACAACATCATTGCCAATCGCTTTCAATCCGTTTGCTCCTTGTATGTTGTCAAGAAAAAGAGATGGAACATCATTCTGTATTCGCCAGATTTTTGCTGTTTTTGAATCGGAAACGTAAATGGCCCCTGAATCATCGACGGAAATATCGTTCAGACCATTTGCACCATCAATAGCAATTCTTTTTTCGATCTTCCCGTTTTTAATGTCAATAACAACTACTTTGCTGATATCGGCAACATAAAGTTTGTCTTTATAAATTCCCAGTCCTTTTGGCGCATTCAGTCCGCTGATCCAGGAACCATTGTAGTTTTTGCCTTCAAAATCTAGTTTGCCTATGCCACCTTTGCCATCTGCGTCCCATGGCCCTCCGTCTATCAACGATATATAAAGCGTCTTGTTTGAGAAATCAGGTAGAACAGATTCCGGGATTGCAATAACGCTATCTGTTTCCCAAAGTTTTTCAAGCTTGTATGTTTGTGCATTTGCAAATACTGACACGAAAAATGCAGCGACTAAAAAAAGTTTCTTCATAACGGTATATTTTGTTGAGCTCAACCGGAGCAGTAATATCAATGTCTATCGCTGCAATTTAAGGCAGTTAAAAATATTTTCACTTTGTGCTGGCTGTATTTTTTTTGTGCTTTCTGTCCGCTTGTTTTGGTGGCTATTGTCAAAATACAATCGGGATACCGATCGTGGTTAATTATTCTAAACAGGTTTATAACACAGGGCGGCAGAACTGCGGTATAGCGCAGGATAAAACGGCATCATCTACTTTGCTAATAAGGATGGTTTCGTCAGTTTTGACGGAAACTTTTGGCGCAGATTTTATCTTCCTAATAAAACAAAAGTTTGTTCAATTGTCATTGACAAGAACAATAGCGTCAACGTAGCCGCACAGTCTGAAATTGGCTACTTTTCATCAGGTGAAAGGGGTGCTCAATTACACTTCATCAATGCCTCTAATTGCGCAAGTGGAAAGAATGATTTTGTAGAAGTTTTCAGCAATATGATGAAGTAGAAAAGCAGGGAATGGTATTTCGCTGTTATAATTAGACCACTTGTCGGGCAATCTATATAAAGCTCGTTGAAAATCCAGGACAAGAAGCTACTTACACTGTAAATGCCTTCGTTATCCACGGAAACTAAGAAAACTACCACTATTTCATATTATCCAAGCCGGTTATAACCTGCACAATAAGTTTACACGAAAAAATAACATCAGTATATTTATAGCAAACTTCTTGCTATGACTTCCCGTCGTGATTTTTTGCAGAAGATCACTTTATCAACTGCAGTTCTTCCATTTTTGCGTTTCAATAAAGAAACTAAAACAACAGTAACAAAAAACTCCGGTGATGAACGAATCCTTCGTGTTGCCATCATGGGATTAGGCAGTTACGGAAATCGTGTGGCAGAAGCCATGCAATCATGCAAAAGAGCAAAGGTTGCCGGGGTAATTAGTGGCACGCCTTCTAAAATAAAAGACTGGCAAAGCAGGTACAACATTCCTGATAAGAGCTGTTACAACTACCAAAACTTTGATGCAATAAAAAACAATCCAGATATCGATGCGGTGTATGTTATTACACCGAATGCCTTGCATCACGACGAAGTAATAAGGGTGGCCAAAGCCGGTAAACATGTCATTTGCGAAAAACCGATGGCCATAAATGCAAAGGAGGGTCAGGAGATGGTTGATGCATGTAAGAAAGCAAACGTAAAACTGTTGGTAGGTTATCGCATGCACTTTGAGCCGAAAACTTTGGAAGTGATTCGAATGAGAAAGGACGGCGAGTTAGGAAAGATCATGTTTTTTCAGGGACAAACCGGTTTTACCGCAGGCGATCCCACGCAATGGAGATTGAACAAACAACTGTCGGGTGGCGGCTCATTGATGGATATTGGTATTTACTCCATTAATGGTGCCCGCTATATGGTTGGAGAAGAGCCTATTTGGGTAACCGCACAGGAAACAAAAACGAATCCTGAAAAATTCAAAGAAGGTGTAGATGAAACAATCCAGTTTGAATTTGGTTTTCCAAGCGGTGCTGTCGCTTCCTGCCTGTCCACTTACAATATGAGCTATCTCGATCGCTTCTTCCTAACAGGTCAAAAAGGTTTTGCAGAATTATGGCCCGCTACAGGTTATGGTCCCATTAAAGGAAAAACAAATAAAGGTGAATTGGCGCAACCACACATGACACACCAAACAGTTCAGATGGATGAAATGGCTGCAATTATTTTCGATGGAAAACAACCAATAGTGCCTGTCGACGGCGAAGAAGGCGTGAGAGATTTAAAACTGATTGATGCCATTTATGAAGCCGCAAGAAAGGGCAAACGAGTAGATTTGAAATAGCAGTCTCTTTGTTTAAAATCCGTCAGTGGTTTTTATTGGAAGTTTTTTCTTTTCAGTTTTAGATATTTTGTATCCTGTAGTGTTAACCGCATTCTTAAAATTATAGTCACTACTAAAACCACTTGCAATATGAATAAGCAGACTGCTATTCTCTTATCTTTCATTTTTCTTTTTTCATTTTCTCATGCACAACAAATACAAATCACTCCCGGTGTTGATCAAATAAAATTGTACACGCCTGATTGGAAAGGTGAACGTTTTCCTGATGGCCGTCCGAAAGTGGCGGACAAATTATTGGAACGGTTGAAAAATATTTCGATGGAAGAAGCCTGGGGTTATTTAAGAAATAAAGGTTTTCAAAATCAGTACGAAGGTGACTGGCAGGTTTTGCGTCCTGATTCAGTAATGGTGGGCCGCGTGGTTACAGCGCAATACATGCCGCTTCGACCTGATGTTGATAGTTTAGTAAGAAAGCAGGGAAGAAAGGAAGGTCGCATTGGCGGAACGAATTCATGGCCAATAGATGTTTTGAAAGAAGGTGACATTTATGTGGCAGATAGCTATGGAAAAATTGTAGATGGAACTTTAATTGGTGATAATCTTGGTAATTCCATTTATGCGCATTCTCATAAGGGTGTCATTTTTTACGGTTCGGTAAGAGATGTTGAAGGTCTTGAGGACATCAATGGTTTTAATGCATGGATCAAAGGCTCTGATCCTTCTTACATACAACAGATGATGCTTACCGGTATCAACGTCCCTATTCGTATTGGAAGAGCAACTGTGTTGCCCGGCGATGTTGTCCTGGCCAAAAAAACAGGGACTATTTTTATTCCTGCATCAATGGCGGAGGACCTTGTTTTAAGTTCCGAGTTTATTCAATTGAAGGATGAATTTGGTCACCTCCGTTTACGCGAAAAAAAATACACTCCTGGCCAAATTGATCAACAGTGGACAGATGAAATCAAAAAAGATTTTCTTCAGTGGATCGACGCGAAGAAGAACCTTCCCATGACAAGGCAGGAACTGGATGAATACATGAAGCAAAGAACCTGGTAATAAAACAATCATGCATTGGCAAATAACAATTATCCTTCTTTAACTGCAAAACAATCACCATGACACCCGCACAAAAAATTTTATCAAAGCTTGGATTAAAAGATCCGGAAACAATAGAATCAACAAAGATTTCGAACAGGGAAAATATTTCGGAAAATCCTCGTCGTGATTTTTTGAAGAAATCTGCTCTAGGTGGAATTGCACTTGGTGGAGCATTCATGTTTTCACCAATTGAAGAAGTGCTTGCCAATACTACACAGAAAGTAAATCGTTATTCTGCTCCGTCCGATCTGAAAATTACCGATCTGCGTTACGCAACAACAACTGTACTTGGTCGTACTTCCATCATTCGCATTGATACGAATCAGGGCATTTATGGTCTGGGCGAAGTGAGAGATGGTGCTGATGTTCGATATGCTTTGATGTTGAAGAGTCGCATACTCGGAATGAATCCCTGCAATGTTGAACTGATCTTCAAAAAAATAAAACAGTTTGGTGGTCCATCGCGACAAGCTGGTGGTGTGTGTGGAGTGGAGATGGCTTTGTGGGATTTATGCGGTAAGGCTTATAACATTCCAGCATGGCAATTATTAGGAGGAAGATATCGTGATAAAATAAGATTGTATGCTGATACGCCGGAAGCGGGTTCGCCAGCAGAACAAAAGAAATTGATGGACTATAGAATTAATGAGCAAGGTTACACCTGGTTGAAAATGGATTTAGGAATTGGCGAGATCAATAAGATTCCGGGTGCAGTTGTCAATTCAAAATTTTGGGAAACTGAAAAAGGCGATTTGCAGCAATGGGGCAACTGGGGGCCGACAAGCTATTCCAACACAAGACATGCTTTCACACAAATACAAATTACTGAAAAAGGTTTGGATGAAATGGCGAAACTGGTTGACAACGTAAGAAGCATGTTGGGATATGAAATTCCACTTTCAACAGATCATTATGGACACTTCGATTTAAATAACGGAATTCGTCTTGGTAAAAAACTAGAGAAGTATCGATTAGCGTGGATGGAAGATGTTGTTCCATGGGATTATGTTGATCAATGGAAAACTTTATCAGATTCATTGGAAACGCCAATGCTTACAGGTGAAGATGTTTATTTGCTTTCAGGTTTTAAACCACTCATCGACATTCATGCAGTAGATATTGTTCATCCAGACCTGGCTTCATCCGGTGGATTGCTCGAAACAAAACGTATTGGTGATTACGCAGAAGAGCATGGAATTGCCATGGCAATGCACCAGGCGGGAACACCGATTTCATTTATGGCGAATGTTCATTGTGCAGCAGCTACACAAAACTTTTTGGCGCTGGAGCATCACTCAATTGATTTGCCGTGGTGGGAGAGTTTAGTCAAAACAACTGATGGAAGAAAACTGATCACGAAAGGTTATGCAAATCTTCCGTTGACAGCGCCGGGACTCGGCGTTGAATTGAATGAAGATGTAGTAAAACAACATTTACATCCTGATGATAAATCTTTCTTTGCACCAACAACGGAGTGGGATCAATTGAGATCGCATGACAGGATCTTTAGTTGAGGAAAATTTAGACGCTCCTGCTTTGACAAAAGAATTTTATGGAAACGACAATTGCGAAAACACGATGGTATAGATTAGTGCCCATTGCTTTCATAACATACAGTCTTGCTTATTTGGATAGAGCAAATTTTGGTTTTGGTACTGCGGGGGGTATGGCCAAAGATTTAAATATTACTCCCGGTATTTCATCATTATTAAGCTCGTTATTCTTTTTAGGTTATTTCTTTTTTCAAATCCCGGGTACGCACTATGCCGCTGTGAGAAGTACAAAAAAATTGATCTTCTGGTCGCTCATACTTTGGGGTGCTTGCGCAATGGCAACCGGTATGACCAACAATGTGAACATTTTGATTGCCATCCGTTTTATGCTTGGTGTAGTGGAAAGTGCAGTTATGCCGGCAATGATTCTTTTGTTGAGCCGGTGGTTCACAAAAAAAGAACGATCAAGAGCTAACACGTTTTTAATTCTTGGCAATCCTGTCACCATTTTGTGGATGTCTATTCTCTCCGGTTATTTAATTAATTCCTTGGGTTGGAGATGGATGTTTATACTGGAAGGATTGCCCGCAATCATTTGGGCTTTCTTTTGGTGGAACCTTGTCAATGACAAACCTAAAGATGCGAAATGGTTATCGCAGGAAGACAAAGATGCTTTGGAAGCAGTTTTGCGAAAGGAACAGCAAAATATCAAGCCTGTAAAAAATTACATGGAGGCCTTTAAAAGCAAGGCTGTTATTCTGCTTTGTTTGCAATATGCATTTTGGAGCATTGGTGTTTACGGTTTTGTAATGTGGTTGCCAACCATCATAAAAGGTGCGCCAAATATGAGCATAGTTGAAACCGGATGGCTTGCTTCAGTTCCTTATTTATTTGCGATTATTGCGATGCTCATCACTTCTTATTTTTCTGATAAGACATTGAATAGGAAAATTTTTGTTTGGCCATTTTTGTTGATCGGCGCCATTGCATTTTATAGTTCTTATTTACTTGGAACAAGTAACTTTTGGCTGTCGTTCGCTTTGTTGGTAATTGCTGGTGCAGTTATGTATGCACCTTACGGTCCCTTCTTTGCTATCATGCCTGAAATATTACCGTCAAATGTTACAGCGGGTGCCATTGCGCTTATCAACAGCCTGGGTGCTCTAGGCTCCTTTGCAGGATCTTATCTGGTTGGTTACCTAAATGGGGTAACGGGTGGCTTTGGTGCTTCTTATATTTTTATGTCAGGATCTTTATTGATTGCGGCTATTCTTACAATTATTGCGCTAAAAGATTCACAGAGGAAAGCTCAGTTGGAACAAAAAATTATCGCCGCAAGCGCATGATTCATTTATTTTGCTCATCAAAATTTATTTCATGATCTCAGGATATAATTTAGTCGGGTTCGAAAAGCAAGCTTCAGGTGAAAAAAAATTACATTCATTCAGCACGGTTCTGAAAAATAATTTGCCCGGAGAGTTTGTTATAGCGACGGATAGTGAAATTCAAACTGCAGTTGAAAAAGCAACGACTGCTTTTGAAGTCTACAGGCAAACATCATTTATCGAAAGAGCGAATTTTTTGGATGTAATTGCAGACGAGATCATGCAAATAGGAGATGAGTTGATCCAGAGAGCTCATCTTGAAAGCGGCCTGCCTGAAGCAAGAATAACCGGCGAACGGGGGAGAACAGTTGGACAATTGAAACTCTTTGCTTCTCTTTTGCGTGAAGGTTCATTTGTTGAAGCCATTATTGATACGGCATTGCCAGATCGAAAACCTTTGCCTCGTTCCGACTTACGCTTAATGCTGCAACCTATCGGCCCGGTAGCTGTTTTTGCGGCAAGCAATTTTCCGTTGGCCTTTTCAACTGCAGGTGGCGATACTGCTTCGGGACTTGCTGCGGGTTGTCCCGTAATTGTAAAAGCACATAGTTCTCATTTGGGAACAAATGAACTGGTGGCAACTGCTATCATTTCTGCAGCACAAAAGTGTAACATGCCTGATGGCGTTTTTTCTTCGTTAATTGGCGAGGGATCACAACTGGGACAACAATTAGTAAAACATCCACAAATAAAAGCCGTTGGCTTTACAGGTTCTTTCCGTGCGGGAATGTCCCTGTTGAAAGCATCTGTTAATGAAAGAGAAGAGCCCATTCCTGTATATGCAGAAATGAGCAGCATTAATCCTGTTCTTGTTCTTCCAAATAAAATCAAACAAGATATTGATACTGTAGTTGCACAACTTACTGCTTCTATCACTCTTGGTGTCGGGCAATTTTGTACCAATCCAGGGTTATTATTTGTTGTAAAAGATGAAAACACAGAAGCTTTCATTCAGAAGTTAGCCGGATCGTTACAGCAGGTACAACCAGCAATCATGTTGAATCAAACTATTTGTGCCGCTTATTACAAAGAACGCCAACATTTGCTAGAGCAGGAAGGTGTAACTGCTTCCTGGGTTGGTGACGATACCAAGGCGGATTACAAAGGCAGCGCATTACTTGCCCAAACAGAAGCAAAGACTTTTATTCAAAACACGGACTTGCAAAACGAAGTGTTTGGACCTACATCTTTAGTAGTTATTTGTGAAGATGAAAAAGAGTTACAATCTGCATTAAAATCATTGCATGGACAATTAACCGGAACCGTCATTGGCACTTCAAATGATTTTAGCCAATTCAAAAATTGTATCGACATTTTAATATCAAGAGTTGGAAGAGTAATTTATAATGGTGTTCCTACAGGAGTTGAAGTAAGTCATGCGATGATGCATGGCGGGCCTTTTCCTGCAACGACATTTGCTCATTTTACGTCGGTCGGTACCGAAGCTATCAAACGTTTCTTACGTCCTGTATGTTACCAGGATTGTCCCCAGGAATTTTTGCCTGATGCATTGAAAGATGTAAATCCGCTTCGTACTATGCGAAAGGTAAACGGAGAACTAACACGGGATGCTGTGCAAAAGATGGAAGCAATTCCTCAATAAAATCACCCGTTAGTTTTCAGACACTGCTTTTATTTTAATCACAATCTTCTTCACTACTTTGTTACCGCCAGGAGTAATGTTAGGACGGTGTGCTTCTGTTGGAAAAAAAAGCATGAATGTTCCCGCAGGCACTGTGTAGATTTTTCCTTCGCCTGTATAATTCGCCAGATCAGTTGCTTCATTGTAAGGTTTGCTAACTGCTACAGAACTTAGCGATGCCTTAGCCATATTTTCTTCCCCTGTTATCACCAATTGAAGGTCGATATACTTTCGATGCGATTCAAAAGCTGTTTTATCATAGTCTTTTGTAGGGGCTTCAGTTACGCTGGCATAAACATTGTCGCCATCAATTTCATGTCTGCCAGTGGTAAGCGTTTTCAAATCTGTGTTTTTCAAATAAGCAAAGGCTTTGTCCCATGCTGTCTTGTTCAGATGATATTGTTTTGCAAATTGTAATTTGTCAATGGACGAATGTGGTGTGACAGAGAGGCCGTGCAGCCATTCTTTTTTCTTGAACCATTTTTTTGCTTTGTGTGATGACCAATGATTAGTGGATTGTGCAGAAAGATGGCTAACACTAAATAATATCCATACAACCAGAAAAATACTTCTCATATTGTGACATTTTGCATTCTTAAATTAATTGCGATTTCGTGACACGATAATAAATTAAACCTCCAATGAAGAGCCACAATGTGAACCGGATTTTCATGTCGAATAAATTTTAGTAAAAAAACAAAGAAAATTAAAAATAAGAGAAGCTGAAGCAAAAAATGTGCAATTAAATCCGACGATAAATTCTACACCCCTGATAAAATTGCCTGGATTGTAACTTTCTATGACTGCATTTTTTACTAATTCAGACCAGCAATCGCATTTCTCGCCGTTTCTACATCCTTTGCTACGTCAGGGCGAAGCTTTTCCCAATGAAAAGTAAGATGTTTATTTTCTTCTGAACGTACCCCATTTTGTTCACTATAATGTACAAGTGGCATGTCCTTGTAAATAGGGCGGGTAATACGAACAATATCATCCCAAAACCTTAAAGCATTTTGCAAGTGTTTTATTGCGTTCTGTCTATTTTCTTCGCCTCCTTTTAGACGATAGGTTTGCAGTGCTATAGCACCTTTTAATTTCTCTGCAAAATGGAGGCCCATATATGTCCAGGCTTTTGCATCAGCTACTTCAAACATCAAATCATTATTCGCTGATGTATTGATATCTTTTACCAACCCAAGTGCCCTGTTACAGTCCTGCTGTAGCATTTTAATTAATACCGGTGGTGTTATTTTATTTTTGTTGAAAGACGTACCGTTAATAGTTGCATTGACATAGTCTTCAACAGATACATACTCAGGATCAGTTACGCGTTGATGAACGAGACGGTCAACAGAAATATATTCAACCCGCTTTGCTTTGTCATTCAGGGCCATAAAACCTTCTTCATACAAAGTCAGATCCATTGTAAAATCAAACAGAGATCCAAGACGTAAAGGCGTTTTGCCTGCTAAAGAAAAAGCTTCGAGTAAATTGCTTCCCTGTTTGCCGTAACGATGAATAAACTCGGCCCGAAAAACAGCATCTTGAGTTTGCGGATTGTATAATAATCTTCCCCACAATTTGTAAAACAACCATTGCCTTTCAAAAGCATATTTCCAGCTAACGGAAGTGCCTGGCTTTGTAAAATAGTCCTTTGCCGGAATGTATGTTTCGGAACCAATCATATACCCGCCAACATAAGATTGACTGTTAGTTGCTATGTGCGATCGTATAAAACTGGGCACACCCCAACGAAGACAGAAAAAATCTTCGTTACGAACGGTCCAGTTGATCTTATAATTTTTTGGCTCGGGATTGAAGTAGGTATCATACAATTTTCCGCCGTGCACTTTTACTAATGTCGGTGTGGAATGCGCATGCGACCAATTGTATTTTAGATCGGCAAAAACTGGCGGCTGCAGAAAAGAGAGTTCGCCTTGTGCGTCTAATTCTTTCCTTGTTAATTTTTCTGTTTCAATGCTGGTAACACCTAAAGAGTTTGTTGTGCTTGAAAAAGGAATGCGGTGAATGAGTTTTAGTTTGCGGCCGGATAAACGCATTCCTTCAATGATGGTTTCTTTCATCCATTCTTCCCGCTCTTGCGGTGTCATACCCCCCATGCCTTCACCAAGTGTAAGTCCCATTCCTGTGATTTCGGGATACTCTTGCAGCATTTGAGTTACACATTCGCGGGTATAACGCTTCACCAGTTCTGAAGTATCGCCTTTTACAAAAAAATCATGTTGAAGGTTATCGATGTTGACGTTATGTGCTTTCGAAAATTCAGGGCTTACAAAAATGTTGAAAGGAATGATATAGACATCAATGGCACGTTCTTTTGCCAAGCGAAAAATACCATGAAAAAGCGTTTGCCATTCTTGCAGCTCTGCATCGGTAAACGATGACGCTTCGGGAAAGTTTTTGGGTTTAATCATGAAGGTGTAGGGATGGAGGTTCCATAAAGTGAGAGCGTTGAGACGGTTTTCCGTCATCATATCCAAAAATGCTTCCCAAAAATTTAAGTCCTTGCACGTTTCATAATGCAAATCCAACGCATCGCTGTGCCGATAAGTGTCCCAGGGCAAATCAAACTTAATGGCACGAAAACCGTAATGGGGACTTTCATGTTTTGACTTGATTGCATCCAACCGGCTTCCGTTTCTTAGTTCTTCAGCAAGTGATAAACAGCCGTAAATCATTCCTCGGTTATCACCACCCGTGATAATAATTTTTTTGTTCTTAGCCTGAATTGTATAAGCTTCTTCTTTCAGTTGTTTAGCATCGGTAAAAATTGAAATAACAACGTCCGCTTTCGAACCCTTGAGAATATATCCTTTCGCTGCCAATGCTTTTTCCAACATTTGAGCACCATAAGATGCTTGTCGAGATGCATTGTCATAAACGATATTTACGTTTTGAGAAAACGCCAGTGAGTAAAAGATCAACAGAATAATGAGTGAAAAACATCTCAATCTATTCATAAACAAAAATTGCCTGTGCAATTTATCATGTTTTGTTGCAGATACTCATAGGCATATTGATCAACGGCTTCTGGCGATAAACAATTACGCAAAGAAAGGCACCTCCGGTGTTGCGTATTTTTTCAAGCCTTCTTCATTAATTTCGACACCAATTCCCGGTTTGTCCGATACAACCAGAAACCCTTTTTCAATGAATGGCTTGTCATATTTGACGATCTCTTTCCATTTTGGTTCTGTATCGCTTAATGTTTGCCATTCAAGAATATGAAAATTTGGTACCGATGCGCAGACATGTGCTGATGCCATTGCTCCAAGAAATGAACCAACCATATGTGGTGAAAAAGGTGTGTAGTAGGCGTTCGCAAGATTAGCAATACGTTGTCCTTCACCAAGTCCTCCGCATTTTTGAAGATCGGGCATGATGATATCAATAGCTGCTTCGGACAACAACCTAGTATATCCATATGTCAGGTAGAAATTTTCTCCTCCGCAAATGGGTGTGCTGGTTTCCTGTGTGATGGTTTTATAAACGTCAATATTATCAGCAGGAACAGGTTCTTCAAGCCACATCAGGTTCAATGGCTCCATCACCTTTGCTACTTTTCTTCCGGTTGGTGCGTCGTAGCGTCCATGCATGTCAACGCAAATATCAATGTGAGGTCCTACTGCTTTGCGAACCGCTTCAATGGAATTGTACATTCTTTCAATTTCGGCATTGCTTGCCGTCCAGTTCCACCTGTCATATTTGTTTGGATCAGTTGCCGAGTCAATATCAAACTTAATGGCAGTATAACCTCTTGCAACTGCATCCATACCTGCTTTTGCATAATCTTCGGGTTTGGGATTCCTCACTGCATATAATTCGGTATCGCAATACACTCTTACTTTATCCCGAAACTTTCCACCTAATAATTGATAGACAGGTAAGCCTAATGCTTTCCCGCATAAATCCCAGAGCGCAGCATCAAATGCACTCAGCACTGCTACATACATTCCTGATTGAGCGCCACCAAAAAAGGCTTGCTTGCGAAATTGCTCAAAGATGACGTTTGGAGATAATGGACTTCTTCCATTTAATTGTTTTCCTAATCGTTGAACCAAATAATAAGTTCCGCCTATGGCATCCACAGCTTCACCATAACCTACAATATCCTGGTTGGTATAAATTTTTACGAATAATCCGCCACCTGAGTAGGCGCATTTGACGTCAGTAATTTTTAAATCTGATGGTGCAGATGGTTTGGATGTTTTTTCTATTGCATGTTCGAGTCCGCGTCCATATGTTTTAGATAAAGATGCAAACGGAGCCAATGCTGCTGCTATAGCTGTCTTTGTAACGAACGATCTTCTTGTCGACATAAACAGTATTTTGAGGGTGAAAAGAAGTTTGAGTTGATTTTTGTTTTTAGTCAGTATTTATTACCATGTTCTGTCTTTCAAATAATTTTGAATCGTTTCTTTTGGAACGGGCAATTCATTAATGTGGTCATTCAACCACTTTGAAAAATCTTTTTCAATATCGTCCGTCCATCTTGCATCAATTTGTCCCGCTGTGTATTTTCCTTCTCTCAATCGCTGGTGTCCGAACAAATCTCTCAACCGAACAATTTCTGAAGTGATCACAACTTTTTCTGCTAGCTGTGGAGGAATAAAAACAACAACACCCAATTTGCCTAATACAACATCACCCGGCATAACAGTTACAGTTCTTATGCGTGTTGGATGATTAATACCAACAATCATTGTGGTGAGATCCCTGCTTTGCCCTGCACCAGGATTGTGATAAGAAGGATCGTAGCTTGTATAAAAGGAAGTAAAGCCGCCAATTTCTTTCAGGCCTTCCAAATCTCTTATGGCGCCGTCATACACAATTCCATTTCCTGTCCTTGCATAAATAGCATTACCTATATTGTCACCAATAGTTGGACCGTTTCTTTTAGCGCCAAATTGGTCGGCAACATATACATCTCCTTTTTGTAGCATTTCCACAGCCCAAACATTTTGAGCTCTTCTTCCTTCTTTCTTTCCAAAAGAGTCAATCACACTCCAAACATCCGGGCGGCCAGGCATGAACGTTGCTGTTACTGCACGGCCAACGAGCACACTGTCAGGATTGATTGTTTCCCATCCTTCGGCAATCTGATACCTGTAACCTGCATTCGTGAGAACAGCCCACGCTTCTTCAACACTTACAGCTTTCATTCTTCTAATGATATCATCAGGCACTTTAGGGCGACCATCGGGAAAACGTTCTCCTTTCCATTCATGTGTTAATGCAATGAGTTCTTCTTTGCTTATTTGCACATGCTGTGCTATTGCCTGGTTAAAGACAAATGCTATTGTAAATAGGGATAGCAAACGTTTCATCATTAACATGGGTGTATTTATTTTTTAGTTAGAGGATTTAAGTAAGACTTACTTCTACAGGTGTCTCTTCTTTTTTAGAAGGATTTTCTTTCGGCAAATGATTGTGCCACCAACTTGCTAAACAAGAACCATTCACATTCATCACAGGTCCGAAGATGGCCGGCGCTAATCCTACAGTTGCAATTTTGCCCATGGTTAATGCCAGACCTGTTGCAAGTCCCGCATTCTGCATTCCAACTTCTAATGCAATTGTTCTGCAATCTCTTTCTCGAAATTTTAATAAGCGTGCAGACCAGTATCCAAGAAAAAAACCAGCAACATTATGAAGAAACGTTGCTACCAGCAACAGCGCTCCGACCTTTAAAAGATTATCTCTTCCGGCTGCAACCATAATGGCTAGGATGATTGCAATGCCGGCCATTGAAAGAAGTGGCATGATCTTATCAAGCCAATTGAATCTTCCACGCATTAAATAGTGAAATGCTAATCCGGCAACAATAGGAATGATCACAATCTTTGTAATATCCCACACCATCGACCAAAAATCAATTTGCACAAAACTTCCACCAAGCAGTTTTAAAAGCAGTGGCGTTAGAAAAGGCGCAAGCAATGTTGATATGGTTGTAACTGAAACCGACAATGCAAGATTGGCTCTTGCGAGATAAGACATTACGTTTGATGCCAGGCCGCTCGGGCAACATCCAACTAAAATAATTCCTGCAGCAATCTCGTTGGGAAAATGGAATAAACTCGCAATTGTGAAACCAATTAGTGGCATGATCAAATAGTGGAAGACAACGCCAACTATTATTCCCTTAGGCATGCGCACCACGTTAACAAAATCTTTCAAACTTAATTCTGTACCCATGCCGAACATGATGATTTGAAGCAATGGAATAATTAACGCTGATAGTTTGAAACTGCCGATTGTTTTAAAATATTGCGGATGATACATAGCAAAACTCACAACACCAATGATGATTACAGTAAAAGAAAGCCCCTTTAAGAATTGATTGCCTCTGAATGCGATGGCAAGACAGAAAAAAAATAGCATCAATAACCAGCCAGCTAAATTGTGCGATTGCTTAATAGTTAGAATTAGCCAGGCAATTAAAAAAATAAATGCAGCTAAGTAAAGTATGGTATGGATGGATTTTCGTTTCATAGCAAGTAATGAGAAGTGATTATCGTTTTAGTTGTCCTGTTGTAGATCAGCAATGGCCTCAAATTCATCAAACAGCTTCACGCTCAATCTTTCAAAAATTGAGTAATGCTTCATATAAACACTATGGAGTTCTTTGCTAGGAGTAAAACTGTCCGGCAGTTTCACCGTTTCCGCAGCCTCATCTAAATTTTTATACAAGCCAATCTCAGTTGCACTTAGTAAAAAAGATCCAAAAGCAACACTGTCGGAACCCGACCCCTGCTTAATATGGACAGGCTTGTTGAAAACATCCGCCATCAACTGCGTCCAGAAAGGATAAGAAGCAAAGGTCCCGTTTGCAGAAAGCCTTTTAAACGAGCGATGCTCTTCCAAAGTTTTTCCGATGCTATAAATAGCATATAATATTCCTTCAATTGTGGCACGAACGAAATGCTGCTGTTCGTGTTTGATGTTTAATCCGAAATAGACACCTCTTGCATTCGCATTCCACATCGGTGCCCTTTCACCTTGCAGGTAAGGAAGAAAAATCAATCCATCAGATCCTGGCGCAACCTTTGCTGCATCAGCGATCAGGTTTTCAATACAGTCTTCAAGGTCAAATGCTTTTTTGAAATCTCCGAATTGCTTTGCGTACCATTCAAACACAGCGCCTGCATTGTTCGTTGGGCCACCGGATATATAGTGATCTTCAGTCAGCAGGTAGTTAAACAACCGCTGCTTTTCGTCCTGCAAAACTTCTTTGCCTACTACTCTTACGGCTCCGCTTTCTTCAAGTGTAACCGTAGCTTTTCCATCTCCCCACACGCCGGCGCCCAGCGTAGCCATGCAACCATCGCTTGATCCCACAAGTAATTTCACTTTGTCATGTAAGCCCAGAGAAGTCTGATATTCTTTTTTCAATTTCTTTGGAGCATAAAAAACAGAAACAAGATCAGCCAGTTTTTCTTTCTCTATGCCTGCGTGTTTCAATGCATTCTCTTCCCATTTTATTGTGCGGATATTCAACATGCCCGTTGCAGAAGCCATGCTATAATCAACTATGTATTCACCTGTCAGTTGCTGTATGATGTAAGTTTTGATGGAGAGAAATTTTTGTGCGGCATTGAAACGTTGCTTATCATTATTTTTTAGCCAGGTTATTTTGTTGAGTGGAGACATTGCATGTATTGGTGTGCCGGTGGTTTTATACAATGACTTTCCGAGCGAAGAATTTTTAAGATCATCAGCTTCCTTTTTTGCACGATTATCTGACCACACCATTGCATAGCCAAGAGGAACGCCATTCTTGTCAATTGGCAAAACACTATGCATTGCCGAACTAAAACAAATACAAACAACTTTGTACTTGCGGGGATGAATTTTTTCATTCAAAAAATTCTTTAGGATATAAAGCATTGTGATGAAGATCTGTTCGGGATCTTGTTCGCTATAATCAGGTTTAACATGAAAAGTGGGATAGGATCCCTTTGAAGATCCAAGCATGTTGCCTTTTAAATCGAATGCTACCACTCTTATGGCGCCTGTTCCTATTTCGATGGTAATAACACAATCCATTTTCAATAATTTTTTAGTCGGTCGTTGGTATATTTTTCTTTCTAAACTCACTGGGCGTATAGCCCGTTAGCTTTTTGAATGTAGTTGCAAAGTGTTGTGATGAATAGAATCCGATATCCAGCGCAATGTCTGTAACATGGACATCCGGACGTTTCAACAATTTGATCGCTTCGGAAATTCTAATGTTGATCAGGTAATTCAATGGTGAAAAGCCCGTATAGCTTTTTACTTTTTCTGAAAAGGCAGTTGTTCCTAATCCAACCAAGGCTGCCATTTCTTCTACGGTCCATTGATGTGAAAGGTTTTCGCGGAGCGCTTGTTCCAACTTCATAAATGTTTGAGGAAAATCCCTTCTCGAATTATTCTGCCTTGTTAGCTGTCTTGCTGATAAAATAAAAAGTTCATCTATTAATTGGTTGATGCGTGCGGTATATCCAATTTCCTGGTTGATGAATTCATTCTGCATGCATTGAAATATTGAACCAGCTTCTTTTATTTTAGAAAGAATGGGGCAGTTGTTGAGCATGAGAATTTTTCCAATCGTCCTGCATTCGCTGTCTGCAAGATGACTCCATTTGCCCATTGCCATATTTCCCGTTTTTTCCAGTTGTTGTAACTCAAGGTGCAGCCATGAAACAGTTCCGATATCAAGCAAATCTTTTTCGCCGCCGAAACTTTGTCCAGGTAAAATAATAGCCAGGTCCTCGGGATAAAGTATGTGATGCTCATTATTAATGATCCAGTCAAAACGGCCATCAAGTACATAATAAAAACGGAGAAATTCTGAAGCTTCTTTTTTTAAAGAATCAAACTGTATAGTGTTGGTTTTCCTTAGTGCGAATTCGATAATATGAGGGAAGGCATGAAGCTCTTTGTTATCTTTTTTTAAGAGGAACTGGTTCATGCAATCGTTAGGTTTCTAAATTCCGAAAACGATATTACTAATAAAATCTAAACAGCTTGTACAATATCCTTCGCTGTTTTTTATTGGAAGTTTTTTGTTCAAAACTTCAGATACTTTGTTATAGCATAAAAACCCTTACTGGTTTTGAGCGGTATTAAATAACAAACCCCTTGCTATTATGAGAAGTAGACTACGGCAGTTGTCTGCCCCATTTAACTATCTGTTCGTTTTAGTTTCCCTTTTACTTTTCTCTTCTGCAGCTTTTTCACAATCAGTTTCCGGAACTGTTACTGACGGTACCAAGCCAATAGGCCAGGTAACGATACAGGTTAAAGGCACATCGAGGACAGCCCAAACTGATGATGCAGGAAAGTACACCATCAAAGCTTCAGGCAACGACGTGTTGATTTTTTCTTCTGTTGGTTTTTTAAAACAGGAACTGGCTGTCAATGGCAAACAAACACTGGATGTTGTTTTGTTTACAGACGCAAAAAACATGGAAGATGTTGTAGTAACAGCATTAGGCATCAGTAAAAGAACAAGAGGACTGGGTTACTCCGCAACAAGCGTGAAGCCGGATGAACTAACGGAGAACCGCACTACAAATCCGATTAATGCATTGGAAGGGAAAGTTGCCGGCGTAAACATTACAAGCCTGGGCACAGGTCCCGGTGGGTCTTCTAAGGTCCGTATCAGGGGGCAATCGGCAATTACAGTTGGCGACAACGGGCCGCTTATTGTTGTTAATGGAGTTCCCATCAATAACGGAAGTAATACTGCAAACTTCAATAATGGTACGGTCGGTGTTTCAGGAGGAGGTGCTTATGCAGATGGGGGGGATAACTATTCAAGTATCAATCCTGATGATATTGAAAGCATGACTGTTTTGAAAGGAGCACCTGCTGCAGCCCTCTATGGTTATCGTGCAGCCAATGGTGTAATTATGATCACAACAAAAACAAAAGGAAAGGGCAGGGGTATCGGTGTATCTCTCAATTCGAATTACACCAATGAGACTCCGTTGGATTACACAGACTATCAAAAAGTATATGGACAAGGTGAGAATGGTGTGCGTCCTACAACAATAAATCCAACTTCCGGCGAATGGTCTTTTGGAGAAAAGATACAGGCGGGCATGACCAATATTCTTTTTAATAATCTGACGGTTCCGTACGTAGCTCAAGGCAGTCGCATAAAAGAATTTTACCGGCATGGACAGAACTTTTCCAATACCGTTACTTTGGAAAGTTCCACAGATAAAGGAGGATTGCATTTATCATTAAATAATACAGACAATTACGGCATTACGCCCAATAATAAATTCAATCGAAAGAACATGAACCTTGGTTTCAATCATAATTTGTCGAACCAGTTCAGTTTCGGTGGAAACATTAATTATTCAAGAGAGTTTAATCGCAACCCGCCAAACATTGCCAACCAGGATAATTCTATTCCAACGACACTAATGGCTTTGGCCAACACGATGCCTTTGAGTGTACTTAAAGAAAATATGTACAATGCCCAGGGAAACGAATATGTCTTCTCCAGGTTTATGAATCGTACCAATCCTTACTGGGTATTGGAAAACCAGTTTCATAATATCAAACGCGACAGGCTTTACGGAAATGTTTTTGCAAAATATAACATTCTTCCATGGTGGTGGGTGCAGGGCCGCTTCGCTCAAGACTTTTACTCACGTGATGAAGATCTAAACAATTTCCCGACAGGACATGCATCCCGTTCTCCTGCACCTGCAGGTTTCGTAAACGGCGTTTACACGCAGGAGTCCCGCCGTTTCAGGGAGACAAATCTTGACTTCTTGAGCAGTGCAAACAAAACTTTTGGAGATATGGATGTAACGCTTACTGTTGGTGGTAATGAAATGCGCAGGCGCACTGATATCAATAATGTACAGGTAACGGACTTTGTAGTAAAAGGTTTGTACACAGTTCAAAATGGAAGAGCCAAAAATCCTGTCTATGCGCTTGAAGAAAAAGGGGTGAACTCGCTTTATGGTTCTGCTGATCTTTCATGGAACAAAACATTCTATTTAACGGGTTCTGTAAGAAAAGACTGGTTCTCAACTTTATCTGCTGAAAATAATGGTATACTGTATCCTTCTGTTTCTGGTTCCTACGTTTTTTCGGAGTCACTTAAAGTTCCATGGTTAACATTTGGTAAGGTACGTCTTGGTTATGCTGAAGTAGGAAGCGATGCAGATCTTCAGCCATATGCAGATCAACTTTTTTATAGTGTAAATGCTAACACTATAAACAATCCTGCGGGTACTGCAGTAACTGTTGGAAGCAGCGGGGCAGTTCTTCCGAATAAGAATTTGAAACCAATGCGGATAAAAGAAACGGAGGCAGGTCTTGAATTAAAATTGTTTCAGAACAGGGTAAATCTTGATGTAGCGGTTTATAAAAAGATAACACTGGATCAAATCGTTTCTGTTCAAACATCAGACGCTTCGGGTTTTACAAGTACATTAATCAACAGCGGTGAAAGTCAGAACAAGGGTTTTGAAGGATTGTTGAATCTCATTCCTGTTCAGACAAAGACTTTCAGGTGGGAATTCACTGCAAATACTGCATATAATAAAACCCGGGTAAATAAAATTATTACAGACAAAGCCGGGGAAAAACTAACAACAGGTTCTCATCCATTTAATGGAGAGGTTAGAATGGTAGTAGGACAGGAGATAGGCCAGATTGCGGGTTTCGGTTATGCACGAGATGCAAAAGGACAAATGGTCTTCCAGGCTAATGGACTTCCTCTTCGCAGTCCCGATTTTATTTTATTCGGAAGTGGTTTGCCAAAATGGACCGGTGGTTTCCTAAACAATTTTGCTTACAGAGGGCTAAATCTTTCTATATTGGTTGATTACAAATTAGGTAACAAAATGCTATCGGGAACAAACTTCAACGCAGTGCGGCATGGCTTGCATATGATGACGCTAGAAGGACGTGAAACCGGTTTTGTCACCGGCAATGGTGTAAATCAATCTGGAGGTACAAACACTGCAAAAGCAGCTGTACAAACATATTGGGAACATCTGCGTTCGCAGCAAATTATAGAACCTGTGATTTATGACGGTGGCTTTTGGAAACTTCGCCAGGTGAGTTTAGGATATGATTTCACAAAACTTCTTCCTGGTAAATGGCCTATTAAAGGCGTCAAGCTTGATTTAGTTGCCAATAATGTTTTACTCATTAAAAAATGGGTGGACAATATCGATCCGGAAACAGTGGGCTATGGTGTAGACGGCATGGTAGGCCTTGAATCTCCCGGCGTTCCAACAACAAGAAGCCTCGGTGTGAATTTGAACCTTAAATTTTAATGAAGTCAATTATGAAAAAAATATTCAGATATAGTTTGGTGTTCGTTGTAACAGCAGTCGCAATTTCGTGTACTAAGAAGCTTGAAGAAATAAATGTCAATAAAGTAAGCCCTACCTCACTTGATCCTGCCTTGCTGTTAAACAATGCCATTATCAATACATCCTTCCCAACCAAAACAGTTGTGTACGAGATGTCTATCGTTCAACAAATGGTTACACCTAATGGCGGTGTACTTGCGGGGGGTAATTTCAACCAGGATAGTCGCGATGTAACGAACGCACCATTATGGGCAGGCTATTATCAAAACGTAATTAAGTATACACACGATGCAATTGTAAAAACAAAAGACGTTGCCGCAAGATCGAACCTTTACAATATGGCACGTATCTGGCAGGCCTATGCATTCATGGTGCTTACAGACACTTATGGTGCTATACCTTATACAGAAGGCGGCGCAGGATTAACAGATCAAATATTCTTTCCTAAGTACGATCAGCAGCAGGATATTTATCCAAAGCTTATCCAGGAGTTGACAGAGGCATCGGCTGCGTTAAGTACCTCGGCAGCTGTGGAAGCTTCTGATATTCTCTACGCGGGAAATATAACTAAGTGGAAAAAGTTTGGATACTCTTTGCTTTTGAGAGTTGGAATGCGTTTAAGCAAAGTAGATCCTGCAAAAGCTCAAACAATAGTACAAGCTGCATTCACGGGGGGAGTAATAACAGACAATGCAGATAATGCCTATATGAGGCATGATGCCAATTATCAAAGTCCTATAGGTGTGATGTTGAACGGTACAGAAGGTGCGAACTGGTATCTTGTAAAATCTTTTGTAGACACTTTGAAGAACAACAATGATCCCCGTTTATCTGCTATTGCCATTCGTTACAAAGGTGCTACCTCAGGGCCAGGACAAACAGTAGACAAGGGATCAACTGCCCCTGCAGATCAAATTGGTATGCCGATGGGTTATGATAACGGGACCATTATAGCCCGAGTTACTTCCGACGGTCTTGCAAGTTTTTACGACTATAGCCAGTTGGATAGAAGAAGGATGGGAAAGACATCTGCTCCAATATTTTTTGTAACGGCTGCTCAAACAAATTTGTTATTGGCTGAAGCAAGATTCAGAGGTTGGATTACATCGGGTACGGCTGCACAATATTTTGCCGATGGCATAAAAGCTCACATGGATCAATTAGCTACTTATGACGCAGGTTCGGCCATTGCACCAGCCGCAAGGGATGCTTATATAGCTGCTCATCCGTTGATAGCAGGAAGAGAACTGGAACAGATCAATACGCAATATTGGATCGCTTCATTTTTAAATGGACCCGAAGCCTTTGCCAATTTCAGAAGATCCGGGTATCCTGCGCTAGCACCTAATCCATACGGACAGCCCAACAATCCTGATGTGCCGAACGGAACATTTATCAGGAGAATTGGCTACCCAACCTCAGAGCTATCGGTAAATAGCGCTAATGTAAATGCAGCAATAGCAACCATGGGCCCTGATAAATTGAGTACAAAACTGTGGTGGGACAAATAACGGACCTTAATATAATCTCTCAATGTAAGCAGTCAGACCTTATGTTTTCACGAGGGTCTTTTAAATCAACGGAATCTTGCTAAAAAATTTCTATTGTTGCAGCAATTATTATTAAGATTTATTGATACAATGTGATTGAAAAGTGTTAATTAAGCGGACTCAATGAAAAAAACTACAAGTCATAATTCTTCAAATAAACTTCGCAGCGCCGATTGGTTTGGTAAAGATGACAAGATGGGCTTTGTTCATCGTTCCTGGCTGCGCAACCAGGGATATCCGGACGATTATTTCAGAGGTAGACCCGTAATAGGTATATGCAACACCTGGAGTGAATTGACTCCGTGCAATGGTCACCTTCGCGATTTTGCAGAAGTAGTGAAACGTGGTGTAATTGAAGCAGGTGGATTCCCTTTGGAGTTTCCTGTGACATCACTTGGAGAAACGATTATGCGGCCAACAACCATGTTGTTTCGCAATTTGGCGGCGATGGATACTGAAGAAACCATTCGTGCCAATCCAATTGATGGTGTTGTTTTACTTACAGGTTGTGATAAAACCACTCCTTCAACATTAATGGGGGCATGTAGCGTTGATCTTCCGACCATCGTTGTTCCCGGCGGACCGATGCTTAACGGAAGATTTAAGGGAGAATGTCTCGGCTCCGGATCATTCAACTGGATGGTGAAAGAAAAAATGCTGGTTGAGAATTATTCTGCGGAAGATATTTTGGAAGCCGAAATAGGAGTGGCAAGAAGTGCAGGACATTGCATGACAATGGGAACTGCATCCACTATGGCTTGCATGGTAGAAGCTCTCGGTTTAACATTGCCGGGTGCGGCAGCAATTCCTGCAGTTGATTCAAGAAAGAAAGTAATGGCCCAACTATCGGGAAGAAGAATTGTAGAAATGGTAAAGGAAGATCTTAAGCTTTCAAAGATTCTGACAAAAGAAGCTTTTGAAAATTCAATTGTTGTTAATGCCGGGGTTGGAGGATCTACAAATTTTATTATTCATCTTATAGCAATTGCAGGAAGAATAGGCATTGAATTAAAGCTTGAAGAATTTGACAGCATCGGCAGTAAAATCCCCCTGCTTGTCAATTTAAAACCTTCAGGCAAATACCTGATGGAAGATTTCTTTTACGCAGGGGGACTTCCTGTTGTAATTAAAGAGCTAAAGAAGTATTTGCATGCCGGTGCAATTACTGTAAATGGAAGGACTATTGCTGAAAACAATACTACTCCAATTTGTTACAACCAGGATGTTATTGCAACCATTGATAATCCCTTACAAGAAACCGCCGGTATTGCAGTGTTAAAAGGAAATCTTTGTGAAAACGGTGCGGTCATCAAACCTTCGGCAGCAACAAAAGAATTGATGCAGCATCGTGGTCCTGCAGTTGTGTTTGAAACCATAGAAGATTATCATGAAAGAATCGATGATCCTGATTTGGAAATAGATGAAAACTCAGTGATCGTTTTAAAGGGTGTGGGCCCTGTTGGCTACCCCGGCATGCCTGAAGTTGGTAATGTTGATCTTCCTGAAAAATTATTACGCAAAGGAATTAAAGACATGATTCGCATTTCGGATGGAAGAATGAGCGGCACCGCTGCAGGAACAGTAGTGCTTCATGTTTCCCCCGAATCGGCGGTAGGAGGAACACTTGCATTGGTGAAGAATGGAGATATGATTGAACTTGATGTTGAAAAAAGAAGACTGCATTTGGATGTCAGTGATGAAGAACTTCAAAAAAGAAGAAGTGAATGGAAAGCTCCGCAGCCAATGGCGCAGAGAGGTTATGCAAAAATTTATATTGATCATGTGCAGCAGGCTCACCTCGGCGCCGACTTTGATATCCTAAATGGTGGATCAGATGGAGAAGTTACAAGAGATTTGCACTGATGATATAATTAAAGGAAAATTTAAGCATGAAAATATACAAGACAAAACAAGGAATTGCGGTTGAAAATGAAAATGGATTTTATTTACTCGATGAAGATTGGGAAACATTTATAAATGATGATGCTATTCTTCATAAGGTGAAAGAAAAGATCAAAGGCCTTTCACTCTCTCAAACTAACTCAATCGAAAACATACTTGCTCCCATTGGAAGCCGACAGGAACTGTGGGCATGTGGCGTTACTTATTTAAGAAGTAAAATTGGAAGGCAGGAAGAAAGTAAAGATGCAGGCGGAGGTGATTTTTATGCAAGAGTATATGAAGCAGAAAGGCCCGAAGTTTTTTTTAAAGCAAATCCTCACCGGGTAGTTGGTCATAATGATAAAGTAAGAATAAGGAAAGACTCCACATGGGATGTTCCTGAACCTGAACTTACACTGGTTGTTTCTTCGTCCGGAAAAATTATTGGTTACACTATCGGCAACGATATTAGCAGCCGTAGCATTGAAGGAGAAAATCCACTCTATCTGCCACAGGCAAAAACCTATGATGCCTGTGCGGCACTTGGTCCATGCATTTATCTTACCGAAGAACCGCTTGACAGAAATACAACTATCCACCTGGAAATAAACAGAGACAGAGAAACCGTTTTTAACGGAAGTATCGCCATCTCGCAAATAAAAAGATCATTTGGCGAATTGGTGTCTTTTGCTTTCAGGGAATGTTCTTTTCCTTATGGCTGTTTAATTATGACAGGAACTGGCATTGTTCCTGAAAATGATTTTACGCTTAAGAGCGGCGATGAAATAAAAATTTCTATTGACAGAATCGGAACCCTGGTAAATGAAGTAGAGTAACTGGCGCAGGTTTATTTTTTGATCAAAGACTCTCAATTATTTTTCAAGCGATAGCTTTGTCTATCCCTTCATTCAGTTGAAGAAATCTTTATGGTAGGAACACTCAAAAAATTTTCGATCTTTTCTTTAACTGTTATGGCGATAACAAGCTTGACTCCTTTGATTTCGCTTGCACAACAAAAAGATTCAAAGTCAACTTCCGCAAATAAAAAAGAAAAAACACTAAAAGAAGTTTACAAAGATGCATTCCTGGTGGGTGTAGCCGTTAATCCTTCAATTACCTCCGGTGCGGACAAACCCTCCCAGAATATTGTACTCAAACATTTCAACGCCATTACTGTTGAAAATGTAATGAAGGCAGCATTGATCAACCCTCAACCCGGTGTTTACAACTGGGGACCTGCGGATGATTATGTGGCCTTTGGTGAAAAAAATAAAATGTTTATTGTAGGTCACACACTTGTTTGGCATAACCAGGTTCCTGCGTGGTTCTTTACCAATGCAGAAGGAAAGCCAAACACAAAAGAAGAACAGATTGAGCGATTGCGAAGCCACATACAGACTGTCGCCAGGAGATATGTTGGCCGCGTAAACGCCTGGGATGTGGTGAATGAAGTGATGGGTGAAGACGGAAATTATCGCTCTACAAGTTGGGTCAACGCCGTTGGTAATGGCGATACGTTAGTAAAGTATGCTTTCAAATTTGCTGTCCAATATGCGCCGAATACAGAATTATACTACAACGATTTCAATGCATGGCGTCCGTCGAAAAGGGATGGTATTGTCCGCATGATAAAAATGCTGCAAAAAGAAGGGATACGCATTGATGGTATTGGTATGCAGGGACACTGGGGATTAAACTATCCAAAAACAAAATACATTGAAGACGCCATTGATGCTTATGCTGCATGTGGTGTAAAAGTGATGATCACTGAACTGGACGTAGATGTTCTTCCTCTGACGAAAGAAGGACAGATCATCGGGCAGGGCATGGCGGACAAACAATTTCAGTTAGTAGAATTCAAAACGTTTCTAGATCCATATCAAAAAGGTTTGCCCGATAGCATGCAAAAACTGCTAGCCCTCCGTTACGCTGAGCTATTTTCGATTTTTTATAAGAGGAGGGACAAAATCGCAAGAGTAACGTTGTGGGGTGTGCATGACGGAATGAATTGGAAGAACGATTATCCCGTTCCGGGTAGAACAAATTATCCCTTATTGTGGGATAGGCAACACAGACCTAAACCTGCTTTTTATGCTGTACTGAACGTGCCTTCTCAATCTAAATAGTTGTTGAAAACACTTCCAACACCACCTGATTAACTACCAGAATTGTCGCCAAAAATTGAGTTTTAATAATTACGATCCCATCGGTTTGTCTTCCAATAAATAGTTCTTGGATAGGCGGGTGTAATAATTTCCATGTAATTACGGGCCTTTCGAATGGTGTAACTCTCCAGACAGTTCGAAAAGAGCAATTTTTTCTTTTTTTCTTTCTTAAATTTTCCTTTATTTTTGAATTGTACTGATTTTTTTCGAAAATTTTCTATTTTATTCTTAAAGACAAGCTTATGGCAAATGCCTATTCCGGGCATATGACGGCAAATCACCGACGGGAAAAAATTCTCGAACTGATCAAAGAGGATGGATCGGCAAAGGTGGTTGAGCTTGCAAAAATCTTTAAGGTTACTGAACCAACTATTCGCCAGGACCTGGAAAAATTAGAAAAAGATGAACTCGTTATCCGTGAGCATGGCGGTGCGTATTTGAAGAACGTTGACATGAATGTGCGTTCCGTATCCTTAGCCCACCAAGAGCATTTAGATAAAAAAGAAATCATTGCCAGGAAATGCCTGGAGTTTCTCGAACCCGGTGATACCATCATCTTGGACTCCGGTTCAACAACTACAGAAATAGCAAAAAAACTTAAAGGCTTTAAGCAACTAACGGTCATCACCAATGCCTTAAATATTGCATTAATGCTTGGTGCCGAACCAGGCATTGAAGTCCTTGTTACAGGGGGTGAGTTTAAACCACCAACGTTATCGTTAACCGGACAAAAAGCAGCAGATTTTTTTAGTGGCATTAATGCACAAAAATTGTTTTTAGCAACTGCGGGCATTTCACTAAAGTCGGGTTTAACCTATCCAAGCATAAGTGATCTTGTTGTAAAGAAAGCAATGATCGATGCCTCGGAAGTTACCTATCTCGTTGCCGACTCAACCAAAATTGGTAAAAGCGCCTTTGCGAGCCTCGGAGCTTTATCCCTCATCAATTATATCATTACCGATGAAGGGATAGAGGACAAACACAAGGAAATTTTTCTCGATAACGAAATTGAATTGATCATAGCAACCGAAAAAAATGGAAGTAAATAATAAATCAGTTGTAAGTATAGGTGTCATTATTGGCAACAGGGATTTTTTCCCTGACAAATTAGTGGGCGAATGCCGTGCAGATCTGTTAGATGCATTTAAGAAGGCAGGCATAAAACCAATCATGCTGGACGAGAATGAAACCAAATTAGGAGGTGTTGAAACCTTCCAGGAAGCACAAAAATGTGCGGCATTATTTAAAAAGCATGCAGACGAAATCATTGGTGTTTTGGTAGTGTTACCAAATTTCGGGGATGAGAAAGGAGTAGCAGAGACATTGAAGCTTGCAGGTTTGAATGTTCCTGTTTTGGTGCAGGCTTATCCTGACGATCTAAATAAATTAGATGTCGCAAGACGGAGAGATGCCTGGTGTGGCAAGATATCCGTTTGCAATAACCTTTACCAATACGGAATTAAATTTTCTCTAACAACAAAGCATGTTGTTCATCCCTCCGACGAAAGCTTTGCACAGGATTTAAAAGATTTTATTGCTGTTTGCAGGGTGGTAAAAGGTTTAAGAAATGTAAGAATCGGAGCGGTAGGAGCAAGACCCGGAGCGTTTAACACGGTTCGCTACAGTGAAAAAATATTGCAGCGCAATGGAATTTCCGTTGTTACGATTGATCTTTCTCACATTCTTGGTGCCGCAGACAAGCTTACTAAAAATGATAGCAGCGTCAAAGAAAGGCTCGATGCGATCAGGGCATATTCTCCAACAGGAAGAACACCTGAGGACAAGCTGGTTCAAATAGCAAAACTGGATGTCGTGCTTCACGATTTTATGCAGGAGCATGCTCTTGACGCAACAGCAATCCAATGCTGGACATCGCTTCAGCAGAATTATGGATGTAACGTTTGCACTAGCATGAGCATGATGAGTGAAAACATGTTGCCTAGCGCATGTGAAGTAGATGTAACCGGAACGCTTACCATGTATGCAATGCAATTAGCATCAGGTTCACCCAGCGCATTAGTTGACTGGAATAATAACTATGCAAGTGATGATGAGAAAGTAGTGTTATTCCATTGCGGCAATTGGGCAAAATCATTCCTGCCAGACATCGAAATAAGTACAGCGCCAATTTTAGGAACTACTGTCGGCGAAGAAAATACTTACGGCGCTTTGGCCGGTCGTACACCTGCTTCACCTCTTACTTATGGAAGAATCAGTACCGATGACACCAAAGGAATTATTAAAGCTTATGTAGGTGAAGGTGCTTTAACTGATGATGAATTAAAAACATTCGGAACAAGAGCTGTTGCCAAAATAAGTGATCTGCAGGGATTGATGAAGTATGTATGCAAAACAGGCTTTGAACATCACGTGGTAATGAACGCTTCAAGAACAGCAGGTATATTAAAGGAGGCTTATGAAAACTACATGGGTTGGGAAGTGTATCATCACGGTGGAAATTAGTTATGAAATGTTTTTAAGAATCTAATCAGAGAAGAGATGACAGTAAGTGAACTAACAAAGAAATCCATTGAGTACAGGAAAAATATTCTGAAGTATATTTTCCATGCAAATGCCGGTCATACTGGCGGAAGTCTTTCATGTATTGATATTTTGAATGTGTTGTATAATCATGTGATGAATGTGAGTCCTGAAAATTTTAAGTCTCCTGATCGCGACAGGTACATTCAAAGCAAAGGGCACAGCGTTGAAGCTTTGTATGTTGTGTTGGCCGACAAAGGATTTTTTCCCGAATCAGATTTGGAAACACTTTGCAAATACGGCTCACATTACATTGGTCATCCAACAAAAAAAGTAAATGGTGTGGAACAGAACACCGGTGCACTGGGTCATGGACTTCCTATTTGTGCAGGAACGGCTTTGTCAGCAAAACTGGATAATAAAAGTTTCCGCGTTTTTACACTCTTAGGTGATGGCGAATTACCTGAAGGCTCTAACTGGGAGGCTGCACTTACAGCATCGCACTACAAGTTGGATAACTTATGTGCCGTCATTGATAATAACAAATTGCAAATAACTGGTCCAACCTCCGAGGTTTGTAATACCGAGCCGATTGACAAAAAATTTGAAAGTTTTGGTTGGTCCGTCAGGCATGTTGATGGGCATGACTATGATGCACTTATACAAACTTTCGATGCGCTGCCTTTTGAAAAGGGTAAACCAAGTTTAGTTATTGCACATACTACAAAAGGTAAAGGCATTAGCTATATGGAGAACAACGTTAAGTGGCATCATGGTGTTCCCAATGAAAAACAATTTGAAGAAGCATTGAGTGAATTGGAAAGTGTAACGGTGCCTGACGATTTTTAAAGAGCATAACAAAGGTCAAGTGGAAGAAATAATAGAAAACAAGAAGACAGCAAAAGCCAACCTTGAAGTTTTTTCCGAAACACTTCAGCAACTGGCAAAAGACGATCGCAATATCATTGTTGTGACAAGCGACTCACGTGGTTCCGGTAAGCTTGTGCCCTTCGGACAAAAATTTCCTGCACAGCATATTGAAGTAGGTATTGCAGAACAAAATCTTGTTGGTGTTGCGGCAGGTCTTGCTTCAACGGGCAAAAAAGTATTTGCTGTATCACCGGCGTGCTTCCTTTCCGCAAGAGCATTGGAGCAAATAAAAAATGATGTTGCCTATTCTGATAACCCTGTTAAATTAATTGGTATCAGTGCGGGTGTAAGTTATGGAGCATTGGGTTCAACGCATCACAGTTTACACGACTTTGCTGTTTTGCGTGCCATCAATAACATAACAATTGTTGCGCCGGCAGATAACTTTGAAACTGAAGAAGTGATTAAAAAATCTGCTGCGGCAAATACACCTTTTTACATACGCTTCGGAAAGAAATCAATGCCTTTGCTAAGCGAACAAAATCATGAATTTGAATTTGGCAAAGGTCGTATCATAAAAGAAGGGGATGATATTGCATTGATCGCAACGGGAGAAACTGTTTATCCCGTTTTGCTTGCCGCACAAAAGCTGCAGCAAAAGAATATTCATGCAACGGTAATTAGCATGCATACGATAAAACCTTTGGACTACGAGTTGATCGGTAAGATCGCATCAAAGGGTTTCCCAATAATTACGGTAGAAGAACATAGTGTTTTCGGAGGGCTTGGTGAAGCCTGTGCTTCTTTCCTTTTGCAAAATGGTTACAGTAATAAGTTTAAAATAATTGGCATTCCCGACGAATACACTGTTACAGGATCGCAGTCGGAAATATTTAATTACTATGGAATTTCCGAAAATGGGATTTCCGAAAAAGCACTGGAATTATTAAACAGGAAAAACTCCAGAATTTTAGATGAAGATTGACAAAGCAAACTCAAAAAGCGAATAGCGATTAATAATGGTCGGGAATAAATCTTACATATTAGCAATTGACCAAGGAACAAGTGGCACGAAAACAATTTTGTTTGACGAAGAAGGTAAAGTTGTTGTAAAAGTTACCGAACCATTGAAGACTTATTTTTTGGAAGGCGGTTCTGTTGAACAGGATCCGGAAGAAATCCATCAGAACGTATTGACGTCGGTTGAACAATGTGTTGAAACATTCAAGTCGAATGGCGGTGACATTGCTGAAATTAAAGCTTGTGGCATTTCCAATCAAAGAGAAACTTTTGTGATTTGGGATGAAAACGGAAAGCCATTATATAATGCTGTGGTGTGGCAATGCAAACGTTCTATTCAAATTTGCGAACGTTTAAAAAGCGCTGGACTTGAAGAACAAATAAAAAAGAAAACGGGCTTGATTATCGACCCTTATTTTTCCGGGACGAAATTGATGTGGCTTTGTGAAAATGTAAGTAATGTCCGAAACGCAATAGATGCAGGCAAGGCTTATTTCGGAACAATTGATGCATGGCTATTATATAAGCTGACAAGCGGCAAAAGTTATTTTACAGATTACACCAATGCATCGAGAACATTGTTCTTTAACCTCCAGGATCTTTCATGGGACAAAGAACTACTTAACGCTTTTGGATTATCTGACATTAATCTTCCCCAGGCAAAACCATCTTCATATCTATTCGGCGAAACTGATTTCAATGGAATAATCAGCAACAAAATTCCAATCACCGGTATGATTGGTGATTCGCATGCTGCAGCTTTTGGAGAAGGCTGTTATTCACTTGGTACTGCTAAAGCAACACTCGGTACAGGTTCATCCATTATAATGAATATCGGTACTGAAGTGAAGTCATCTCAAAACGGAATGGTAACAACGATTTGCTGGAGCACAGAAAACCGTGTCGACTATGCCTTAGAAGGTGTAATCGTTAGTTGCGGTGCTACCATAGAATGGATAAAGAATGAATTGGGTTTGATCAATGATAGCAAAGCCACAGAAGCCATGGCAACTTCTGTTAACGATAACAATGGAGTTTATTTGATTCCTGCATTTAGTGGATTGGGTGCACCGCATTGGGATATGAATCGCAAAGCTTCTATCACGGGATTAACATTTGACTGCAATAAAAATCACATCGTTCGTGCTGCTTTAGAATCCATTCCATATCAAATCAAAGATGTGATTGTTGCAATGGAACAGGATGCAGAAATTGAACTGGAGCAGTTGATGGTTGATGGAGGAATTACGTCTAACAAATTCGTTCTGCAATTTTTAGCTGATTTGCTGCAACGAACAATTGTAACCATCGGCATACCGGATGTTTCTGCTCTTGGAGCAGCATATATGGCAGGTTTGAAAATTGGCGTTTATAAGGGCATCGAACATTTAAAAATTTTGAACAGCAATAAAAGTTTTGTATATCCTGCAGATAATACAAAAGTGATTGACTGGTACGAAGGCTGGAGAGCAAACATTAGAAGCAAGGCTGAAAAATTGTTTATTGAATCTGGATCAGAAAGCTAACAAAGTATAGCCGGCTTTGTGTGCATTGCTTCAATTCGCCGATCATATTATAAGAACCAACATTTACACTGTGATTAAGATCATCTTTCTTTGTTGTGGTTTCTGCTTTTCATTTACACTGATTGCACAGAAATCGGTTCCGGTCAAACCTCGCATTCTTATCAGCACCGACATCGGTGGTACGGATCCCGATGACAACCAGTCCATGATTCATTTTCTGATGTACTGTAACCTGTTCAACACAGAAGGAGTGATCTCTTCTCCTTCTTATGGCAAAGGAAGCAAGCAAGAAATTTTACGGATGATTGCGTTGTACGAAAAAGATTTGCCGAAGCTTCAAAAACATGCGAAAGGGTTTCCGTCACCTGATGCCTTGCGTGCCATTACAAAACAAGGCAGGCAGGGAGCAGCTCCACTCAAGGGTTACACAACAGCAACCGAAGCTTCCAGTTGGATCATAAAGTGTGCAAGGAAGAAAAGCAGTCAACCGCTTTGGATATTGGTATGGGGCGGACTTGATGATCTTGCACAGGCATTACACGATGCACCTGACATCGGAAATAAAATAAAAATTTACTGGATTGGTGGTCCCAATAAAAAATGGAGTGCTAATAGCTATGCATACATTGTTAAAAACTTTCCGGAGCTGTGGTTTATCGAAGTCAATTCCTCTTATTATGGTTTCTTTTCCACCAATGGAATGCCTGATAGCGTAAAAACAACTTCTTACTATGACCAATATATCAATAGTGCAGGTAGCATGGGCAAGGACTTTAAGAATTATTATGGTGGTAACGTAAAAATGGGTGACACCCCTTCGCTATTGTACATGATGGACGGGGATCCCAATAATCCTTTAAAAGAAAGCTGGGGTGGAAGCTTTGAAAAATTCAATCACAGCCCCAGGATCGTTTTTAATCGCAACGCCACTTTGGCAGATACGGTTACTGTTTGCTCTATAATTGAATTTCATTTCAAAGGACCTTATGTAAATATTGCTGTTGATTCGGCATGTGTTACTATGAGTATGAAAGCAGGTATTGGTGTGCAAAATTGGGCAGGCTATTACCTGGGAAATGGAAACTATGTTGTGCAATATGCTCCCAAGCAATCTGAAAACCTTTCTTACAAAATCACGTCATCTATTCCTGGCTTCCAGGAACAGTCCGGGGACTTTGTTGTCGATAATATCTGGCCGGGCAAAAGGAGAGAAACAGATTTCGCTTTGGGAGCCCACTGGTACACTGACCGCAGTGATTCCAAATTATATGATGGCAAAATACAAGGTGGAATTACTGTAAAAAAATGGCGCAATGAAGCTTTAGAGGATTGGGCAAAAAGGTGGAGATGGTTACAAACTCCATAAATCTATAATTCTTAAAGCAACCGCTTCTACACATAATAATTCCCATCTTATCTTCTGCACATAGATTTTTAAACATTTCGTGCATTAAAATAATTATTTGTGCTATTGATTGGCACTGCCTTGCTGGAATTTTAGCCTGTAAGCTCCAATAACTGAAACAGGAGGTTTGTAAGGTGGTAAAAAGTTATTAACCCGTTTGTTCAGAATTCTTCAATGGTTTTTATTGGAAGTTTTTAAACCTTTGGGTTGAATACCTTGTGACTATTAGTTTCAATTTTGTTTGCTGAAATGTAACCATGCGAATTCGTAAAAGGCAAACACTGCTCTTAAATCCCTTTCAACTTGCAGGGGAAATCAACCAATCGTTCAGGACATTCATGTTTAACCATAACAACCAGTTCTTAATTTAAAACTGTAATCAAATGAATCTAAAACCTTCGGCTATCATTTTGGCTGCGACTTTAGCTAATGCAAGTTGCTTTTGTCAAAGCGGCACTATACCGCTTGAAGATTTTAAACCCTCAAGTCTAAATCAGCCGGGACAACAATATCCCCAGGTAAATTCTCAGGGTTATGCACGGTTTCGCATTGTGGCACCCTATGCTGACAGTGTAAGAGTGAGTTTAGGATTGGGCGGCACAAGAGGAGGAACACCATTAACAAAAGTTACCGATAGCGTTTGGATGGCAACAACTGCCGGCCCTTTGGAAGAAGGCTTTCATTATTACCATGTAACCATCGATGGCGGTGTATTTAACGACCCCGGCACTGGAAATTATTTTGGTTCTACTCGTTGGGAAAGTGGTATTGAAATACCAGCCCACGACCAGGATTTTTATGCATTGAAAGATGTTCCCCATGGTCATGTTCAGCAAATTCTTTTCCCTTCAAAAAGTACAAACACATTCCGTCGTGCATTTATTTATACGCCTCCAGGCTATGAAAAGGATACAAAGAAGAAATATCCCGTATTGTACCTGCAACATGGTTGGGGCGAGGATGAAACTGCATGGAGTACGCAGGGGCACGCCAACTTAATCATGGACAATTTGATTGCTGAAGGCAAGATCAAACCTTTCATTATAGTAATGACTTACGGCATGACAAACGATATAAGGCCCGGCAGCCCTGGTGGTCTTAGAAGTTTCAATATTCAGCCATTTCAAACAGTTCTCATCGACGAGCTTATTCCTTATGTCGACAGCCATTTCCGCACAATGGCCAATCAGTTACATCGTGCCATGGCAGGCCTTTCAATGGGAGGTTTTGAGACGCATACTATTACTCTTGCCCGGCCGGACGTATTCTCCTATTATGGCCTTCTAAGCGGCGGTATTTATAATCCCGATGAACTTAAAGACAAGGCAAAGCCTAAGCTTATTTTCTTAAGCTGCGGTAGTTTTGAAAATCCCGACGGTATTAATAAAGCAACAGATGCGCTAAAGACGGCAGGTTATAATGCAGTAGGTTTTGTCTCGCAAGGAACACGTCACGAGTTTCAAACATGGCGCCGAAGCCTATACCAAATGGCCCCGCTACTATTTAAAGATTAAAAGTTCTGAATCTAATAATAGCAGAGAGGCAGTCTCCTGTTATTAATTCAGTTCATCGCACTATTGGAAAATTATAGGTTAATTATAAAACAAGCAGATGTGATACGTGAATTGGTGAACTCACAAAAAGGCAGAACTAAAGCAAGCAAATCATATTTGATGATTTGCTTGTTCTTTTCTTTTATTGCCCATGCACAGGAAATTGTTGAATTGTACCCAAGTACAGTTCCTAATTCGAAACAAAGTGAAAAAAAGGAAACATTTACTTCAGGAATGTTCCGAGACGTAACAAAGCCAACACTGGAAATTTATCTTCCTGAAAAAGAAAAAGCAACAGGTACTGCAGTTATTATTATTCCCGGCGGAAGTTATGCCGTAGTTGTTTACCAGGGAGAAGGTGTTTCAAACGCAAAGCAATTTGCAAAGAATGGCATTGCTGCTTTTGTTTTAAAATACAGGTTGCCCGATGATTCCATCATGGTGAATAAAGCCATTGGTCCTTTACAGGACGCACAGCAAGCTATAAAATACGTTCGTGAAAATGCCGCTAAGTGGGGAGTTGATGTAAACAAGATCGGCATCGTTGGGTTTTCTGCCGGCGGACATTTAGCTTCCACTGCTGCAACGCATTTTCAAAAACCGCTGATCGAAAATTCAAACAATACAAATCTGCGTCCTGATTTCCAGGTAGTGGTTTACCCGGTAATAAGTATGCAGGATAGTTTGACGCACAGCGATTCGAGAAAAAATTTGCTTGGTAAAAATCCATCTAAAGAAACTATCGATCTATACTCAAACGAATTGCAGGTAACCAACAATACACCGCCTGCCTACATAACACATGCGGCGGACGATAAAGTAGTGGATGTAGACAATAGCGTTAGATATTTTGAAGCGTTAAGACATAATAAGATTCCTGTTGAAATGCATATCTATCAAAGCGGAGGACATGGATTTATTTTCCGCCAACCGGATTGGATTGATCCTTTGCTTTTGTGGCTGAAGAAAAATAAATGGATTAACTAAGGTGCAGGCCTCTCTGTAAATGCTCTTTAATTATAAATATTTCGAACCAAAATTTTAATAAAGAACAACAAGAATAACATGCGTAGTACAACAGTTTTAAGGTTACTCTTCACATGGACAATTCTTTGCCTGGCCGGATTTGCAATGGCTCAACCACCACGGGGACCATTTGTAATATCGCCACAAGTTTTACCTGATAAAAAAGTTACGTTTCGCTACCTGGCACCATTGGCAAAAGAAGTGAGACTTTCCGGCGGCCAGTTTGGTGCGAACAATGTTTTAATGACAAAAGACAGCATTGGTATTTGGAGCGTAACAGTTGGACCGATAAGACCCGATATCTATCCTTACAATTTTGTTGTTGATGGTGTTGGTGTGATGGATCCTGCTAACGAAGATTATTTTCCCAATGAAAGATTTAAAGCAAGTCTTGTTGATGTTACCGGTTATACCCCAACGATACATGCCATGCGTGACGTGCCTCACGGCTCTGTAAACTATGAATATTATCCATCCATCGAAGGCACAACGGGTCAATTAGTAATCTATACTCCTCCGGGTTATGATAAAAATGCTACTAAAAAGTATCCTGTGTATTACCTGATAAGTGGCACCACTGATACAGAAGAAACATTCTTTAAAGTTGGTCGCACCAACTTCATACTTGATAATTTAATTGCAGAAGGCAAAGCAAAACCGATGATTATTGTAATGCCTTATGGAAATATGGAAGCAAGAATTGCCGAGAAGAAAGGAGACGTTAAGCCTGCAGATCCTGTAAGAGACAGTCCTGACGCTATTGAGAGGATGAGAAGATTTGCGCAAGACCTAACACAGAATGTCATTCCATACGTTGATAAAATCTATCGCACTGTTGCCAACAGGGACAACCGGGCAATTGGTGGTTTTTCACGTGGTGGCGGACAAACCTTACGTACCGCTTTTTGGAACTTGGATAAATTTTCATGGATCTGCGCATACAGTGCCAACTTACCTTCAAACGAAATGGAAAGCACTTATGCTTCCATCGTATCAAATCCTGAAAAGACCAATAAAGAATTAAAGCTTCTTTGGGTAGGAGTGGGCACAGAAGATTTCCTTTACAATGATGTTTCTACATTTTTGAATTATCTCAATTCAAAAAAGATCAACTACAAAAGTTTAGTTACCGGGGGCGGACACACCTGGATGAATGTGAAAACCTATTTGACAGAAACTTCTCAATTGCTTTTTAAATAACAAACCAGCAAATGATGAAACGCTTTTTATATACCGTAATCATATCGTTGTTTGTAACTGCAGCTAGCTTTGCACAAAGGCCACCATCAATTAGTTCGCCACAAGTGCACTCCGACAACACCGTTACATTTAAATATTATTCACGTGCAGCACAAAAAGTAACATTGAATGGAGAATTTCTAACTTCTCCTTTAGCAATGACAAAAGATACAAGTGGTGTTTGGAGCATTACTGTAGGACCGGTTAAGCCGGATATCTATCCTTATTTTTTTACGGGAGATAGCACACAGGTAGCGGATCCAAACAACACCTACATTTTTGCTAACGAAAGATTCAAGCGCAGTATTGTTGATATACCAGGCAATACACCGTTGGTGCATTCCATGCAAAATGTTCCGCATGGAAAAATCAGCTATCGTTATTATAAATCAAAAACACTTGGCACTACCAGGCAATTGTTGGTATACACACCGCCTGGCTTTAATGCTAATGGAACAAAAAAATACCCAGTGCTTTATTTAATTCATGGAGGTTCAGATACAGAAGAAACCTGGACAAAAGTTGGCCGTGCGAATTTGGTTGCCGATAATTTAATTGCTCAAGGTAAAGCTGAGCCAATGATCATTGTTATGCCTTATGGTAATGTAAGACCCGCACCTATGCCTGATTTCACAAAAGACGTGATGAATGATATCATTCCTTTTATCGAATCAAATTATCCTGTGCTTACAGATAGCAGGCACAGAGCTGTTGCAGGATTTTCTGTTGGTGGCGGACAGACTTTAAATATTGGCTTAACCAATACCGACAAGTTTTCTTATGTATGCTCTTACGCTCCTTACACGCAAACAGAAGAATGGCAGAAAAACTTTGGCGCTAACTATGCTCCTAATGCTGCGCAGGTCAATAATCAGTTGAAGCTGTTTACCATCAGTGTTGGTACAGAAGATTTCTTGTATCAAAGTGTAAAACAAAATATTGCTATGTACGAAGGCAAAGGACTGAAAGTAAAAAGCTATATCGTTCCCGGCGGACATACATGGATGAATTGCAAACAATATCTCGCTACAACCTTGCAGGAAATTTTTAAGTAGCGCAACAAATAAATATTGGAATATGATTTTGGTTAAGAAATGTTTGTTATTGATTGTGGTAATGGCTTTTTGTAATTCTGTTTTTGCTCAAAAAAAACAAAACAAAAAGGGAGGAAGCCAGGCTGCTTTTTATTCTGGTAATTATCGAAACGTTTTTCGTGAAGCAGGATATAAACAAAAAGATATTGACGACAAGATCGCAAGCGTTTACCATCAACTCTTCGAAAGTCCTGATGGAATTTATTTCCAGGTTGGTGATTCCATGGGTTATGTGTCTGATCTAAAAAATCATGACGCAAGAACAGAGGGGCTTTCTTACGGAATGATGGTTGCTGTTCAATTGAATAAGAAAGATGTTTTTGATCGCATCTGGAGATGGTCGAAAAAATATTTGCAGCACCAGGAGGGGCCAAGAGAAGGATATTTTGCGTGGAGCATCAATCCAAAAACAATGAGAAAAAATTCTCCGGGTTCTGCTTCCGATGGAGAATTGTATTTCATCACAAGTTTATTGTTTGCATCCAACCGCTGGGGGAATAATACCGGTATTGATTATTATGGAGAAGCGAGAAGAATATTGGATGCCATGTGGACGAAAGATGGAACCGGAAATATCCACAACCTGTTTAACGTGGAGCATAAACAAATAAGTTTTGTGCCTGAAGGCGATGGTTACAACTGGACAGATCCATCTTACCATTTACCTGCATTCCTGGAAGCATGGGCACTATATGCAAAGGATGGGCATGAACATTTTTATAAAGATTGTGCAGATACTTCACGTGCTTATTTGCATAGAGCTTGTCATCCTGTAACAGGATTAAATCCTGATTATTCAGAATTTAGCGGCGCACCACATACTTCACGATGGATGCCAACCGGGTTCAGGTATGATTCATGGCGTGTGCCAATGAATATTGCCATGGACTATAGTTGGTTTGGTAAAGACAAAACGTGGCAAGAAGATTATGCAAAACGTTTTCAAAACTTTTTACGTTCACGAGGTCTGGACACTTTCGAAGATCAATTCAACATTGATGGAACTTTACCAGAAGTAATTCTGCAGGCAGGAGGATTTAAGAAATTGAGACATTCAATTGGTTTGGTGTCTACGGCAGCATCAACTTCCTTAATCAATAAAGAAAAAAATAGCATTGACTTTGTGCATGCAATTTGGAATGCAAAGCTTCAGCCTTATGAGGATGGTTATTTCGATCCTTACTATGATGGCTTGTTGTATTTGTTTAGCCTGATGCACTTAAGCGGAAAATATCAACTGATAAAACCGCATTCAAACTGATAACCAAGACTTGTAAACAAGAAAAGCCAAAACATATGAAGAGGATCTTTCTATTTTTTTCAATTGCACTGATTTTTTGCTTTGCGGCCAACGCACAAATTGTGACACAGATGCCGGTAACGTTTGACGTTGTTAAAGAAAACATACCGCATGGTAAGCTTGATACCATCAGCTACTCGTCAAAAACGGTTGGTGCAACAAGAAGAGCTTTAATTTATACGCCGCCAGGTTATTCCAAAAAGAAAAAATACCCAGTACTGTATTTATTGCATGGCATTGGTGGCGATGAAAAAGAGTGGCTTAATGGCGGTCATCCGCAAGTGATTCTCGATAATCTTTATGCAGAAAACAAGATTGAGCCAATGATCGTTGTAATGCCGAATGGCAGGGCAATTAAAGACGATCGTGCCACGGGCAATATTATGGCACCGGACAAAGTGCAGGGCTTTGCAAATTTTGAGCAAGACCTTCTTAATGATTTAATTCCTTACATCGAAAAGAATTTTCCCGCTATAAAAGACCGTGCGAGCCGTGCAATTGCCGGCCTTTCAATGGGTGGGGGTCAGTCATTAAATTTCGGCCTTGGTAACCTGAACACTTTTGCATGGGTTGGTGGTTTCTCATCTGCACCTAATACAAAAGCACCTGAGCAATTGGTTCCCAATCCTGAAGAAACTAAAAAGAAATTAAAACTACTTTGGATTTCCTGCGGAGCAAGTGACAACCTTATCACCTTCAGTAAAAGAACGCATGACTATCTTGTAAAAAATAATGTTCCTCACATTTACTACATTGAACCAGGTGTCCATGATTTCAAAGTCTGGAAGAACGGTTTGTACATGTTCTCTCAGCTTATCTTCAAGCCCGTTGACACTTCTACATTTTCAAAATACCCTGTTGTGGGTGCGCCTGCATCCAGTAACATACGTTCCGCACAGTATCCGCAAATATTGGCTGATCATCGTGTGATCTTCCGCATGAAAGCGCCGGACGCACAAAAAATGCAAATTGATCTCGGCAAAAAATATGACATGGTGAAAGACACTGGTGGATACTGGGCTGTAACAACAGATTCAGTCAGCGAAGGCTTTCACTACTACTCGCTACTAATTGATGGTGTTGCAGTGGCTGATCCTGCAAGCGAAAGTTTTTACGGAATGGGAAGAGTGGCCAGCGGTATTGAAATTCCATTTGCAGGCGGCAATTATTATGCAATGAGAAATGTTCCTCATGGTGATATCAGGATCAAAAAATATTTTTCGCCTGTTACCAATTCATGGAGGCAATTTTATTTGTATACGCCACCGGGATATGATGTAAACACTAGCGATAAATACCCGGTGCTGTACATTTTGCATGGTGGAGGCGAAGATGAAAGAGGTTGGGCAACACAGGGAAAGACTGATGCTATTTTAGATAATCTTATTGCAGATAAAAAAGCAAAACCCATGCTTGTAGTAATGATGGATGGAAATATTGGTGGCGGTGGGCTAGCGGGATTTGGAGAACCTGTTTTAAAAAGATTTGAAGATGAATTGAAGACAGCCGTGATTCCTTTCGTTGAAAAAAATTATAGAACAGAAACTGATGCAAAGAGCAGGGCACTTGCAGGGTTGTCATTAGGCGGTTTGCAAACCTTATACGCAGGAATTAAAAACACCAATATGTTTTCTTATCTCGGGGTGTTTAGTTCAGGATGGTTTGCCAATCAGCCTGCGATGTCTGACCCTCAATATGCATTCATGAAGGAAAATGTTTCGGCAATCAATGGGAATTTAAAATCATTGTGGATTGGAATGGGCGGCAAAGAAGACATTGCTTACAACAATTGCAAAATTATGATGGGCAAGTTTGATGAAATGGGAATTAAGTATACTTACAGTGAGTATCCTGGCGGCCATACATGGCCTGTATGGAGAAACAATCTTTACAATTTTGCACAAGTGCTGTTTAAATAAAATTACTTCCTGATGAATAAGGGCTTTTTGTTATTACTCGTGACGTTTGTTATTTCAATTACAATTTGTGGTCAACAGACTACTATCTGCAATCCTATGAACCTGAGCTACCGCTTTTGTTTGGATACGCCATCTCGACGTGAAGCAGCCGATCCAACTATGGTAGTGTATAAGGGCGAGTATTATTTATTTGCATCAAAGTCTGGTGGATATTTTCATTCAATTGATTTTATTCATTGGGATCTTATCACAACCAATGATCTTCCGCTTGAAGATTATGCACCTGCCGCTGTAGTCATAAATGACACTTTGTATTTCATGGCATCCGCCGGCGCTCCATTGAAAATTTATAAAACAGCAAATCCTAAATCCGGCAAATGGCAGGTGGCTAATGCTTCATTTCCCATTGGCATGATTGACCCGGATTTATTTGTTGATGATGATGGAAGATTGTTTTTTTATTACGGTTGCTCCAATATTAATCCTATATATGCAGTTGAACTCGACACAAAAACATTGAATCCAATTGGAAAACCTGTAGCTCTTTTTAACAGCAATAAAAAAAATTATGGCTGGGAGAGGAGTGGCGATTATAATGACCTCGGTGATAATCCCTGGATTGAAGGTTCATGGATGACAAAACACAATGGCAAGTACTATTTGCAATATGCAGCTCCGGGAACTCAATTTAAAAGTTACAGCGACGGCTTGTATGTTTCAGACAAACCATTAGGGCCTTTTACTTTAGCCAGCCACAATCCTGTTTCTTATAAACCCGAAGGTTTTGCAGCCGGTGCAGGGCACAGTAGCACTTTCCAGGATAAATATGGAAACTACTGGCACATATCAACCATGACCATTTCTGTAAAACACATGTTTGAACGAAGGCTCGGATTGTTTCCAACTTTTTTTGATAAGGATGGAGAAATGTATGTGTACACCGGCTTTGGCGATTTTCCTTTTAAAGTGCCAACAAGAAAAATTAAAAGTCCCGAAGAATTGTTTCCAAAATGGATGTTGCTTTCTTACAACACACCGGTCCAGGTATCTTCTGAACTAACAGGTCATTCAAAAGAATATGCAACAGATGAAGAAATCAGGACTTACTGGAGTGCAAAAACAGGTGACAAGGGTGAATGGATCACTATGGATCTGCAAAAAGCCTGCACGATAAATGCAGTTCAAATTAATTATGCTGAAAACGAAACAAAGATTTTTGGACGCAGCCCTGACATGTATTATCGGTATCTGCTCGAGTATTCATCTGATAATAAGATCTGGAAAACACTGGCAGACAAAACAAAGAATACCACCGACGTTCCTCATGATTATATTGAATTAAAGCAACCTGTTAAAGCCCGGTATGTTAGATTAACCAACTACCACATGCCCAGTGGCACATTTGCGTTGGCAGGTCTGCGCATTTTTGGTAATGGTGGCGGAAAAGCTCCGGGTGTTGTTCAGAAATTCAATGCTGTTCGTTCGCCGGATGATCGTGCA
>DATMIF010000005.1:0-4737 GCA_035554655.1 Flavisolibacter sp.
GTTTCAAGAACCAAAATTCGCGATAATGCGGTATATTATGAGGCGGTAGCTTTATATTCTACAAAGAGAGATGAGTTCCAGGCAAGGATTTTTAAAACCATTGATGATGAATTTAAAAGAAGGGGATTGCTGCTGGAAAATTTATTGGTTCGAAATATAACCTTACCCGATGCTGTAAAAGGCTCTATTGAACAAAAGATACAAGCGGAGCAAGATGCACAAAAAATGCAATTTGTTTTGGCTAAGGAAAAACAGGAAGCCGATAGAAAGAGAGTGGAAGCACAAGGCATTGCCGATTATCAACGCATCATTAGCGAAAGCCTTACAGATAAGCAATTACAATACGAACAGATAAAAGCCACAATGGAAATAGCAAAATCTCAAAATGCTAAGGTGATTATGATGGGGAAAGGCACCCCGGTAATTTTAGATACAAAGCAATAATTCACTGTTTGTAAAGTCGCATGCGGTACGCATTCATTGCGGTACGACCAAGTTGTTTAATCAATTTGTAATTGACAACAAGTCCGACAACAGCCCCTATGCCGGGAACGAGTTGAGCCATCTTGGCAAGATCAATATAGTCACGGTATTCCTGTTGAAACGGCCGCCATTCAAATGCATGAATATCATCGGGTAGTTGATGTTTCTTTTCATCCCAATTCTGCATTTGCAAAAAAACGTTTCGCCTATGCTCCTGGCTGCTGAATGCCAGTTGAAAAATATGAAGGATGTAAAGCCGTTCTTTATAGTCTTTAACATCAAAACCATATAGTACGGCAATATCAAAAAGCATTTTTAGTTTGATGCCGAGCAAAACTGGGAAGTCAACAAGGCCTAATAAAATTCCGCCTGCACCTGTTACACCACCCTCTACTGCAGCAGTATGTTTATATGTTTTGATCAATTTTTCAGTTGCTTCTTCTGTTTGCTGAAGCGAATGAATGGACGCAGGTTTTTTTGAAACGTATTGGGCGCCAAATAAAACCCCTCGCACCATTTGCTTAATGGCGGTTGTAATAGCGGAATGAATTTTCTCAGGAATATAGCTGTTCAACTTTGCTTGAACCTTCTTTGATAAATTATTTAACATAGAAGGCTTTCGCATCATTTGTTTTTGCCAATGCTTTAATTCATCGAAAGCTTTTTGCTCATACTCCATGCTTTTCGTTCAAAAGTTAAGTATGCAAATTATCTTATTTTACCAACGATCTTGCTTGCAAGATCATCAACATTATTATCATAGTGATGACCGCCTTCCATAATCACCACTTGCTTTTTTATAGTGATCTCGTTCAATGGAAAGTCCTTTTCATCGCTTCCAAAGAAGAGCACAACAGGTGCATTCACTTTATTTAATTCGTTGACGACATTTTTCCCTTTGCTGCTTCCCCAGCCAAGCATGTCAAGCACTTTGATTTCGAAGTTTGTGTTGGTTGATGGAGAAAGCAACATCACTTCTTTACATTTTGAGCGTAATGACGAGGGCAACCTTGTCACGAGGAATGGAGAGACATCCGCTCCAAAGGAATAGCCGAGCAAAATGAAGCCGTTTCTTTTTTTGCTGTTTAAATAATTGTTTATAGAGAGGCTCATTGCCGATGCAAAGTCCTGCGGGTCTTTTTTGTGCCAGAAATAATCTTTTGCATCCAAGGCCAGAACTGCATATCCTTTTTTGTTCAACGATTTGATCAAAGAACTTGTAAAGCTGTTCATGCCGCCATCGCCAGATATATAAACGATCAGTGGCTTTGACGTGTCGGTATTATCAGTGTATTGCAATGGAAGATTATTTTGAGCATGAGCTGCTAAAATCAAAAACATCGCTATCGTTGAAAAAATAAGCTTCACTACCTTACATTTTTTGGTTGCATTACTTTATTTAGTGCCATCGGCAATTGCAAAAGGTCAAAATCATTTTCATAAATCAAATATTTGTTGTGCCATACCGAAGCGTACTTCTCCTTGAAATTTCTTAAGCCGGAATAATGACGGAAGCGTTTCAGTTTTCTGTAAGCATAATTCATCAGTTGTTCTGCAGTGTTATCTGGTTCTTCCGCTCCGGTCATTGGCACCAAACCGAGGTTCAAATATTTTGCCTCTTTTTGTTTGGCATGATTGATCAACTCAATAATCAATGCATCCATGCAACCACCTGGTGCATCCATGGTTTTTCGGATGAGATCATAGGTCACCTCTTCAGGTGCAAAATCGGGAATGATATCAAGAAAAGCTTTTAATTTTTGTTCAGCATCTCTTATAATGATCACATCATGTTCAGCAATTTTTGATGAGAACATGCCTTGCGAAAAAATCAATTCCTTTTTATTATAACCTTGCAGCCATTCATCTGAAACCAGTTTCATTTCTGCGATTAGTTCTTGCGAAAGAGGTGCTTTCACAATAGCAGTAACAAATCCTTTTTTCTGCAAACTGTTTAAACCGTTACGAAGCGATTTTTTATCTCTTCCTTCCAATGAAAATTTTTCAATTTCAAGAATAGCTTCCTGTCCAATTAACAATTTTCTTTTCTTCAAAAACCTGAAATAAGAAATGCTGTTTTCACCAACACGATAGAAGGCTGTTTTCAATCCCATCTTTCTGCAGTGTGAATCAAATTCTCTTAAGATGACCACTTTATTTTCTTCTGCACAAACAGGTTCTTCTAGTACAACAGCAAAACCACTGCTGATGCGATAAGAAACAAAACCATCTGCCTCATCAGAAAAAAATAAAAGCTTGTCTTTATCTATTTTAAAATAATCAACCGGTGAATTTCCATATTGTTCCAGCAATTGCATTGCTCTCTCACCAGGACTGTTTAAAAATCGTTTACGATTCAGAATTGGTTTGACTAAGACAAATGCGAGAAATCCCCAGGCAAAGAAGCCCAGTGTGTGCATCAACCGAATAAACTCATGAGCGAATTTTGTTTTTGGAAAAAGATCATCTTGGCCAATAAGAATAAAGTTTTGTGCTGAGAGCTTCAATGATTCCCATGTAGTGAAGGAAAAACCAAAATGTCTTTTATCTAGGAAGTAAAAACCAACAAATCCAAAAATCCACACAGCAGCAAATACGAGTAACACAGAAACAAAACCTAATTGAACCAATTTTGGATTACTCTTTAAGCGATATTGTTTTGCGCTGGCAGCAAGAATAAGCAATACCGAAGCTGCAAGGATTGCTTCTTCATAATCGAGGGCTTTGAACATGTGACCGAACAAAGAGACGATCGACAAAATCATTGCCAGGAACCATGCGTTTCTTTGTCCACGTATCAAATAAGCTGATGTAACTAAAAGAATAAAGCCGGTGAGTAATACAAATTGGTTAGTAACATTTATTGACTCTATTGGGATAAACCGGGAAAGTATCCGTAAACGGGTTGCAATAGGCGGAGTAGTTACCGATAAAATGTTGACAACGCCCAACGCAAATACGAGGATTGCCGGAAAGAGCCGCATGAAAATGTACCGCCCTTTCCAAAGAAATGAAAAAAGACCCGCTACCAGGGGGAGCCAGAACTCGAAAAACCGGTACAGCACTGTTATCGCCAAAGCATTCACCCCAGAAAATCCAAACGATTGCAAAACAAAGACCATAACTAGCTCTACTGCTCCAAGCCCTCTTAAAAAAGGCGAGAACAACATCAGCAAAACAGAAAAAACATAGGCAATAGCACTTGCTTCAAAAGAAGCTGGCAACCCTAGTGCTTTACACGCAATGAAAATATGCGCAATGCCACAGAGCTCAATGAAAAGAGAATAAACAATCGTAATTATCGCCTGCTTGTTTGAAATTTTTACAGAAAAAAATTCGTCAATAGAAGAAATGATTTTTGGAAAGCGTTTGTTGATTTGTTGATACAACCATGTTTTTTTTCGAAGAGAATAAACAATAAAGAGAATTGCCCCAATGAACAGTGATAGGCCGATCAATCCTTCTAAAGTATTTTGAAATCGTTGTTGTTGAAATATTGAAACGATCGATACCGGCAAAGCAATGATGAAGACTGTAAGAATTCCAACAAAAGCGTAAATAGCAGAGGCCTGCCCGGTTTGAACTTTACTGATGCCACTTTTTTTCAAATAGGAAGGTGCATATGCCAAAGAACTAACACCGCCTGCCGGAAGGAACACACTTAAAAAGTTTCTTTTGAGAAAGAGGTCAATTCCACGTGACCATTGAAGCAAAGAACCTATGGAAGCGAAACTTGCCTTGTACATGGCGGCTTGTAGTAGAATGTACAGAATGGTTACTCCAATTCCAGCTACGACCCATTGCGGTTGCGAATTTCCAAGATGTTCACGCAAGAAAAGAAGCTCATGGCGTTGGGAACGAAAAAAATAGATACCAACCAATAGCAGCAATACTGCCAATATCTCCCTCCAGTAACTTTTACCGGCATGTTGCAGATAGTTGATGATCTTCTTTGCCATATCGCTTCACAAAAGTGAAGTGAAAAAAGTGGCGGCGATGTTAATTAGTTATTAACGGGTGCATAATTGAAGTTAATGCCTTCAGTTTGGGAGTAATAGCGGAATTGTCGGAGATAAAAGCCTACCTGGTCATATTTAATGAATAGACCATCGGAATTTTGTCTTCTAATCCCCTGACTCTCCAATTCCCATCACTCCCCTGAGCTACATTTTTAAAACACGGATAAGGGGAATATGAATATTCGTTGAAGAATTCCAATTGAAGTTTTTGGGAAAGCAAAGCATTCAACACTTC
>DATMIF010000006.1:0-9734 GCA_035554655.1 Flavisolibacter sp.
TCTTACAAATCCTTTTTATTGAAGGAGCGAAGCGCAAGTAGTACCGGAACAATCATCCACACCAACATAATTCCGAGTGTATAAAGTAACCCCATATTGCTTCCGAAGAAATCTTTGTATGTGGCGCCCGTATATCCCATCAATGCGCTTACATCCATCTGAAGCATGAGATAAATGCGGCCCAGATCAATGGGGTTTAAAGAGGAGAGAAGCAGTGTCACCTTTTCCATGGGATAATCACTGAAAGCGAATAAAATTGTCAGTACAAGGCCATCATAGATCAATGCGAAATAAAACCATAATAATAATGCTGTGCCAATTCCTCTTGCTTTGTCTTTTGATTTTACCGAGGCAAAAAAAGCAATTGAAGTAAATACCAAAGTGAGAAGGCTTCCAATTAAAATCAACGCAAGGCCGGTACTGTCGAAATTATAAATTAAGACAGGCACGCCAACACCAATTAAAAAAGCAGTTACCAGCGATGAACTGATGCCTGTGTATTCACTCCATAAAACTTTTTTGCGGCTGATGGGTTGTGTGAGCATCAGTTCAATAAACTCGTAAGAATTATACCAGTGGATGGTTGAAAAAACCAAACTAACCAACGGTACAACAATTAAAACGATATTCAGCAGGCTCAAAACAGCTTTACTGCTGTTTTCTTCCATTTGAAAGAGGCTCATGGAAACAATAAGCAAAAAAGCAGTGTAAGCAAGTACTACTTTGTTTCGAAGGATGTCGTATAAAACGTATTTGGATATTTTGAACATTTATTGATCGGTTATGAGTGATTAATTGGCAATCTTTAAATAAGCAACTTCTTTCTTTTGCAATCCGTGTTTCATCATCCACGCAATGGCCTTCCCTAATTTTTCTTCGCCGGTTTCCTGTTTCAATTCTATCATTGATTTACTGAAGATGATCTTTCCATCCTGCAGGTAAATTACATCTGTGGTCAGATCTTCGAGATCACTTAGTACATGGGATGTGATGAGGATCAATTTTCCTTTTTCTTTCTCTGCAAGAATTTTGTCTTTCAATATCTCTGATGAAAGCGGATCGAGGCCGGCTGTTGGTTCATCGAGTATCAACACATCAGGATTGAAAAGGAACGCAAGGGCCGCACTTACTTTTTGACGTGTTCCGCCTGAAAGCGCTTTCATGGACTTATCAAGAATCGTATCCAGCTTAAAGCGATAATATAATTCCTCGTCCCATTCTTTTTCCTCACGGATGTTTTTGATCATTTGAAACAATTGGCCAATCTTCATGTTGTCCGGATAGCGGCCAATCTGTGGCATGTAGCCAATATTTTTTCTGTATTCGACATTTTCGCTGATGGCTTCATCGTTGAAAAAAATATTTCCACTGTCAGGCTTAACAAGGCCAAGAATGCTTTTGATCAGCGTTGTCTTTCCTGACCCGTTTGGACCAATCAGGGAGATCACCTGCCCTTTGCTAAAATGTGCATTAATACCATTCAATGCATGCAGCTTTTTAAATCGCTTGTTTATATTCTCAATTCTGATCATGATTCATTCTCCTTGTTAAAGGTTGTTCATCAACCAAATTTTCGGGTGTTAAACTTGGAATGGCTTTCTCTGCTTTATCGAGCAGTGAAACCATAAAACTTCTCAGCAAAAGCAGAGAGTTTGGATTTTGCTCAATCACCATCGAGTACATGCTTACCGGATGGTAGGGAACATCACCAATGCCATCTTTATTTAAGTCGTAGCCATCGTATTTGTCCCAGTAATTATTGTAGAAACGGTTCAGCATCATTGTTCCGTTGGTAGCAACGTCAAATGTATTGGCAAAAAAGTTATTGTTGTGAATTGTATTCTGATCGCAGCTTGCAGAGATGCGCATGGCCCAGCCGCTGTTTTTAAAATCATTGCTTTGTACCTGTATGCGATTGGTACTTTCCATGTAAATGCCCGTCGTGTTTTTATCGAAATTGTTTCCGATAATTTGTCCGTCTGAAATTTCTTTTAATAAAAGACCGTAAGCATTAGGTCCCCAGTTTAAACGGAAAGTGTTGCTGTGCATCACCACGTGGTTAGAATACATGACTGCTACACCCGAACCATTTTGGGCAAACAGGTTTTCCATATAAGTATCGTTGTTGGAAAACATGAAGTGCAGACCATAGCGAATATTGTTGTGGCTATGGTTTTGATAAATGTAGGAGTGGGTTACAAACTCAAAATAAATTCCGTCCCTGTGTCCCTGCACATCATTGTTTTCAATAATCATGCTATCGCATTTCCAGAGGTTGATCGCATTGCCCGAAGTCTGCTCGGTTTTAGGAATGCCGATAACAGTATTTTCAGAAATGATGCAATTGCTTGAATTATTTACATGAATGCCAAAGTAGGAGTGCTCTATGGTGTTGTTTTCAATAATGCAATTCCTTGAATCAACCACGCCTATAGATGCATAATCATTCATGCTGGAGTATCCGGAATTACGAAAATGAATTCCTTTTACCAGAATTCTTTCACCGCTTACAGTAAGAATCTCGTATTTATTTTCTCCATCAAGGACGGGTTCATTAATTCCAATTAAGCGAATGGATTTGTTGATGATAATATTCCCTTCTTTGTAAGTTCCTTTTTGGAGAAGGATGGTATCGCCGCTTTTTGCCAGTTCAATCCCTTTCTTTAAAGAAGAGATCAACTGGTCCTTGCCGACAACAATCGTGTTAGCAAAGAGAAAATTGGTTAAAAGAAGACAGGTTATGGTAAGTGTTTGTTTCATTTCGTTGGTGAATTCGTCTCGTTTGTCAGAGTGACTGGTAAAGTTGGTCCCAGGTTTTTAAAATTCCATTTGATTCCTTTGCTTTTTGTTCTGCAATTTCTTTCGACGGAAAACATGCCGCATTGCCATTCATAGGGCTCTTTAACTGCGGACTTACTACAAAATAGCCTGACTTTACGTCGACAAAATTTTTGTCGTTATTGTAATCGATGAAAACGGTTTGGGCAATTTCGGATTCTTTCACAGTCCCGGTTTTCATAAAGTGAACCATGCAATGAGAATCATCGAACTTGTAGATCTTTCCTTTTTTAGTAATGATCTCTCCTCCAAATTTAGGCTCCATGATGGTCATCTTGCAATCATCACAAATATCTTTTCCGTAGGCAAAGGGTTGAGGTTTTGTATTGCAAGAGGTAATGAATAAAGTAATAATTAGTGCTGCGGCAGAAACTGCTTTTTTTGATAGGGGTGACATGTTTCTTTTTATTTTTCGGTTTCTATAAAGTTCATAAAACCATACAGCAAAGAAAATTCCTGCTATAGCTATAACCACCCATCCACCTAAATCGGGATAAGAATAAGCATCAAAATTCAAAAGTGTTTTGTGGCCAATTAATGGCGGCTGATAATAAAGACCAGGAACTTGTATAGCAGCTTTGGGATCTAAATTATGCCCGTAATCATATCCCCACTGGTAAAAATCTACCATTGCAGCAACGGCGCCAGCAACAGTTAAAACAAGATAAGTAACGAGTAATTGTCTCTTGCCCGTTATAGCAACAACCAATCCAAACAAAATAAAAAAGCCAACAACATAAACAAGATAAGAGAATTCTGGAAACATTTCCGGCCTGATATGTTTCATCCCAATGTAGTGATTCAATCCATTGATGATATCAACCTGCCCGGTTATTTTGTTTAACCAGATGTTCATTGTTAACCCCTCAGGATATTGGGGTGCGATCAAAAAAATAAACCATACAGGCAAAAAGTAAGTTGCGATCAAAGCCAATGATCCAATTGCTATAATTATTCTTGAAGGCTTGCTCATCTTATTCTTGTTCATATTGCTCTTTTAAGAACCTCCATCCCGCTTGCGAACGGGTATGGAGGTTGAAGTGTTCAATGAAATTATTTTGCCGGCGGCAACAATACCTCGTCTATAACATGTACAATACCGTTGGCGGCAGGAATAGAAGCAACGATGTGTGCTTTTCCATTGATAGTGATCTTGCCGTCAGCAGATTTCTGAATCGTGATGTTTTGTCCATTTACTTCATTCAATGTTTGACCGTCCTGCATCAATGTTGTACTCAGCCCACCAACATATACGTGATACTGCAAAATATCTTTTAATTTTTCCTTGTTCTCAGGTTTCATTAAATCATCAACTGTTCCTTTTGGCAGTTTGTCAAACGCTTCATTGGTTGGAGCAAAAACTGTAAAAGGACCTGCATTTGATAAAGCGTCAACCAATTCGGCCTGCTTCAAGGCGGCAACCAATGTTGTATGATCTTTTGAGCCAACAGCTATTTTTACAACATCTTTTACTGATTCACTGTCTTGAACGGCCGACTGACCAACCGTATTTGCATCGTCTGTAGAAGCCGATTCTACTTTAACTGTGTTGTTGCATGACAATACAAAACATACAGCAGTAATAAATAATGAGAAACTGAATATTCTTTTCATATAGAAGTTTTTGGTTTATCGTGAAGAAGAAAATAATTTTCTTCTTCACGATAGAGAATAAAGCATTTAGTCTTATTGATTGGCAGCAGGCGCACCTGGGGTTTGACCAGAAAGAGGATTTTTATTTGTTCCCCAAACCAGTGGCACATTGCTTCCTGCTGGTGATACTCTTACATATCCTTGCATTTCCTGGTGCAGTGCAGAACAGAAGTCGGTACAATACATTGGGAAGATGCCAGTTCTGTCAGGCGTCCACTTGTAAGTTTGTGTTTCACCAGGCATGATCAGGATCTCTGCATTGTTAGAGCCTTTTACTGCGAATCCATGAGGTACGTCCCAATCTTGTTCAAGATTGGTTACATGGAAGTAGACAACGTCGCCCATTTTTACACCCTCAATATTGTCGGGAGTGAAGTGTGAACGGATAGCTGTCATGTAAACATGCACTTCATTGCCCTTGCGCTCAACCTTGGTTGTTGCTTCACCTTTTGATGCATACGGACTGGCGTTCTCTTCTATCTTGTAAATTTTTCTGCTGTTCTTAACAATCAGGCTAGCAGGCAAGGCCTCTGCATAGTGTGGTTCACCAACAGTTGGGAAGTCAAGGATCATCTTCATTTTATCACCACTGATATCATACAACTGTGCACTTTGAGCTAACTCAGGACCTGTTGGTAAATAGCGGTCTTTTGTGATCTTGTTATAAGCAATCAAATACTTGCCGTAAGGCTTTGCAGTAGGTCCACCCATAACACTTAAGTGACCAACAGAATAGTAAGTAGGTACACGGTCCAGCACCTTCTGATCTTTCACTCTCCATTTTACAATTTCGGAAGAAACGAACATGGATGTGTAAGCGTTACCATTATTGTCGAATTCAGTGTGCAAAGGACCAAGACCAGGCTTCTGAACCTCACCTTGCAATGCAGCTTCGTACTTAATTACAGGAATACCATCGAAGTTGCCATCATATGCTTTATCAGCAATTGCTTTTTGAATTTTTGTAAAAGAAAAAACGGGGATTACGGCTGCTAATTTTCCACTTCCTACAATGTATTCACCAGTTGGATCGGTATCACAGCCATGTGGCGATTTAGGACATGGAATGAAATACAACATGTCAGGGCAATCTTTCGGATCGAGAACGGTTACAGAAGTTTCGATTGTAGATGTTGCCTGGTGTTTAGTTTCGTCATAAACGTTGTGAGCATATTTAACAGCTTCTGCCTTTCCTTTACCTGCTTTTACATATTCTTCTGCTTTTTTCCAGTTAACAGCCATAATGAAATCTTTATCTTTTGCCGAAGCGTTTACTTCTAAAAGCGTGTTGGCTTGCTCCGAATTATAGCAACTAAAGAACATCCACCCGTTGGAAACATTTTTACCTGCCCGGGCAAGGTCAAAGTTGATACCCGGAGTCCTGATCTGGAAAGCGATGTTCATGTTACCGCTTGTTGGATCAATATGAATAAAGCTTACGGTGCCTTTAAAATTTTGTTTATATGTGTTGATGGGAACATCACCATTTTGATTGTCCAACGGAACACTGAAACGTGTGCCGGCAACTACATATTCAGAGTTTGGAGTAATGAAAGGAGAGGAGTGATTACCTGCGCTGTTTGGAATTTCAATGATCTCAGCAGTGCGGAATGATTTTAAATCAATACGTGCAATACGTGGAGTATTGTTTCCATTACCGAACACCCAGCGGCCATCATGCTCGCCATTTGTCTCTGATAATGCGATGTGGTGAAGGTCATCCCAGGGTACAAAACCGTGAGAAGTGTTCAACATTGGTTTTGTTTCTTCGCTAAAACCCCATCCGTTTTCAGGGAACTGTGAAAAAACAGGAATGATTTTCAGTAAGCGACCTGATGGAATTCCATAGACACTCATTTGCCCGTTGAAACCGCCGGAAACAAAATCATAGAACTCGTCGTACTTGCCAGGTGCTACATACACTTTGGCTGCCGCATCGCCGCTAACGGCCGATTCAGCTCCTTTTGGTTTGCAGCTAAATAGTGCTGCTGTCGTGGCTGCAGCTAAAGCTACCGTTGATAAAAATTTGGTGGAAACTACCATACTATTTGATTTGATTTGAGGTTTGAGATTTTATTTTTGAATGTTGATTAATTACTGAATTATTTTTCGCCGTCGTTGCTGCGTTGAAACTCTAACACTTTGCGTGCCTCTTCAATATTTAAATTCTGATTGGGCATGCGAACAAGGCATTCTTCTAAAAGTTTTTGTGCTTGCGGATCTGTAGCAAGCATCGTTTCAACATTAGTGATGAAGTTTAATATCCATTCAGGCTTTCTTCTTTGAGTAACGCCTTTCCATCCGGGGCCAACTAATTTTTCTTCAGTAAGCTTATGGCAGGCTGAACATTTTACATCATAAATAGATTTGCCTTCGGCTACCCATTGCGCATTCAATGGATTTGTTAGATGTACATCTTCAGGTTTTATCAGACTGCCGTGTTCCTCAGGCTGATTTTTTGTAAGGTCCTGTATATCCAACGGCTCTTTTTGTGATGGCGTTTTATTAATACAAGCCACAATTACAAATACTGAGAGAAAGAAGAGACTGACGATCGAAATGATTCTGCTGTTCATCTTTAACGCTTTAAATAATTTAGGTCTTTTGTTAAAAAGACGTTTGTGTCTTTAATCACACAAAAATATTTGCACATTGAAGTTTGAAAGAGTGATGGCCATCATGCTGAGATATGATGTTGGTCAGTTTAAAGCGTAAAACAGGCACATGATAAAAATCATGTTTCGAAATAAAAGCATTGCAATACTTTTATTCGCAAATTAAAGACATGAGTATCGTAGATAGTTTATTTGTTCCTGAACTTCAACCGGCGTTGAAGCACCCTACTATTTTCAGGAAGTTTGATTCATTGAATGAAGGAGAGTCGTTTGTAATTATCAATGACCACGATCCAAAGCCTTTGTATTACCAGTTGTTGGCTGAAAGAGGAAATATTTTTAGCTGGGACTATCTTGAGCAGGGGCCTGAAGTGTGGAAAGTGCATATTAAGAAGAATGATGTAGCAAACGGAGAAACAGTTGGACAGATAGCGGCGAAAGATATTCGCAAGGCTGAAGTTTTTAGAAAGTTGGGCATTGATTTTTGCTGTGGTGGAAAGAAATCTTTGAAACAGGCTTGCGAGGAAAAGGGTTTGGATCTTGAGGCAGTTGAATCTGCATTGACAAATGCAAACGAAGCTCCAAAGGTTTCTGAAAACTACGATCGCTGGAACCCTGATTTTCTTGCCGATTATATTTTCAACAAGCATCACCAATATTATTATGATGAAGCTCCGATAATCGCCGAGTTGCTTACAAAGGTTGTCGACCATCATGGTGAACGCTTTCCCGAACTTGAAGAAGTGTATCGTTTATATGTAACGCTTGTGCAGGAACTTAATTCACATTTTGCTAAGGAGGAAAAAGTTCTTTTTCCTTTTATAAAAACATTGGTGCAGGCAAAGCAAACTGGTAACACGCAACAATTGCAAAGCCAGTTCTCTCTATCAGGCCCAATCCAAATGATGGAAGTTGATCATGATGCTGCTGGTGACATTCTTGGTGGACTAAGCGAGGTAACAAACAATTACACGGCGCCTGCAGGTGCGTGTAACAGTTTCCAGTTTTTGTACAGGAAGTTAAAAGAACTTGACGAAGATCTTCATCAACATATTCATCTCGAGAATAACATTCTTTTCCCTAAAGCACTGTCTTTAGAAAAAGAATTGCGTAAATAATTCTTCCTGTGAAAGCCAATTAGTTTTTGTCCGGCTATCAAACGGTAGCCGGCCTGTCAATTATGTTATCTACTTCTTGTAAATATGCCTTAAGGGCCGCTGTGTACGTGATGGCAAATGCTAATAGTATTACGAAGAAGGTCGGTATTAAAGAGATTGCCCAGGAGATTGAAGCGAATGAACATACTACGGGGAAAATTCTGCAACTACTGGTCAAAGAGAAGATCATTGCATCAGCAAAAGGGCCTAACGGAGGCTTTTATATTTCTCCGCATACACCTAAAATTCACCTCATAGACATTGTTAAAGTAGTAGATGGTGTTGGTTTTTTTTTCGAGTGTGGACTCGGGCTTCAAAAATGTTCGGAACGGAAACCATGTCCTATCCATCACAGCTATAAAGCATCCAGGGAAAAACTGCATAAAGAGTTTTCAACTATTACAGTACAGGAATTAGCAAGCAATATCGAAAAAGGAATGGCATTTTTAAAAAGATGATTCGTAACAAAGCAATAGTCGTTTTTCCGTTTATTATTCTTTCATTATTGTCAGCCATCTGGAGCGGATGGCTACGTATCGGTTGGAATTTTCCTATAACTAATGTTGCAGCACAACACGGTGCTTTGATGGTGAACAGCTTTTTAGCCTTGCTTATATTCTTAGAAAGAGCGGTCGTGTTTCGTAATAAGTTGGTGCTGGCGCTTCCACTATTTAATGCATTGAGTGTGGTTGCATTTGCTGCAGGTTTTCCGGTTGTTGCCCAATTACTTTTTATTTTATGCAGCAGTGTTTTCACACTAGTTTGTTTGTATTTTATTTACCGCTACAAGGAATCTTACTATTTTATTTTTTTGATTGGCGCAGTTTGTTTGTTAACCGGCAACGTCATTTTGTACAGAACTAATTTTTATCCATCCGCTGTTACATGGTGGATGGGATTTTTATTATTGACTATTATAGCGGAACGTTTAGAGTTAAGCCGTTTTTTAAAACTTACAGACTTTAAACGATATATTCTTTGGTTTTGCCTTGCGTTGGTAGTGGTTGCATTATTGCATCCGCTTCAGGTGCAGGGCAATACCTTTTTTGCCATTGCAATTGCTATGAATGCAATTTGGTTACTAAAGTATGATATGGCAAGACATTCTATTAAAGCAAAAGGCCACAGTAACAAAGTTGCCGGTAAAATTATACCGGCCTATTCTTTATGTGGTAGTTTGCATTGTTGCATACGTCCCTGGTTGTGCGGATTATTGCGGATATTATGGAAAATATTCTTTGCAGAAAAGTGGGTGGAATGATAACCGGGCTGAGTATAATTTTATTTTTTGTGTCCGTGGTGCTGATTACGAAGAGTGAACTGGAAAAGAGAAAGCGACTAAATATATCAAGAACTGGTAAGGCTATTGTATCAAGTTAAAGATTGTGGCAGGACATTTGAGCCTCTCCTGCAAAGTATGACATGAAAGATATTTTTGTAACCACGATGAATCAACCAAACTCGTGAATGA
>DATMIF010000007.1:0-23289 GCA_035554655.1 Flavisolibacter sp.
TAAGACGATTTACATTTACGATCAATTGTGCCATAGTTAACCGACGGCCTCCTCGCCGGAGTTAGAGTTGACAGTAACATTCATGGGTGCAGTTTGTGTTGTTGCGGGATCTGTTGTTTTTTCATTAGGATCAGATCCTTCTACTTTGGTTCCAGCACCTCTTATTTTGACTAGTTTACTTAGCAGGTCGAACCAGAATGGGGCACCTAACATAACTGCTAAGGCTGTAATAAGCCAGCCAAATAGTGTTTCCCAATTACCTGCCTGCCCGGGTGCAAACACAAACCACTTCTTTCCGATTGATGCTTTAATAAATTCGCATCGTGCCTTGAAAGCTTTTATTCGTTCATATTCTTTGAGTAGAGGGTCTTGAGAATATTGAACTAATTGAGTGCTGTCTTTCACAATTTCCCGTTCAAGACGCAGTGTCTTTAATGCCAGCGTATCTGGCTTGTCTTTGAATTTAATAACAATAGAATCTCGTTCGTAATACAGGTCTTTTAAAATTGACGAAAGCGTATTAACCTGTTTGTATATTGTATCTACTTTTAAACTGTCTAGTTTTCTAAAAACTCCGTTCTTAGTTGAATCATCACACATTTTACAAGTGTCGCTCCAAACTCTTCCTAACCCTAAAATACTATTCGCCTGATTTGCATCCTGAGCTATTAGATTATATGTGTTTTGCAAAATGGTATCGGAAGTTGCCGTTCCCATGTGTTGCCGCTCTACTTCTGTTGCAAGTTGATCCTGGCTTTTGATTGCCAATTGTACCAGCTGACCACGGGCATCTTTATCTTTTGATAAAATCCTGTGAATAGCTATTGTGTCAACATTAAAAGCGACAGCGAGGACGACGCCAATAGAAAAGAGTATTATTCTTGTATATCGTTTATACCATCCAGTTGCTCTTTCCATAGTATCATCAAACCATGCTTCAAGTTTTTTGCTGAATAAGGTAACATCTGCACCACTCTCTTGCCAAAGCGATTTTAAATACAAGGCGGTGTTTCTATTCATCTTCACTCTTTCATACTGTAAAAGATCATTGCTGATCATGTTTTCTTTTTGTTCACGTAATACCTTAATCGCCGGATTTGCTTTATCTGGTCGAGGAGCATCGGCGTCTTCCTGAACAAGATTTATCGGCAGTTTATAAATGGTGCCTTCCATGATCGAGTTATGAATGCTTTGTACTGCTTGTGATTCAGGAAAGCCAAACCCCTTTAGCAGATCAACCATAACCTTAGAAAAGTTTTCAGCATTCAGGTAAGCAGGCTTGCTGTAATAGTTATCTTCTGCCAGGTATTTAATAAGGGGGTGTGCATAAAACCAGGGAGCAACTTTTTTCCCCTTTAAAAGACTTAATAAACCAAACAAGTGCAATACACCTTGTATGCGGTCGCCATATTGGAGTTTCGTACTCGTTTTACCGTCCTCCAACATGCGCAGAATTGCTTTTTCCAAAACTTTCGCACGGAAGGCAAATCTTGTGGCAATGATTTCCTGTATAATCGTTGCCAGAAGACTATACAGAAGAAAAATGAAAACAAGACCTATAAATACATCTAAGGCAACGTTACTAAACATAAATCTTCGTTTTTTTCTGCTTTAAAAAGATGTCCAGATAATACGGTGGAGTTATTAAATTGTGCATGATGCAATGCATTGGCATAATTGCGAGGACTAACTTTCGTTGTCCATTCCGTTTGTTGTAAAACCTGGCTACTAATAATTGAATTCCTCCTGATCGAAGCGATTGGCCAAGTCGGTGTAACGGATGACCGACAGCATGCATGAAGTGTACGGGCTGCTGGCAAAATGGAAATCTAACTCTTAAAGAATAATAACTTTTCGAATCAGAAACGTTTCCAAGCCAATCCTTCCCAATCAAAGAAGTAATGCTTGCCATAGCAATTAGTTTTCGGTTCAAACGTTAGCGGTGGGAAATTCCTAGATAATGGATGCAAGTATCAGCGAGAAGAAGTATATATCGCTGACAGAATAAATTTGAGCCATTTTTAATTTCTAAACAACCGTGTTTACACCTATTATGAACCGTATTTTTACTAAATATGAAAAACTAATATGACCTTATCGTAGTTCCATCTTTTAACTGGTTCATCAATACATTACGACTGCCCTTCATCATCGCAATGATTTTGGTTTCATCAGCAAGGCAATTTCCTGTTCCCAATGATCCTGCATGTCGGAGCCTGCAGTATCTGAAATTTTAGAGAAGGATTTTTGCCTGGCCAGCAAGGTTTTATTTTTAATGCCCTTTTGCAGATCGTTGAAACGGGTGAGGCGGTCAACCCTGCTTCGCAAACTGCCTTCCATATTTTCCATTCCGGTCAAAACATGTGTAACAGGTTTGCTTCCGAAAAATGTTTGCTGGTGCCATTTTTTATCTTTTGGGCTATACCAGCTTAAATAACCATTCTTTAAAACCTGGCGTGGCTTTTTAATAGCCCCGGTAAAGCTGTATTTAGTAGTGCTGCTTCCGGCACCATCGAAATATTCGGGCGTATAGAAATCGGAAACTAAAAACCCGTTGATGAAGTATCCATACTTACTGTCTTCACTCGGATCGCAAACTTCAACAAGGTAATGGACCCTTTCTTTTCCATCGGGCGATAAACTGCTCTTCATTTTGTTGCCATAGGGGTCAACGAGCATTTCACATATTTCGTGCGAGCAGGTAAGTGCCCAGCTTGCACTATACTCCACAAGGGCATATGGCTGGTGATTTTTATCATCGTGATATCCCGCTGCATCGGGGTCATCAATTTTATCCATGATAATGACAGGCCAATAGCCCAAGGGAATGTCTTTGATATTTTCAAAAACATCAACGGTGGCTTTTACGCCCCAGATGGGCGACAGGTCTTTTGTGGCTTGTTTTTGCAATGCGGCACTTGCTTTGGTAAGCTCCGACATTTTAATTTTTTTTGACTGGCATACCAGTGCAATTTGATGGATGAACATGTTATTTAATTATGAGATGAAAAATTCAAGTCAACTCATAGGGTCCCCATCCAAATAGTTTCCTGTTGTTCCACCGTTAAAAGATCTCCTTTATGCAAGTACGTTCTGAAATTACTGTCGCACTTATTTTATGGTTGGGCCTGTGATATATCATTGCATGCCAGTACTTGTTGAAATGATTTTATCAAGTTTTTTACTATCGGCAATTGCATTGAACGGGTATCAACAGCAGTTTATTTACCTGTTTTTGAACGCAGGCATCAAACAACCCCTGATATTCTGAACGCAATGTTTCCATTAATGAAGACATAGCACCAGTTTCGGTAATCGGTTCAATATTGTGTTAGCAGCAAAGGTGATTCGCAGATAATGGAACAAGAAATCACGGGGAGGAGTAATATCAGCGACTATATAAATTTGAGCCATTTCTTATTTCAAGACAAGCGTATTTACACCTGTTGATCTAGCGTATTTACACGGTAGTGATAAATGCAGGAACACAATGACACGGATAAAGGCAGAACACAGGGATAAAGATCTTAACAATGTTGATTTGTTAATTCGATCCGGCGGTTAATAAAACAGCTGCGTGTACTTATTGGCCTTAAACTTTAAGGTATGTATTCGTAGTTAAGTCCTGCTATCCTTTTTTACTCTATGTTAAAGACAATGCGTATTTATTTTACCCTTGAAGGTTTGATGTCTTTGATACCTGCAAGCCGAGATAGCAGCGGGGTATATTTTTTTTAAATTACACAGCTATGGAAAAAAAGGAAAAGCTCATTATAGGGGCCGCATTTGCTGTGGCGGCTATAGCAGGCCTGCTTTATTACACACATGTAAATGCCGTTATCAGTTTTGTTGTTACCGCCGCTGCGCTAGCCATGCTGGCTATGGTAGTTGGGGATGCAACAGAGCAATTGGGAAAGCGGATGGGCCCCGGGGCGACCGGTATTTTACAATCAGCGTTGGGCAATTTGCCTGAACTGTTTGTATGCATTTTTGCTTTGCGTGCAGGACTTGACCACGTAGTACAGGCCGCACTCATTGGTTCTATACTGGGAAATTCTTTACTGGTTTTTGGTTTGGCACTTTTTCTTGGAGGTTTGAAAAACGGGAAGCAGGTTTTTCATTCGGGCCCTCCAAAAATGATTGCAACGCTGATGATCCTTGCTTTTGCGGCATTGGCTATTCCAACACTAACGCACCGTTTACATACACAAGCGGACAGCCACATTAATTCGCTTAATATTTTTGTAGCCATTGTATTGCTGGTTCTTTTTGGAGCCAGTACGTATTTTTTTCTGAGGGGCGACAAAGCGATTGTTGCCGAACATGAGGAAGAAAAAACAAAACCATGGGCTTTACCTACTACACTTGTGATACTTGCATTTTCCGGTGTAGCTGCTGCATTTGTTTCGGATTGGTTTGTAGAAGCGCTTCAACCTGCGATGAAGAGCCTCGGCATTAATGATACGTTTGCAGGGCTTGTGATTGTAGCCATTGCCGGCAATGCTATAGAAAACCTGGTAGGTATTCAACTGGCACTTCGAAACCAGAGTGATTATGCAGTAAGTGTGATCTTAAACAGTTCGTTGCAGATAGCGCTGGGACTGTTTCCGCTGCTGGTTATCCTCTCTTATTTTTTAGGTGGCGCCATACTATCATTTGTACTGGCGCCTATGTTACTGGTATCGCTGGCCCTTGCTGTTATTGTTAGTGCATTCATTGTGTTTGACGGAGAGTCTATCTGGATGGAAGGTCTTGCCCTGGTGGGTTTGTATTGTTTGATTGCGGCGGCTTTTTGGTGGGGCTAGGAATGTTTGCATGCTTAAATATCGTTAGTTGCAACTAACGAAGGCATTGGCAGATGGCTGGATAACAGAAAGCCGTTTGTAAATAATGGAAATTTTTTTTTGCATAGATGTTTCTTTTCTTTTTCTCTTGAAAGAAAAAGAAACAAAAAGTTCAAGCGAGTTGCCTCGAGGATTTTTATTGTTTTGTTTGTCTCGGCGAGCCGCTTTGCGGGTTCGATTGGCAACTTTCCGACGGAGTAAGATTTCCTAGGACGAATCGCGGGTGTGGAGCGTATGTTATTTGACGGTCCTTAATTCAATCACTCCGCTTCGTGTTATTATGCGTTTCTTGAAGGCGCAGAATTTTTCACTGAATGTAAACTCTCGCCTAATGCTTTGTTTAGTGAAAAATGAGGCGCTTGAACAGTTCCTATAATTTGACGATGTGGCATTTGTCTGGAGCAATGCTCTTATTGATCTCAGTTACTCCGCTGCTTTTCATTCGACCGTTTATTTAATCATTCGGCGAGTATTCACGTGGGCGTTTTCTAGTCATTTCAATTTGAAAATAACTGCACGATCTACCGCTCTGGCGGGATGAGAACTGAAAACTAGTTAAAGATTGCTAAGCACTTTCCGGTAGTAACTGTAGTGAAGACTGTATACAAGGACAAGGCACTTCCAAAAATACAAAGCTATTATGACCTAACGGTTGGTAAAAAATATCTGAGTGCTGCAGTGGCGCTGGCCGGCAAAGCGGCGGAGCATTCGCGTTTGCCTAGACCTTTTTGTTACTTTTTGGGGCAATGCCAAAAAGTAAAGAGAAAGAAAACACGTCATCCAACTTAAAAAATGCAAGATGGACCCCCGAAATCTGTTTCAACTGTGCGATCCGTGTTCAAAAAGTTATGAATGAAGCTGAACTAAATAAAAAAACAGTCCCGCGAACTGCGGGACTGTACCAATCTAACCGAATAACCTTTCTTATTATATTGCCTTACCTAGTTGAATACTATAACCAACTTCCAACAAAGGCGTTATTTACATTCGGATCGCTTTGCAATCTTTTTGCCCTGCGTTTTACTTTGATTCGCTGACGGATCATTGCGGCAAACATCAAAGGAATAAAGAGGATGGTAAGCGGCGGAATACCCAGGAATGAAATCCACCTACCACCAAACATATTCCGCATTGGCCTCTTCAATCTTTCGGAGATCAGGTACATGCCGGGCACCATCAACAAGGTCATAAAGAAGGCGAAGGCCAAACCGAAGATGATGGTCCATGAAAGCGGTTTCCAGAATACTACACTATCACCACCGAAGAAGATATGCGGATTCAATTCGGAGAACAGCGTAATGAAGTTGATGTTGAAACCAATGGCAATCGGGAAGAATCCAAGTATGGCCGCCAATGCTGTTAACAATACGGGAATGATACGTGTTTTACCTGCCTGTATCACAGCCTCTCTTGTTCTCATTCCCCTTGCTCTTAATTCGTCGGAGAACTCTATGACAAGGATACCGTTCTTTACAACAATACCTGCGAGACCAACTATACCCACACCGGTCATTACTACCGATATTGTCATACCCGATATGGCAAAGCCAAACAACACACCGATAATACTGAACAAAATTTCTGTCAGGATAATCACCGGTTTGCTAACAGAATTGAACTGGAGTACCAGGATTAAAAGGATCAGCATCAATGCAACTACAAGTGCTTGTCCCAGGAATGCCCCGGTTTCGGCCTGTTGTTTTCCTTCACCAGTTTGCGTAATGCTAACGTTATCCGGTTTCTTTTTAAAGTTGTCGATATATCCTTTCAACACACGGTTTACTTCTGTTGGTGTATAACCCTGGCCTTCCAAAACATTTGATGTAAGTGTGATGGCTCTCTTGTATTCTTTTCTGACTACACTGCCGAGGGTGCTGGTATAATCCACTTTTACTATGTTAATAATGGGAACAGCTTTAAAGCCACCGGTTGCCATATCCATAAAGCTCACTTTTGTATTCAGCAGATCAACCAGGTTTTTTCTTTGCAGTTCGTTATTGCGCAACTGAATTTTGTATTCATCATTACCTTCTTTGATTTTGGATACCTCGCGACCAAATAATGCAGTACGAATCGTTTGACCAATTTGTGCCGAGGATACGCCTTCGGCCAATGCCCTCTCCCGGTCAACTGTAAGCGAAATTTCGGGATTGGTTAAGTCCACATCCATTTTCAATTCCTCCACTCCCGGTACATTGATGGAATCGAGATAGTTTTTCAAACTCACAGCGGTGTGAATCAAGGCATCGAAATCTTCACTCTTCACTTCTATGTTTACCGGAGGATCTGTTGGCGGACCATTCTTTTGTTTATCTACTGAGAGTTCTGCACCTGGGATCCCTTTCACTACAGCACGAATGGAATCAAGATATGGAGATGTTGAAACGCCGTGACGCTTTTCATATTCCACGAACGAAACCTGTATGCGTCCACGTTCGGGCCTTGTGCTCCTGTCGCCACTTGAAGGATCGGCGGCACCTACGGCAACGTTCGAGATGACGCTTTCGACAACAGGATTTTCTTTGCCATTTTCCATTCCCAATACTTTATACACTCTTCCTTCCAATACTCTTGTCAGTGAGTCCGTGTATTCCACATCGGTACCTGCAGGTAATTTCATGTACACATAAATCTGGTTCGGATCACCACTTGGGAAGAAAACAACTTTTGTTCTGCCCGTTGCGCCTGCTATTGCAATTGCAACAATGGAAAGAATCAGCAAACCAAATGTGGCCAGCAATAACCAAACTGGTCTCCACCCATGCAAGGCCCAGCGCAATGCCCTCTCATAACGGTGCATGATGCGTGGCAGGACGTTGTTCTGGAATCCATGAATCAGGTCATCGATAAAATATCTATTGAGAACTACGAGAATGGCAAAGAAAATGATCAGGTTACCTAAAAATGTAGCGCCTGCCAGGTCCAGCAAAATGCCACCGGCTACGGCAATCCACAATGCGGGCTTTTTGAAGATGGCAGATTTAGCCGGCTTATCACCTTCAGGGTGGTTCATGAAGTCAACTGCAAATACAGGGTTCATGATGAAGGCGACAATCAACGAAGCCGATAAAGTAAAGATCAACATGGTTGGCAGGTAGATCATGAACTTACCAATGATGCCAGGCCAGAATAAGAGCGGGAAGAATGGAGCCAGCGTTGTTAGTGTGCCTGCCAATACCGGGATAAATACTTCACCTGCAGCCATCATACCTGCACGATCCTGCCGTATGCGGCCCTTGCCTTCTATAAAAATGCGGTGGGTATTTTCAATTACCACGATGGCATCATCCACAATAATACCCAGGCCGAATAAGAGTGCAAACAGCACGATAAAGTTGAGTGTTACATTACCGCCCACAATTAAATCTGCGGCGGGCAGGAACATGAATGCAACGAACATACTCAGTGGCACCGAAAGTGCGACGAAGAAGGCGTTGGTTACGCCCATGAAGAACATGAGAATGAGCAAGACCAGGATGAAACCAATTACAATAGAGTTGACCAGGTCATTAAAAGAAGTTCTTGTAGGTATACTCTGATCACCGGTGATAACCACTTTCAGATCTTTTGGATAATAAGTTTTCTGGAGATCCTCGATGGTGCCCTTGACAGCATCAGAAGTTTCAATCAGGTTTTCGCCTGAACGCTTGATGATATTGAGTGTGATTACTTTCTTCCCATTCAAACGTGCGTAGCTTTCTGTTTCCTTAACCGTGTCTTTGATTTCTGCAAGATCTTTCAGATAGAAGGGTGCCCCTTTTGTGTTGCGAACAAGAATGGTTTTTATATCTTCCGCAGTTTTTAACTGCCCTTTTAACTGGAGCTGGCGTTTCATGTTACCAACTTCCAACTGGCCGCCGGAGATATCCATATTTTCCCTGGCTACTGCGCCGGCGATGTCATCGAAAGTAACACCCGCAGTTTGCATGCGATAGTTGTCGACATTGATCTGGAATTCTCTTTCAGGAGCACCCACAATATCAACCCGGTTCAACTGCGATAACTCTTCCAGTTTATCTTTTGTATCATCAGCCATTTTCTTCAAGCGCATCAAATCGTAATTGCCGCTGATGTTGACGTACATAATAGGAAAATCTGAGAAGCTTACTTCCAACGCTGTTGGCACCTGCGTAAGATCAGTTGGAAGGTCCTGCTTTGCTTTGTCCAATGCGTCCTTGACTTTTTGAAGTGCCACATCTGTTTTCACACGGGTATCAAATTCAACTGTGATGGCGGAGTAATCCTGTACAGATGTACTTTGAATCTTGTTGATTTTGGCGCCTGTGATACCCTTGATCTGTTTTTCGATGGGTTGTGTTACCAGGTTTTCAATATCACGCGGTGAGTTACCAACATAAATTGTCTGGATATAAATTGTTGGGATAACGATATCCGGGAACTGCTCTTTAGGTAAAGTTGCAAATTGGAATACGCCTGCAACGGTTACAAAAAGTATCAGCAAATAAACGGCTGTTCTATTTTTTATACTCCAGGAAGTTGGCTTGAATTGCTTGAACTTACCTGTGTAGTTTTCTAATACACTCATGAGTTTTGATTGTTCTGTTGGCTGTTAATGAATCCTTCGCTGCTCAGTCTTTTAATTTTTATTTCACTTGCGTTGTGATCAACTGACCATCGTACAAGCTCTGGAAACCTTCAGTGATTAATTGATCGCCGGCCTGCAAACCTGATTTCACTTCCAGCTTATCATTGTATAATTCACCAACGGTTACAGTACGCTTGCGTGCAATCAGCTTGTCTCCTTCTTTTACAGCAAGCATCACATACTTGCCTGTTTCATCGTTTTGTAAAGTACTCATCGGGATGGTGATGGCATTTTGATTTCCGTAGTCTTTGATATGAACCTTAGCCACCTGGTTTGGTTTTAAATTACTGCTTGCAGGAACTTTTGCTTCAATGTAGAATGTACGTGTTACCGGATCAATGATCTTGCTTACGACGGTTACCGTTGCATTTACAACACGATTGTTTTGGTCGGGCAGTATTACTTCCAAAGCGCTTCCAACAGCTACTTTGGTTTGATAGTTCTCCGGAATGTTTGCCTTGATCTTTAAATCGCCTGTATTTACAATCCTGATCTGCGGGCCTGCGGCTGTAGCTCCTACAAAGGTTTCACCCACTCTTACATTTACGAGATCAGCAACGCCTGATTGCGGTGCAGTAACGGTCATCAATGCAGCCTGCTTTTGAAGCGTATTGATATTGCCCTGTAAAGTTTCTACCTGGGTTTTTGCATTCAATACATTTTGATAAGTACCAATGCCCTGGTCGTACAAATTTTTCATACGCTTGTAGGTATCCTGTGCAGCATTTAACTGTACTCTTATTGGTTCTATTTGCTGGCGAATAAGCTGATCATCCAAACGTGCCAATACCTGCCCTTTGGAAACATTTTGTCCCTGCCTTACGTACAAAGATTTCACAACACCTCCCACACCGTTCGGAGGCGCCACATACGAAATATTTGTTGCTTCAACTGTTCCCTGTATTTCGATGTAGTGTTCAAAAGCTGAAGTATCTATTGGCGTAATGGCAACCAGTTTTGCATTGCCTGCAGCGTTGGTGTCAAGCTTTGCAATCTCTTCTTCCAGCTTCACGATTTTTTCATTGATCTTAGTTTGCTCGCCTTTTAATTTTTCAAGCTCCGCTTTTTTATCGTTCAAATCCGCCTTAGCATCTTTGCTGCTGCTACCGCAGGCAGAAAGTAATACGCTGATGAATAATAGTCCTATTAAATTCTTTCTCATATTTTATAATTTGTTCGATGATGGGTTTTCGTTATTGTAATTTTCCTAATGAGTATTGGTAACTTGTCTTCGCCACAGTTGCGTTATACAATGCGTTGAAGTAGTTGGCCTGGGCAGTTAAATAATCTGTATTAGCCTGCAACACTTCAAAGCTGCTTCCTATTCCTTCTTCAAATTTTAGTTTGGTGGCATTATAGACTCTTCGGGCAAGATCAAGATTTCGTTCCTGTAAATCGAGGTTACCTAAAGCTGTTTTTAAGCTTTCTTTAGTTGCTACCTGCTCCAGATCAATAGCCTGCTTTACATTATCAACAGTGTTATTAAGCTTGTCAAGCGTCAAGTTAGACTCCACAATTTTGTATTTGCGCTGAAATCCGGTGAAGATCGGCACATTAACATTCAAGCCCACGTAGGCACTTTTGAACCAGAATGTGCTGTTATCAGTGAAAAATTTCTTACCCATTCCATTTGTTGAGTAGTTTGCGGCAAACGCTACAGTTGGCAAGTAACCAAGCTTGTTTCTTTTTATATCCAATTTTTGAAGATCCTGCAGGTGATTCAGCGTTCTTATTTCTGCCCGGTTTTCATAGCTAAAACTTTCGTCTAGCACTCCTTCTTTAAGACTTTCCACTGTCAGATCATCTTTCAAGACCACGGTATCTTTCTGCGAAAGACCCAATGCGAATTTCAAAGCAGCGTAAGAAAGATTTACTGCACTGGCTACCATTGACTGTGTTGTTTTCAAATTGTTGATTTGCACCTGCACTTTGTCTAAGTCCAACCGTTCTGCAAAACCGTTTTTAAACATAAGTGAATCATCGTGATACAATTTTTGGAGTGTGTCCAGGCTTTGGTTTAGAAAAAACAATTGCTTTTGTGTAATGAGTATGGCATAGTAACGCTTGTAAGCTGAATCTTTAATTTTTTCTTTTGTTTGATCCACTATTGATTGATAGTAATCAAGTGATGTTTTCCTTGCCTGGAGACCAACAAACACATCGGGCTGAAATAAAAGTTGCTGCAATGTTGCTCCCATCGCAAAATTCCATGGTTGCTGAAAACTGAAGGCCGCCAGTGTTGGAGGTGGCGCCTGTGTTGATTGAGAAATCAGGTTTTCTCTTTTCAAAACACTGTAAATCCCCTCTTCTGATTGAGGAAAAAGAATAGTAGGCAATTTGACGTAGTGATTAGCTGAAATAGTTCCGCTAACCTGTGGCAATGCCTGTCCTTCTATTTCCTTATTTTTTGCCGCCTGAATTCGGTAATCAATCTGCGCATTCTTTATCTCGATAACATTTTTGTAGGCAAGATCAACAGCTTGTTGAACAGTTAACTCATACCGTTGTTGCGCATGTACAACTCCTGTTACCAGTATCAATATTAAACCACCTAATAACTTCATCTTTTTCATCAATTCTTATTTTTTGGTTCGTTGATTTTTGTATTTCTCAATGAGTTTATATCCTTTTGGCGTTGCCAGCCCGTAGACAAAACACTCGATCAATTGCTGTTCGATAAATGCGGCATTTGTTTTTACAGTTGGAAACACTTCAGGGTTAAAGGACAGCAAAACGCTGTACAAACGATAGCGTGTCAGGATATCTGTATCGATATCATTCCTGTATAATTCTTCCTTAACGCCCCTGTCCAAATTGCCTTTGATGATTTTGTACAAAAACGAGTTCTTGAATTCTTCAAACTTCCTGTAGGCGGCAGGATGGTATTTATGCATATCAAAAAGAACAGACGGGTTCATGGTCTTCAGCATTTCTTCCATGATGTCGAAGGAAAGGAAGACCTCATGAATGGCATTGTCGCCCTTTTTCGTGCATTCAATACAGTTGTTCTTATTGGTAGCAAGTATCACGTCAAAAACGGCATGCACCAATTCATCCTTATCGGTATAATACTGGTAAAGCGTTTTCTTAGACATACCCAGCTGCGCAGCAATGTCGTCCATGGATACAGAACGAATCCCATAACGGTGGAACAATTCGTTTGCCTTCACTAATATTCTCTCTTTTGCTTCCATAAATTTGAGGCGCGAAACTATGGAAACTTTTTACACAACCAAAGTTTCCATTAAAAATTTTACACAAACGGTCAATTTCGGGAGACGAAACCTACCATTACCTTTGCGGCATGAATGAAACACCCGTCACGGAATCGAAAGGTTTCCAGTTCAGTAAACTGCTTCAATATTTTTTGCAGGGATTGCTGGTTATTGCGCCTGTTGCCATCACTATTTACACTGTTTACTGGATCGTTTCTTCCATTGACAGCCAGATTCCTTTGTTTACAGAAAAAGGTCCTGATGGAAAAATTTATGTGCAGAATTATGGTTTGGGATTTTTAATTGTTATTGCTGCTATCTGCCTGATCGGTTACCTGAGTTCGTTTTTTATTAAAAACAGGCTTTTTAATTTGTTTGATACGCTCTTAGTACGAACGCCAGGCATCAGGTTGATTTATTCGACAGTGAAAGATTTTTTTGAGGCCTTTGCGGGCGAAAAGAAAAAATTTAACAGGCCTGCACTGGCCAATATTGATGACAATGATGTTTGGCGCGTTGGCTTTATTACGCAGGAAGATGCTGTAAACTTTGGCTTCGACGAATATGTTGCCGTGTATATACCAATGGCTTATTCAATAGCAGGAAATGTTTATTTGCTCCCAAAAAGCCGGGTTCGGCCTATTACCGATGTAAATGCTACCGATGCCATGAAGTTTGCCATCAGCGGCGGTGTCACCAACGTTGATGACGATCATAAGCACCCTGCGGACCATAAAGAAGATGAAAGAGATAACGGGTTTGCAAAAGTTCCAAAACAGGAAAACCAGTTATGATTGTCAATCTTTTTTCTATACTCAGTTTGCTGCATCAACATCTTTGATCCAGATATTGATTTGATGCGGCGCCACTTCATCGCCACCAAAATAAGGATAGAGCTGGTAGCCTTCCGCTTTTTCTGTTGTAGCCATTCTCGGCAGTTGCGTGGTAATACCATTTACCGTAAATAGATAATTTGTGGATGTAATTTTTATGGAGCAGTTGATTTCTTCACTGACATTTACAGTAGTCAGCTCTTTGGAAGTAACGACGCCATTATTGTATATGTAGGCAAACAGGCGTAACGCTCCACCACTCCACCTCCAGCCGAAACGGGCACTGTATTGATGATGATCCGCATTGTTATCAGAAAACCCGTACAATTTATTAATGTCATACTGGTTTTCTTCAGACTGTGTTTCATAAATAGCAGTACTGTCGAATTTGGCAACGAATTTCATTTCAGTTGTTTCAATGGCTCTATATGCATTGCCATCACAATACTGGTTTCCTTTTTGAATGGTGTACTTAATAAATTGTCCTGAAGCAGCAGGTGAAGTGGTTTTATCGAAAATTTTTTCTGCTGTTTTATTGCAGCCAGTAATTAAGAATGCTGCAGCCGCCGCTAAGATGATTAGTTTCATCAGAATATAGGATTTCTGCTAAAGTAGGACTCCCACTCATTCAAAAAAATTACCTGGGTTAATTACTAACAAATATTTTATAAAATAAGAAGAAGCTCTTAGTTCGTGCATGCTTATCGAAAGCCATTCTGTATTTTTGGTCGCTTCAAACAAGAATTGTGGCTGACCGAATTCAATTACTACCAGATAATATTGCTAACCAGATTGCCGCGGGAGAAGTGATCCAGCGTCCGGCAAGTGCTGTGAAGGAACTTCTGGAAAATGCTGTGGATGCAGGAGCAACAGAAATCAAACTGATTATTAATGATGCAGGCAAATCATTGATCCAGGTCATTGATAATGGAAGCGGAATGAGCGAGACGGATGCGAGAATGAGTTTTGAACGCCACGCCACATCCAAGATCAAAAACATCGATGATCTCTTTCACATTCGCACGATGGGCTTTCGCGGTGAGGCCCTTGCTTCCATTGCAGCAGTAGCACAGGTAGAATTGCGAACCAGGAAAGCAGATAACGAGGTCGGCACATGTATTGAAATTGAAAACAGTGTTGTTATCAAACAGCAACCTGTTGCCACGCCTGTTGGTACCAGCATCTGCATGAAGAATTTATTTTTCAATGTTCCGGCAAGAAGAAATTTTTTAAAAAGCAATGCTGCAGAAATGCGCCACATTATTGATGAATTCATTCGTGTGGCGATGTCATTTCCGCAAATTTTCTTTTCGCTTACCAGCAATGGCCAGCAAATTTTTCATTTGGAAGCGGGAAGTTTAAAGCAACGCATTCTTCAAATACTCGGAGGTAATTACAATGCAAAACTGGTTTCGGTAAAAGAAGAAACCGACTACATGAATATTTATGGTTTTGTTGGAAAACCGGATACGGCAAAGAAGACAAGAGGTGATCAATATTTTTTCACCAACAACCGCTTCATCAAAAGTCCTTACCTGCATCATGCCGTGATGAGTGCCTACCAGGATATGATCGCTTCCGACAGTTTCCCGATGTATGTTTTGTTTATCGATCTTGATCCAACGCAGGTTGATGTGAATGTGCACCCGACAAAACAGGAAATCAAATTTGAAGACGAGAAAATTGTGTACGCATTCGTACAGGCTGCGGTGAAACATGCGCTGGCACAATTCAGCATTACACCTACTTTGGACTTTGATTTGGACAGTTCGATTCAGCAACTTGAGTCTATTCAAAAACCATTTACTGAAGAAAAGAAATTTGAAACCACTTCTTCATCCATATTCAGAGCGTTTACTGAAGCTAACCAGGCGCATAAAATTGATCCGGGCGGATTGAAGCATTGGAGTGATTTGAGTGAACAGCAAACGACAAACGAAAAACGGCAATCGGAGTTTCAATCCCTAGGAAGATTTCTCTTGAAATCGGAAGAAGAAAATATTCCTGGACAAACTGTTATTCAGCACTCGCCGTTAACTGTTGAAGAAAAAAACTTAACACAGTTATTCAATACCTATGTTTTAGTTCCGGCTTCGGAAAGTTTTTTGTTGGTGCACCAGCAACTGGCGCACGAAAGAATTATCTACGAAAGATTGGTGAACGCATTACAAGGAAAGCCTGTTGCTACGCAAAGGAGTTTATTTCCTTCAACTATTGAATTAACGCCTGCAGATGCAGTATTACTAAATGAATTACTTCCAGACCTCCATCAAATGGGTTATACGATTGAGCCTTTTGGCAAAACTGCTTTTGTAATCCAGGGTACTCCAGCAGATTTTGAAGCGGGCAATGAGAAGATGATTCTTGAAAAGATTTTAGAGCAATACAAATTTTTCAGCAGCGAAATCAAACTGTCGAAAAGAGAAATGCTGTTACGCACTGTTGCATGGCAGCAAGCAGTTAAGGTTGGTGTTTCTTTGTCTGAAAAAGAAATGCAGAATTTAATCAATGATCTTTTTCAATGCCAACAACCGAATGCTTCACCATCGGGCAAATCCACTTATTTAGAATTCAAGAGAGATCAACTGGATAAAATGTTTGGCAGGTAGTTTAAAATTTCTTTGATTGCCAAAGCCTGTACCGTACAATAAATTGAAGTGATTGGTTTTTCTCTTCGTCAACGGTTCCATCTGGCCTGGTGTATTTGATGTAGGGCTGAATATCCCTGGTGTATCTCAATCCAACAGAAAATTTCCTCCATTGATAGTCTGCCTGCAGCAGTGCATGCACCTGCGTTTTGTAGAGGAAGGAATCTGTAAAATGCCTGATCGGAATAATTTGTTTGACGTTACTTACTGTTTGCGTCAGCGCATTGTAGGTTGTGATTTCTCTCTCAGTAATGGCTCCAAAAAAGCGGCTGTATACGCCACCAACACCAACAGATAAATTTGGAAGCACATAATAATTAAAGCTTAATGGCAACTGATGGTAGTAGGTTTTTTTAAGCCGCTGCGTTGTTATGGTAATATTGTTCGTAAAGGTATCAAGCTTTGTTTTCCTGTTAAAAGAAAACTCCTTTACGGATTGTGGAGCTCCGTACCGGAATTCGCCCTGCAAAAACCATTTCTTTTCTTTCTGTAATTGGACAAACGCTGAAGGAACATAATCAGATAAAGAACTTTTTCTTCCGTAATGACTATAAGGAACGGCTGTTTGCCCGGCTATTGGAATTTGTTGTTGCTCACCCATGCCTACAATCAAAAACAATTTCTTTTGGGGGCTGGTTTTCTTTTTCCGAATTGCGGTATCACCGGGTTGTGCAAGATTTTCTGTTTTACTGCTATCGATTGTTTTTGAAACCTCCGGGTGAATTGCAATTACAGAGGTGGTGTCAGGCCCATTCCCTTTCGCCTTGCTGTTTACCTTGTTTTCAGTAACAATATTTGGCGATTCCGTAGATCGTTCTCTATCCGTAGAAATTTTTCGTTGTGCTTTTCGCCGCTGATCTTTTCCTGACTGTGATATTATTTTAATTGAATTCACCTCTACCTGCTGTCGCGTTAGCGGCGATTCAATAAAACGGTGGGTTTCTTTTTGTTTTGGAAGTGCAATAATTTCTTGGTTACTTGTTTCGTTAGCTGGTATTGTTGTGATGTTCTTTTTTTCAACCGAGTTTGTTTTGTCGATGTTCTTTTCTTTCAACTTAACTGATGAAATGTTTTTTGTTTTGTCATTTTCACTTCCCCGCTTTTCCGGGCGAATAACCAACCATGCTACAATTAATCCAATCAGTAATAAAATACCCCATCCCATGCAGCTTCGTAAAAAAACCGGTGGTGGAATGATGTCATCATCGTCATCATCCAGCAACTCCTTCATCTTTTGCCATGACGCTTCTTCATCGGGCAAAGGAAGATCGTTGAACTGCCGGTCCATTTCTTCATATGGTAAACGTTCGCTCATGAAATTTTTATCCTGGGTTCATTGATCAATTGTTGTAAATTTTTTCTTGCTTCACTTAAATGCCATTTGCTTGTTCCTTCGCTGATGTTCAGCATCTCACTGATCTCTTTGTGATTGTATCCTTCTATCACATAGAGATTAAACACCGCCTGCGTTGAAGGCGCCAGTTTTCTTACCTGCTCCAGCAACTCGTTTGTTTTTATTTTACTGATCACTTCAGGATCAATATGCACTTCCGCTTCTTCATTTAACCCGCTGACCTTTTCGAGTCTTTGCTTTTGCTTGATAAAATCAAGGCAGCTATTTACAACAATGGTACGAATCCAGGTGTACGAGCTGGCCTGCATGGAATTGTACCGTTGTATATTTCTGAACACTTTTAGGAATCCATTATTCAGCACTTCAACCGCATCTTCATCGTTTTTGGTATATCGTAAACAAATCGTCATCATAGCCCTGTAATAGTTTTTATACAACTTCTCCTGGGCTTTGCGATCGCCTTTTTTGCACCCACTGATGATGATATCGATATTCTCCTGCTCGTTGTTCAATGATGGTTTTGGTTTTCGCCGGAAAGCAATCTGGTTACTTTCCATCACTTAAAAATCAGAACGTTCGCCGCACTTTGAAGCTGCATGTTATGTTGTGCGTTACGCCGGAGCCATCTTTATATTGGCCCGTGAAATTTCCTTCATAAAACTGGCCGGCCGACTGAGGGAAATTGGTGATTACAACATTGAAAGGCTGTATCAAATTTGCAACCGAGTTCATTGTATTGAAACCAAGGCTATATATAGCGTAAGTACCGGCAGCGAGGGCTGTGTGGTCGAACTTGAACCAAATACCAATGCCACCCGTCCCAATCTGCATTCCATTAATGTATGAGGACAATTGTGTTCCCTGGCCTGAGGTAAATGCAGTTAATGAATCGGAATCAAGCACCGTATAAGAGGTATTATCGATAGTATAATTGATGAATTGTGTTGATGCGGTACCACAAGCAGCAATTGTGCCTGCGTCTGTGGTGGCTGTAACAACAGTAACTGTCGAAAGATTTCCCTGTTGAAGTGTTGATTCATCAACGCCTAACACATTTGCAGTTTTGCCATTAGTACTACACAGGGTAAAATTGGTTGAAAAGTTTCCATTGGCATCCGTTTTTGCATAATGCACCCAGTTGTCAATAGAAACTACAGCATAGCCTTTGGTTACATTACCACCGCTGCAGTTGGTCAACTTGCCCTTTACAGTTACCAGCGCCGGCGTTGTTGACGGAATGGTTATTGTTCCAAGATTTGCCGACTCACCGTAAGGGCCAATGTTTTGAGAATACATAGCGCCACCGCAGGCATCCTGTACCTGCAATACCAGGTTCATGTTTGCTGGAACGGGTCCATTGATCTGGCCAAGTGTATCGGTGTAACCATGCGCTGTTGAATAATAATTTCCTGATGCGGGTTTGATCACTATGGATGCATTTACCAGGGGTAAACCATTCGCTGTTTTAAAAGTTGCCGATAATGTTATGGTTGGTACAGACATATCGCAGTTCCAGTAAGTGAAATGTTTGACTGTGCCAACATAATTATTTCCCTGCTTTGTCGCTGTTCCTTCTTCTTTCCAAAGACCTGTTGCTTCATCCAAATACCATAAAGGAATAGCTGCAGGAGCAGATGAAAGCGTAGCTGAAGGTATAGGCGATGTAAGTGTAGCTGTACTTCCTGATTTGATCTGCAACTTCTCGCCTGCTGATGATTCCAATTCTACTGCCATCATTCCGTAGGATGTCAACAAAACTCTTTTACCATCTTTATCATTTGCCATGAAGGAGCCCGGCACTCTATCTAAAATATCAGAAGCAGTTGGATCGATATAAGAAGCGTACACATTTACCGTTCCGGTATAAACACTGTTATCAGATGCTTTTACAATTCCATTAGCAGGTAAGGAAATTTTTGTTCCATTACTTAAGCTGACATCACCTCCACTTGTGCCATTTATGGTGCCACCCAGATCTTTTTTAATAAGTTTAATCACCACCTGGTTAGTGCCTGACGTAGCGCTGAAGGAACGTAAAGCTTTGAAGTAACCAAGTTTTTCAGCAGTTACTAATGCTGCATTTTTATCAAGAGGTGCATTATTGATGCGGAAATAGCCTTTGGTATCCGTAACCGTTATTTCAGAACCTACATTAATGACAACATTAGCAGCAGGCTGGCCGTTTTCATCCAAAACATTTCCCTGCAGGTTTGCAGTTACCGGACTTGGAAGCACCACCTGTCCCGGATCACCGGTACCGACGTAGCTCAATTCCCTCTGGCATTGATAAAATAGGAAGGGCAATATGGCAAGCAGAAGAAAACGATAAACGGATCTCATAAACGTGATTTTAGTTGCATTTACTGTAAAAGGAAGCAAAGGGTTGGGTAAGGTAGAAATTTTTTTTACGCTTTATTCGTTAAAGGTTGATGGCAGATGGAATTTTCTACATAGAAGGTAGCAATAGAGAAGAAGCTTTTACAGCAGGAAATAGTATTCAATAAGTGACTACAGAACCCGGCTAATATTTCTGCCTGATCCCGTCAATAAATTTCTCAACAGCACTCCTAATTTGTGAGGCCGATGAATTATGATTATTGACCAGCACAGAAAAAACCAACAGCTTGTTTTTCTTTGTATATAAAAATCCGCTTAATGATACAACGCCTGATAAGGTTCCTGTCTTTGCAAAAATGTAATTGCTGTCTCTAACAAAGCGGCTGCTTAAAGTGCCTTCGTTGCCTGTTGGTAGAATGGTTTTGATGCGGTCCATTCCGAAATCAGTTTTCATTTTGTTGAGGATGAAAACAAAATCCTGCGGCGTAAATAAATTATACCTGCTCAATCCGGAACCGTCAACCCATCTTGGTTTTTGAGGAAGGTCTTTGAAATCTGTTTTGAGTAAGGTGTCAATGATCTTTGCATCATTCATTACACCGAGCAATTCGTTACTTACCATGAGTAGCGATTGCTCTGCAAAAAAATTATCACTGCGGTGCATCATGGGTTTAAGGAGAGAGTCGGTGGGTTGGGAGTGAATGACTGTTTTAGGCGGATCATAGGTGATACCAGGAGCAGTCCCAAATGTTGATATGTTATCAGCCTTTAGGGTGTCGTTCAAAATTTTTGAGATAAAGTCGGGCTCTGCTCGAAACGGCACAGTCAACTTACTAAAACTTCTATTAGAAGGTCTTAAATAGAATTGGTTCTTGTCAATATTTCTTTCAAGTGAGAATTTATAAGAATTTACTGTGTGTGTTGAGCCATTATAAATACTGTCAACGATTGAAAACCATATTGAGGGCAAAACCGGAAAGCCCTTTAACGTATCACCTGACAAAAAAATAGTTAGTTGATTTCCATAAATGGGCAACGATGATCTTTCTTTCATATCAGTTCCATCATAATCGTTCCATGACCAACCATTTCCCCAACGCATGAATTGTGCGGATGTCAAATACCACCGAATTGTATTATACTGTTTTAGAAATTTAAAAACCGGTTGTGTTTTAAAATCCGGATGCAAAAAGGTAGGGTCAGCCGACGGAAACATTTCCAAGATTGAACCATTAATAATGGCCACTCTCGCCCCCACCAAACTATCTCCCAAATACTTCATCGCAGCATAACACGTCGGCAATTTGGTATTACTCGCCGGGACAAAGTATCTATCCCCCTGGTAATTGTACCAGTACTTTCCAGTAGCAGGTTCATAAATGCTGATACCTACATGTGCTGTTTGTAAAGCATCGTCTTTAAAAACATTTTCCTTTGCCGACTTCGCTATTTGTTTTGATACGCTGCAGGAGAAAAAGAAAACAAGCAATGGCAGAGTAAGTGTTAGCCCGTACTTCATAAAAACAAATGTATGTTTAACAAGGTTTATAACGTTCATTAACCTTTCTGTAAAAAACCGGCTTCAGTTCTTAAGTAAATTAGCAACTCCAAAAGAATAAACACATGAACTTTGTTAAGCTTACTTCAATAGGAGTAGCTACTACTTTATTTGTAGCCTTCACTCCTCCCGGCAACGGAAATCCAAAAAAATATATCGATAAAGCCAATATGGATTTATCTGTGAAGCCGGGAGATAATTTTTATCGTTATGCCAATGGCAATTGGCTTAAAAACAATCCTGTTCCTTCTTCAAAAACCCGCTGGGGAAGTTTTGATGAATTGCGTGAAGAGAGTTCTAAACGCATGCGAGCATTGTTGGAAGATGCTGCAAAAAATTCAGGCAAAGACCGGCTTAACCAAATGATCGGCGATTTTTATTCAAGTGGCATGGATAGCATTGCCATTGAGAAAAAAGGCTATCAACCGATTGAGGCCGATCTGAAACGTGTTGACAATGTCAATAATGTTCAGGATGTGATAAATGAAATTGTTGCCATCCGATTGAGTGGTTACGGCTCTCCACTATTTGGCGTGTTTGTAGGTGCCGATAGAAAAAATGTGAACACTTACATTCCGCAGATAGGACAAGGCGGCACTACATTGCCAGACAGGGATTATTATTTGAAAGATGATGCCCGCAGCAAAAAAATCCGTGACGCTTATGTGAATCATTTGCAAGCGATGTTTCAATTGGTTGGACAAGATGCCAGCACAGCTTCAGCAAGTGCAGCCGCAGTCATGAACATTGAAACAGCTTTGGCAAAAGCACAATGGAGCCGCGTGGAAATGCGTGATCCATACAAAACCTACAATAAGTTTTCTGTTTCAGGCTTGAGTGCAACAACACCGAACATCAACTGGGCAAATGTTCTTTTCCAGTTAAAGATCAATGGTGCTGACAGCATCTTAGTTACCAACCCTGCTTACCTAACGCTGGAAAGCAACATGCTTAACTCCGTTTCAATAAACGATTGGAAAGCTTATTTGAAATGGAATATTATAAGAAACGCTGCCCCAACTTTAAGCAGTGCTTTTGTAAACCAGGATTTCAAATTTGAGCAGGTACTCACAGGCCAAAAAGAACCAACGCCACGCTGGCAAAGAATGAGTGCCCAAATTGACAGAACACTGAGTGACCTATTGGGGCAGCTCTATGTTCAAAAATATTTTCCGCCGGCAGCAAAGCAACGCATGCTTGATTTAGTAAATAATCTTCAGCAAACATTTGAGCACCGTATTGATAATGCAGCATGGATGAGTGCTGAAACCAAAAAGAAAGCTGTTGAAAAATTGCATGCCTTCACCAAAAAAATTGCTTATCCCGATAAATGGGAAACTTATGATGGATTGGTAATTAAGAAGGACGATTATTTTGGAAATGTTCGTCGTGCAGGCTTGTGGGCTTACAACTACAATGTGACACGCATGGGCAAACCGGTTGATAAAACAAGGTTTGGAATGACGCCTCCAACCATCAACGCTTCATACAGTCCAACCAATAATGACATTACTTTTCCTGCGGGCATTTTGCAATTTCCTTTCTTTGATTTTGGTGCAGATGATGCTATCAACTATGGTGGCATTGGGGCTGTTATCGGTCATGAAATGACGCATGGCTTTGATGACCAGGGAAGACAGTTTGCAGCCAGTGGAAATTTGCAGGACTGGTGGACAAAAGAAGATGCTCAGAAGTTTACTGAAAGAGCCAACATGGTGGTAAATCAATACAACAACTTTACCGTGTTGGATACAGTTCATGTAAATGGCAAACTCACACTTGGAGAAAACCTTGCTGATTTAGGCGGACTGAATATTGCGTACGAAGCATTCACGCATACCAAACAATTTAAAGAAGGAAAGAAGATTGATGGCTTTACACCAACACAACGTTT
>DATMIF010000008.1:0-67126 GCA_035554655.1 Flavisolibacter sp.
TCAAAGATTGCATACAAGAAATGAGTATGAAGGATCAGGCATTGGACTATCACATTGTAAAAAAATAGCAGAACTGCACAAAGGGAAAATATGGGTTGAGTCAACACCCGGCGAAGGAAGCAGTTTCTATTTTACAATTAACGAGCAGTCAGAAAGCGTTGCAGAAAAACAAACGGTAACTTAAGACTTATGCTAAATGAAACCAAATTATCGCACTAAGACACTCGTACCCCTCTGTGTGTAAGTTTTTCCGTCAACACCAATTGCCTGTAATTCCCACACAACAGCCTGGGTAGTTTGTGGTGCGCCGTTAATTCTCCCGTTCCAACCCTCACGTTTTGTTTTCGTTTCAAATACCAATTGGCCCCACCGGTTATAAACTTTGAAATACTGAAGCTCTTTAACGCCCATTAATGTCGGCCTTAGCAGTTCATTCAGGCCATCACCATTAGGAGTAAATGCAGTAGGAACGTATATATCAACGCCTTTTATAACTTTTACCAACTGAGTATCAACCGTAACGCAGCCGGTATTTGTCTTAATATCTATCGTGTATAGCTCTTCAACAGCCCCCTTAAATACCGGTGATACATTCGTTGCATCGTCAAGATAAATACCAGGACTCCATAATACATTTGAACCAAAACTTCGTGCTGCAAGACGGTAAGGCAAATTAATGACAGCATATTCAACCGGGTAGGTAATTCCCGGCCTTGCCTTGTCAATAAATATTGGTTGTTTTTGCGTATTCAATACACATCCTTCAGCACTGATAAGCACTGCATAATACGAACCCGATTGCGTCACTTTGTATCTGTCAAACACAGCTCCTTTAATTGGAAGATTGTCTTTGAACCATTGGATGCTATCAGAAGGATCAACCTTCAGTACCGCACTATCGCCAAAACCGGCACAGAAAACGTCTTTACCGATCAAGTTCATTTTATTGCTGATACTGGAGGCAGTTATTACAACCGTATCAGTAGTGCGACAGCCTCCACCCAAACTCCTGGACGTAAGTACATATTTCGTGGTTATGTCAGGAGTTGCCAAGGGGTTTGAAATATTCGCGTCGGACAGTCCAATGGCAGGACTCCAGTTATAAACAAAGTTTGCTTTTGGAAGTGTACCTAATTGAACAGGGTCTTTATTACAGGATAGCTGATCCGGGCCGGCCCGGGCAAATACTTTTAAGGTATCGATCATTTTCGCATATAAAGTGTCGTTGCAACCATAGCCGCTATAAGGAACAATTTCCAGAGAGAGGGTAGTACCGGGAGGCGGCGGAGGTGCCAGATGAATTGTCTGATTACTACCAAGTAACTGCCCAATAGAATTTCGCCAGGTATAGCTCTGGTATCCGTAAGGACCAACTACGTTCACTGCCGTATCATCTGGACAATAGCTTGCTCCGACAAATTCGTCACTACATTCCGAATTGACATCAATATATGCATAACCAAAATGTCTTCTGAACGTGCAGTCGGCCGTTTTAAAAAACAACCTGATTGTTTTCCCGGCATGCCCATTCAAATTAATTGTAACGGCTGACCAGTCCTTACACCAAATCGGCGTGCCATCGTCGCCTGCAACAGATGAAACGAAAAACCCCGGAAGCACATTGGAACCATACGGAATAAATGTAAGCGAAGAGCAGCTTATCAATGTGTTGTCTGTAACGTTCGTGATCTCTACCACCATGCGTGGTTGTTGAAATTCCTGGTGATTCGGATCCTGGAAAACTACTGCGTAATAATACATGAGTGAATAAACATTCCTGTTGGCCGGTATAGTAAACTCATATGAAATTCCCTCTGCCTCACCGCCACCTTTGTCATTACCCAATCTTATAGAATGGCCGCTTCCGTTAGGACAATTCACCGGAAAGTTTCCGTAAGTATCAAACAAACCGGAATTAGCAGTATACATTGTATGGCGGTCAGACGTTGGCCCCGATATGCTTAGGTTAATTTCGTTTTGGCCATTAACTGCTGCAGTATAACCGGTATAACAGGTCCAGCCATCGAAGTTTCCGCTTTCAAAATCAATGTTTGGAGGACATTGAGCTATAGATACTAAGTGTAACAAAAGTGCACATAGTAATAAAGCAAATGAATAATATCTGCTTTCTCTTTTTAAAAAGTTTTCAGAGCACTGCACTTTGGAGGTGTTTGTCTTTTAAAATAACGTTTATTAGTGATGATCAGTTTTAGAATAGGCTGGATCTTCTTCAATTCAATACGTCGAAACAAGTGAAAGGTTGCAACAGAGGATGGTGGATTTACGATGGATCTTTAGTAACAATTCTAAAAAAATCATGCCTATTGCATGCTAAAAAAATTGCCACTAATATTGTGTAGCTTTTTATTTTCTGAATTTACAACAATATCCGTTAAACCCAAGGTGATGTGCCAAAGTCTATTGCTCATTACCAAAAAACAAGACCCCTATGCAAATTAACTTCCGCCTGTTGCCGGTAATTACACTGGCCATTTTTACAACTTTCACGGCTTGTAAAAAAGATTCAAAGCCCCCAACTGATTCAACAACCGAATTAGCTACTCATGCCGATGATCAAAATCAGGTATCTAATCAAATGGATATCGTGGCGAATGATGCAAGTATGGCCATAGAAAGTTCGGCTACTTACTCAGGCGCAAGGGGACAAAGTCCTCCTTTCACTGTTTGTGATGCTACATTAACCCTGGATTCAAGCAGCAATCCAAGAAAGGCTACAATTACCTATTCTGGTACTTCATGTAATGGATCCTATAAACGCACCGGTACAGTTGTGGTTTCCATGCCTGCCAATGTTCAGTGGAAAAATCAAGGAGCTACTATCACAGTAACATATCAGAATTTTAAAGTAACAAGATTAGCCGATAACAAAAGCGTTACTATTAATGGATCACATACCATCACTAACGTAAGCGGCGGCCTTTTATTTATGCTTCCGACACTTCAATCAATTACCCATACAGTGAATAGTAGTGGTATGTCTATTACTTTCGACGATGGGGCGCAACGCACATGGCAGGTTGCTACAAGAAGGGAATTCACTTATAACAATGGAATTGTTCTTACTATTTCCGGCAATAATTCCAACGGAACTACCGATGGTATTGCAGAATGGGGAACAAATCGTTTCGGTCATGATTTTATGAGTGTAATTACTGAACCTTTGGTGATCCGTCAAGATTGTAACTTCCGTTTAACTGCCGGTGAAGTGCAACATCAGGGCTTTGGAACCGCTACAGCAACATTTGGATTGGACGCCACTGGCAACCCATCATCTTGTCCTGGTACTGGCCATTATTATTTCAAATTAACCTGGACAGGGCCTAACGGTGCCAGCGCCAGTGCCATCTTACCTTATTAATCTGTGACTAATACTTTCAAAACCGTCTCTTAACTGGGGCGGTTTTTTTATTGCTGGTAAGTATTGAATCAATATCTTGTCGTTCAAATTCCTTTCATGAAAAAACTGCTACTGGCGTTATTCGTTACTATATCGTTTGGTCAATTAAATGCACAAATTTTTTCCGATTCATTAAAGCAGGAAATGAGATCACAGGTTGTTGAAGCATGCCGCCATGCATGGACGGGATATAAACAATTTGCATGGGGTTTCGACGATTTTCAGCCGCTCACAAGAAGCGGTAAAAACTGGTACAACCATTCCTTACAGATGACACCAGTGGATGCTTTTGATACTTTTATTTTACTGGGAATGAAAGAGGAAGCAGATGAGGCCAAGAAACTAATCCTGTCCAGACTCAATTTCAATACTGATAATAGTGTACAGGTTTTTGAAGTCACCATTAGGTTATTAGGTGGATTGCAGTCTGCATATGAAATAGACGGCGATAAAAAGTTTTTGGAATTAGCAAAAGATTTAGCCGACAGGTTACTACCTGCTTTCAATACGCCTACGGGTATGCCCTACAGGTATGTTCATCTGCAAACTGGAGCGCTGAAAGATAGCATTAACAACCCTGCAGAAATAGGTACACTGATGATGGAGTTTGGAAAACTTTCTAAACTGACCGGCGATAAAAAGTATTATGATGTTGCTAAAAAGGCAATGATGGAAGTGTACAAAAGAAAAAGCAAAATTGGATTGGTAGGCTTGCAAATCAATGTTATAAACGGCAATTGGACAAACACTGGAAGTGCTATTGGTGCCTATATCGATTCTTATTATGAATACTTGTACAAGTGCTGGAAGCTTTTTGGCGATAAAGATTTTAAATCTGCATTTGACACGCATCAAAAAGCAATTCAAAAATACCTGGTGAGCAAAGAAGATAGTGGTTGGTTTTTACGGCAGGTTGATATGAATACGGGAAAACAAATTTCAACCACTTACGGAGCACTGGATGCTTTTTATGCAGCGTTGTGTGCATATGCCGGTGATGTTTCTACTGCAAAGCAAATCCAAAAAGCAAATTATTACATGTGGACCAAGTTTAATATCGAGCCGGAAGAATTTGATTTTAAAACCAACCAGCTTCTTAGTGCTTATTATATGCTTCGTCCCGAAAATTTGGAAAGTTGTTTTTATCTGTATCGCTTCACCAAAGATGACAGTTATTTGTGGATGGGTAAAAGAATGGTAGAAGACATCATTGAACATTGCAGAAACGAAGTGGGCTATGCCTCATTGAAGAGTGTTCTTACCTACGAAAAATCAAATTCAATGCAGAGTTTCTTTTTTGCAGAAACCCTGAAATATGCATATTTGATTTTTGCACCCGACGATGCACTTGACTTCGATAAAGTAGTTTTAAATACAGAAGCGCATCCATTAAAAATACCGAAGTAACTGCTTTAACCCCGATGATTATTAAAATGAAATTAGAAAACAGCGGGCAGTTCTTTAACCTTGTCCTGCTGGTCTAATTTTTGGAATATTCCTGCTGCTTACTAATATGAGCAGGCTAATAATTATTTCCAACAGGTTGCCTTTTTCAATTGAACGTCAAATTGGCAATATCGTTGTAAGGCAAAGCTCCGGCGGACTGGTTTCGGCAATTAAGAGCTATATCGAAAAAACTAAAACTCATCATCGCTATACTGATAAGGTATGGATTGGCAGCATGGCTGGCAACGAAGACGAATGGAACGAGGCAAAAAGCAACGGATTGTTGCCCGATGATTTTTACCTGCAGCCGATTTTCCCTGACGATTTAACCTACAAGAATTTTTACAACGGTTTTTCTAATTCCACTCTGTGGCCTCTTTTCCACTATTTTCCCTCACTTGTAGAATTCAGGAAAGATTATTTTGAAGATTATAAAAAGATCAACCAGCTATTTGCAGATACGATCTTGCAGATCTATGAGCCGGGTGATATTATTTGGGTGCATGATTACCAACTTATGATGTTGCCAGATATGTTGCGAAGAGTACTGCCCGAAGCAACTATTGGTTTCTTTTTACACATTCCTTTTCCATCGTATGAAATATTTCGGTTGTTGCCCACTGACTGGAAAAAACAATTAATGCAGGGCGTAATGGGTGCAGATCTAATTGGATTCCATACGCATGATTATGTGCAACATTTTATTCAATCTGCAAAAATGATATTGCAAGTGGAAAGCCAGTTCAATACTGTTTATTACGGAAGTAGAATGGTAAAGATTGACCAATTCCCGATTGGAATCGATTATCAAAAATTCCGTGATGCCTGCATTGACGAAACAGTAGTGGGCATCTGCACAGAAATAGAAGAAAACTTTTTCGATCAGAAAGTAATTTTTTCAGTTGACCGGTTGGATTATACGAAAGGAATCAATTACCGCCTTGATGGTTTTGAACATTTTCTGGAAGCACATCCTCAGTTCAAAGAAAGAATCGTTTTTATTCTCAACATCGTTCCTTCAAGAGATACAATTTCTTCTTACAATGAAATGAAGAAGGAGATTGAGGTACAGATCAGCACCATCAATGGAAAGTTTTCTACTTTACACTGGCAACCTATAATTTATCGTTATAATCATCTTGACTTTGAAGAACTGTGTGCATTATACCAGGCAGCCGATGTAGCTTTAATTACTCCGCTTCGTGATGGAATGAACTTAGTTGCCAAGGAGTATATTGCCAGTTGTATTGACAAAGGTGTTTTAATATTGAGTGAATTGACAGGTGCTGCAAGTGAACTAAATGAAGCAGTTCTTGTTAATCCAACAGACACTGATGAAGTTGCCAATGCTATTTATTATGCTTTGACTATGCCGTTAGTGGAGCAACGTTCCAGGTTATCGTACATGCAGCGTCGGCTTGCAGAATACGACGTGCAAAAGTGGATCAACGATTTCATGGACCAATTGATCATAACAAAAAAAGACCAGGAAACATTGAAAGTGAACATTTTGAAAGAAGACCATACGAAAAAGATTTTAGACGATTTTACCAAGGCAAATAAACGCTGTATCCTTTTAGATTATGATGGGACTCTGGCGCCTTATCAAAAGCTGCCGTCAATGGCAGTGCCGAGTGATGAACTGGTACAGTTATTAACGGAGCTGACAAAAAACCCTTCAAATGAGATCGTCATCATTAGCGGAAGAGATGTAAGTACCCTGGAAAAATGGTTAGGTAAACTATCATTGAATATGATTGCTGAACATGGTGCCTGTGTCAAATACAAAGCCGAAGAATGGAAAGAACTAGTGGCCATAAATACCGAATGGAAAGAACAGGTTCGCCCGTTAATGCAATTATTTGTTGACCGTTGTGCAGGATCTTTTATTGAAGAGAAAAAGACAACGCTGGCATGGCATTACCGAAACACAAATCAGGAGCTAGGTTTCATGCGGTCGAGAGAGTTACGAAATGCATTGTTGCAACTCACTGCAAATACGTCCTTACAGGTTATTGATGGTAATAAAGTCTTAGAGGTACGCATGGTAGGAGTGGACAAGGGAATGGCTGCGTTGAGTATGATCGCCGGAATTGAGCCTGATTTCAGTCTTTGTATCGGCGACGATGCAACTGATGAAGATATGTTCAAGGCTATGCGTGATAAAGCTTATACTATCAAAATCGGAAGAGCAAATACATCAGCACAGTACACCATCCTTTCGCAGAAAGATGTTTTCCCTTTCCTTAAAAAATTTATTCAACCTGTAGAGCAAAAAAAATTCAGGTACTCATAATGGCTGCTGCTTTCTCCTCCTTCATTCCCAGCACCGACCTGATGATGTGTAAGGGAACAATTATGTAGTCAGGTTTTGTATCCAGGTTATCAATGAAATGCGTTAATGCTTTTTCAATGAGGAAAGTGTTCAGCACAATTTCAAGATCATTTTTTTCTTTTGGTATCAATGCTGTTCCGTGCACTCTTTCGAAATATGCTTTTAAGAAAAATCCTGAGATATAATGTGCCCATAATTCTGCAAACGGCAATAAGCTTCTTAATTCGTCTTTATTAATCTGATGGCTTGCAAAAAAACCTTCGTAAGCTACGTAGTGAAATGAAATGATCATTTCAGCAATGTCTCTTAGCGGCGATCTTTTTAATCTTCTTGCACTGTAGCTTTTCATTGGCTTCCCGCCAAAATCCTGTATCATAATATCCTTACCAGACATCAATAGCTTTCTAAGGCTATAGGAACCGTGTGTTCTTGTCTTCCAGATATCGAACTTCTTCTGGTAAATTTTTCTTGAAACATTTAAAATACTATTCCTGTTATCTGTAAGAAATTGCGCTTCCCGTTTGGTTTCTTCATTAAGGTTATGGAAACTTTTTTCGAAGGTCTGTATACTTTCCCTTACCAATGCCTGCATTGAAGAAAAAACAGAACGCTGGTAATGTAGGGAATATTCCTCCGGCTTAAAATCTTTGTCCGGACCTTTCGATAACAACAAATGCATTTCAGCAGTTCTCAATCCAATCAAACTTGCCTGGTCGGCAGTGCGACTTCCCAACAAATCCTGTAACTCATTTGTCAACTCGTTAAATCCAACAGGCTCGATAATGGAACCTTTTCTGTCAAAAGCGTCCAGCACCTCCCTATTTCTTGCCATGATTCTCTCAATATAGTTCGCAATTCTTTCTCTCATATAGGATTCACCATCACCATGATTTTCGATGAGCACCTGCATCAATCCCAATGAAACAGCATCTTTGCCTGGATTTAGCTCAATTGTTCCTAAAAAGCGTGGCACATGATTGAAGTGCGCATCTTCAGATAGATAGTAACTCAACTCAATGTCAGGATTAATTGACCAGTCAACCTTCCTGTACATTTTCAAAAAGAATTTATTGTTGTACGTAATGGAAGTATTATTCTCATCTCCTGAATGCATCCTTGCAATAGGTTGCACATGCGCTTGAAGAAGAGAGGAAACTTCATCTTTCGATTTGAATTGAATGATATCATCATCAATTTTCAATTCTTTGTTCCCGGCAAGGCATCGAATTAGATATGACTGCCATTCATAAACATAGTTGGCATCGCATAAAAGGGCAGGGGCATTATGAATTTGAATTTGTGCAATAACCGATTCAGGACAACTTACCGAAAGCCTCTCAATAGCATCACCGGTAACAAAAGTTATTGGGAGCTGATAGGTTTCCGGCATTCCACTTTCATAGCTTACATCAATCAACAGAAGGAAAACCTGCTTGCTATGAACATGTACAGGAACACATTTTGAAATAGTCGTTGAGTGCACTTTTCTTCCCTTGCCTTTAAACCAGGTTCTTTTATCAAGGAAAGAAAGAAAAATTGTGTTTTCGAGCAACTCTCTTGTTTCTCCTTTTAAAACATCTTCCCATTCTTCAAGTTCCAGTACCGGCAATGCACCAACATCATCTTTTTTATAATGAACTTTTTGCAAAGCAAACCACTGGAAAGAGTGGGCACTCAGTGTAAAAAAGTAAGGCTCATTTTTTATGAGAGGGAACGAATTTTTACTGAAAATTTCGACAGGAATATATCCGTTGAATTCGCGAAGATCTACTTCAGCAGGTTGTGCATACTTGGAGAGATTACAAATGATCAGCAAGGTTTCATCTTCATACGTTCTCGTAAATGCAAGAATTTTTGGATTGTCAACATGAAGAAATCGCATATCGCCGCTACCAAACGCTTTGTAATTCTTCCGCATGTTGATCATCCGCTTCATAAACCAGAATAATGAAGACGTGTTCTTTCTCTGCATCTCTACATTCACAGCTTCATAATGATATTCAGGATCGATGATAACAGGTAAATACAATTGCTGCGGGTTGGTTTCTGAAAAACCTGCATTCCTGTCCGGCGACCATTGCATGGGTGTGCGAACACCATCACGATCACCCAAATAATAATTGTCGCCCATTCCAATTTCGTCCCCATAATAAATTACAGGAGTACCCGGCAACGAAAACAATAATGAATTCATTAACTCGATCTTGCTCCGGTTGTTATCCATCAATGGCGCAAGCCGGTGACGAATGCCTAAATTGATTCTTGCCTTCTGATCTTTTGCATACGCAGCATACATGAAATCCCTTTCTTCATCAGTTACCATTTCCAAGGTCAGTTCATCATGGTTGCGCAAAAAAATGGCCCACTGACATACATTAGGTATTTGAGGCGTTTGGTCAAAAATATCAGTAATAGGATAACGGTCTTCCTGTTGTACCGACATAAACATTCTCGGCATCACCGGAAAATGATAATTCATATGGCATTCATCTCCATTACCAAAATAAGACGCTGCATCTTCGGGCCACATATTTGCTTCGGCAAGAAATGCAGTACCTGGATATTTTTGATCAATATGTTTACGTAATTCTTTTAGGACAGCATGCGTTTCCGGTAAATTTTCCCCGTTTGTTCCTTCACGTTCGTATAAGTATGGAACGGCATCTAAACGAAATCCGTCAACACCCATTTCGCACCAGTAATCAATTATCTTAAATATTTCCTCTTGAACCAATGGGTTATCATAATTCAAATCTGGTTGATGATGAAAGAACCTATGCCAGTAATATTGTTGAGCAACCGGGTCCCATGTCCAGTTAGAGGTTTCAAAATCCTGGAAGATGATACGAACATCTTTGTATTGCTGCGGATTATCTGTCCATACGTAAAAATTTCTTTCATCTGAATCTCTGGCTGCCGTCCTGGCTCTTTGAAACCACGGATGCTGATCCGACGTATGATTAATGACCAGTTCGGTGACGACTTTTAAATTTCTTTTGTGTGCTTCTTCAAGCAATAGCCTGAATTCATCCAAGGTTCCATACCGCGGGTTGATGGTATAATAATCAGCAATATCGTAACCATCATCTTTCAACGGCGAAGGATAAAACGGAAGCAGCCAGATTGTAGTAACTCCCAGTTCCTGCAAATAATCGAGCTTTTCCATTAAACCTTTGAAATCACCGATACCATCGCGGTTGCTGTCACGAAATGCTTTGATGTGCAGTTCGTAGATAATAGCGTCTTTGTACCAATGCAGTTTGTCATCAAGTGCTAAAGAGTTCTGAGCCATTACTATTGCTGAATTTAAAGTCCGATGAATTCAATAAAATATCATGCCTTGAAATGCAAAGGTAGAAGACGAAAGGTTTATGATGCAAGTGAACAGATTTTAGATAAATGCGCATGGCATGAACAGAATAAATTTTATATGCCGGACGACATTACTACTATTAGGCTGATCTTGCGTCGCACTCTTTTACGTTCAATAATCCTATTGAACATTTGCGATGCTCACAACTGTTTGGATCATTTTCTAAATTAAAGAACACAAATTATGCTTCCCAAAAATCTTCCGAATCTCCCCAAATCAAGGTTCAGACGTATTTTTATCTTATGACCACTTTGATCTCCAACATTAAATTGCTTGTAAATACCCGGGGAAAATTTCAATTACTACGAGGAAAAGAACTGGCGGACTTGCCTTGCATTCAAAATGCATTTCTTATAATAGAAGACGATCGAATCGCAGAATACGGAGCAATGAAAGATGTAAAATTTCGTGTTGCAGACTTTACCAATCACATTGATGGCAGAGGAAAAATGATCCTGCCGTCCTGGTGCGACAGTCATACCCATTTGGTTTTTGCTGGAAGCAGGGAAAATGAATTTGTCGATAAGATAAAAGGATTATCCTATGCAGAAATTGCAGCGAAAGGTGGTGGTATTTTAAATTCTGCAAAAAAACTCAATGCCACTTCAGAGGATGAACTATACAAACAATCATACAATCGTTTGCAGGATGTAATTGCTTTGGGAACAGGTGCTGTTGAAATAAAAAGTGGATACGGACTGAGTGTGGAAGGTGAAATAAAAATGCTTCGTGTCATTCAAAAACTTAAGCGAAATTCAAAAATTCCCATCAAGGCAACGTTCCTTGGAGCACATGCCATACCTGCCGAATACAAGGATAACCGCAAGGGCTATATCGATCTTATCATCAATAAAATGCTTCCTATCATAGCAAAGGAAAATCTTGCCGACTACATTGATGTTTTCTGTGAAGAAGGATTTTTTACAAAAGCGGAAACGGAACAGGTATGCAATGCTGGCAAAGCAATCGGGTTGAAATCAAAGATTCACGCCAACCAATTATCCCTTTCAGGAGGTGTGCAAACAGGAGTAAAACTTGGTGCCATTTCTGTTGATCACCTGGAAAATATGGATGATGATGCCGTTAATGTTTTATCGTCTTCATCAACCATCGGAACATTATTACCAACTGCAGCCTTCTTTCTTCGCATGCCTTATCAACCTGCAAGGAAATTAGTTGATAGCAATTGTGCTGTTGCACTAGCGAGTGATTGTAACCCGGGTTCATCACCATCAGGTAATATGAACTTTGTCGTTGCGCTTAGCTGCATTCAAATGAAAATGCTTCCGGAAGAAGCCATCAATGCGGCAACGCTAAATGGGGCTTATGCAATGGAACTGCACAACGAATTAGGAAGCATTACCGTCGGCAAAAAAGCCAATCTTATTCTTACAAAAGACATTCCTTCCCTTGCTTATTTCCCTTATGCGTTCGGTAGCAATTTAATTGACAGGATCATTGTTGATGGCGAATTACTGTAATAATCAAGCATTATTATGTAGTCCCTTCACTTAATTTTGAGCATGGATTGGCAGCAGATAATGCTATTGGTTTCATTAGGATTGGGCGTTGGATTTCTTGGAACGTTAATTGGCGCCGGGGGAGGTTTTGTTCTTGTCCCAGTTCTGCTGCTGCTTTATCCTGACATGAGTCCGGAAGCCATCACAAGTATTTCCCTTGGTGTTGTTTTTCTAAATGCCACATCCGGATCGATAGCGTATGCAAGAATGAAGCGCATTGATGTAAAAGCTGCTGTAAGCTTTGGTTTGGCAACTTTGCCGGGAGCAATAGCCGGTGCTTTTCTTATCAGTTTTATCCCAAGAAATATTTTTGATATGATTCTTGGTATCCTGCTTATAATTATTTCATTGTTCCTGTTGATCAATCCTCACTTCAGAACCGAACCTCTGGTACACAAAAAAAACTGGACACAACGATCGCTGGTTGATAGCAAAGGTGAACGTTATGATTATGCCTTCAATCAAAGAACAGGCATAATACTAAGTTTTTTTGTAGGCTTTGTTTCTAGTCTTTTGGGAATTGGTGGTGGCATCATTCACGTACCTGCATTAACCATGCTGCTTAATTTTCCTGTACATATTGCTACAGCCACTTCACATTCCATTCTTGCGGTAATGGCGCTGGCAGGTACTATGGTTCACATATACCAGGGCAATTTAAACCACAATTGGGCAATGATGTTGAGTATTGGTTATGGCGTGGTACTCGGCGCACAATTAGGTGCGTATGTTTCTCATCGTATTCAACAAAAAGTAATTATTATTTCACTTGCAGTAGCACTGCTGCTGGTAGGAGTAAGAATAGCTTTTTCTAAATAAAAGAACTTAAATTCATTCTTTAGTTGCTGTTACAACTGCTTACTGAAATATTGAATTATGAATCTTGCGCATTTCAAGGCCTATAACAAACAGGATATCTTATCACTTACCAAATTGCGACGGTTCGAAACCAAACTTGGCGAAAGGGTTCAAATACTCTCTGACCCGGCCAATGTAGTTGAAACTATCAAAGGCCTGCCGGTGAAATATGTTGTATTTGGAATTCCCGAGGATATTGGAGTGCAGGCTAATTATGGCGTGCCCGGGACAAGTACATCGTGGCTTCCTTTTTTACAATCTTTTCTCAATATTCAAAGCAATGATTTTTTAACAGGAGAGGAGATAGCAGTTATTGGTCACTTCGATTTTGGAGATATTCAATACCTGATTGATAAAAATGCACACGGCAGGGAAGAAAAAGTAGAAGCTTACCGTCATGCCGTAGGCGCAATTGATGAAGAAGTAGAAGGATTGGCAAAAACAATTGTAGCAGCAGGAAAGATTCCTATCGCTATCGGTGGAGGCCACAATAACTCATACCCGCTTATTAAGGGAACTGCCAAAGGATTACAACAGGCACAGGCCATTCCCATACCCCAGATCAATTGCATCAACCTGGATGCACACACAGATTTTCGCCCTGCTGAAGGAAGACATAGCGGTAATGGCTTTCGTTACGCAGAAGAAGACGGCTTTTTGCAGAAATATTGCGTGGTTGGAGTTCATGAAAACTATTTACAACAAAATGTATGGCTGGATATTGTAAACAATCCTTTTTTAGACTTCATTAGTTATGAGGACATCTTCATCCACGAGAAAAGGAATTTTATACAGGCTGTTGCTCATGCAATTGATTTTACTGATGATAACTATACGGGCATTGAATTAGACCTTGACTGCATTGAAAATGTTTTAAGTAGTGCTTGTTCTCCAAGCGGAATTCAACCAAGACACGCAAGACAATACATTAACCTTTGCGCTGCACAGGCAAAACCTTGTTACCTGCATATTTGCGAGGGTGCCGCTAAACTTTCCGATGGTGCTACCAATGAACTTACTGGTAAGTTGATCAGTTATTTAGTGAGTGATTTTGTAAAGGGTAGGAACGGCTCTTAACTGTTGATCCATTTTTTCTATCTCACTTCAATCTTCCTGTTATTTTCAATGCATGTAAAAGCTGGTCGTCGTTTCTTTTATCCAGGGGATGGATATACAGACCTGTGATATTTACAAAATCAATTTTTAATTCTTTATTGCTAATAAGAATAGGATCAATAGTGGCCAATCCAAAACGCAGCGAACTTAAATATGCAGGGTGAAAAGCGCCATAATAAATAACCTGGTTATCTACTGCTATTGCAAAAGCTTTATCGGGCCCATAGTTTTGGATGATGTTTTTGACATCCCTTCTTAAAGTAAATGTGCGGCTGTCCTTTGAATAAGAAATAATATCCGCATCAGAAATTAAAGGAGTGCTCTCGAGTACTGCATTTGTTATGGTATTAACCGGTGGAGTATAGCTTTGATCAATACCTGTGGCAAAGGACTTCAGCATGTAAATATCAACACTGCTGCCGTGTTCTTTTTTACAACCGGCCAATAAAAGCACTGCAAGCAATAGAAAAAAAGCTGGCTTCATAATGAAAGTTTTATTTCCTGACAACCAAATACCGCATAGCGTTGCTTTATTCGGCTGAAGCAAGTTAACAGCAGTTACATAACCAAACCAATGACAGCTATCAGAAAAAACTATCATTGGTTCGCTCTTATTTTCTACAACCTGACCTTAACCCCTCCATTAGTCACAAAGCCTTCAACCGGCGCATAAATGTCCCTGAATACAGGATGATTTATTGTTCCTGTATAAATCGTATCAAACCTTGATTGTCTTGTGTCAGTGAAGTTTTCGAAATTGATGAAGATGGAGAACTTGTCCCAAAACTTTTCAGCCATGAAACCGGTTATCCAATATTGCTTACCTGACCTTCCATCACTCAATCTTTGTTTACTGTAATAATAAGCTTCCAAGCCTAGTTTTAATTTGCCTTCAACTTCGTACATCAATACATTGTTCAGTCGATGCTTTGCTGTTAACGGCAACCACTCCTTTGCGCTTGTATAATGTGTATTGGCATCGGTGAATGTATAGCCTATGAACAATTTAAAGTGTTCATACACCAGGCGAAGATTTGTTTCCATTCCTTTCGTATCAAGGTGCCCTGTTGAATTGTGCAACTGCAGTTTACCGCCAGCAGCGCCTACCATTACTAAAGGGCTATTCAATCTTGTATAAAAGAATAATTGATTAAAACTAACACCAACATCATCGACATGTGTTTTATAATTGATATCCCAATTGGCACCAACCGAGCGTTCGTTCTTTGACTTGTTAACGTCTATTGGCAACAAATTTTGAAACTGTATCCTTTCTGCATCTTCAGTAAAGATGGTTGGCGATTTGTAACCAAAGCCTCCGCCAAGACGAGTGGCCAGTTTCGGAGAAAGTCTGATCGTTGCAGACAATCTTGGCAACAGTTCAAATCCATATCTGTTTACATAGTCGCCTCTTAATCCACTTTCCAGTGTAAATTTATCTGTAACCGACCATGCATTTTGAACAAACACTCCATAGGTATTGTAATGATAATCTCTCTTTGGATCTGTTGGGTGATCCTTCTCCTGCAAATCGTCCGTCAATATGTTCGCTCCAATTACCCAATCGACGCTAGTTGCTTTACTGTTCCATGTCAACTCAGAGAATGATGATTGCTGCAAAGCATCAAACGTATAAGTGGGAATGGAAATGATCCGATTAAAATGACTGTAGCTGTTTTTGACTTGCAACGTTGCATGCTCATTGAGTTTGTGAGCAATTCCTATTTGTGTGGTAATACGATCTGTATTATTCTTTTCAAAAAAGCCATTGCCACCGTTTTTGATATAACTCATGCTGCCGCCTGTACGATCTTCGGTAATGTAAGTAATACCTAAATCGGCCGTTGCTCTTTTGCCGTAAAGAAACAATCTTGGATTAAAAGTATAACGTTCAAATTTGGGAATGGCTGTTAATCCGATGTCTGCGGGATCAAATGGCTTGTTGCTATTGCGTGATGCAAACATGGTCAGTCCTGCTTTGCCATAATGCTGACTATAAAATCCACTTAAATCCACCCCCCCTGCGGTAGTTCCATTGGCAAGAAAACTCAACTCTCTTTGTTTGCCTGGTGTTTTGGAAACAAGGTTTACCAAACCTGCAATAGCACCGCCACCATATAGTGTAGATGCTGCTCCTTTGATAACTTCTACTTGTTTGAGATCGAGAGGAGTTATTTGCAATATTGATAATCCTCCAGAAAAACCTGAATACAAAGGATAGCCGTCTCTTAATATTTGCGTGTACCTGCCTTCCAGGCCTTGTATTCTTATGCCCGCATTAAAAGATGTTGCAGATGTCTGCTGCGTTTGAACACCTGTACTTTCATTCAACATCATTCGGATATCGCCTGGCTTCATATTGCCTTTCTCGGCGAGTTCTTCCCCGGTTATCACTTCAGTTCTTGTCGGCGTATTGGTAATGGTGCGGCTGATGCGGGTAGCTGTTACAATGACTTCTTCTTCGTGTTCTTCGGTTTCCTCTAATAATACTTCTAAAACTGTTTTATCTTGTTGAGGAAAAATAACATGTAATTGCTGTTTCTTTAATCCTACATGAGAAACTACAACCGTATAGTTTCCTTCTGCAATAGTTGCAAACCTTATCATACCTGAGCTATCGGCCACCGCCATTTTATTTAGCCCTGCAATAGTTGCAGTTGCCCCGGCAATCGGCTGTTTGTCTTCTGCTTTTTTGATAGATAATGTGATGCTGTATTGCGCATAACTGTTCCATGCAAATAACATCACCATGTTCATGAATAGTATTTTCTTCATTGGGTGTAAATAATAGATGATCAATAAATCCTGTCAACGTCTGAATTTATTAACCTGCCCTCGGAGGCTGAAAATGGCTGGCGTAATATGCAGGCTTATAAGAAAAATAATAGTCCTGGTAAACGAGTGAAATTTGACAAAGATCAGGAACTGTCAGTGTAGCAATAGTTCCTATGGTAAAACCACCGGAAAATGAACAGATAGAAAACGGCGAACAGCTATTGCAATCCCTATTCGCGTCTTTGCGGGAAGTTTGTTCTGTGCATCCTTCGCTGTCACATTTATTATTGAAAGTGCAGGGCACAAGGGCACAAAACAAAATGTACAGGAACAATATGTAGCCAATGCACTTTTTCATGCGAGGCAAAGATAGGTAAACAGGTAAAGGATCTGCTGCACCCTCATACCGTATAAAAAAAATCAGCAGAGTGCAATATTTAACAGAAGCACTGACCGCCGTCATTTGCCATCCAGAAATGTGTCGATAGATTTAGTATGCAAACCCGGTTTAAAACACAATTATTGTTTATGATAATTATTGTATTATTTGCGCTATTCTTTATGATACCGCTTACCTTTTTTGCGGCAAGTGAACATTTTGAAAAGAAACTGTAGTGCGTGAAGCAGTTCGTTCTTTCTCAAATCATCATGCTGCTTTCCGGTTTACCCTTAACCGGGTGTGAATTGTGTATAAATTAGTTTTCAACTCCTATAAAGCCATCATTAGTATTCAGCACAAAGGCGCACACTTATTTTCATTAGGAAGCAGTAGTCATTCTTAAAAAATTATTTAAGCTTACTCAAAAAAAGAATAATGAAACCCTATAGTAATGAACTGCCGTACAATCATACATCTCTACGCAGGCAACTAATATTCATCGAGAGAATGCTGTCTTTCCTTAATGTAGTGGCATGGGTGTTGTCCCTTCTGGCTCTTTTGATTCCACTATTGAACCATTTATCAAAACTCAATGATAAACCCAATAGTAGGTAACACTACGGGATCATCGTCTTTTAATATCAAGGGAACACCGTTACTTGCATCTGGCTTTATGGGTTGTCCATCCTTTGTGATATAAGCACCGGTTTTCAAATCTCTCTCTAAAGTAAACTTTGGATAAGAAACAGATTTTGCTCCCCACCAGTTAGAAACATCAAGAAAAACATCAAAAGTTGTCTTTCTTAAATTCCATTTTTTGTCGATACGCATATCACTTGCAGAAAATGCATCCAGCCTTTGTGTATTGAATCTTGAATAATCAGCCAGTCCTTGTCCCTGTGTTAAAAAATTACGCTGGCTTTCTGCAAGATCAAACGGTGTGTAAGGTGCGCCGCCCTGGTAACGGTACTTTAATCCCAGTTCCCAGTTCTTTTTAAACTTATAGCCGAATGTAAGACTTACCAGATTGCGATTATCCCATGCACTTGATACAAGCTTTGCGTTGGCATTACTAAACTTGCTATAGAAGAAGGTATAGCTGAACAAACCAAAGAATCGACCGGTTAGTTTTTGCTGTGCAAAGAATTCAATACCGTAAGTCTCACCATCACCTGTTGGCGTCACGGGTTCATTGCCTACTACACCATAGTCAGCACCAAGATTGTTAATGCTGACACCATCTCTCGTGGTAACGGGCACGTGCGCATAGTTTTTGTAAAATGCTTCCAACGTAAAACGTGTTGTTGCCTTCGGCAGAAATTCAAGGCCTGCAACGTAATGCATTGCAGTAATGTAATTATTGTTCTTATTAACAAGCACTCCATTGTTATTTCTGAAACCCAGGATAGAGTAGGGTGGAAGTTTGGCGTACTTCCCTACAGACGCATTTACCGTCCATTTGTTGCCGACTAAATAACTAAATGCAATTCTCGGTGATAATGCTTTTGAAGGATCGGTGCCATTTGTGGTAAAAGTATTAATATCGCTTCTTAGCCCAACACTAATGCCCAGGCGATCATCAATAAATTTTTTGCCTCCTTGTACAAATGCACCGAAGTGTGCAAAGTCGATATCAGAATTATAAACAAACCTGTCTTCGGGCTGTGAGCCTACTGCTGCTCTTCTCCTGATATTGTTATCGGCAACATATTCTGCCAACTGTGCTGTTCCTCCATAACTGTAGTTCCACCTGTTGACCGTTTTATTTACTTCAAGCCGAAACTTATGTTCTGTTTCTGTAGCATTGTTCCTGTAACGGAGGTTCAATGGATACGCTTCATTATTGCCATCATACTTTTCAATACGGTTGTCCAATGCATTTCTGCTTAATACCATCAACATATATCCATTATTAATAGAGCAGCGATAACTCATACCCACTGCATAACTTCTTTGCCGTATAGAAGGAACTTGTTCCAGCGTGTACAATTTATCCTGCGTGGGTGTTTTAATTATTCCGAACCCAAATTGATCAATAGCGCCAATACCTAAAAAACTAATGGTTGATTTCGTATTAGGCTGATAATTGATCTTGTATTGAAAATCCCAGTAATTGGGGCGTATAGGAAGATCGATCATTGAAAACAATAACTGCAAATAGCTACGACGAACAGAAGCGAGATAAGTAACTGTATTATTTTTATTGAGAGGTCCTTCTAATGTACCCGCCAGTTCTGTTCCACTCAATCGAATATTACCTTGCGTATGACTGGTGTTACCTGTTTTTTGTTTGAACTCAAAAGCACCCGACAATGCGTTATCGTATTTGGCAGGAAACGCACTTGCCAAAAGCTTTACATCTTCAATAAACGACACGTTCAATATACCCGTTGGGCCACCACCGCTTCCTTGTGTAGCAAAGTGATTGATAACTGGAATTTCAATGCCATCCAGATAGAAAACATTTTCGCCCGGCCCGCCACCACGTATAATGATGTCATTCCTGTAACCACCTACGGTACCCGAAGAACCACCAACACCTGGCAAGGAATTCACTACACGGCTGATATCAAAATTGCCGCCGGGGTTTGCTTTGATCTCTTCCGATGTTAAGCGTTGTACACTTAAAGGCGTTTCCAAATTACCTGCCCTTGCTGTTCGTAAATTGGAGCGTATGACCACTTCTGAAAGCGCAGATGTTTGCGAACGCAGTTCGAAAGAAACTTCATTTTCATTGCCGCTGGTGATGACAATATTAAAACGGCTTTCTGTTTCATATCCCACAAACGAAGCAGTAACGGTATAAGCACCTGCCGGAATATTATTGATCCTGTAACGGCCAAGTGAATCAGTAATACCACTGTTGCCTGCAGGTTTCAATACTATAGAGGCACCTTGCAGCGGCTGTTTTGTTGCAGCATTAACAATAGTTCCGGAAATACCGCCGGTCTTCTGTGCATAGCATACCGCACTAAGTAAAATAGTTACGAGGCAGGCAGGGAATAGTTTTATCATAAGGCCTTGCAAATGGTTTAACTATTAAACAATGCAAGGTCGGAAAAGTTCAACTGACTCGAAATGATTATAGCGACGAAAAACTGAATGGGTTGATCTTTTTTCACAAAGACATAAAGACACAAAGCTGAACTAATTTCCCCTTGACTTTGCGCCTTCGTCGTTAATTTTAAACCGCATGACACTGTTTACCTTTTGCTTTTGTTTTTTGCTTTCTGTTTCTTCTGCTGCAAGTACTCTTCTCTCATCTTTACCAAATCAATTGCGGAGCACTCTGTGAATAATTGTTTGATGATCTGCGAAGGCATTTGTTCCGCAGAAGTAAAATTGATGCAACCTTTTTGAAAATTGGCGTCAGTCAACAATGCTTTGTACTTATTAAAAATAGCGGGAGAGCCATACATGGGCAGGCAATGCAGCGACATGTAATTCTTTACGCTGGAAAGTGCATACTTCATCATGCCCTTTGCTTTATACATCATCATTTCTTTTCCCATCATGGGTTCGATAGTGGCCACAACTGTTTTGTCACAATCCAGTATTATGGAATGGATCTTAGTGAGAATAGCCTGCCTATCCGTGGGCTGTTTTAAAATATACTCATTCATTTTAGGGTCCATGTTAAATGCATTTACCAGGAAATTTAGTTCGCTGGGGCTGGTGTTAGAGATAGGATATACTGCAATTGAAGATACTACTAAATCATTCTGGTAGCACAGCCAGGTATTTAACCATCAACTTTCATGATGACTGATCAAATGTTGAATGCAAGCTAATTAGTGGAATAGTTTTAACGTGGGTTAATGGCGACGATTAGGGGAGTTTTTGCAACAGGAAAGGAAGGTAAACAATGTAATGCTTTAATAACAACGATACCGGATATAACCCTAATCTTTATTTGGATAATGATTTAAACAAAATTCGCTCCATAATTTTTTCTTGTAGCTAAGGCCTCATGCTTGTAATCCCGAAGAATGAGGGATCTGAGAACTGAATAAGAAAATGATTGTGTTCAATGGTGATGGTTGAGCAATGCCCAATATAGTTACCAAACGACAAGTGAGTGACACAACGAAAGTTCAATAGCAGCAATGCAGTTCGATTAGTGGCTTTAGTCAATACAACCCTAATCCAGCAACTGCTCATCTAGCTCAATGATCTTTTCAAAAACCTTTTCGTACTCCTTGTTAGCTGCCTGCAGTTTGCTTACTGCATCTTTGTAGGATGTTTCTGTTTTCTTGAACTCTTCACCATTGGCATAGGTTTCAGGTTGGGTAAGTTTTATTTCAAGCGCTTCCTTTTGCAGTGTTAGTTCTGCCACTTTTTTTTCTAGTTGCTGAAATGTTTTCTGTTGCCTCTGCAAATCTTTTTTTATTGCATTTTTATCAACAGCAGACGAAGCGGATGGGGAAGGTGCTTTCCCCTGTGATGTATTAGAAACCGGCTGTTTTTCTTCTGTTTTCTGACTCCTTACTTCCGGCTTCTGACTTCTGCTTTCTGACTTCGTACTTCCTACATCTAACTTCGTATTTGCCATCCTTTCTTTCCACTCCACGTACTCCTCGTAACCACCTTTAAATTCTTTGATCTCGTGGTCAACAATCTCCCAAATTTTATTCGCAGTCCTGGAAATAAAATAGCGGTCGTGGCTCACAAGTATTAGGCTGCCTTCATAACGGTTCAGTGCATCTACTAATAATTCGGTGGAGTGAATATCGAGGTGGTTGGTAGGCTCATCAAGCAATAAAAAGTTTGCTTTGGAGAGAATGGTTTTTGCCAGTGCCACTCTTGCTTTTTCACCTCCACTTAATACTTTGATCTTTTTATCAGCATCATCACCACTGAATAAAAAGCAACCCAGCAGGGAACGCAATTCCAACTCTGTTTTCTGCGAACCTGCTTCCTTCATTTCATCAATGATTGTATTGCTGATGTTCAAAGCCTCCAATTGGTGCTGTGCGTAAAATGCAGGATCGATATTATGTCCCCATTTGCGTTCGCCTTCGAATGGCTCGGTACCTGCAATAATGCGAAGCAGGGTAGATTTGCCTTTTCCGTTGGCACCGATCAATGCTATCTTATCGCCACGTTCAATTTCGGCAGAGGCATTGTCGAGAATATCAATCTCTTTAAAGTGCTTTGTTACATGCTTTAATTCAACCAATACTTTACCCGGTGTTTTATCAATGTTGAAGTTGATCTTAATGTTGGGTCTTTCTATTTCAGCTTCTTCAATGCGGTCCAGCTTGTCGAGCTTCTTCATTAAGCTTTGCGCCATGGCAGCCTTGCTTGCTTTTGCACGAAATCGTTCTATCAGTCTTTCATTCTGTCGAATATAATCCTGCTGGTTTTCGTAAGCCCTTTGCTGAATTTCTACACGTTCCTTCTTTTGCTCTTCATAGAAATCATAATTACCACTGTATATGTGCAGCTCACGTTGATAGAGTTCAACGATCTTCTTCACCATGCGGTTGAGAAAATATTTGTCGTGGCTTACGATGACAACTGCTCCCTTATAATGCTGTAAATATTTTTCCAGCCATTCAATTGATGGAAGGTCAAGGTGGTTGGTAGGCTCATCCAGCAATAGCAAATCGGGCTGCTGAAGAATCATTTTTGCAAGGAGCACACGCATTCTCCATCCACCACTGAATTCTCGATATGGACGTTGAAGGTCTTTGTTTTCAAAACCCAGTCCCTGCAATACTTCTTCCGTTTGATGCTGCATGGTGTAACCACCAGCTTCTTCAAACTCGTGCAGCTTATGGCTGTACTGGTGTAGCAGTTCATCGGTGGAAGCCGTTTCAATTTCTTTGGTAAGACGATCGAGTTCTTTTTCTAAAGTCTTTGCCTTATCAAAAGCATGCATGGCCACTTCAAGAATGGACTCGCTGGTATCGAAGCTCAGGAGGTCCTGGTGCAAGTAACCGATAGAAGTATTGCGGCTTTTTTCCACCGTTCCTGCTGACGGTTGATATTCTCCAACAAATACTTTTAAAAGGGTAGACTTTCCGGTACCATTATAACCGATCAAACCAATGCGCTCCATGGGATGAATATGCCATGTTGCATCTTTCACAATGGTTCGTGCACCAAACTCAAACGTAACATTTTGTAAACCTGCCAGCATAATAAAGTTTGCAAAGATAAACGCAGATTACTAAGGATTTGAGGGATTAAGATTGTTTTAATGAAGAGTGGTTGAGTTGATTTCATATCCATCCTTAGCTTTGCGGGAAATTTTAGAAGATGCGCACCATTTTGACAGGCTTTTTATTCATGATGATCCTTGTATCCTGCAATAACGCGAAGCAGGAAAACAAAACGGAAAACAAGGTAAGCAAACACAGTAATTCATTTAATAGTTCCGTTCAATCGGCAATGGATGGTTACCAGGCATTGACAGAGGCATTTGTTGACTGGGATTCTACTGCGGTTGATAAGAGGGCAGGAGAACTAAAATTGAAGCTGGATAGCATTAACTTCTTTGGGTTTGTCCCCGAAACTATTACTGCACCAGTTGACACATTAAACCTTGCAAAAAAAGACCTGCAGGCCATGTTGACAAAGAAGAGCATTACTGACAAACGTCACCACCTGGATACACTTACCGACCATTTATATGCTTTTTTAGATAAAGTGCAGTACGATGAAAAGAAAATTTATTTGAACAAATGCCCTATGGCTTTTAACGACACGATTCCGGCACATTGGTTAAGTGAAACTGATGGCATAAGAAATCCATACCTGGGACTGCATCACCCAACCTATGGCAAATCGATGATTGAGTGTGGAGAAACAATTTCGACAATTGATTTTACAAGCAAGAAGTGAGGTATTGATGCGACTGTTATTTTTATTTGTACTGGTTAGTGTAAGTGAATTGGCTTTTGCGCAAAACAAATTTACGTTCAATGGCTATATCAAAGATTCTACCAATGGCGAATCGGTGATCAGTGCTTCCATTTCTGCCAACGGCAAATCCATCATGAGTAACCAGTATGGCTTCTTTTCTATTACACTTGAAGAAGGAGAATACGATATTTTGGTTTCGCATGTTTCCTTTCTTACACAATCCTTTCATTTGAGTTTGCACAGCAATGTGCAGAGAAATATTTTTCTCCTGCCCAGGTCTTCTGCACTTGCAGAAGTAGTTGTATTCAGCAAGCAAAGAGATGCCAATGTAAAGAATGCACAAATGGGAAAGGTGGATCTTTCCATCAATCAAATAAAAAACATACCGGCGTTTTTGGGTGAGGTGGATATTCTAAAAACGATACAGCTGATGCCCGGTGTTCGAAATGCAGGAGAGGGTAATGCAGGCTTCTATGTTCGTGGTGGCGGACCTGACCAGAATTTGATTTTGTTAGATGATGCTGTAGTGTATAACACAGGGCACCTGTTTGGCTTTTTTTCCATTTTCAATTCGGATGCTATTAAAAACGTTTCATTGATCAAGGGTGGAATGCCAGCTCAATATGGCGGAAGATTATCTTCTGTACTGGATGTGTCGATGAAGGAAGGCAATACCAATAAATTTCAAACAGAGGGTGGTATTGGTTTGATTGCTTCCCGTTTGTCAGTACAGGGACCTATTAAGAAAGATAAAGCTTCGTTCATTGTTTCTGCAAGAAGAACCTATATCGACGCTTTGATGAAACCTTTCATCAGCAAGAGTAGTAACTTCTATGGTTCCGGTTATTATTTCTACGACATGAATGCAAAGATCAATTATCGTTTTTCTGATAAGGACCGTTTGTATTTGAGCGGATATTTTGGAAGGGATGTATTTACATTTAAAAATGCTGAACAATCTTTCAGGGCAAATATTCCATGGGGTAATTCAACTGCCACCGCAAGATGGAACCATGTATTTGGCCCGAAGCTTTTTGCTAATGCTACACTTGTTTATAATGATTATCATTTCAAGTTCGGTGCGGCACAAAATAACTTCGAGATTGGTTTATCATCAGGTATAAAAGATGGTAATGCGAAGATTGATTTTGATTATTATCCAACAGGGCAACACAAATTGAAATTCGGCGGATTACTTACTTATCACAAATTCATTCCGAACGTTACATCAGGCAAACAAGACTCCATTGTTTTCAAACCGGTAACGGAGGGAAATAAACTCGCTCTTGAGAAAGCCTTGTACATACAGGACGATTGGGATATTAGCGATAAGTTCAAGGTAAACTATGGTGTAAGGTTTAGCAGTTTCTCCCAAATTGGTCCGTATACGAAGTATGTGAGAGATGCGAATCAAAACAAATTGGATAGTACAGTGTATGGTCGATTTGATAACATCAAAACCTATTCAGGTCTTGAACCAAGACTGACCATGCGTTATTCATTGAATGCAACTACTTCCCTGAAAGCATCAGCTACACGCAACTTGCAATTTATTCATTTGGTAAGCAATGCAGGCACTACTTTGCCAACCGATCTTTGGGTGCCAAGTACATTTCGTGTAAAGCCACAATTAAGCTGGTTATATGCAGCAGGTGTGTTCAAGAACTTTATGAATAACGAATATGAAACTTCAGTTGAAGTCTATTACAAAGACATGCGCAACCAGATTGAATATGCTGAAGGATATACGCCATCACTGAGAGATCCGGAAGAAGATTTTGTTTTTGGAAAGGGATGGAGCTATGGTTCTGAATTCTTCATTAATAAAGTAAGAGGAAAGTTTACGGGATGGATTGGTTACACATTGTCATGGACGTGGAGAAAATTTCCTAACCTCAATGCCGGTGTAAAATATCCTGCAAAATATGATCGCCGCCATGACCTTTCTATTGTTGGCACTTATGAGATGAATAAGAAATGGAAGTTTGGTGCCGTGTTCGTATATGGAACAGGAAATGCCATTTCATTGCCTGAACGTTTCTATATTCTGAATGGAGTGTTAACGCAGGACTTCAGCGGCATTAATGAATATCGCCTGGGTTCTTATCATCGCATGGACCTTTCTGCAACGCTTACACCACAGAAAAAGAAAAATAAAAAACTGGAAAGCTATTGGGTATTCAGTGTTTACAATGTGTACGATCATTTAAACCCTTATTTCGTTTACTACAATCAAAAAGGCGATCCTTACAGTGGCAATATGCAGATAGAAGCAAGACAGGTTTCGTTGTTTCCCGTGATACCTGCTGTTACCTGGAATTTTAAGTTTTAACATAAGTAAACATTATTTATTCTAACTTCTCATTTCCAAATACGACACACATGAGAAAGGTCCTCTTATTTGCCTTTGCACAAGGCATTTCCATTTGTCTTATCGCCCAATCAGGTTATGATGCATCTGTAATCAACCGAATTAAAAACGAAGAGCAAAAGAATTCACAGGTAATGGATATTGCTTTTCATCTTACAGACGTAAGCGGACCAAGACTAACAGCGTCTCCGGGCTTTATGAAAGCAGCCGAATGGGCAAAAAATACTTTAGCAAGTTGGGGTTTAACCAATGCAACACTTGAACCATGGGGAGATTTTGGGAAAGGATGGCAACAGGAGAAATGTTATGTAGCCATGACCAAACCATACTATGCACCACTAATTGCTTATGCACGTGCATGGACAGGAAGCACAGGAAAGAAAATGCTCACGAGTGATATTGTGTTGATCAGTGCAAATGACTCTGCAACCCTACTTCAGCAATACACAAGCAAGCTGAAAGGGAAGATTGTGATGATGCTGATGAACGATACTTTGCACCCATCATTTGAGCCGGATGGAGAACGTTATGCTGATACATCATTGGATAAGATGGCAAAAGCACAACCTCAAAACAGGCAGGGAGGAAATCCATTCAGGGGCAATACAAATTTCGCTGCAAGACAGGCATTCCAAAGAGCATTGAACAGTCTTTATCTCTCGGAGAAACCGGCATTGATCCTTACAATGTCCGCAAGGGGAACAGACGGAACTGTGTTTGTACAAAGTGGAGGGCAATACACCAAAGATGCTCCCGAAGCACCTGCGAGCGTTGCCTTATCAAGTGACGATTATCTGAGACTGCAGCGATTGGTAAAAGCAGGAATTCCTGTAGAACTTGAAGCAGATGTAAAAACAAAATTTTTTACGGGTGACATAAAGGGGTATAATGTAATAGCTGAAATTCAAGGCACCGATCCTCAACTAAAAGATCAGGTTGTGATGCTTGGCGGGCATTTGGATTCATGGCATGCAGGAACAGGAGCAACCGATAATGCTGCAGGTTGTGCTGTGATGATGGAAGTAATGCGTTTGATTAAAACAATGGGCCTACAACCAAAGAGAACTATTCGCATTGCCTTGTGGAGTGGTGAAGAACAGGGATTGTTTGGTTCACGTAATTATGTAAAAAACCATTTTGGCGATCCTGCCACTATGCAATTAACTCCTGACCAGGCCAAAATTTCTGCCTACTATAATTTAGACAATGGCACAGGAAAGATCAGGGGCGTTTACCTGCAGGGAAATGACAAAGTAAGAGGCCTGTTTCAAACCTGGTTAACACCATTCAACGATATTGGTGCATCAACGTTAACTATCAGTAATACCGGTGGTACAGACCATCTTTCATTTGATGCAGTTGGTATCCCCGGGTTTCAATTTATACAAGACCCAATTGAATATGATACAAGAACGCATCATAGCAATATGGACACTTATGATCATTTAGTCCCCGAAGATCTGAAGCAGGCTTCAGCGATTGTTGCAGCATTTGTTTACAACACAGCGCAACAAACTGAAATGATCCCACGCAAACCGCTGCCGGAACCAAGAGGTAACCAAAGAGGATTCTGATAAATTCAAACAAAATGTTAGAAGTAAGAGGTTTTTGCTTCGTACTTTTTTTATGCCCAACTTTTTTGCATTGAATTTGTTTTATCTATGCTATGAATCTTGGCTACGCATGTATCAACATCACACTTGCTGAAGAAGGAGTTACTACCAATAAAGGAATGGTGAAACGCACCTACGAAGCAAAAGGTATTCAGTATGCTTCGCAACTGGCTTTGCAAAATGTAAAGGGACTTTTACAAATTCTAAAATGGAATGTCGATCACGGGATAAAATTATTTCGCATTACCTCTGAATTATTTCCATGGGCTTCAGAATATAAATTGAAATCAATGCCTGATTTCAGAGAGATACGAACTACACTGGAGCAAGTCGGCAAATTCCCTATTCGTGTAAGCACTCATCCAGGGCCGTTCAATAAACTTGCCGGAAGCGGTGTTATTTTGAAGAATACCATTGTTGATTTGGAATTACATTCCCAACTTTTTGACCTGATGGGACTGGAGCCATCGCATTGGAATAAGATCAATATTCATGTGGGCGGAGCATATGGTGATAAACATGAAACGATAAAAAGGTTTGCACACAACTTCACAAAACTATCGACTAACCTTCAAAAGCGATTAACGGTTGAGAATGATGATAAAAAAGGTTTGTTTACTGTAGCTGAGCTATTGCCTTTGCATGACATGATCAATATTCCTATTGTCTTTGATTACTTCCATCATAAATTACATCCTGGCTTGCTAAGCGGAGAAGAAGCTTTTCTTGCTTCTTATGATACCTGGGATGTAAAACCCGTTTTCCATTATTCAAGTTCTAAAAAAGATAATGAAGAGCCCTCCGCAAAACGTGAAGCACATTCTGATTGGGTGCATGAACAAATAAATACTTATGGTAAGGATGTTGACGTCGTTCTAGAAACGAAAATGAAGGAACTGGCTCTATTAAAATATTTGGAAGAATACGCTAACTAAAAAGAAGAGTCCTGCAGTTGCAGGACTCTCACTCACTATTCATTTACCTATTATTGATTACTTACTCATCTTCTTTTTCAAATTCTCATCAATAGCATCTAGAAACTCTTCTGTGTACAAATAATCTGTACCGTGTTCAGCTTTTGATTTGATGGTTAGTGCAAGGTCTTTAGTCATCTTACCACTTTCAACAGTTTCAATACAAACTTCTTCGAGCGCATTACAGAAGTCGATCAACTCCTGGTTGTTGTCCAGCTTTCCACGGAAGGCTAAACCTCTTGTCCACGCAAAAATGGATGCAATAGGATTGGTGGATGTCGGATTGCCTTTCTGATGCTCACGATAGTGACGTGTAACCGTACCATGCGCTGCTTCGGCTTCCATGGTATTTCCATCAGGTGTAACCAACACGGAAGTCATCAAACCCAGAGAACCGAAACCTTGCGCGACAGAGTCACTCTGCACATCCCCATCATAGTTTTTACAAGCCCAAATAAATCCGCCATTCCATTTCATTGCAGATGCAACCATGTCATCGATCAGGCGATGCTCATAAATGATACCGGCTTCTTTAAATTTTGTTTTGAACTCATTCTCATAAATCTCCTGGAAGATGTCTTTAAAACGACCATCATATTTTTTTAGAATGGTGTTTTTTGTACTCAGGTACAAAGGCCATTGTTTTTGCAGGGCCATATTCATGCAACTTCTTGCAAAGCCACGAATACTTTCATCAGTGTTGTACATGGCTAATGCCACACCGCCTTCGCCTGTGTAATTAAACACTTCATATTCCTGCTTCTCACCGTTTTCGCCCTCGAAACTTATTTTCAATTTTCCTTTTCCTTTTACAACAAAATCAGTTGCTCGATACTGATCTCCAAAAGCATGACGACCTACAACGATTGGGCGATCCCATGTTGTAACAAGGCGTGGAATATTTTTAATTACAATCGGCTCACGAAAAACAGTTCCATCCAAAATGTTGCGGATTGTCCCGTTTGGGCTCTTCCACATTTGCTTCAGGTTAAATTCTTTTACTCTTGCTTCATCAGGAGTAATGGTTGCGCATTTAATTCCAACACCATATTGCTTAATAGCGTTGGCAGCATCAATTGTAACCTGGTCGTTGGTTTGGTCACGGTACTCAACGCCAAGGTCATAGTACTTAATGTCAAGTTCTAAATAGGGAAGAATCAATTTATCCTTGATGAATTTCCAGATGATTCTAGTCATTTCATCACCATCCAGTTCCACCACAGGATTTGCAACCTTGATCTTTTGTGCCATTGATATGTTGTTTGATTTTAATTAATGGCGCAAAACTAAGGTTTTATAATAGCCGAATTAGTACAATCTTTGTAAAAGATATTTGCCATGAACCAATGAAACCTTTAGCATGGAAAATGTTCGGTTATTCTTTCAGTTTCTGCACAAATTTGTTACGCTTGACGAGAGCGAGTTTGATGAGTACATTAAGCCGTATACTGAAGTAAGGCATTTCAGGAAAAAGCAGGTCATCACAAAAGAAGGTGAGGTTGAAAATTATTTTAATTTTCTTACAAAAGGCCTTGTGCGCAAATATTATAAAAAAGGCAACACCGAGATCAATACCCAGATTTCTACCGAAGGCCATATCATTCATGCGCAGGAATCATTTCACAGCCGCACTCCATCAGAATATTTTGTAGAAGCCATCGAACCATCAACCATGGTATCGATCAGTTACGACAATCTTGAAAAAATTTATTCAAGCAGTAATAAAATGGAAAAGCTTGGCAGGTTGGTCGTCACCTTTTCAATGGTCATCAAAGATCGCTGGCAGATGAGTATGATCAAGCACACACCACGGGAACGTTTTATTGACTTTGTACATAAAAATCCCGACTTACTGCAAAGAGTTCCTCAAAAATATCTCGCTTCTTATTTAAACATTCAGCCGGAAACATTCAGCAGGTTTAAACACTTGCTGAGAAAAAAATAATCACAGATATATACTTAGCTGCACTACTACTATTGAACTTGTGGAGTTTATCCTGAGTGCAACGAAGGATTACTCACTTTTACGTTTTGTAGTTATTTCGGTATTATATAACCCTCACCATTCACCGGAAGCTGTTCTATTGTAAGGTTCGGTAAATGCATTTACTATTCTTTACTGCTCAGTAATGTGGCGAGCATTCCACACACTAAACAGCGGAAAGCTTTATTACCTCGGTTTTTACGGCAGGAATTAATTTCGGCACAGTATTCTCAATATAGTCGATGACATTGAAGTTATTGTGTAGAACTAAAAAATTTATAGATATGAAACAAGTGTTGCAAAGGTTGGTGGCGAAAGATGAAACACACGAAAAATTTCACTTGAGCGCAACTATATTTATGATCTTATTGTTTTTGACTTTTTGGGGTGTAAGTTTTTATGTCCTTGTAAATAGTCTTGCTTAAATAATTTCGCATCCTATAATAATCAGCCTTGTTCGTTCAAGGCTTTTTTTATTTTCTGTAATGCATCTTTGCACCATGAGTGAACACATTTCTGTTGCAACTATAGACGATATTGCCCTGCTGCTGCAATTGATCAACAATGCTTACCGGGGCCAGGAGGCAAAAAAAGGATGGACGCATGAAGCAGACCTGATTGAAGGAACTAAACGTACAGATGAAGCTTCCCTGAAAGAGCTCATTCAAAAACCAAACGCTGTAATTCTTAAATACCAACAAAACGAAAAAATTGTTGGCTGTGTCTACCTGGAAAAGAAAGGAAGCAAACTTTATCTGGGTATGCTTTCCGTTTTACCAGAAATACAGGCACAAGGCATTGGAAAAAAATTAATGAAAGCCGCAGATGAATATGCAGAACAGAACAATTGCAATACAATAGAAATGACGGTGATCTCGGTGCGGAAAGAATTGATTGCATGTTATGAAAGAAATGGCTTTAAATACACAGGTAAAAAAGAACCTTTTCCTGAAGATGGAAAGTTCGGCAATCCAAGACAGCAACTTGAATTCATTTACCTTGAAAAAATGCTTTGACTGCAATAATAGATTTTCTTCACTTTTGACTTTGAACTTTTGACTTTGAACTTGCATGGTACAGTTGTATAATTTTTTAGGAAGCTGGCAGTTGTTTCCCGAGAAGGGCAATTACGAATCAGGTGATCGGCCTAAAAGCGGCATTTATAAAATTGAATCTTCAGAAAATAAAAAAGAAGTCAGCATCAGTCATAGCTGGACGACAATAGAGAACCAGGGATTCAGTTCCCAGTATAGAATTGTTGCCGATGGTGAGATGCATTCATTCGAAGACAAACAATTTGCAGATGCTGTGCAGGTAGCGTTAGTAGACAGCATTACATTCGAGTTACATTTTTACCGTAGCGGACAAATCATTTTGCACATTGTCCACGAGATCATGCCGAACGGCTATTTAAAAATAACGCTGCAGGGTTTCAAAGATGATGGCTCATCTTATACAAACACGGAGCTCTATCATAAACAAATGAGTGTGCTGCCATATTCGGCATCAGTTTCAGGTGCTGTAGTAAAACCAACGGAGGAGGGAGTAATTCGCCATAAAGCATTAACTGCAATGGAAGAACAAACCAATATGCAGTTGGATCAAATTCGTAAGCAGATAGAACTGCTGGCTTTACAGGCACAGGAAATTCATAAACGCAAAGAATTGTCGATGACGATCTACAATGCCAAACTTTCCTTCAAGCCAGACATTGGCCAGATTTATTATCTCTATGAAAAGAACGATGGCAATCACACCATCTCTTTGATCTCACCAAAGGATTGGGGTAAGGCGATGCCGTATAAAAAATTTGTGGCGGCTGTTCAGTTGTTAGCTGATCACACATGGAAGGAAGTGTAATAACAAGTAATCAATAATGAGAAAAGCCGGTATTTGAAGATCACAGCTAACTTTGAACTATGCCAACTAAACTTTCAGTCAATATCAATAAACTTGCAACGCTTCGTAACAGCAGGGGAGGAAACAATCCCGATGTTGTAAAAGCTGCCATAGATGCGCAACGTTTCGGTGCAGATGGAATTACAGTTCATCCTCGTCCCGATGAAAGACATATCCGTTACAACGATGTTCGTGAAATAAAAAAAATTATTACTACGGAGTTCAATATAGAAGGAAATAGCCGTGAACAAAAATTTGTTGATCTCGTTTTAGAAGCCAAGCCTGACCAGGTGACGTTGGTCCCTGATGAATTGAATCAAATCACTTCCGATCACGGATGGGATACGATCAAAAACAAGGATTACCTGAAAGAGATCATTTCCGTTTTTCAAAAATCAGCCATTCGTGTTTCCATCTTTGTTGATCCTGTAATTGAAATGGTAGAAGGGGCCGCCAAAACGGGAACTGACAGGATTGAATTGTACACTGAAGGTTATGCACGCCAATTTGCAAAAGGCAATCGTCATGCTGTTACCGATTACGTCGCTGCTGCAAAAAGAGCAAAGGAGTTAGGCCTTGGATTAAATGCGGGCCATGATCTTGATCTTCACAACCTAAAATACTTCAAACAAAATATTTCCTGGCTTGATGAAGTAAGCATTGGCCACGCTTTGATCTGCGATGCCATTTACCTAGGATTTGAAAATGCTATTCAATTGTACAAACGACAATTAGCCGAATAAGCAATTTTATTTGTGTGATTATTTTATAACGCCGGTATTAATGGAATACTTGGCAATGCTGCCGACGCGGGGGCAGTTGCACCCAATGTTCCCAATGCACCTGTTTTTAAAGATCCGCTTAGATTATCCAACAATTTTTTCTCAAAAAAACCAGATGCTTTTTTCCTTTGTTTTGAAACAATGTAAGCAATGGCAAACAGCGCCGCTGCTACTGCAATTTTTTTCAGCATGGTTCCTTTTGCCTTTGGAATATGTGTTGGAATACCATCTTTATTAAACGTAGCTGCTTCTTCGACATATCTACCTGTTGCAGGGATGGCAACCCTCCAAAAATCTTTTGTCAGTTTATGCAGTTCTTTTCTTGCTTCGTCACCATACATGGCATGTCCGTGACCCGTTGCTATGACGTTAGGTTCTAATGCAGCAAGTTTTTTTACTGAACGTGCTGCTGCACCCCAATCAGGAGTGAAATATTTTGGAGGGCCGCAAACAAATCTCTTTTGTGTGACAACGGCTAGTAAAGATTCCTGCATGGTTGTTACAAATGCATCACCAGCTATCAATACGCCGTCTCTTTCGCGGAACAAACTGATATGTCCGGGTGTATGTCCTGGGGTATGAATCCATTTCCAGTCTTCCAATTCATCAATCACTCCATCGGCAGACAATTCGCTTAAATAACTTTCTGCATTGATAGGGCCTTTTGGATAAGTAAAGGAAAGCAGGGACATCATTCCACCGCCAACAGATGGGTCAGCAGGAGGATAAGATGCCTGTCCTGTTAGGTAAGGACGTTCTTTATGATGAGAGTAAACAGGAACATCCCATTCTTCTGCCAGTTCAATCAACGATCCGCGATGATCGAAATGTGCATGCGTCATTACGATAGCTCTTGGTTTGCTTCCTTTTCCAAAAACATCTGCAACAAGTGTTCTAACTTTTTCCGCAGTTGATTTTAAACCGGCGTCGACCATTACCCAGCCTGTTGCTTCTCTATCCTGTATAAAATAGACGTTTACAAAAATGTCTTTCAATCTCCAAACACCAGGCGCCACTAACCATGTGTTCGTTCCCATGCTTCTTTCTTCGGTTGCAGATTGTTCACGACGATCAACAAGAGCCTTGTTCATAGTTTTTGTTTAGAGGAGAGTGGCAAATAATATACCATGACAGAATACTGATCAAAGCAGATAAGAGACCACCCTACAAGAATTACCGGCGGGTCCCGATAGTTATCGGACACCAGGCGATGACAGTATTAATGCTGTTAATACATAAATCCGTTCTGCTAATTTTGAAGAATGTATTCGAGGCAGGAAGCATCACGGTTAAGGCATGAATTCTGGACGGCATTCGGGCAATATATGAGCCCACTTCTGTCAGCGGAAGGCGAGAAGATCAACTGGATCAATTATAAAACAGGAGAGAAGAATATTTCCTTTCGCATGCATGCCGATAATAAAAAAGCAGTTATTGCAATTGAACTGAATCATAAAGACAGGGACATTCAACAAATCTATTTCGAGGAGTTCCTTCAATTCAAAAACCTGTTCAGTGACACAATGCAGGAAGAATGGAGTTTGCAACTGCACACATTTGATGAACATTGGAAAACTGGTCAGCAAAATATACAAGGAAAAAACAGGTTCAAATTTTTTTCAGAAAAGCGATTGGCCGGAACTCATTTCATTTTTCAAGAAACGCATTTTGGCGCTCGATGAATTCTGGTCGCAGGTTAAATATGCTTTTGAAAGTTTGAGGTGATTATCTCCAGCGGTTCCTTCGCTTATCCCATGTTGTCAATCCCACTTTAAATTGAATAGGATTGGAGAACTGGTTTGCTACCGAACTTACTACATAAACACCGAGCTTAAATTTTGTGAGCGGATTAAACGGCCATTTAAATATCCGTTCCACTCCACCGAAAGCTTCAAAATAGACGAGGTTTCTTTCAGGTGCATACAAAACGCCGCCGCCAGCAATTTCTCGTAGTTCCAATTTTTTAAACAGTGGGATCTTATTCAACAAAGCTCCGTTAAATTCATGCACTAGGTGTCCCTGGTAAAATCTTTTAAACAATGGGAAGGTTGAGTCCAATGCCTGGAAGGCACGATCAGGATTAGAAAAGAAGAATGGATCGCCGCGGCGTTGAAAACTGTAGTCAAGTAATCGTAAATCTCTTTTAGTTAAAAAGCTTCCGCTCTTCGCTTCGTACCGCATATTACCCAACACACCAAGTTTTATGGTTTGCTTCAAACCAAATTCCAGGTAATCAAAATCAGTTTGACTATCTAAAAAGTACGGAATCCCTTTTTTCCAGCTAACAAAAGCAGTAGGCCATTTGGAACCAAGAATAATTTTTTCTTTTGGCTCGCGAATGTAGCGCTGATGCGGTGTGTATTCCAATTTTACTGTTCCGTAAAAAGAATTGTAAGGTTCAAAACCAACAGGCCTGTTGTTATCAAGAAAATCACCAAACAAGCTATCTGCTCTTGGATTGGTTTTATATCCAACCACGGAACGCCTTAAAGCATAATCCGCTTGCGTATAAAAAAACAACCCATTTACAACTTCAATATTATGCGCTGCAGAGAAGAAGTTGTTTAAGAAATAACTGCTTCGCTGAATTTGATTGATCCAGGCATCACCTTCATAAATATGATCGAAGTCGCGTTGCAATTCCAAAATAAAAAAGCCCCTTGTAAAAGGATTATATAAACGAGTGAGACGAAGACCTCCGTTAAAGTCGTGGTTGCGAATTCCATAACTCACATCGGCAAGCACAGTGATATCTTTTCGCGATGGATATTTCTTAAAATAAAAAATGGAGGGATGAATACGGGCCCCGCCAAATTGAAAAGGCTCATACACAGAAATCGCCGCAGGCAAAACCCATGTTCTTTCTTTTTCGCGGTTATAGAAGGTTTGACCGACGAAGGTTAGCTTTTGCCATGTAATGCGATTGTTCACCTTGTCCATGGAATCGAGATAAGCTTGTGTATGTGTCACTGTATACAAGCTGTCTTGGTATCGCACATAACGGATCTCTTTATCATTAAGTGGTTCTACACGAATGGTTCTCCAAAAACTGCTGTCTTTTTCATATGCTGCTTCTGCAGTGCTGCTTACTTCCGATCCAAAATGGCTTCGGCTGAATTGTTTATTCAATTCATAATCTGAAAAAACAACCAGTGTTTGTCCTGATAATTTTTCCTTGCCGGATTTTGAATAATAATTGAATTGCTCTCTTGTCACCATCCAGGCTTTGTCTTGCACAAATTCATATCGTTGGTCTACTTCAAGAAAATCGTATTGTACCAGGTGATAGGATGGAAGGGTAAATCTCGCATGTGTAATGGCAAAAACAGTGTCCTGTATAGTTACTTCGCCCTCTACAGTGGCATTACTTAATTGACGCGGCCTAATGGAAATAGTGTAGTATTTGTGACCATTCTTTCTTTCAATCTTTAGTGTTTTAAACTTATATGCGAGCAAGCCGCTATAACTGATAGGTGAAAGAAACGGAACTTCCGAAATACGAGGAACTTTAATAAGGTTATTGTAGATATTGAAGTTGCCCTCTGTTGCCGACAGGTAAAATAACCCGTCGGTATTGCCATTCTTTTTTACTGCCAGTCTTTCCTCCTTAATTTTCGAATCGGAAGCCCAATCAAGATGGGATACAATTTCCGCCATCGCCATGCCCTGCAAGTCCGCGTCATTTGTCTGGAAAAAAGTTGAATCTGTTTTTGCCCTGTCTTTTTTTCGAAGCGATGAATCCTGTTGTATGGCCTTGATATAAAGCTGCGCAGAATACGCCCCGGATGCATCCATGATCTTGTCTTTGTTCCGTATAACATTCTTAATAATTTCCTCCGCCCTGTCCTTCACTTTTATCCTAACAACCACTTCTTCCATATTCTTTTGTTCTTCTTCAAGAATGATGTTAAGCGGATAATCTTTATTGACAACAATATTTATGACCTGTGTTTTGTAGCCGATCATGCTTACCACAAGGTTATACTGGCCAACTTCAACGTTCACTGCAAAGCTTCCGTCTTCTTTTGTAGTAGTGCCAATGCCAAGTTCTTTGAATTGAATTGTTGCGAAAGCCAAAGGTTCCATTTTGCTGTCGGTAACCTTGCCGAACACTGTAAAAGCCTGTGCATGCGAAGCAACACTGATAATTAATAGGAAAAGGATGATGGAAAAGCCTTTCATAAAGACAAAAAATCTATTTGTAAAAGTGCGACAAAGCCATTTAAATTAAGTTTATTAACACAGAATTTTCAAATGATTTAACAAGAAAGATACAGCATTTATCAGTGAGGGAACAGGAGAAAAGAAACAAGATTACAAGACGGAAATCAGCGTTGGTTGGTCAATCACGACGTGGCTTTCTGTCACCGTTCCACACTTCACGCTTTTTTTAACAAGCACTTACTTCATTTACTGTCAGCAATCGCTATTTTTATTTCAATAATTCTGTATGAAAAATATTGTAGCCGCCTTCTTTTTTGCTTTCCCTTTTCTTGCCGCTGCCCAGGATACCTGCCAGTTAAAAAAAGAAACCGACCCTTTCTCTCATCAAACGAAAATATCAACTGGTTTCGTGCCATTTACTGCCAATGGTGTACAACTTTCTATTTCCGTTGATGCAACAGGCACGGATATCGATTTTTTTCTTTGGTTCACGAAGGATCAAAAATGTTTTGATGATGAATCAACTATTCAAATCAATTTTGAAGGCGACCGTTATAGATTGAACTTAAAAAACACAGGCTCCATGAATTGCGAAGGTGCTTTTCATTTTACATTTAAAAACACGGCCAACACACCACCGCAGTTGAAAAGATTAACTGATAAAAGGGTTACATCTTTTCATATAACTGGCGCCAATAAAACAATTACTGATATCAGTTTTTCGGCCGAGCAAAAATCACAGTTTGCAAGAATGGCTGCCTGTGTGGCAAGAGATGCCCAAACACTCATCAAAAAATAGTGGTACAATACATTAAAACAAATGCCTGTGTTGAAATTTGCACAGGCATTTGTTTATAAAATACGAATGAATTTGAGTACCAACCGGTACTTAAAAATTCGCGGAAGGAAGGAACTTTTGTTCGATGCAATGAAACTACTTTTTCAGGAAAACCTTTACAAGAGTTTGCTTTAAACTTGCTTTCTTCTCTTTTACTTCTTCAATGGCGTAGTCATAAATTCTGAAACCATCGCGATAAAGCTCCACAAGTTTAGCGTCGTTACGAAATAGATTTCCTGTTTTACATGCAACCGTTAAGCCATCTTCGCCGCTTACATTAGGTACTGAAACGATCAATTGCTTTTCCATAAATTAAACGTTATAATAGATAAGTCAAAAACCATGCAACTGACTCTGTCATAGGAATTGGCTCTATTCACAAGCACCATTTTCTACAATGGTATACGTAAGATAGGAGATAATTTGATTTTAGCAAATGACATTTATACGAAAATTTTCCGTGTCATCAAACGGCTACTTGTTATCAGCCCGGATGTTATTCGTTACAATGTCTCTTTGAGCCATTTATAAAATTCACGTTGCCACACCAATGCATTCTGGGGCTTCAATACCCAGTGGTTTTCATCGGGGAAGTAAAGCAGCTTACTTTTAATACCTCGTAGTTGGGCAGCCTGGAATGCCTGCAACCCTTGCTCAATCGGCACCCGGTAGTCTCTTCCGCCCTGAACGATCATAATCGGTGTATTCCATTTGTCAACGAAATTTATGGGATTGAATTGCTCAAATGATTTCTGGGCTACTTTATTGTTCCTCTCCCAATAATAGCCGCCATTTTCCCAGTTGGAGAACCATAATTCCTCTGTTGTTCCTGACATGCTCCGCAAATCAAAAACACCATCATGAGCAATAAAGGTTTTGAATCGGTTGTTATGAATTCCGGCCAGGTAATAGACAGAATAACCGCCATAACTTGCGCCTATACAACCCAAACGGTTTTTATCTACATATTTTTCTTTGCTCACATCATCAATAGCACTGAGGTAATCTTTCATCACTTGCCCGCCCCAATCCTTACTGATCTGTTCATTCCATGCCCGTCCATGGCCATACATTCCCCTGCGGTTAGGCGCAACCACAATGTAACCGCCGCCTGCCATTAGCTGGAAATTCCAACGGAAAGAATAAGACTGTGTAAGCGGAGATTGCGGCCCGCCCTGGCAATATAAAAGCGTTGGATATTTTTTGCTAGCGTCGAAGTTTGGCGGATAAATTACCCATACCAGCATTTTCTTGTTATCTGTTGTTGTCACGTAACGGCGTTCCACCTTACTCATGTTGACGGTTTTGTAAATATCATCATTAACATGGGTAAGTTGTTTCATGTTACCTGTAGACAGATCAACAGTGTATAGTTCAGGCGCATGGTTCATGTCCGTTCTTGTAACAACCATCGTGTTTCCGATCTGTCCCACAATTCCGCTCACATCAAAATCTCCTTTAGTAATCTGCCGCACAACAGGAAGCATTTTGGTAAGGCCGGGATAATTTATTTCAAACAACTGTACAGTTCCATCAATGGGTGCATTGAAATAAATTTTCTTTCCATCTAAACTCCATTTAAAACCTTCAACTGTTTCATCCCAACTCTTCGTGAGATTCATGATGCCAGCCGGTGTCTTTACAACAATATCCTGTTTATCTGCTTCATAGCCTTCACGTGCCATGCTTAACCATGCTAATGTTCCTTGGGGTGAGAACGCAGGATTCACATCATAGCCCATCATTCCTTTAGAAAGATTGGTTGTTATTCCAGTTGCAAGATCGTATTGAAAGATATCGGTGTTAGTGCTCAACGCATACTTTGTTCCGCTCAAGGGCTTAGTGACATAGATAACAGATTTGCTGTCCGGCGACCAGATGAAATCTTCATCACCGCCAAAAGGTTTTTGAGGACAATCAAACATTTGGTTTGGCATGATGTCTTTCCCTTCAACAGGTTTTCCATTTACAACCGGATGAACAAATACATGACTGAAAGCTCCGTCTTCCCATTCATCCCAGTGACGGTAAGCCAGTTGATCATATATCTGAACATTTGATTTTGGAAGATCTGAATAGAAATCTTTTCCGAAGACATTTTTCAATTTCACATCTTCAGCAGAGAGCATGTACTTGCCATCGGGCGAGATGCGATCATTTACGACAAGACTTTCGCTATCTGCTATTTGTCTTGGCGTTTCTCCGTTCAAAGAAAGATAATACAGCTTGCGACTAATTTTATTCTGATCAACGTCGGGAGTGCTCACCGCATATACCACACCGCCATTGTTTTTTGTAATACCAACCGCACTTACTCGCCCAAGTTTCCACATCAGCTCGGGCGTAATGTTATTTTGTGAGTAAGCATTGCATACAATAAAGACAAAAATGGAAAGGAGCAATTTCTTCTTCATGTGCTTTGTTTAAAATAGGAAGTAAATATACCGTTGATGAGCGAACAAACTACTTGTTTGTCCTTGCAGCATTGTTGCTTGGCAAGAAAGTTGAAATATGTTTTGTTTTGAAAATTTAAACAAAGACGTTATGGCAACAAACTTTAATCCTGAACACAGAGAGGGACCTGTAGCAACAATGATAGAGGAGCAAACAGCAAAGCTTCCTTCCGATCTTTTTTTATGGACAGCTATTGGCGCTATTGCAGTTTCTGCAGTAACCCAAATAATTGGGAGCACTAAGAAGAATAAAAATCTGGAACACAGAAGCTTGTTTTTTGGCCAATGGGTGGCTCCATTCTTACTTCTCGGAATTTATAATAAGCTGGTTAAATTGGAAGGTCACGATTAAGAAGATAAGGTTTAGCATGAAAAAAGTTCAGAGTGTTACTCTGAACTTTTTTATTTTCTTTTTCTTTCCATCACGTAGCCGTTATAAGAAATAGGCTGACGATTATTGCTGGTTACCTGAAGTGAAGCATAACCATTCTCAGAAACGGTAAAATTCAATGCCTGTACATCTTTCGCATCCTTCGGTTTGATCGAAACATCCCATCCGCCTTTTTTTCTTTCCTTCACTTTGTATTCGAATTTGGTAGAGGTAAAATCAATAGCACCGCCTTCACCATAACCTGCGCTGTAGGCACGGCCGAAATAGGGGAGATAGGCAACAACGGAATCGCCCAGAAATCTAACATCATAGTCAGAAGTTAGTTGTCTTGACATACCTGTCATAGGCAAAACGGTCTGGGCCTTAAACACAAATTCCTTTGTTTTAATGAAATTCTGAACAATGGATTTATCAAGATCCTGTGCATGAACAGCCATTGAAGAACCGGCAAGAATGATGACCAACAAAGATTTCACCAGGATATTCAGGAGCTTTTGCATAACATAATGTTTCCTTTTGTAGCTCAAAAGACATACCGACGCTTTGTTTTAGAACAAAGTTTCACTTAGGTATTGGTTAAAATCGTCTTACCGTTTCACCATTACTTTCATTCGCGAACCAACGATATAGTAGGCTTCCATAGGTACAAACGTTACGTAGCTGACCTGATTTTCATCACGCCAGGTCAATATTTTTTCGGGGGGATTCCGATAACGCTGAACTGTATCTATCTTAACCAATTGAACATCGGTAAGATCCACCTGGACGTCTTTTGGACCGGTACAGCCAATAACAAGTGATACTACAGCAGCTGCCATCAAGAACGGAAAGGTTTTTTTCATCGTAAAGGGTGTTTTTAGGTGAGCACTATTGCTGTAAGTTTCAAGGGTCAGGACATACAGGCAAGTTTCTGTGGGCAGCAATTATGCACATGCAAAGTTTGAACCAAAATAAAATACCCGGCTATCCATGACTGTAAATTTATTTTGACGATGTACAAACAACATCTCTACCTTTGTTCCCGGTCTTCAGAACAGCCTCGCAAAATAGTTTTCACTCACCCAAAAATAAAGGAGGCATTTATGTTCGTTCGCTTAACATTCTGCAAATTCCTGCCTGAAAAAATCAACGAGGCAAGAAGGTTATTTTTAGAAGAAATTGTGCCTACCGTACGGAAACAAAAAGGATTAATTGACATCAGGTTTTTAGAGCCAACAGCCAAAATGGAAGACTTCATTTCAATTACTGAGTGGAAGACAAAAGAAGATGCTGATGTTTATGAAAACAACGGTATTTACAGGAAGTTGGTTAACAAATTAGAGCCATTCTTCACTAAAAAACCTGAGTTGAAGACTTACACAGTTGAAGAAGTTTATGAGCATGTTTAATTGTGTAGTTTGAAATGTTTTTGGCAAAGCCCACAATCCTGTGGGCTTTCTTATTTTAGGAATTGCATGTCAATAATCAAAAGAAGCAATATCTTCCCACACATACCTGCATGCATTTGCTCCAGTTCCATCTACATTACGTTTCCTGGCAGTATGCAACCAGTTACCACCAAGATGCTCGTACACTTTTCTTGCATTTTGATTGAGTTCATAAACCCATAGATACATCTTTCGGCTTTTTGCTTTTTCCAATATTACCCTTGCACAATTCTTCATCAACAATTTTCCAACTCCATTGTTTTGAAAATCTTGTCGCACATGCAAATTATCAAGTAAGGTTCCGTACTGTGGATCGTAATCTATAAACAGGCAGGAGAATCCAGTAATACAATCATTGATTGATGCCACGGTAACCTGCTGGGTTGCCATTAAGGAAGACAACCGCCTATGCCAAAAAGCCAAACGTTCTTCTTCAACTTTATTATCAAGAAATTGATCACTCAAAATATTGCGGTAGTTCTTTTGCCAGCTCTCCGTATGAATTTTGGCAATGGCAGTATGGTCTGAAAATTTTGCAGGCCTCAACTCAATCATAACTGTATTACATAGCAATCAGCTATTGACTAAAAATAACAAAGTATATCATGCAATTGTTGCCGTTATACCTCCAATAAATAATATGGGCATTTATAACCTTCCTTGACTAAAATTGGCTTTGCCACATTATACACGTGAATGCCATCCGATGTTTGTCCATGCATCGTTCCTACGTGTGCATGCCCGTGAAATGCAGCCAGCACTTTATGGCGATTTAAAGGTTCTGCTAATCTTGAACACCCCAGGAATGGATAAATCGCTTCAGGCTCACCAACAACTGTTTCTTTGATAGGAGCATAGTGAAGCACTGCAATTTTTTTGATATCTCTTTGCTCCTGATCTAATCTTGACAAAGCTCTGTCTAAATGCAAAGCTTCATCAACAGCTTCCTGTACAAAAGCTTTCATGGCACCTTCACCAAAAAACGAAAGCATGTGTCGATCGAAGCCTCCGCCGAAACCTTTCACGCCTGCAAAACCAACATCGTCGATTGTGACTGCCTCACCATCTAAAATATGAACGCCTTGTTTCAATAAAATCTGGCGAATAAGTTTATGCCTGCCTTTTTCATAATCGTGGTTACCTAATACTGCTACAATTGGCACAGTACACATTTTTAATTCATCTGCCAAAACCTGCGCTTCGGTCTCGTCACCAGTATCAGTTAAATCCCCTGCAATAACCAGTACATCTGCTTTTAGTGAGATCTCTTTGAAATACTCTGCCCACTTTCCTTTGTCTGTTTCTTTGAAATGCACATCAGCTACTGCAGCAATCCTTGTCTTCTTTTGGACTTCTTCCATCATTAAACGGTTTTAATGGTGTAGGTTTTGTAATTCCATTCTTTTATGTCAATCTCGTATTGGGTCTGATCGATCATTGGCCCGCGACAAACTTTTTCCCATGTTGGCGGAAGGTCATACTGTTCATTAGCACGACAAATCAATTCATCAAATAACCATTTTGGAATAATGTCATGAAAATCGGTAGGGTAACAAAACTGAAACATTAAGATATGCGCAAGCAAAATATGCCAGTGGGGATCCATGCGAAAAAGTAATCGCTTCCAATCGAAATCTTTTCCTGTCTTTAGCCAGATATGATTAACGTCAGCACCATCAAAACGTTCACGGTTGTTGACATACAATTTGCACCACACCAGTTCTTCGGGAGAAAGCAGGTGCACATCTACACCAACAAATCTTGCCGGCGTTGCACGATCAAGCCATGAATCATCAACCCTGCAAATATTATTTACTGTATCGAAAATGATATCAATAAAATAATCACCCTTATACACTTTGGCCAGCCATCGAATATCATATAGATCGGTCTTATATCCTTTGTCGGCAAAATGCTTCATTATTTTCGGGTAGTCACTGGGCTTACAAAAAATATCAAGGTCTTTGGTATCGCGATAAATTTCTGTGTAGTGAAACATGGCAAATGCTCCACCAAGCATGTAGCGAACTCCGCTTTCATTCAATAACTCCAATGCTTCCTTGTAAAATGCATGTGCTTCTTTTCTTTGCTCTTCTGTCATTACCATATTGTCCGTTTGTATTGTTGTTGAGCCATTACAGATAAAAGAAACGTGCCAGATTAATCTACATATGCCATACAATAGAACGCTAACTTTAAACCAAATTAGCTGCAATGAAATACCATATTCTTTTTTTTACTGCTTTGATTTCATTTTCTGCCATTGCACAGCAAACACAAAAGCCGCCGCTACATGGAAAAAACTGGATGGCAATTACAGGCAAGCCTCTTGCAGCAGAAGCAGGAGCGATGATCTTTCAAAAAGGTGGCAATGCAGTTGATGCCGCATGTGCCATGCTTGCTGCAACATGCACTATGTGGGATGTGTTGAGTTGGGGAGGAGAAACGCAGGCGTTGATTTACAATCCAAAAACAAAAAAAGTAATTGCTATAAATGCATTGGGTGTTGCACCAACAGGAGCTACGGCAGAATTCTTCAAAGGCAAAGGATACAATTTTCCTCCTGAGTATGGGCCATTAGCAGCAGTTACTCCCGGAACACCAGGTGGTTTATGTACTATGCTGGCAGAATATGGTACTATGAGTTTGAAAGAAGTTTTAGCACCGGCCATGCAATTAGCAGCAGGTTACCCCATGGAAGCTCAAACTGCAAACAGCATTGAAAGAAATAAAAGCCAGATCAAAGAATGGCCCTACTCAAAAGCAGTTTTCCTCCCGCATTCAGGTCAGCAAAGGGAAGCACCCGAAGCAGGTGAAATTTTTCAGCAAAGGGATCTGTTGCAAACGCTCCAAAAAATGGTGGATGCGGAACAAGATGCATTGAAGAAAGGCAAGGGCAGAAAGGAAGCTATTTACGCTGCTTATAATCGTTTTTATAAAGGAGATATTGCGCAGGAGTTTGTTCGTGGTTGCCAGGAACAAGGTGGATTGATTACCATCAAAGATCTCGCCAACTGGAAAGTTCTACAAGAGGAACCTTTGCACACGAATTACAAAGGCATTGAAGTGTACAAACTAGCACAATGGACACAAGGACCCATGTTGTTGCAGTCGTTGAACATCCTTGAGAATTTTGACTTGAAAAGCATGGGATACAATTCATCAAAATACATTCACACTTTGTACCAAACCATGAACCTCACATTTGCTGACAGGGATTTTTATTATGGTGATCCGTATTTTCCTCCACAAGAACCCATTAAAGGTCTATTGAGTAAAGAGTATGCAAAACAAAGAGCCGCATTAATTCAATATGAAAAGAATGATGTGAACATGGGGCCTGGCGATCCTTACCCTTTCGAAGGCAAAACAAATCCATATTTTTCCTTGTTGAAACGAAGAGGATATGAAATGGATTCAACGAAAAGAAATTTTGCACCAACACATGACCTGAACAATACTTCCTCATTCGTAGAGTATCAACAACGTTTATGGCTAGGAACAACTTCGGTTGAAGCAGCAGACAAAGATGGCTGGATTGTTTCTATTACGCCAAGCGGCGGATGGGTGCCTGCATGCATTGCCGGAAAAACAGGCGTGGGTATGAGCCAGCGCATGCAAAGCTTTGTTTTAGATTCTGCATTGAATCCATTCAATGTTGTTCAACCGGGCAAGCGTCCAAGAGTTACATTAACGCCGACACTTGCATTGAAAGATGGAAAACCATTTTTGTGTTTTGGCGTTCAGGGTGGAGATACACAAGACCAAAATTTGTTGCAGTTCTTTTTGAATATTGTTGAATTTGGGATGACGGTGCAACAGGCAACAGAAGCTGCAAACTTCAACACCAACCAGCTTTGGCTTTCGCTGGGTGGTACCAAAACTTCTGACCGTGTTCCAAAGCCGGGAGATATATTACTGCAAAACAAAACGCCTGAATCTATAAGAAATGAATTGAAGAAGATGGGATATATTTTATCATTCCTCGAACGAACTTCGGGACCAATCAATGCTATTTATTTCGATTGGAAGCACGGAACGTTTTGGGGTGGATCGTCCAATCATGGAGAGGATTATGGGATAGGGTGGTAAGGCGTGGCTGGATAAAAAAACAATGAAGCCAGTGAGATGGTTTGTGGTTTTGATAATAAGAATTACAGAACGCTCACGAGTGCGACGCAAGAAAAGCTAAATAGTAGCAATGCAGATGGGTTCATAAGTAATGTTCAGCATACAATGCATATGCATCGCCTGAAAAAATTGGTGGTAAGATATACTTATTTACGCAGGACTATTGATCAACACGTACAGCACAAAAACAAAAAAGGCGATAAAAAGAAAAGAGAAGAAAATACTGCGGATAACAATTTGCTTGTTGAGGGTGGATAATTTCCTTAAGGCGGCTCTCATTTCGTGGCTTTTTTAGATAGTTGGATAATTGACCAACAAAATAAATTTCATTTACCAAAAACGCAAATATCAGTCCAACAAATTTTGATTGCGATCATAAAATAAAAAACCCGGCTGCCTGCCGGGTCTTCATTTAAGCTTCCTCGCCCTCCTGGCTTATGTTTTCACCAGAATAGCCTTCGTCACTCATTTCTCTTGTTTGATAATTATTCCACTGGCTTCCCCGTTGCGAATTTTGATCCTGCCCACTTTGATTCGATGTGTTTTGTGTTTGATTACCCTGATTCTTATCCTGGTTTTCCCTTGTTGAAGTGCCGGGAGACTGATCCTGGTTCCTTTTGTTTTCTGCCATAATCTGATTTTTTAAATGATTTATTAGACAGAAAGCCACAACAATTGTGCTCAACAAGTCAACAATGATAATTAAACCTTTACCGCACCTGGTTTTAAGGTAGTAAGATCAGCAATTTTTACTGGCTTGCCCGAGTCGATGCTGTTTCTTGCGCCAATTCCAATCAGAACAGCGAAAGCTCCGTCCCTGCTGGTTGCAGCCTGCCTGTAAATGTCCTTTCCACTTGGGTTGAAAATGTCTTTTCTCAAACGGACATCGCCACCGCCATGGCCTGCCTCATCGTTTGCAATGCGAATGATCTCTCTTTTATCAAAGTTTGTAGTCAATTGTATTTCGTCAAAATGTTCTTCATCCCACGGCTGGCGTTCCTTGATCCAGGTTTCAAGTCTTCCTTTAGTTCCATTGAAAGCTATGCGGTAGCCTTCGTAAGGTGAATACGTTGTCAGCGAATAACTCACCTGCACTTTGTTTGCATATTTGATCTGAACCGCCATTTTATCAAAAATGTCGATGTCTTCTCTCCATACACAACCGTCGCGGTGATAGCCATCATGCTGTTCGTTGTTCACGTAGAAGTCAACGTATTTTTTATTTTTGGTGATGTCGAAATAGAATTTGCATTTGTCCTTATACGGGCAGGGGCGGCAATGTGTGTGACGGAAGGAATTGTTTTTACCGTAATGCTCGAGGGCACCATAAGCAAATACTTCTTCGGGGTCTGATTCCAGCCACCAGTTCAAAAGATCGAAATGATGTGAAGCTTTATGCACCAATAAAGAACCGCTGTTTTTACGCAGCCTGTGCCATCGGCGGAAATAATCCGAACCATGATAAACATCGAGATACCAATGGAAATCTGCTGAAGTAATCGTTCCTATGACTCCGCTTCTCAACAACTCATACAGTTTTTGACGATGAGGAGAATATCGATAATTAAATGTTACGCGGACTTTTTTGCCTGTTCTTCTCTCAGCGTCCAAAATTTCCTGGCACTTCTTTTCATCGGTGGTCATGGGTTTTTCAGTGATGATATCAGCACCATACTCCATACCTTTTACAATAAACTGGTTGTGTGTTCCATCAACAGTTGTCACAATAAGCATGTCGGGTTTGGTTTCCTTCATCATCTTATCGAAATCTGTGTACGTTGCGCAGGTTACATTCATGAACTGTTTAGCAGTTTGTACACGACCGGGGTTGATATCACATAAGCCCACAAATTCTACAATATCGCCAAACTCCTGCAGTACGGGAAGGCCCCACATCCCTGTTCCACGATCGCCTGTACCAACCATAGCGACTCTTTTTTTACCTGCAGAAGTAAAAAGTTTCGGGGCAATAAAAGCACCGGCTGCAATGGTGCCGGAATTTTTTACAAAAGTTCTTCTATGCATAAGCAAGTTATTAGAGTGAGAAAATTTGAACCGACAATTTAGATGCATTTGCTTTTTTTCAGATAGAGTTTGAGTAAAAAATCTATGCAAACGTTCCCAAAAACAGGTAGGGGAATGACGAACGTCATAGGATGCGGAAAAGGACACTTATAACTTTAATTGAGTTCTTTATTTCTTACTTAAAATCTTTTTGTATGAACTATGTTCAACGCATCGAACACTGGGGTGAGGCACATCATCCAAAATGGCTGGATTTTGTTCGGATTGGCCTGGGAATATTTCTTTTGGCAAAAGGAGTAGAGTTTGCCGATAATATGAACAAGCTTTTGAATTTGATGAGCCGACTCCCCTTTGGCAATTTCATGATGATCATGGTGGCTCACTATGTTTTATTTGCTTACATGCTTGGCGGCGTTTTGTTAGCAACAGGCTTACTTACACGTTTTGCGTGTCTCATTAATTTACCGGTGTTGCTTACGGCTATTTTCATGAACGTATTCCATGAATTTTCCTTGCTTACTGTGGCTATTGTAATTCTTTTATTGCTCGTTTACTTTCTAGTAATAGGAAGCGGCCGCTGGTCTTTGGATTGGTACGTAAATAAAGAGTATGAAAGACGAATGCACCATGAGAGAGATTTCTATTGATGCATTCTAAAAAAATTATCTTCCAACTGAGCCCATCATTGCTTCTGGATAACGTGTTCCGGATGCGGAATCTTTGGGAATAATGGCATCTATTTCCTGTAATTCTTCCTTAGTAAGTTTTACACTCAAGGCGCCGATGTTTTCATCGAGGTATTTTATGTGCTTAGTACCGGGAATTGGAAAGATGTAATCACCCTGCGCCAACACCCAGGCCAATGCTAATTGTGCTGTAGAACAATTTTTGCTCTTTGCCATTTCTTCGATCCTGTGAACAAGCTGAATATTCTTTTCAAAATTTTCGCCCTGAAAGCGTGGCGAGAAACGGCGATAATCATCCGGTTCAAAATCTCCGAACTTTTTTATTTGCCCTGTAAGAAATCCTCTTCCTAAGGGGCTGTAGGCAACGAATGCGATTCCCAGTTCTTTGCATGTTTGAAGAACTCCATCTTCAGGATCTCTTGTCCATAATGAATACTCGCTTTGTAATGCAGTAATAGGATGAACTGAATGAGCTTTTCTTAAAGTGTCAGCATTTACTTCGCTCAAACCAATGCCTCTGATTTTTCCTTGTTTTACCAAGTCTGCCATTGCGCCAACTGTTTCTTCAATAGGCGTGTCTGGATCTTTGCGATGTAAATAATATAGATCGATCATGTCAATATTTAAACGCTTCAAACTTCCTTCCACTGCCGACTTAACATATTCCGGTTTCCCATTTATACGCCGTTTTGTTGGATCATTTGGATCTCTCATGATTCCAAACTTTGTAGCCAGTGTAATTTTATTTCTAAAATCTTTTATTGCCTTTCCAACTAAGATCTCGTTGGTGAAAGGACCATACATATCTGCGGTGTCGAAGAAAGTTATTCCTGATCCAGAAGCATGATGAATGACATTGATCGACTCTTCATCATTTCTCTTTCCGTAAAAATCGCTCATGCCCATGCATCCCAATCCAATTTCCGATGCCTGTAATCCCTGGCTGCCTAATGGTTTTGTTTTCATAATCTGAAATCTGAAATGCAAAGATCAGAGAGAAATGGCTGGCGGTAAACTCAGCTTCACAAAAAATTATTCACCGAATCTTACAATTCTTTTTCCAGCTCACCATTTTGGTTTGCTTCTGATAACTTCTTCAATTGTTTTGTAAGCTTCAATTTATTGTTGGCATTCTCGCAATAGGAAAGCAACATCTTTATTGAATTGAGTTTGACAGCCCTTCCATCTTTTGATGAAGCTTTATTCTCAAGGCAATATTTGGTCATGCAAACCATGTAAACTCCTAAAACATCATCGTTGCCCTTTGCCATTTTTGTTGCCATTTCATCCAGCGAAAAAGAGAAGTCCGGCGTTCCTGTCATCCACTTAATAATAAATTGCAGGGACTTCAACCTTGTCAGGTCATCTTTTTCAAATGGAGTTGAAAGAATATAATTTGCCGCCTGCATAACGTTGCGCTCTGCGACCTGGTAATCTCCTTTATCAATTAATTTAATGTTATCATAGTCGGGAGTTGTTTGACAAAAGGAACAATTGCAATAAAACGCAAGCAATGCAATAATGACCGTTTTCATTTTGAATTTTAGTTTTGATTGCGAATGGCCTAATATAAGAGAAAGTTCTTTCGAGTTCAATGACCATTAAGGTGCGGATCGCTGATTCACTGTAAGAGGCCTGAGCAATTACCGGGGAGGCTTTTCATAAACAAACCGTACCTGTGCATTCTTTTTTCCATTAGATGCAAGAAAGAGTTGGTAACGTTTGTTACCTGCAGTAACAATTAGCAATGCAGTATTCGGCGGGATTGTTCCGAGGTTTTCGCCTATCATGGTAACTTCTTGTTCAGGTGCATCCAGTGAAACCCTAACACTAACAGAAATTGGTCGTATCCCAAGCCTTTGGTGAGAAACCACGGTTTTGTTGTTTACCGTAACCGAAATAGAATCTCCATCAATTTCAGCGTTGTCATAGAAATCGAGGCGCAGTGCTCCTGTATCAACTTTTATTTCCTTAATGTGGTTGAATTCGGATTCAACAATGCGGTGCAATACAATTTTTCCGGGCGTGCAAGCCATGGTTCCGTTCATTACTACGCCACCCCAATCACCACTTAATATCTCCTGCTTATCCTCTTTACTATAGGTTAACCTGAAATAGCGAATGCACGGTGTACAATCCTGGGGAATGTGAAAGGTCATCACACGATGTTCCTGTATATTGATGGTTTTAGCAGCCGCATTATAAGTGCCATCGTAATTTTTTTTTACGTAATTAGTGAAGTCGGAGTAGTGGTAACAAATGCCGCTCACCTGGTCGTTGAAAATGTTTACCTGCAGTTCCACATTGTATGTGGGAAAACAGCCACCGGGTTGTTGTGTCAATGTTCCTTTCCAAACACCGTTTAATTCCTGTGCGTGCAAAAAAATTGACAGAAACAAAGTCAGACCAAATATGGACAGTCGGAGGTTCACTGTCGAAAAATAGAATTTTTCATAAAAGCCTAAACAGAAATTATTTAAATGGCATTATTTTTTTTGATAACGGAACCGAACCATAGCATTTTTCTGTTCAGTTGAGGTAATGCTTACCGTGTAACGCTTGTCACCATCCTGAACGACCATCAACGAAGTATTAGGTGGGATCCTTCCGAGATTTTCTGCAACCATCACCAATACATGATCCGGATTATCTTCATCCATTTTTAAATTAACTGTTATCGGTTGAGTTGATAGTCCTTTGTTTGAAATGATGGGCCTACCATCCAAGTAAACAGAAATTGTATCGCCATCAATCTCTCCATTGTCATAAAGACGAACGCTGATGCTTTCATTGGTTACCGTTAGCGTTTTCACCAGTTCATTTTCCCTTGAACGTGTTGTTGCGGGAATATTGATTACCGGAACTTCTTTCGGTTTGTCAATAACAACTGGAGTGGTATTTCTCCTGATCGTATCCTGTTTTTGTTGAATAGTTACCTGCGTTTTGGGTGTTTGATTTTTGGGAGCAGGAGGTTTGGTAACCGGCGTTTTGCTGGTCACAGTGGGTTTGTTCTGAGGTTTGGTTTGCGTGGTGGTTATCTTTGGTTTGCTGTTTTTGAATTGCGGTTTGTTTCTTAAAAAAGGTTCGACATAAAAATCAGAGGTGATGACTTTTCGCAAATAAACCTTACCACCTCCACAGTTTCCACCACGCTTAATCCCAAATAAAGGATCTGCTTTTTCATAGCTGCTGGTAAAATCGCCTTCTAAAAATTCTTCTTTGCCGGATTTTGAATAAGTGAAAAGACATTTCATAATGCAGGCCACCGAGCCGCCGGACATTTTTACTTCAACGGTTTTGATTTCCTGCACTAATGCTGAGAGGTTCTTTTTTACGTAGTTGCCCGTAAGCGTTGCTTTGCCATAAAACCTTGTGTCGAGATAAGAATAGGATACGCCTGAAATACGATTTGTCTTTGTTTGTTCAATTTGTAATTCGTACTTGTATTGCTCACCGCCTTCGGTAACAAACCATCCGCGCCAGATTCCTGTTAGATTTTGAGCGAATCCATTTAAAGGCAATAATGCAATCAATCCTAATATAACCGGGCAAAAATTTCGCGACAATATTCTCATCGATTCGCAAATTAATTATTAAGGCTTTTTCAATTCACTAAGCATAGCATTGATTTTGTTAATTTTGCCGCTCTTTATGAGCGAATTTATAAACATAACATTTCCCGATGGTGCCGTTCGTCAATATCCGAAGGGCACAACAGCATTGGACGTAGCCAAATCCATTTCAGAAGGATTGGCAAGAAAAGTATTGGCAGCAGATGTAAACGGACAGGTTTGGGATGCCACACGTCCCATTAATGAAGACACGGCAGTGAAGTTCCTGACGTGGGATGATAATGGTGGCAAAAGCACCTTCTGGCATTCGTCTGCACACCTGATGGCGGAAGCCGTTGAAAGTATTTTTCCCGGCGCAAAGTTTTGGGTTGGTCCTCCTGTTGATAATGGGTTTTATTATGATGTTGATTTAGGAGATAAATCAATTAGCGAAGAAGATTTACGCAAGCTTGAAGTGAAGATGGCTGAGTTGGCAAAGCAGAACAACGCATACATCAGAAAAGAAACACCGAAAGCAGAAGCAGTTCGGTACTTCACTGAAAAAGGTGACGAGTACAAATTGGATCTGTTGCAGAATTTGGAAGATGGCAACATTAGTTTTTATACACAGGGAAATTTTACAGATCTCTGTCGCGGCCCACACATTCCATCAACAGGATTTATCAAAGCGATAAAGCTTACCAATATTGCAGGCGCTTATTGGAAAGGTGATGAAAAAAACAAACAGCTCACACGCATTTATGGTGTCACTTTCCCTTCGCAAAAGCAACTCGATGAGTATTTGCAAATGCTGGAAGAAGCGAAGAAGAGAGATCACCGAAAACTAGGTAAGGAACTTGGCATTTTTACAATGGATGATGATGTTGGTCCTGGTTTGGCTTTATGGATGCCGAATGGAACTGTTATCATCGAAGAGTTGGAAAAGCTGGCAAAAGAAACAGAATTAGATGCAGGATACAAAAGAGTAGTGACTCCGCACATTGCAAAAGAGAATTTGTATCTCACCAGTGGTCACTTGCCTTACTACCAGGATAGCATGTATCCACCAATGGAATTGGAAGGCGTGAAGTATTACCTGAAATCAATGAACTGCCCGCACCACCATAAAATTTTTGCTGCAGAACAACACAGCTATAAAGATCTTCCATTGCGGTTGGCTGAATACGGAACCTGTTATCGCTACGAGCAAAGCGGTGAATTATTTGGTTTGATGCGTGTTCGTTGCCTGCACATGAACGATGCACACATTTATTGCACGAGAGAACAATTTGCACAGGAGTTCAAAGCAGTGAATGATATGTACATAAAGTATTTCAAGATTTTCGGAATTGAGAAATACGTGATGCGCTTATCTCTTCACTCGAAAGAAAAGCTGGGAGTTAAGTATGTAAATGAGCCTGAATTGTGGCTAGAGACGGAAGCAATGGTTCGTGATGTGATGAAAGAAGCAAATATTCCTTTCGTTGAAGTTCCGGATGAAGCAGCATTCTACGGACCGAAGATCGACGTGCAGATTTGGAGTGCCATTGGAAGAGAATTTACATTGGCAACCAACCAGGTTGACTTTGCACAGGGAAGAAGATTCAAACTCCATTACACAACAGAAGACAACAACACCGAAACTCCATTGATCATTCACCGGGCACCGCTAGGAACCCATGAACGCTTCATTGGATTTTTGCTGGAACATTATGCCGGAAAATTTCCAACATGGCTGGCTCCGCTGCAGGTGAAGATTCTGCCGATTTCGGATAAGTTTATGGGTTATGCAAAAGATGTTTTGCTGAAATTAAAAAAAGCAGATATTCGTGCCGAGATTGACGAACGCAACGAAAAGATTGGCAAGAAAATTCGTGATACTGAGCTGATGAAAGTACCTTACATGCTGGTGATTGGAGAGAAAGAAGTGAATGAAAACAAAGCATCAATCAGGAGACAGGGCAAAGGAGATTTAGGAGCGAAATCTGTTGATGAATTTTTGAACGAAATTGTTGTGGAGGTAAAAGAAAGAAGAGCTGATTGATTTGCGAATATGCAGATGTGCAAATACGCAAATGAAGAAATGTTGATCAGAATAGTGAGAATTGAAATGTGGCGATAAGAATTACAGAACGTACAAGAGTGCGACGCAACAGAAGTTCAATAGTAGTAATGCAGTTTGGTAAATAATAAAACACCTATAAGAGAACAAGCATTAATTTTCAATGCTTTTCTCTCCAACAAAAAAGTTCTTTAACAACGACAGAAACGTAAAATAAAAAATAACAATTACCACAAGGTTGCTGAAACTGTCGGCAGTAAACGGTGGACAACAAATTATGGCATTACCTAACAGAGGAGGTTTCAGACCAGGAGGTGGCGGATTTAACCGTGGAAGATTCGCCCCTCGCAAAGAAGCAGAACACCGCATTAACCATCACATCCGCGTTCCACAGGTTCGTTTGGTTGGAGACAATGTTACCGTTGGCGTTTACCCAACGCAGGAAGCATTGAAAATGGCGCAGGAACAGGAATTGGATTTAGTGGAAATTTCCCCGCAGGCAGATCCGCCGGTTTGTAAAATAATCGACTACAATAAATTCCTTTACGATAAGAAGAAGAAAGAAAAGGAAATGAAAGCGAAAGCGAAAACTACCGAGATGAAGGAGATTCGCTTTACGCCAAACACGGATGATCATGATTTTGATTTTAAATCAAAGCATGCCGAAAATTTTTTGAAAGAAGGCAACAAGGTGAAAGCCTACGTTCAATTTAAAGGACGTGCTATTCAATTCAAGGACAGAGGAGAATTGTTGCTTTTGAAATTTGCAGACCGTTTGAAAGATTTCGGTCAGTTGGAAAGCATGCCGAAGCTGGAAGGAAAAAGAATGCTGGCGATTTTTACTCCGAAAACAGGAAAGAAACCGAAGGCAGAAAAGCCGCAACAAGTATAAAATTTGTGTAAATAATTTTAAGTCCCGCTTCGGCGGGATTTTTTATTTTAGAAATATGGATGTCGATTTTATTCGAAAGATTTGTTTGTCGCTGCCTGCAGTTACAGAAGATATTAAATGGGAGAATCTTGTTTTTTCCGTTGGGGAAAGAATGTTTTGCATGGTACCGATGGAAGAATCATTCAGATGTTCGTTCAAAGTAAATGATGAAGAATTTGAAGAAGTGAGCATGGCAAATGGATTTATGGCGGCTCCCTATTTGGCAAGAGCAAAATGGGTCTTGGTTACGAAGCCTTCAAATTTGAATAAAAAAGATTGGGAGCGATATCTTAAACAGAGCTACGAGTTAGTAAAGAAAAAATTGACTAAAAAACTAAGAGAACAATTAGGAATTCAATAGCATTAAAGACTCTTTAACCTTCCTTTAATCCCACCCAAATCAATTACCTTCGCACATCCCAAAATTGGGCATCAACGAACATGAAGAACATCCGTAATTTTTGCATCATCGCTCATATTGATCACGGCAAATCCACCCTGGCTGACCGCCTTTTGCAGGTAACACATACCATCAGCGACAGGGAAATGATGGACCAGGTGTTGGATGATATGGATCTGGAAAGGGAGAAAGGAATCACTATTAAAAGTCACGCCATTCAAATCGATTACAAACAGAATGGTCAGGATTATACACTTAACCTCATTGACACTCCCGGTCACGTTGATTTTAGCTATGAAGTGAGCCGTGCACTTGCGGCTTGTGAAGGCGCATTGTTGTTAGTTGATGCAACACAGGGAATTCAGGCACAAACTATTTCCAATTTATATCTCGCTATTGACAATGATCTCGAGATCATTCCTGTCATCAACAAGATTGATATGGATGGTGCAATGATTGAAGAAGTAAAAGATCAGATCATAGATTTAATTGGATGCAAACCCGAAGATATTTTATTGGCAAGTGGAAGAACAGGATTAGGAGTGGAAGCAATTTTGGAGGCAATTGTGGAAAGAATTCCTGCACCAAAAGGAAATCCCGAAGCTCCGCTGCAGGCCTTAATCTTTGATAGTGTGTTCAATAGTTTTCGCGGCATCATTGTTTATTACCGCGTATTAAATGGAACAATTAAGAAAGGAGATAAGGTTCAATTTGTTTCGACAGGACAAGAATATGAAGCGGACGAAGTAGGTATTTTGAAATTGAAGATGGAACCAAAAGATGAAGTGAGTGCAGGCGATGTTGGTTACATCATCACAGGAATTAAAAATGCCAAGGAAGTAAAAGTTGGTGATACCCTCACAAATGCTTTCAGGCCTACGCAGGAAATGATCAAAGGTTTCCAGGAAGTAAAGCCAATGGTATTCGCTGGAATTTTCCCCGTGGAAACCGATGAATTTGAAGAGCTCCGTGATTGCATGGATAAACTTCAATTGAATGATGCTTCTCTTACATTCGAATTGGAAACATCACAAGCTTTAGGCTTTGGTTTCCGTTGCGGATTTTTGGGATTGCTTCACATGGAGATCATCCAGGAGCGTTTGGAACGTGAGTTCAATCAAACCGTAATTACAACAGTTCCGAACGTAAGTTTCATTGCTTACACGACAGCAGGAGTGAAGGTTATTGTAAACAATCCGACAGAATTTCCTGATCCTGTAAAAACGGATCGCATTGAAGAACCATTCATCAAGGCGCAAATCATTACCAAGCCTGAATATATCGGCAATATCATGACTTTGTGTTTGGGTAAACGTGGAATCCTGATCAATCAAAGCTATCTCACACAAACACGCGTGGAATTAATTTTTGAAATGCCCCTGACGGAAATCGTCTTTGACTTCTACGATAAATTAAAATCGCAAACCCGTGGTTATGCTTCGTTCGATTATCATCCGATTGGATATCGTGAAGCCGACATTGTGAAGATGGATATTCTTTTGAACGGCGATAAAGTAGATGCTTTGAGTGCATTGATCCATCGTAGCCGTGCACAGGATTTTGGAAGACGTCTTTGCGAAAAATTGAAAGAGTTATTACCTCGTCAACAATTCCAGATTGCAATTCAAGCGGCCGTTGGTGCAAAGGTTATCGCACGTGAAAATATTTCTGCTATGCGCAAAGATGTTACCGCTAAATGTTATGGTGGTGACATCAGCCGTAAAAGAAAATTATTGGAAAAGCAGAAAGAAGGTAAGAAACGCATGCGCCAGATCGGAAACGTAGAAGTTCCGCAGGAAGCATTTTTGGCGGTGTTGAAGTTGGATGAGTAGAAAGGAATGCCTCTTACTAGTTGATTGGCTTTTGAAATAATTTTGTGATTGAACTTATTCCTGGATCGAATAATTATTCGCCGTTACCTTTCTTCCCCGACTTATTTTTCGCTGACTGTTGTTTTAGTTTTTCTAGGTTGGTATCACCTTGCTGATCACGAAGCGGATCTGGAACTGGAGCCTGCCCGTCTTCCAGCTTTTGGTCAAAAACTTTATCGACGTGAAGCCATTTTCCATTTGCCCATTTGAAACCTTCATAATCACCATCAGGTACAAAAGTTTGTGGAAGATCAGGCTCGTCTGTTTCTGAGATTAAATGATCTACCAATATCATTTTAAGATCTGGATCAAAATCTACAGTAGCAGATGCTTGTTTTTTATACTCGATGAAATAACGAAACTGGTCTGGCCGCTTTACGCTGTCTTTTGCAAAACTAAAATAGCGTCCTCCAAACATGGGCATATTTTCGTCATTGAAAGTTAAAACCTCGATCCACTTTTTGTTTGTTCTTGGTGTATTAGGGTCATAACCAAACAAGGTGTAAAAATTCTTGTTGTTATATTTTGTTTGAATGATGTTATAATAAATGGCACCAATCCAATGTTTGTGATCACGAGCTGAATCTTCGGGATAAGGTGTACGTGTTGAATAATCAAGCAATGGAACAAATCTGGGAGAACCGTCTTTTGTCGGGAACTGAATCACACCTCTTTGCTGGCACAGATCTTCACTATACGTTATCGACCATGTCATGATCTTAAAGCTGCTATCAGGCGCATAAAGAGTACTTACTCCTTTTACAGAATCAAAAGGATAGTAAAACGAATTTTTCACGAGAAAGCTCCTCACCAATACTTTTGTAAAAAAGCTATCACTTCGCATCCTGTTATTTGTGAGACTGTCCGTGACAAGGTCCTTTGCATAAAGCTTGAGGCTATCTTCTTTCCTGTGAAGAATTTTTAAATCCGCGGCAGTTATTCTTTGTGCGTCTGCAACAGATGCGACTAATAAAAGAGCAAGTATGTAAAGAAGTGGCTTTTTCACTCTGTATTGGCAATTTGGATCATGCTAAGAACGGTAAAAAAGCGCAAAAATTATCCTAAAGGACCGCGGATTAACACCGATTAAAACGATTTCTCAAAAGATTACAAATTACAAGGCAGATGCGAAATCGTATAATGATGGAAAGGCCAGGTCAACGTCGGGATGGGGGAAGGGCTGATCCGGGTTCGTTGTTCTGACAAATATGGTAAACACACCAGCAGCCCGGCCAAATTTCATATCGCTCGGCTTATTGCCTACCATTATCGACTTTGAAGGATCAATGTCAGTAAAATCTTTGTAGGCTTGCAATGCCATTCCGGGGTTAGGCTTCCGGTTAAAACATTTTTCATCCTTTTCAATGCAGTAATAAATTTTGTTAATTTTCCCATTAACAATTTCAACTTCCCTCTGCATTTCAAGGTGAATCGTTTGCAAGGCTTCCTCAGTCATAAGCCCTTTTCCGACGCCCCGCTGATTACTGATGATGATCACTCTTCCGAATTTGTCGCTCAGCTTCTTAAATACCTCCAGCACACCTTTACTAAAAACAAATTCGCCCCAATGCAATACATATTCACCTAACCTTTCTTCGTTTATCACGCCATCACGGTCAAGAAACAAGGTCCATGACTTATCAATTTTTTTGAGGTCGAGAACAGGTTTTTTTAAATCGTTTTGAGCTTTTCGATAATCTTCAGGAATTCCAATGTCAATAAAATATCCATCCTGCCTCGAACCAAAAAATCGGCCTTCGCCACAAAATTTTTCCAGATAATCTTTTTCAAAAGAAAATTTTTCAGCGAATGGGCGATTTAAAAATTTTTCCTTATTAAGAAGATAAACGCCGCCGTTTATGAAACCGTCTTTATAAAATTGTTTCTCTTTAAATGAAACAATCTTTTCACTGCTATCGGTGTCCACTACTCCGTACCTGTCAAAATTCTGCATGGGTTTTAAAGCCAGTGTACATTCAGAATTTCTAAAATCGTGAAGCGTTTCAATCTCATCCGGTTTTATTTTAAAAAGTGTATCACCATTTGCGATAACAATATTGTTTGTCGAAGCTTTTTGAATAGCCAACTGAATAGCACCACCAGTGCCTAATGGTTCTTGTTCAATTACCGAGGTATAATCAAGCGTAGCATATTCTTTCCGCAGATATTCTTCAATCACTCCCCATTTATAACCTAAAGAAAAAATAAAACGTTCAACTCCCTGTATTCTCAGGTGATCAATAACGTAGGAGAGGAAAGGTTTTCCTGCAACAGGCGCCATGCATTTTGGCAAATCAGGAACGGCTTCACGCAATCTTGTGCCTAATCCTCCGGCAAGAATAATAGCTTCTTTAACCATTGTTTGAAAAATATTTTTCTTCAACCAACTGGCAAATGATATGACCAATCAGGATATGGCTTTCCTGTATTCTCGGTGTATCGGTTGAAGGCACATTAATCAAATAATCGCTCAGGCTTTTCATCGTCCCGCCACTAAATCCTGTAAAGCCAACAGTAATAATTCCTTTTTCTTTAGCCACTTCAAACGCTTTTACAATATTTCCTGAATTACCTGAAGTAGATAAGCCAACAAGCACATCACCTTTAACCCCGATTCCATCAATCAGTCTTGCATAAATCACATCGAAACTGTAATCATTTGCAACTGCTGTTAAATAAGAAGTATTGCAATGCAATGCCTCGGCAGGCAAAGCTTTTCTATCAGTATAAAACCTACCGGAAAATTCTGCTGCCAAATGTTGTGCATCTGCTGCACTTCCACCATTTCCACAGAAATAAATTCTGCCGTTGTTCTGCAATGAGTTCGTAATGACGTCGATAATTTTTTCGATTGTCGACAATAATTCTTCCCTTTTCAAAACCTGCTGCTTCACATCAATCGAAGCCTGTATAATGTTTTTGATCTGCTCCATAATCGTAAATCTAAAATCGTAATCCGTAAATCAAATAGTCCACGTTGTTAAACCATGTTCAACAAACTGGTAATTGCGGTGCTGACCACCAAATTTTTCCAAACTGCTGATGACTTTATATTTAGTAGTACCGGGACAATAGAATGTCATAAACCCACCGCCACCTGCACCAGAAATTTTTCCACCTGTTGCACCAGCGGATTTTGCCGTTTCATAAATTTCTTCCATCAAAGAATTCGAAATACCTTCAGCCATTTTCTTTTTTTGCTGATAGCCATAATCAAGTATCTCACCAAATTCATGAAGTCGTCCTTTTAACAATGCTTCTTTCAGCATTTGCGATTGCTGTTTCAACTGGTGCATGGCCTCAATGGATTGCTCTTTTTTTGAAACCACATTTTTCGATTGCTGTTCAATGATCTTTGCAGATTCGCGGCTTGTTGAAGTGTAATAAAGAACCAGGTTATTTTCAAGTTCAAACAAATATTGCTGTTTGATGCGAAGCGGATTAACGATCACTTTATCGCCTTCATAGAACTCCATGAAGTTGACGCCGCCAAATGTTGCTGCATATTGATCCTGTTTTCCGCCAGCTAAATTCAAATATTTTCTCTCAATCTCGTAGGCATAATGCGCAATGTCATATTCGCCCAGTGGCAACCTCAACATCTCTGCAAATGCACCAATTATAGCAACAACAAGGGTAGAAGATGTGCCCAATCCGGAACCTGCCGGTGCATCTACAAAGGTTGATAGTTTAAAACCGGACTTAACAGGGCCATAATCACGAACAACGCAGTTGTAAACTCCTTTCAATAAATCAAGATGGTTGTTGATCGGAAGTTCATTGGCAAAATCAAATTGTTCTGCTTCGCTGCGATCATTTGCTTCCACCACAATTTTGTTTTCCTGCAATGGTTCAATGCTTGCTTTTGCATACAACGAAATGGTTGCATTTAAAATAGCACCTCCATACAAGTCACTATAAGGACTTACATCCGTTCCCCCACCTGCTAATCCAATTCTTAATGGTGCTTTGCTGCGATAAATCATTTTTATGTACTTAGCTGTAATTCTATTATGAAGCTTTGTTGCTCAGTTTATACTGATCGAAGCGAATGTACATTCTTCAACGTTCCGAATTCTTTTCTGCAAGATTGAAGATGGCTTCCGTCAACTTACTCCATGAATATTTTTGTTTTTCGCTGCGAAGATGCGGAATAAAATACTGTTCGCCTAATTGATAAAATCTTAAAATTGACTCCGCGATCGATTTTGAATCAGGCTCACAAACAAGGCCCACTTTCTCATGGGGAACTAAAGAAGGAAGACCGCCGACGTTGGTAACGATCATGGGTTTTTCAAAATGGTAGGCGAGGGGTGTTACGCCGCTTTGCGTTGCATTTTTATATGGCTGTACAACGCAATCGCCGCTGCACAAATAATATTTCACTTCGCTGTCAGGAATGAAATTGGTTTTAAGAATAACCTGTTCCTGCAAATTGTTTTCCTGTATTAACTGTTGGTAAGGCTTATCATCTTCATAAAATTCACCGGCAACAAGTAACATGATATTTTCATTTCTGATTCTTTCATCAGCCAATGCTTTCAATAATAAATCCAATCCTTTGTACTGTCGAATAAAACCAAAGAACAAAATGATTTTCCCGCTTTCATTCAATCCTAAAAATTTTCTAGCATCGTTTTTTGAAATGGGTTCGCCGAAGTTATCGTATAAAGGATGTTGAACCAATTGAGCCGGCTGGCCTGTGAACTTTCTTAAATCGCTCAACACTTTTTCACTCATCGTCACAAAAGCATCAACCGCTTTCAAAAAATATTTGGTGAATGGGATATCACCGGGCCTTTTTTCGTGAGGAATTACATTGTCGGCGATGCAAACAATTTTTGTGTGCCTGTTCTTTTTCACTTGTCTTAAAATGGTTCCTAATGCCGGCCCCATAAAAGGCAGCCAATATCTAACCACAATTAAATCTGGCTTCCATTTTTTTAGTTTCTTTCCAACACTTAGCCAATTCAAAGGATTCACAGAGTTGATCAAAGTATGAATGGTTAGATCTTGTGGTGCAGGATCAGTTGAATACTGTGTTATTCCTGGAAAGAGGAAAGAAGGATATTGTAATGAAAAAGATACAATGGAACATTCGTGTCCTTCGTTGGTAAATTGTTTTGCCAGTCGCTGATTGAATGTAGCCAATCCTCCCCGCAACGGGTGGGCAGGTCCTATGATTATGACCTTTGCCATTATAACCCAATTTTATCTTCAATCAAATAGGAGTTACGACCAGGAGCATTGCGGGAAATTAATTCCGAAACAAATCCGGCAAGAAATAATTGCATTCCAATAATGATAGATGTAAGTGCCAGGTAAAAACCAGGACGGTTAGTCAGTGCAAAATTTACAGGATCGATAATTTTTGAAATAACGAGATATAAAGTAATTCCCAAACCAAGCACAAAGAATATTGTTCCCCACAATCCAAAAAAATGCATGGGTTTTTTCGAAAATTTTCCAACAAACATTATCGAGATCAGGTCTAGAAAACCGTTAACAAACCGGTTCCACCCGAACTTGGTAACACCATATTTTCTTGCACGATGCTCAACTACTTTTTCGCCAACCTTTCTAAAGCCGGCCCACTTGGCAAGTACCGGGATGTAGCGGTGCATCTCTCCGTACACTTCAATGCTCTTCACCACCTTTTTGCGATAAGCTTTTAAACCGCAGTTGAAATCATGCAGTTTTATCTTAGACATTTTCCTTGTTACCGCATTGAAAAACTTTGAAGGAATATTTTTTGTGAGTGTATTGTCATAGCGTTTTTTCTTCCACCCACTCACCAGATCATGACCCTCTTCAATAATCATTTTTCTAAGCCCGGGAATTTCATCGGGGCTATCCTGCAAATCGGCATCCATCGTTATCACAACATCGCCTTGTGTTGCTTTAAATCCTTCATTCAGCGCTGCAGATTTACCATAGTTTCTTTGAAAGCGAATTCCCTTTACGGCAGGATTTTCCCTGCTCAATTGTTCAATTACTTTCCAGGAATCATCGGTACTTCCATCATCTACCATGATTACTTCATAGGAATAACCATTGGCCTCGCAAACTCTTTTAATCCAGTCTGCAAGTTCCGGTAGTGATTCTTCCTCATCTTTTAATGGAATAACAATTGACAGGTCCATAAATTAAAATACTGGCTTTTCACGGCGAATGATCAATGATACAATGAGGCTGACAATAAAATCCCAGATCAACCCAAATCCAGTCCCAAGGAAAATAGTTTTGAAATCAGTTTTTTGCACTTCCTTGTTGCCGATTGCTTTTTCAATTTCCTCCTCTTTCATTCCCATACTGGTAAAAGTGTGTTTGATCTTTTCCATTGAAAGTTCAAAAGATTTCTGGGTAAGATCTTTATCAACCAGGTTGAATAAAATATAAGTGCCTATCGCCACTAATACTGCAACAACAACATAAGAAACAAAACTGTATTGCAAAGCCTCTTTAAAAGAAAGATAGCCCCCATATTTATTCCGCAGTTGAAAGCCATAAATGATCAGAATGATCATCATGTAAGGAATGAACCTGGAATAAAACTGCACGGTCACAAAAGCATCCAGGCCTGCAAAGTAACTTCCGTACATCAGGAGCAAGGCAATAATGCCATTGATCAATCCAATCTTAATACCTTCTTTTATAAAATTGACCGGCGGTTGCTGCGCTTCCTTATTCAAAACGTCCATATCTCTTTATTGATTCAAAAATACTTTGTCTTTATTAATAATGCCCACAGGTTTCCCGGTTAGCTGTTTTCCAATGAAAGGAGAGTTCTTTGATTTGGAATGAAGATCATCGACTATCCATTTTGCATCAGGCAAAAAAAGTGTAAGACAGGCTGCTGAATTTTTGTCGATAGAACCTTTCTTCAAATCGAAAATGGATCGGGGATTATTGGATAAAAGCTCAATTGTGTTTTCCAATCCTAATTCGGGAAAGCAGGTTCTTATCACACCGAAACTAGTTTCCAAGCCTACCATTCCAAAATGAGCATATTCAAACTCCACAATTTTATGATCGATGTCCTGGGGCAAATGATGCGTTGCAATACAATCAATAGTTCCATCAAGCAAGGCCTGTTTCAATGCCTGCTGATCTTCTTTCGAACGCAGTGGTGGATTCACTTTCAGGTTTGTATCGTAATCAGTCAAATCTTCATCTGTGAAACATAGATGGTAAGGCGTAACAGAACAAGTAACGGAAAGGCCTTCCTTCTTCGCATGTTTAATTAATTCCACGGATTTAGCCGTTGATATTCCGGTGAAATGAATTTTGGAATTTGTGTATCGCAGCAATTCAATATCTCTTGCAATAATTACTTCTTCTGCAATGGCCGGCTTGCCGGGCAAGCCTAACTGTGTCGAAACAACGCCTTCATTAATCAAACCAGAAGGACTGATAGATTTATCATCCGGCAATTGAATCACCACTTTATCAATGGCTTTTAAATACTGCAATGCTTTCACCAGAAGTCCGGATGATTGTATAGGATTAGTGCCATCGCCAAATGCAACCGCACCGCTTTGATGCATATCATACATTTCTGCCAGTTCCTTGCCTTCGGTATTTTTTGTAATAGCAGCAATAGGATGGATGTTCACTCCAAACTCCTTGCTCCGCTGAACAATGTATTCGACACTGCCTTTGTTATGTACAACAGGACTTGTGTTGGGTAAAATCATCACATCGGTATAGCCACCTGCTGCTGCAGCAGACGCTCCGGTCTCTAATGTTTCCTTATACTCAAAACCAGGGTCGCAGAAATTAGAGAAAACATCTAACCAGCCGCAAGACACGTGCAGCCCTTCGATGTGTATTGTTTGAGCAGTTGGGGAGTTGAGCTTTCCAACTTCTTTAATAGTTCCATTCTCAATTAAAATATCTGTCGTTTGCTGATGAAAAGGCGAGGAAGGATCAATTATTTTGACTTGCCTTAAAAGGATTTCCATTAAGGGGCGAAGATAAAGCAAACAGCAGAAAATGAGTTTACATTATTTGGCCATCTGCACTACAACTATTGGACTATAGTTGTGTCACTCACTTGTACGTTCTGCAATTCTTCTCATCACTTTGCTAGCTGTTGACTGCTTTCAGTCATGTAGCATTTTCAAAGAGATTATTAAATTCGCAGCTCTTTTCGGGATGTAGCGCAGCCCGGTAGCGCACCACGTTCGGGACGTGGGGGCCGCTGGTTCGAATCCAGTCATCCCGACTTAAGGTCGGTTATTTAGAAGTTTTTTCCTTTACATTTGCAGCCCTCATATTCGGGTGGTGGCGCAGCCCGGTAGCGCACTTGTATGGGGTGCAAGAAATCATCAATTCTTCTAAAAATTGCCCATTTACAGAGAAAGTTTCATGTAAGTTTTTGATCTGAACAGACCCAAAAAATTCCAAAATGGGTCAGAAATGGGTCAGAAATCTAAAACTCCAAAAGGAGAAATTAGCGTAAACAATTGCGAAGGAAGAAT
>DATMIF010000009.1:0-2001 GCA_035554655.1 Flavisolibacter sp.
TCTTCATTTTCTTTACGACGGGCAAGACTCCAGGCAAAAGCTCAATTAAATTCGAAAGCAGATGCCGCATTGCTTTTAAACCTGACCGATTTTATTGGCAATCCAACAAATAAGGTGGTTGAGAATGCATTCCTGAAGTATCGTTTCAATAATTACTTAAATCTCCAGGTAGGACAATACCGTCCTTATTTTGGAAGAGAAGATCTGTATCCCGAAGAATTGTTACAGGCATTGGAATGGAGCAACCAGTACTACGCATTTGGTGCAAATGGATGGCAAAGCTTCCAGGCGGGCGGCACTGTTTTTGGCAAAGTGAATATTTTGAAGATCCCGGTAAGTTATTATGTTGGCGTATTCAATGGCAATGGGCGCAATCAACCCATGGATAATGATAATGGAAAATTATTTCCTGCAAGAATTGAATTAGAAGTTCGACCACAAACAAAAATCGGGTTGAATGGTGGCTTAGGTAAAGACGGTGAAAACAAAGTATGGACATGCAATTTTGATATCGACCATATTGAAAAGTTAGGTGAGAAATGGGATCTTGAAATTCAGTCAGAATATAAAAGAGGAACCAATAATTCACAATTTGATACGTCTCATGTTGCAGGCAAACAAATGTCAAATTACCAACTAGAAGCCTTGTACGTTTTGCCTAATTTGAAATATAACATCAACAGTTCACAAATAAAATCACTTGAGCTTTCATGCCGTTATGAAAAATTAAACTGCGATGTGAAAAGAAATGGAAGCATCAAACAAACATGGATGCCTGTTGTTAGCCTTCAACTAGCCGATGAATATTTTTTGAAGTTTGAAACTGGATTGATCATTGACAAGTACAGTGTTGTTTCATCGAAAGAGCACAATGGAACCAGGTTAGTGTGCCAGATGCAAGCACGGTTTTGAGGTTATAGCCTCATTATTTCCATTCCGGCATATGTTTCAACAATCTTAATTCAAGCTCCTTCTTCCAACCAACTGTTGTATTTCCATTGGTGATCACAATATATTCAACCGGCACACTAATGTTATACCTCAAAACTTGCTGCAACACATCTTCACTTAGACTGACTTTTGGTTCTTTGCATTCAACCAACATCCACGGCTTATGCTGCTTATCGTAAACCAAAATATCGAAACGCTTTTTTAAATTATTAAGTGAAATTTCTTTTTCAATTGCAATGATTGAAGAAGGATATTTTAATTCAGAAATAAGATAGTTTACGAAGTTTTGCCTTACCCATTCTTCTTCTGTAAGTAATAACCAAACTTTTCTGATTGCATCGAAAATGTATCGTTTCCCATTCTCGTTTTTCATTTTGAATTTTGGTTCAGGATACTGCACGGTTATCATGCATCAAACCTAATGATTAAATTCGTAGCATGAAGACTAAAGAAGAAATCGTACAGAACTGGTTACCGCGGTATACTGGGCAGCCCTTAAACAAGTTTGGAAAATATATCTTACTTACCAATTTCAGCAACTATGTAAAAATGTTTGCGGAATGGAACAAGGTTGATATTGTTGGAACAGACAAACCGATGCAATGTGCAACTGCAGATGGTATTACCATTATCAATTTCGGAATGGGAAGTCCAACCGCCGCAACTGTTATGGATTTGCTTACCGCTATCGAACCCGAGGCAGTTTTGTTTCTTGGCAAATGCGGCGGATTAAAAAAACGCAACAAGCTTGGCGATCTTATTCTTCCTATTGCAGCCATACGAGGTGAGGGTACTTCTAATGATTATTTTCCTCCTGAAGTTCCGGCGCTACCTGCATTCGCATTACAGAAGGCCATATCAACAACCATCCGTGACTATGCAGTTGACTACTGGACGGGTACTGTTTACACAACTAACCGCCGTGTGTGGGAGCATGATGAAGAATTCAAAGATTATCTGCAGGAAATAAGAGCTTATGCTATTGACATGGAAACGGCCAGCATTTTTGCAGTTGGTTTTTACAATAAAATTCCAACAGGTGCACTGCTG
>DATMIF010000010.1:0-223135 GCA_035554655.1 Flavisolibacter sp.
TGTTTCCCTGCGGATGAATGACGCCAACTCCAGAAGTATTGATGAAAATTTTATCGCCCTTTCCTTTCTCTACAACTTTTGTGTCGCCGGTTACAATTTTAATTCCAGCCTTTTGTGCTGCATCTTTCACACTTGAAAGAACATTCCAGAATTCTTCCATCGTTAATCCTTCTTCAATAATAAATGCAAGTGAAAGATATTTTGGAATAGCGCCGCACATGGCAAGATCATTGACTGTTCCATTGATGGCTAATTCGCCAATGTTTCCACCAGGAAAGAATGCGGGAGTGATGACATAACTATCGGTACTAAAAGCAACTTTCCCATTCAGCTCAAATGAAGCGCCATCGTGTTGTTGGTCCAGCAAATCGTTTTTTAGCAAATCAAAAACACCGCTTTGTAAAAGCTTGTGTGTAAGCAATCCTCCACTTCCGTGACCAAGGGTGATCACATCAAAATCAAATTTTGGCATTGGACAAGTTAGATGCATGTTAGGCTGGTATTTCTGTGTTCGCTGATGAATAATGATAGTAGGCCGCACAAGCGCCTTCGCTGCTTACCATTGGTGCTCCTAAAGGATGTTCCGGCCTACATTTCTTTCCAAAATTGGGACATTGAAATGGCTTCTTTAATCCTTTCATAATATCACCACTAATACACTCTTTATTTTCTTCTGCCAATTCAATATCGATGTTGAATTTTACTCTTGCATTGTAGTTTTTATAATGTTCGTTTACTTCATATCCGCTTTGTGGAATCGAGCCAATTCCTCTCCATATCCTGTCATTTACTGCAAATACTTCGTGAATGGTTTCTTTTGCCAAACGATTGCCTTCTTCAAAAACCGTTCGTGCATATTGGTTTTCTACTTTGTATTCGCCTTTTTCTAATTGCTGAACCGTCATCAAAATTCCCTGCAACAAATCAACCGGTTCAAAACCTGTAATAACAATTGGTGTTTTGTATTTTTCTGCTATAGGATAATATTCGTCGATGCCCATGATGGTGCAAACATGTCCTGCTGCAAGAAAGCCGTCGATCTTATTTTCTTCATCACTCAATATAGCCTCCATAGCAGGCGGCACCAAAACATGCGAAGCGAGAATAGAATAATTCTTAATTCGCATTCTGTCTGCCTGCACAACACTCAATGCATTGGCCGGCGCAGTTGTTTCGAAACCGACGGCAAAAAAGACAACTTCTTTGGCAGGATTTTCTTTAGCAATTTGTAAAGCTTCAATAGGAGAGTAAAGAATTCTTACATCGGCGCCCTCGGCTTTTGCTTCCAGTAAACTTTTTTTAGACCCCGGCACACGCAGCATATCACCGAAGGAAGTAAAGATCACATTTGGTTGTTGCGCAAGCCATACTGCTTCGTCGATTACTGATACACTCGTTACGCAAACAGGGCAGCCCGGACCATGCACCATTGTAATTTTTTCCGGAAGCATGTCAAGAATGCCGTTCTTAACCAAGCTGTGTGTTTGTCCGCCACAAATTTCCATAAGCGTCCATGGCTTTGTTGTGATGCGATGGATCTCTTTCAAATATTCCTGTACCAATTCAGGATCCCTGTATTCAGATAAATATTTCATTGATGCTCGTTTAACTCATTCGTTTCACCTATTTGGCGGAGGTATTCAAATGTTTTGTGGGCTTCATCTTCATCAATTCTACTTATAGCAACACCAACATGCACTAAAACATAATCACCAATTGTTGCTTCAGGCACCATGCTTAAATTGATCTCTTTTATAATTCCCCCGAAAGAGACTTTTCCATTTCGGAAAATTTGATCTTCTGAAGTGCTTGTAACGGAAACTATTTTACCTGGTATTGCTAAACACATCTTTTAGGATTTTGCTGTTAGCTAACATAGCTTGTCGAGAGCTGGTTATATGTTGATTGTTTTGTCTTTAATATCTCATAACATGCAATTTGACCAAAGCCAATACACTCATCATTTGGACTCAATTGCTTGTGGAAATACAATTCTTTTTTGTCGGCGAGCAGCTTGATTACTAAACCTACCAATAATTCATTTTGAAATACACCACCACTAAATGCAATTTTATCAACGCCGAAGTAGTTACTTACGTTTTCAATTGCCTTTGCGAGGGAACAAAATATTTTCCATGCAATGAACGAGATGTCTTCCCTTTTTTCAAGGTCTTCAAAAATGTATGGCAGCATTACATTGTGTTGGAGCCTGTTATTTGTTAAAGGAATAGGATAGTATTCAAAAGAATGATTCCTGTAGTTGGCTGCGATCGCCTCCAATTTCATCGCTGCTTCACCTTCATAGGAGTTCAGTTGACAAATTCCGAGAATAGATGCCAATCCATCGAGCAACCTGCCGGTACTGCTTGTAAGCAATTGCCCCGGTTGTTGAATTTGTCTTTGATAGAATTCCCATTCTTTGTCCAAAAACTGTTTTTCGATAAGTTTTTGTTTTTGCGGAAAGTTTTTTAATAAACTCAATGCCGACAATCTCGGCTCTTTGCTCATTTTATCACCAAATAATTGTGAGAAATAATCTAAATGAGCAACACGGTGCATTTCATGTTCTTCATAAATAAAAAACTCTCCACCCCAAATTTGTTCATCGTGTCCATACCCGGTGCCGTCCCAAATTACACCTAATACAGGTTCGTGGGTTTGTAATAAACTGTTTTCTGCCAGCACTGCTCCGAAATGTGCTTCGTGATGTTGAATGGAATGAATGGGAATATTTTCGTGCGAAGCCTTTTCTCGCCCCAATGTTGATACAAAATAACCTGGGTGACTGTCAATCAAAATTATTTCAGGTTTTGCTTGTAATGTTTCTAAAAGATGATCAACCGTGTGTGTATATGCACCCTGCGATTCAGCACTTGCCTGGTCACCAAGAAATTGGCTTATGTATAAATTTTCCTCGTTGGTTATGGCAAATGCAGATTTTAATTCTCCGCCCATTGCCAAAATCGTTTGGTTTGTTTTGAAAGGAGTCGGGTAATAATTAGGAGCCAGGCCGCGGCTTCTTCGTAAAATAATCTTTTGATCGTGCGCAAACTGCATTACGCTGTCATCCTGCGGAATAACAATTTCTCTTTCATAAGTGAGAATGTAATCAGCAACATCATTCAGCATCGACAAAGCTTCTGCATCATTATAAATTATGGGGGACCCACTGACATTTCCACTTGTAGCAATCAAAGGTTTTTCAAATTCGTTTGCAATGATTAGGAGCAACGGAGTATAAGGAAGCATCGCCCCAATTCTATTCAAACCAGGAGCAATGAGTTCACTGCAAACTTTTGTTTCCGGCTCTTCTTTTAACCTGCAAAGAACAATTGGTGCAACTGTGCCTCCCAATGCTTCAATTTCTTTTTCGGTTAGTTCTGCATCCAACCTAATTGTTTCAATATCTGAATACAGTAATGCAAAAGGTTTTGCCGGACGATGTTTTCTTTTTCGTAAAACGGCAATGGCAAGATCATTTGTAGCATCGCAAATCAATAAATAACCACCGACACCTTTTACTGCAATAATGTTGCCTGCCTTAAGCAGATTGATTAATCTTAAAAGTATTTCCTGGTCATCATCTGAAATCTCATTGCCCGTATTGTCGTACAAGTGCATTGGAATTGCACATTGGGCGCATGATATGGTTTGGCTGTAATGCCTCCTATTGTAAACGTCATTGTACGCTCTCTCACAATCCTTGCACAATGGCAGTGGTGCCATCGTAGTGTTGATTCTATCATAAGGTAAACCGGTTATGATAGAATATCGTGGACCGCAATGCAAGCAGGTTGTGAACGGATAACTATACCATCGATTATCTCTTGTCAATACTTCTCTTTTACATTCATCGCAAATGGCAATGTCCGGAGTGAATAGAAGATTTGGTTTATTATTGGTAATGCTCTCTTTTATAGTGAACGATGAACACTCGTGCACAGGAATTTCGCGGAGGTGATGATGCGTAATGATTGAATGTAATGGCGGAGATTCAAGAATAGTTTGATAAAATTGAATCGCCGTAGCTTCGTCAGCACTTATGTGAATATGAACGCCGTCATTGCTGTTGCTAATCCATCCTTTAATATCCATCTTTTCTGCGAGCTTATAAACATAAGGTCTGAAGCCAACCCCCTGCACCTGGCCACTAATATGGATGTGATAGCTTTTCATAACTAAACCAAAACGGGCTGTTGCACTTGTTCTTTCAACCAGCTATACCATTGGTGTAAACCTTCACCACTTGTGCAACTTACTTCAATGATCTTCAATTTTGGATTGACCCTAAGAATATATTCTTTCGCTTTTTCTATATTGAACGGAACATAAGGTAATAGGTCAATTTTGTTGATCACACAAACCGTTGATGAATAAAACATGTCGGGATATTTCAACGGTTTGTCTTCACCTTCCGTTACACTGATAATGACCACCCTTTCTTTTTCTCCCAAATCAAACATGGCAGGACAGACAAGATTGCCAACGTTTTCAATGAACAGAATTGAATCATTCGACAACTTCATTCCCTGCACGGCATGCAATACCATGTGTGCATCTAAATGACATCCTTTGCCTGTATTGATCTGCACAACCTTAGTTCCTGTTGCATGAATCCGGTCTGCATCATTTGTTGTTTGCTGGTCGCCTTCAATTACTGCAAACGCTATCTGCTCTTTTAAATCGATGAGTGTTTTTTCTAGTAAAGTTGTTTTTCCTGAGCCTGGAGAGCTTACAAGGTTTAGCGCAAGAATATTTTTCGCATCAAAGTAGCCGCGGTTTCTTGAAGCTAATAAGTTATTCTGATGCAGAATATCCTTTTCAACCTCAACTACGGACTTGCCATTTGAGTGGGAGTGACCGTGATCATGGTCGTGATGATCGTGCGTGTGTTCGTGATCATGGTCATGCACAATAGAATGTTCGTTGCTTTCGCAGCCACATGTAGCACACATTTCTAAAAGAATTTAAAGTTTAAAAATGTCTTGAGTTCAAAAGTGAAATGTGCGTCATGTTATTTCACTTCTGATCTTCTTATTTTGATGCGTTCTTCCTTCTTAAATAAACGGCAAGAACAAAGCTGGCAACTATGAAACTCCATGTATAAATAGCATGGTCAGGTTCAACAAAATAATGAGTAATCGTAAATCCACTTGTTACACCATGGCCATCGTGTGCAAAACTCATAAACGGAAACAATAGACTAGCTGCAATCAAAATTTTTTTCATCACTTCTTTTTTTGATAGTGTAAATATTGACAATAATGTAAACATGCTATCTAAACTGAATCATAATGTAGGATGACATTCGTCATGAACTTTAATGTTTGAACTTTATTCTTTTGCATTTCTTCGGTGACATGTCATTTGTTAATCCGCAACATGATGAATGTCATATTAAACCATTTGCAACATAAATAGCTTGCGTCGACTTTTTATTATTAATTAGAGCAAATACTATGAAAGAAGATTTAGCTCTCCTAACGAATGATGCTGCTAAGACCGACCCCAGACTGAAGCTGATTGCTGCTAAAATTAAAAAAGAGAATCACAAGCCTGATGCATTGATTGAAATCCTTCATACAGCACAAAACGCTTATGGATATTTACCAAAAACTGTGCTGGCTTATATAACTAAAGCGTTGAAGCTTCCTCCATCCAGGGTGTTCTCCACCGTTACATTTTACCATTTTTTCTCTCTTAAATCAAAAGGAGAACATACTTGTTTGGTATGCACTGGTACAGCATGTTATGTAAAAGGAGCACAGGCATTACTGGATTCAATTCAAAAAGATCTTGGGTTAAAACCAGGACAGGTTACGGCTGATAATAAGTTGGGCGTTCAGGTAGCAAGATGCATTGGCGCTTGTGGCTTAGCACCGGCGGTTGTTATTGACGAAGAAGTGCAGGGAAAAATAAAAGCAGAAGAAATAAGCGCAAAAATTAAAAGTAAAATTGGAGTGATATGAGCCGGCATGAACTTTTAAGCAAAATCGAAAAAGCAAAAGAAAGACACTGCGGCGCTAAAAAGAAAATTTGTGTATGCTGCGGCGCCGGTTGCATTTCATCGGGTTCGGAAGAAGTGCTGAAGAAGTTACAAGATGAAGTAAAGGAAAGAGGACTTGAGCATGAATATGAAATTATTCCAACCGGTTGTATGGGACCTTGCAACCAGGGGCCGCTGGTGAAAGATCTTTCTGCCAATGTAATTTATCAGAAAGTCGATTGCGAAAATATTTCTGAAGTTGTAAAAAGCCAGTTGATAAAGAAAGAGCCTATTGAAAAAATGCTTCTTTTTTCTGACTTCCGTGAAAAACCTATATTGAAAGCAGATGAAGATCCTTATTTCAAAAAGCAATTGAAAATTGTTTTGAAGGATTGCGGTGATATCAATCCGGAGGATATTGATGAATACCTGGCTCATGATGGTTACACAGCCTTGAGCAAAGTGCTCTTTCAAATGTTGCCTGAAGATGTGATCGCAGAAATTAAACAAAGTGGACTTCGTGGCCGTGGCGGCGCAGGTTATCCCGTTGGTTTGAAATGGGAAACTGTTTACCGCTATGTGAATAGTCAAAAATATTTGATCTGCAATGGTGATGAAGGTGATCCCGGTGCGTTCATGGATAGAAGCGTACTCGAGGGGAACCCGCATCGTGTGCTCGAAGGAATGGCAATTGCCGCTTATGCGGTTGGCGCTAACAAAGGCTTTGCTTATATACGCGGTGAATATCCGCTTGCCATCAAACGTTTTGAGTTAGCAATTAAGCAGGCAAAAAAAATGGGTTTGCTTGGGCAAAATATTTTGGGCAGCAATTTTTCATTTGATGTTGAAGTAAGAATTGGTGCTGGTGCGTTTGTATGTGGTGAAGAAACTGCGTTGATCGCATCGATCGAAGGCAAGAGAGGAACGCCAAGACCTCGCCCTCCATTCCCTGCTGAAGCAGGATTGTGGGGCAAGCCAACACTAAATAATAATGTAGAAACCTACGCCAACATTGTTCCCATTATTAATAAAGGTTGCGATTGGTTCCGCGAAATCGGTACAACAAAAAGTGCAGGTACAAAAGTGTTTGCACTTGCGGGAAAGATCAACATTTCAGGATTGATTGAAGTGCCGATGGGAACAACACTTCGTGAAATTGTTTTCGATATTGGTGGCGGTGTGCAGGGTGGTGGTGAATTCAAAGCAGCACAAACCGGTGGACCTTCTGGCGGTTGTATTCCTGCTGCGCATTTAGATGTAAAAGTAGATTACGAAGCATTAGTGAGCCTTGGCTCTATCATGGGATCAGGCGGCTTGATTGTAATGGATGACACTTCGAATATGGTGGATGTTGCCAGATATTTCATGGAGTTCTGTATGGACGAAAGTTGTGGCAAATGCGTTCCATGTCGTGTAGGTACAAAGATGATGCACGATCTGCTGCAAAAAATTTGTGATGGCAAGGCCACTCAAATTGATCTTGATCGTTTGGAAGAATTGGCGAAATATGTACAGGAAACAAGTTTGTGCGGATTAGGTGGTTCTGCTCCGAATCCATTGTTAAGTACACTGCGGCATTTCAGGCACGAGTATGAAAGCAGGATCATTAAGTTGAATGGCAACGGTAATGGTCATGGATACAATGGCAATGGAAAGCAGGTAGCAGTAAGTGATGAACATTTGATTATTCACAACAATTGACGACAATGAGTACGACGACAGCAACAAATTTAATAAGCATAACAGTTGATGATAAGAAACTGAATGTTGCAACCGGCAAAACGATTCTTGAAGCCTGCAGGGAAAATGACATCGAGATATTGACCATGTGCCATCTGAAAGGATTGATGGATGTGGGTTCATGCCGATTGTGTTTGGTGGAAGTGGAAGGTATCAGCAAATTACTTTCTGCCTGCACAACAAAGGTTGCAGCTAATATGGTGATCAAAACCAAAACAGAAAGAATTAAAAAATATCAACGCATCACAACTGAATTATTCTTTGCAGAACGCAATCACGTTTGTGCCGTATGTGTTGCCAACGGCAGATGTGAATTGCAGAACCTTGGTTACAAAGTGGAGATGGACACGATTCGTTATCCTCACTTGTTCCCTAGCTGTGATGTTGACACTTCACATCCCTGGTATGTAATGGATCACAACCGTTGCATCATGTGCACCCGATGCGTTCGTGTTTGCCAGGAAGTGGAAGGCGCCTACAACTGGGATGTGATGGCTCGTGGTTTTAACGTGAGAGTGATCTCTGATTTCAATACGCCGTGGGGAGAATCGAGCACTTGTACATCCTGTGGAAAGTGTGTGCATGCTTGTCCAACTGGCGCAATTTGGCCGAAAGCCATTGTGCAAGGTCAATTAGTGAAAAAGCCTGAGTTGATTTGTGAACTGATGGATAAGAGAAAACAAAAATTATAAAGCTCGCAGATTTTTCAGAAGACACTGAGCTGTCTGTAAGAACATAAACAAGAACGATGACTAAGAAAAAAATAGCAACAGTTTGGCTGGGAGGATGTTCCGGTTGTCACATGTCGTTGCTGGATATTGACGAAAGAATTTTAGAAGTGGCGAAGCTTGCTGATATTGTTAAGTGTCCGATCGTAGACGGAAAGGAAATTCCTGATGTGGACATTACACTCGTGGAAGGTTCCATCACAAGTGATGAACATCTGCACGAGATTTTACACATTCGTAAACACTCAAAGTTTGTTGTTGCCATGGGTGATTGTGCTGTGACTTCCAACATCACAGGCATGCGCAATTACTTTGACATGAAAGAAGTTTTTGAAAGATCCTACATCGGAGTTGCAAGTGATGACGGTCAAGGAGAATTGCCAAACCACCCTGCGTTACTGAGACTTCATGAAAAGGTTGTTCCCTTACAGGAAGTAATTGATGTAGATTTTGTATTGCCTGGGTGTCCTCCAAATGCTGATACAATATTTTATGTGTTGAACGAATTCTTAAATGACCGCACTCCGGATTTAGGTGAGGTAAAAAAATTGAAATATGGTTAGTCAAGATAAAAAGCAGATTCTGATTTCACCCGTTACAAGAATTGAGGGTCACGCAAAAATTACGATACAGCTTGATGACCAGGGCGAAGTTTCCAACGCATTGTTTCATGTGAATGAGTTTCGAGGATTTGAAAAGTTTTGCGAAGGAAGAATGTACACGGAGATGCCGATCATTACACCACGTATTTGCGGCATTTGTCCAATCAGTCACTCTATTGCAAGTGTAAAAGCTTGTGAAATGATACAAGGATTGCAACCTGCATACACAGGTAATTTGTTGCGCAAGCTGATTCATATCGGTCAAAATATTTCTTCGCATGCACTTTCATTCTTTCATTTATCATCGCCTGATTTTTTATTGGGTTATGACAGCGATCCTGCTGCAAGAAATATCATTGGTCTTGCCGGTAAATTCCCTGACATTGCGTTGCGTGGGATTCGTTTGAGAAAATTCGGCCAGGAGATCAGCGAAAGAATTACAGGAAAGAAAATCCATATTGCCGGTATTGCGCCGGGCGGGATGGCTTTCCCATTGACAGAAGCCAATCGCCAGGCACTGCTCGCATGGATTCCCGAAGCATTGGAAACAGTGCAAATGGGAATCGGCATCATCAAAAAATTCCATGAAGAGAATGAAGAATTAGTGAATTCATTCGCTACTTCACCAACACTGTATCTCGGAACTGTCGGTCCAGACGGGCAACATGAACTGTATGACGGCAAGCTTCGGTTTGTAAATTCAGAAGGTGTGATTTTACAAGATCAAATTGAGCCTGCACGCTATTTAGATTTCATTGCCGAACGTTCTGTTAGCTGGTCATACCTGAAATATCCTTATTACAAGCCACTTGGTTTTGATGCAGGTTTTTATCGGGTTGGTCCTTTGGCAAGATTGAATGTGGCAACAAGAATGAACAATCCTTTATCAAGTGAAGAATTCAGGAAATTCAAAGCATTGGGTGATGGCAAACCTGTTCATGGAACTTTCTTCTATCACTATGCAAGGTTGATTGAAACTTTATCAAGCATTGAAGAAGCGGAAAAAATATTGAACGATCCTGAAGTCACTTCAAAGAATATTCAAACCCAAGGCCGCTGGAATTATAATGAAGGCATCGGAAGTTCTGAAGCACCTCGTGGCACATTGTTCCATCATTACAAAACAGACGAAACAGGTAAGCTGACGCATGTGAATTTGCTAATCGCAACTGGACAAAACAATCCTTCCATGAATCGCTCCATTACTGAAGTGGCAAAACAATATGTGCACGGAAGCGATATTAAAGAAGGAATGTTGAACAGGGTCGAATCTACTATTCGCTGTTACGATCCTTGTTTGAGTTGTTCAACACATGCTATTGGTAAAATGCCTTTGAAGCTTGAATTATATAATCACGATGGTGAATTGATAAGAGAACATTTTGAGAACTGATCAAAAAATATTGCTGATTGGAATAGGTAACAATTGCAGGGGCGATGATGGCCTCGGTTGGAAATTCGTTGAGTTGGTGGAAAGTATGGGCCTGGATTTCATTAATCATGAATACCGTTACCAATTACAGGTAGAAGATGCTGCATTGATCAGCGAATACGATGTGGTCTATTTTGTAGATGCCTCGTATGAAAAGATGGACACGGGATTTGAACTTCGACCCTGCATTGCCTCTGATGAAGAACAGGTTTCATCACATGCACAAAGCCCTGGTGCCATTTTAAAACTCGCTAACAATCTTTATAAAAAATTCCCTGAGGCTTATGTTCTTGCTATTGGGGGAGAATCATGGGAGCTTCAAACTTCCTTAAGTGAAGTTGCTGAAAGAAATTTGGTTGAAGCAACTTCTTTTTTTGCGGAATTGTTTTTTGAAACAGAAGTTGCTGAAACAGTTTTTAATGGGTGAATTGTAAAACGATTGCGCTGCTATATGAGTCCCTATGATACGTGGTCCCGAGAGGGACTACGTTGTTTTTGGGATTTTATGTTATTTAAAAGTTTCGACTATTTTAGATTTCTTATTAATGGGAAATGAAAAGGCTACTTTATTTTAAACATTGGCAATTGTTTCTGTTGATTGTTATTTGTGGTGCATGGGTGTCTCCCAGTCCTTTAAGAGAACTCATAAACAGCGTTGCCATTACTACATTTCTGGCCTGGATTTATTCAATAGGCTTTTATGGACAAGATAGAATTGTTGAATTGGGATTAAAGAGTATGAATCTCAAACTTTTCAAAACGAATGTGATTATAGTTGCTATTATGTGTTTGATCGGACTTGTATATTCTGTAATTGCAAATGAAACTAATGATGTCGCTTCCAGTGGATTTGGATTGGCAGATATACTCTTATTGATTGCAAGCTTTTACTTTGTCTTTACTTTTTTTTATTCTATCCTTTTTGTTTGTAAGACAATTGCAAAAGTGGAATATCGACGTGAGGTTAGTTTTAGTGATTATTTTGATTACTTCTTTTTCATGGTGTCAGTTATCGTTGGTATTTGGGTATTACAGCCAAAGGTTAATAGACTTATTGCTTCAAAAGAGGAAACCCTATATGAGAATGATTAATTCTTCGATTTGAATGACTTTTCAAAACAGTCAAACTCTCCCTTGTCATGCTGAGGAACGAAGCACCTGATTCGTGTGCTATAAACGGCTTTCGATTTCTTTAGGCGGCCATACGCCAAAGAGTTCTTCATTCAAAAATTTAAGAGAAGGATTTACTTCATTAATCAATTTGAATTTCTTTTCTCTTACCCAGCCTTTAATTTCTTTTTCTCTTGCAATTGCGTTGTTGATGTATTGGTGTGGTTCGAAATAGAGTAAATAATAAGCATGATATTTTCCAGTGAAAGAAGTTTTTTGTCCTCGTTGAGAATAGTGTTCTTGTATTCTTTGTTTTAAATCATTAGTTACACCGGTGTATAAAACAGTTCGTTGTTGATTGGTTAGGATGTAAACGTAGTAGCATTTTGTGTTGAACATCACTTTAAGTTAGTGTTTTATTGTAAGAGCCATTATTGTTACGAACATTCTTTTAATGCTAAAATCAGGTGCTTCGCGGAGTTCAGCATGACAAAGGGAGAGGTGAATTATTTGCATGAGGCGTTATAATTTGAAGAGTGGGCTGCACGTTCGCAATTATTTCTTTTGCTTTTATTGAGATATGGACACAACAGGGTGGACGTTTACGTTAGGGATGACAAAGGTTTTTCTGCCCACAATCACTCCATTTAATGACCGCAATCAGCCCAATCGCTTGTAAAGAGTCATAGCTTGGTATATCATTACTTAATCTAAGTAAAATGAAAGACGATTTGCCTGCTATTCATTCGCAGCCGCTCGAGGTTGGGTTACAAAATTCTATTGAACCTCCTCAAACACATATGCTCAACAAACTCTGGGCTCTTCAAAAAAAACATGGACACATCAGCGATGAAGCCATTGATGAAATTGCAGCTGAGTTCAACATCACTCATATTGAAGTAGAAGGTGTGGTCTCATTCTATCATTTCTTTCATCGACGGCCTACGGGGAAATTCACCATCTATTTAAACAACAGTATCGTCTCCGATTTCAAAGGATTTCAACGTATCAAGGATACGTTTGCAAGAGAAACAGGAACAACGTTTGGTTCTGTTGATCGTACAGGAACATTCGGACTTTTTTTGACTCCATGTATTGGTTTGAGTGACCAGGAACCTGCAGCGCTTATTAATTTTTATCCGTTCACGAATTTGAATGCGATCAAAGTAAAAGAGATCATCACTAAATTAAAAAATGGTGCATCGCCTGAAAATATTTGTGATGAACCTGCAGATAACATTAGATACACACCTGAAAAATCTGTGTTCTTCGGTAACTGGACTCCCGGTTCTGCACTCAAAAAATTGAAAGAACTCGGCAAGCAGGGTGTAATTGAAGAAATTAAAAAATCCGAACTCGCAGGTCGCGGTGGTGCTTATTATCCAACATGGAAAAAGTGGGATGTTGCAAAAGCGCAGGCTACTTCCTCAAAATTTGTTGTGTGCAATGCAGACGAAGGTGAGCCTGGTACCTTTAAGGATCGTGTGTTGATCAACACACAACCTCAGTCATTGATTGAAGGTATGATGCTTTGCGGCTATGCCATTGGTGCTTCTTATGGCATCATTTATTTGCGTGGTGAATATTGGTGGCTGAAACCAAAACTCGATCAAGCCATCAAGGAATATTATGATTCAGGATTGCTCGGAAAAGATTGTGCTAATATTAAAGGTTTTGATTTTGATGTACGCATTCAAATGGGAGCAGGCTCGTATGTATGCGGAGAAGAAACTGCATTGCTTGAATCTCTTGAAGGAAAACGTGGTGAACCCCGCACCAAATGGTTTTTCCCTGTAGAAAAAGGTTTTTTGCAATTGCCGACTGTTATCAACAACGTAGAAACTTTTTGTGCAGCTGCAAGAATTGTTGAAATGGGCGTGAATGAATATCTGAAGTTCGGTATGCCTGGATCTGCAGGTATCAAACTCATTAGCGTTTCAGGTGATTGTCGCCGTCCGGGTATTTATGAAATTGAATGGGGAATGACCGTTGCCGAATTGCTCGAGATCTGCGAAGCGGAAGATCCTTACTACATACAAGTGAGCGGCCCATCGGGCGAGTGCATTTCTATCAAGGAAAAATATCGCCGCATTTCCATGCTCGACCTGATGATGCGAAAAGATATTCGTTGTGGCGGTTCGTTCATGGTCTTCAACAAACAACGTGATCTTGCTAAAGTGCTGATGAATTTTACTGAATTCTTCAAACTTGAATCCTGTGGAATTTGCACGCCGTGCCGTGCAGGCAATTTCATCATCCAAAAAAAATTAGAGAAGCTGAATAACGGCACTGCTAATGAAAACGATTTAACAGAGTTGAAGAACTGGGGGGTGATTATGAAGAACACAAGTCGATGCGGCCTGGGTAAAACGGCCACTAACACCATCATTGCAGCAATGGATAAGTTCAGAGATTATTTCGCAGCAAAGATGGATAAGAAGTTTGATGGACTTCATCTTGAATTTGATTTGGAAAAGGCGGTTGAGGATTACGACAAGTATAAAAATTAGTCTATGGCAAACATGGTGAACATAACAATCGATGGAAAATCCATCGAGGCAGAAGCCGGAAGAAATATCATCCAGGTTGCTAAAGAGAATGGCATTTTTATTCCCTCGCTTTGTTTTTATGAACACATCACTCCGCCATTGGGAACATGTCGTGTATGCACATGCAAAATCAACGGGAGATATGCACCGGCGTGCACAGAAAAAACGGCAGAAGGGCTAACTGTTGAAGTGAACACACCCGAATTACTTGATACAAGAAAAGCAGTTGTTGAAATGATGTTTGCAGAAGGCAACCACGTTTGCCCGGGTTGCGAAAAAAGCGGTAACTGCGATCTGCAGCATATCGGCTATGAATTGGATATTGCTGCAACACGTTTTCCGCATTTGTTCAAAGATCGTATTGTTGACTACAGGCCCAAGCGACTCATCATGGAGCACAACCGTTGCATAAAATGTATGCGTTGTGTAGTGGATGTAATAACTACTGATGGTAAAAAAGTTTTCACCTATCAAAATCGAGGTAATGAAACTTATGTTGGAGTTGATTATGTGCAGGAGGCAAAGCTTTCAGATGAACAGGCATTGAACGCAATGAATATTTGTCCAACAGGCGCCATACTTGTGAAAGGAGTAAGTATGGCAAAACCATTTGGTGATAGAAAATTTGATGAACAATCTGTTCAACCAAAATATCATGCTAAGACTTCGATCCCGCAACGTCGTTCTGTGATCATGGACAAAAAGATTGTGGCTACAACTTCCTTAGCTGGGTGCTTCGGATGCCACATGTCAATGCTGGATATTGATGAAGATCTTTTGGATTTGGTTGAAGTAGTTGCATTTGATAAATCACCCATCACCGATATCAAAACTTTCAGCCACCGTTGCCACTTGGGAATTATAGAAGGCGGTTGCTGTAATTCCGATAACATTGAAACGCTTCGCAAGTTCCGTGAGTTTTGCGATATACTTGTTGTTGTTGGCGAATGTGGAATCTGGGGAGGTGTTCCAAGCATGCGCAATTCCATTCCTGTAAGTGAGTGTTTGGAAGAAGCTTATTTGAATTCTGTAACAAATGAAAAAGGCAACACCGTGATTCCATATCATGAGGACCTTCCAAAAATTCTTGATCGTGTGTATGCTTGCAATGAAATTGTGAAGATCGACTATTACATTCCTGGTTGTCCTCCAAACCCAAACCACATATGGAAAGCTGTGAAAAATATTCTTTGGAATGAAGAATATTCCATCCTCTATTCTGAATTTAAATACGATTAAGACATTTACTATGAACAAGAAAATTATCATAGACCCGGTTACAAGAGTGGAAGGACATGGAAAGGTTACCATTCATCTTGATGAATACGGACAAGTGAAAGATGCATTTCTTCACATCACTGAGTTCAGGGGTTTTGAAAGATTCATCCAGGGCCATCCCTATTGGGAAGCGCCATTACTTGTGCAGCGACTTTGCGGGATTTGTCCAGTGAGCCACCACCTTGCTGCTGCAAAAGCAATCGATCAAATCGTTGGTATCGATCCGAAAGATCTTTCTCCAACTGCAAATAAACTTCGGAGATTGATGCATTTCGGACAGGTGTTTCAATCGCATGCACTGCATTTCTTTTATCTCGCATCTCCTGATTTATTATTTGGTGTTGATGCGCCTGTTGAAAAAAGAAATGTTGTAGCTGTTGCTACAGAAAATCGTGATCTGGCTTTGAAAGGAATTACAATGAGGAAATTCGGACAGGAAATTATCAAAGCCATCGCAGGAAAAAGAATTCATGGAATTGTTGCAGTGCCTGGCGGCGTTCAAAAAACATTCACCAAAGAAGAAAGAGATTATTTCCTTGATGGCAAGAATATTGAAAGTGTGGATACCATGATCGAATGGTCGTTGGCGATGGTTGATTTTATGAAAGGCTATCATGAGCAGCATAGAAAATTCCTTGATGAATTTGCGCAATTCCCATCGGGCCATCTAGGGATGGTAAGAGATGATGGTGCTACGGATCTTTATGATGGAAAGCTAAGAGCAATCGATAGTGAAGGCAACAAAACACTTGATGATATTTCAACCGATTTGTATGACGAATATTTTTCAGAAGCTGTTGAAAAATGGTCGTACATGAAATTCCCTTACCTGAAAAAAATTGGAAGAGAAAAAGGCTGGAATCGGGTTGGGCCTTTGGCAAGAGTGAACATCTGTAATTACATTCCAACACCGCTTGCAGAAAAAGCAAGAAAGGAATTTGTTGAATTCACAGGAAAGAAAGTTAACAATAGCACAATGTACTCGCATTGGGCACGGCTGATTGAAATACTACATTGCGCAGAAGAAATGAAAACATTGTTGCACGATGAAGAATTGATGGGAGCTGACCTGGTTCGCAAGGGAATACCAAGGTTGAAAGGAATAGGAATTATCGAAGCACCTCGTGGCACGTTAACGCATCGCTACGAAGTTGATGAAAATGGAATGATCACTCGCTGCAACCTGATTGTTTCAACAACCAACAACAACGAAGCAATGAATGCTGCCGTTCGTTGGGTGGCAAGCAACGTCATTGACAGGAAAGGAACTGTTACGGATGGAATGTTGAATCAGGTTGAAGTTGCTATAAGAGCTTACGATCCATGTTTGAGTTGCGCCACACACGCTATGGGAAAAATGCCTTTGAAAATTGAATTGTATAACCATTTAGGAGAATTATCTTATGAACGAACAAAAAACTGATGCGACGGTGTTGCTCGTTGCCATGGGCAACCGTGAACGCGGAGACAATGGTATAGGTTGGGAATTTGCCGACACTATCGAAAGTCTTGGTTATGATTTTTTAGATCTTGAATACCGTGAACAATTGTTTGTGGAAGATGCAAAGTTGATCAGCAATTATGATGTTGTGATCTTTGTTGATGCTTCTTATCAAAAGTTTGGTGGCGGCTTCGAGATGAGTCGTTGCTTTGCTGCAAGTCATGGCTTTTATTTTTCAAATGCGCAGGCACCGGCCGCCATGTTGTATTTAGCAAAGAAGCTGTATAAAAAATCTCCCAAGGCTTATCTGCTCAATATATCTGGAGAAGAGTTTGAAGAACAACCCTCATTGAGTAATGAAGCATTGAAAAATTTGCAATCTGCCATTGAATTTTTTGATGAACAATTTTTGCCTTTGATTTTGGGAGTGAGAGTTTAGAGTTGTGGTTTGTATTTGGTGGTTAGTAGCTGTGTTCGAGGTTTGATGTTCCAAGTTGTTGTTCAAGTTACTACACTGTCATCCTGAGCCTGTCGAAAGATGGGGGTAAAAAAAATTATTTACCAAGCTACTTTACTACTATTGATCGTCTATTGCGTCGCATTTCGTTCATCGTTCGGTATTTCTTATGATCACTTTTGAAGATTCTTTACTGATTTCGTTATTTAATAAAGTTCAACAATCAAGTGCTTCGCTTTGGCTCAGCATGACAAGGTAAAAAAACGTTAAAGCATTTGAGCTTTACAATTATTCGAGTAGTTGAAATCAATTACTTTCTTGCTTGTCATGCTGAGGGACGAAGCACCTGATTATAGCATTAAAGAAATGATTGTATTCAAGGATGACACTTGCACAATACTCAATAGGATTCCCGAGCGATGCAGTGAGTGACACAACAGACGCTCAATAGTAGCAACTCAGCTAAGTACAATAATACCTCTCCAACAAAGCAACAATCCTAAATTTAAAGGAATACACATTAATCAGTCAACACCTACTCGCCATTTACCACTCGCGCCAGCTCTCCTCAACCAGTGTTCAACCATCAACTTCATACTACCATAATAATCATTTAAAAAATCGAATTCTTGTCATATTCATGCTTGACTTCTATCATCATTGTTGGAACACTTTCAGGCTACTTTGCAGTCTCGAATCAGCCAAAACTCTTTCACATGGTTTCATTTATCAGCAGTTTATTTTTACTGCCTGTAATTGTCAGTGGCCTGGTTTTGATACTTCCCAAAAATTTATCAAGAGTTCTCGTTATCGCCACAGCAGTTATTCTGACAGCTTTGTCTCTTTATCTTTTTGTCTCCATCGATCAGCCTTTAAAGTTTAGTGCTCCTGAATATCTTAACAAGGTAGTTACGGGTGCCGACTTTTTATTGCTACTGTTTTTTGCATGGGTTGCCATCAAACGTAAAAGTTTACTGGTAGGAGTGATGACGCTTCTTCAATTTGGCGCATCCATTTATTTGTTGCAAAATGCAGGTACTGAAAACACTGTGCAGTTCATGGTGGACAAGCTCAGTCTATTCATGTTCCTTTTGATTAATGTCATCAGCAGTATCATCTGCATCTTCTCTCTCAAATACATTGATGAAGAAGATTGCAGTGAATTCCGTAAAAAATATTTTCTCTCTATTTTGTTTTGGTTCATTGCTGCTATGAGCCTCGTTGTTTCTTCTGACAACCTGGAATATTTCTTCCTGTTTTTTGAATTGACAACACTTGCATCTTTCTTGTTGATTTCGTTCCGGAAAGACGAGATCTCTGTAAGGAATGCACTGACTGCTTTATGGATGAACCAGATCGGTGGTTTGACCATTTTAGCAGCTATTTTCTTCATCAACTACAATGGTTATGGCGAGGCAACCTTCAGTAATTTACTGGCACATGCGGGTGCTTCAACAGTATTATTGCCATTGGCATTGTTAAGCATTGCGGCACTCATCAAAGGTGCACAAATGCCATTCAGCAAATGGTTGGTGGGAGCTATGGTTGCTCCAACACCAGTTAGTGCTTTGCTGCACTCATCTACCATGGTGAAGATTGCTCCATTCATCATACTTCGCTTATCGCCAGCATTGCAGGGAACACCTGTTGCATGGGTGATCATAGCATTGACAGGATTTGTATTTGTTGCAGCAGCAATTGGTGCTTTGTCGCAGGATAATTTCAAAAGAATCCTCGCCCATTCAACAATTGCATTGTTGGCATTGATGATTATGATGGCAGCAGTTGGAACACAAGTAACAATCATTGCAGCATTAACATTGATTCTCTTCCACGGTATTTCAAAATGTATGCTCTTTCTCAATGCCGGTGTTTTGGAACGAGTATTCCATTTCAAGCGGGCATCCGATATGGATAGGCTCGCAGAAAGTGGTCCTTTTACTTCGTTTGTAGTGGCTATTGGATTTATGTCTTTGTTATTGCCTCCATTTGGTGCATTCATTGGTAAATGGTTCAGCATTGAAACATTAGGTACACTTGCACTGACTCAAAAAGTTTTAGGAGCAATTGTAATTGTATTCATCGCTTTTGGTGGTGCGGTGTTATCACTTCTTTATTTCAAAGTGATTGGTTTGATCATCGCAAGAAGAGGCGAACATGACAAACCAAAGTTTGAGCATACCAGTCCGTTCTACAGTATAAGCCTGAATGTTTTGTTAGCCTTTGTAATAGCAGGTGTGATCGGATTTCCATTCTTGCTGAGTGATTATTTTATTCCCGTTGCTTCGCAAGTCATGGGAGAAGATATTATAATGATAACAACAGGTTTGAGCATGCATATCGGTCAAATGACTTTACCGATTATTCCATTGGTAATTGCCTTCCTGTTATTGCCTTTAACTATTGTGCTGGCAATGTTTGTTCGATTTAAAAATGTGGACAGGGCTAAAGAATATGCTTGCGGAGAGAAAGTAAATTATTCTTTCTCCACGATGTATTTCTCAACCGATAAAGCCACTCCATATTTTACAGCAATCGGCATCCTGTTTTTTATAGCGCTGCTTGTAGTTGTTTTGATTTGATAACTAAGAAAGAAAACTCGTTATGGATCTATACATAAAAATAGTATTGATTGTCCTCGCCCCGTTCATCGGCGGTTTGATTTACGGCTTCGAAAGAATTGTGAAGGCCCGTATGCAAAGAAGAATTGGCCCGCCGCTGCTTCAACCTTTTTATGATTTCTTCAAGCTGGCTGAAAAAAGGAAGATGATCGTGCACTCCACGCATGCCTTTCTTGGCATCATGCATTTCTTTTCTCTTTGGTTTGCATTAGCCGTGTTGCTGCTTGGTGGTGATTTCATTCTTGTGATCTTCCTGCATCTTTTATCAACTGCCTTATTGATTCTCGCGGGTTACAGCACACGCTCAATCTTCAGTCATTTGGGAGCTAACAGAACCGCCATAAGTGTGCTGGCTTACGAGCCAATTTTAATTTTGATTGCTGTTTCGGTATTTATGACAACAGGCAGTTTTGATGTTTCTTCTATTTTTAGTTCCGATGGACCATTATTAGTAAAAATGCCTTTGGCTTTTGTGGCATTGATGCTGATCCTTCCTATCAAACTAAAAAAGTCTCCTTTTGATGTTGCCGAGGCACACCAGGAAATTACGGGTGGTGTAGAACTGGAATATTCAGGAATTTTTTACGAAGCGATTTATACAGCCAAATGGTTAGATGAAATTTTCTGTTACACCTTGGTGTATTTATTTGGCGCCAATAATCCTTTGATTGGTCTAGGACTGGTATTGTTTGCTTTCATTTTTGTGAATGCACTCGATAATTCCTCTGCCCGTGTAAGCTATAAACAAATGCTTCGCTTTGCAATGGGCGTTGCTTTGCCAATTGCATTCATCAATTTATTGTTATCCATTTTTCAACAGGTATTATGAAACTGAAATCATACAGAAAAAAATCACCGTGGATACTGCACTACAACGCCGGCAGTTGTAATGGATGTGATATTGAGATCCTGGCTTGTCTTGCTCCTAAATATGACATCGAAAGATTTGGAATGATCAACACAGGTAATCCAAAACAAGCCGACATTCTTTTGGTGACTGGCCCTGTTACCAAGCGTTCACGTGAAAGATTGGTTGAGATTTACGCACAAATGCCTGAGCCAAAAGTGGTGATCGCTTGTGGCGCATGCGCCAGCAGTGGCGGCGTGTTTCGTGGAATGTACAATTGCGAAGGTGGCATTGATCAATACATTCCTGTTGATGTGTATGTATGTGGGTGTGGTTGCAGACCCGAACAAATTATTGATGGTGTAATACAGGCACTGGGAATTTTAGAGAACAAAACAAAAGAAATTGAAGAATCCGTGAAGTTGAGGAAACAGGCATTGAAAGAAGAGGGACAAATCAACCGCAGGGAAATTGCTGCAGAAATTAAAACAGCTTTATCATGAGAAGAATCGATACGACATTACAAGACATAAAAGCTGAGATTGGAGCTTTTTACAAATACGACAAACATCACTTTATGGTGATGAATGCTGTTGATCTTGGGCAAAAAATTGAAGTGCAATGGTTCTTCAGCGATTATGATTATCCCTGTGAGGTTACGGCTTTTTGCGTACAGATCGAACCAACAGATGTGGTTCCATCCATGAAGGACATTATTGCATCTGCCTGGGTTGCAGAAGCCGAATTGGTTGATCTTATCGATATCAATATTGAAAACACAGAAAAAGGTTTTGTATTAGAAGCCGATTCTGAATACGCACCATTAAGAAAGAAAAAATAAGATGGGAAAACAATATGAAATACCGGTTGGTGCCCAGCACATTTCATTGCTGGAGCCACTGCATTTTAAGTTTACAACTGAAAATGAAAAAATAGTTGACATAGATGCCAATGTGTTTTATGTGCATCGTGGAATTGAAAAAGCATGTTGTTCCAAATTCAAATTCCGCCAGGTAAGTTTCGTGGTAGGGCGTGTTTGTGGTTTGTGTTCCATCTCACACACAACAGCTTATTCTCAGGTCGCAGAGAAGTTGGTGAAGCTTGAAATTCCCATGAGAGCAAAGTATTTGAGAATGCTGGTAATTGAGTTGGATAGAATTCACTCCCATCTTCTTTGCTTGAGCCACGTTGCAGAGAACTCTGGCTTCGAAGCGCTGTTCATGAAAACAATGCAATACCGCGAAGCCTTCATGGAAATGCTTGAAGCAGTTTGTGGTAACCGTGTGCAATTTGATTATTCCATCGTTGGTGGTGTTGCCCGTGATCTGAAACCGGAAGTAGCACAAATGATTTTGAAGGGAATGAAAAATTTCGAACGTGAATTGAAGGAATTAGTCAATATCTATCAAAACAACTGGACATTATCATTAAAAAATAAAGGAGCTGGCGCCCTCACAAGAGAAGAAGCTATGCGTTTGAATGTGGTTGGTCCTTTTGCAAGAGCTGCAGGATTAGCTATTGATGTTCGCAATGAAACAGAAGATTTATTGCCATGGAAAGAAGTTGGTTTTAAAATGATCACGGAAACAGGTGGCGACGTGTATTCAAGAAATATTGTTCGCCTTCGCGAAATAGACAATTCGATGGAGATTATCCGCAACGTAATTGCGGGTTTACCTGAAGGCGCATTGGTTACAGAGACAAAAGCATTCCCTGATGGCGAAGCAGTATTAAGACTTGAAGCTCCACGTGGCGAATTGTTTTATTATGCCAAAGGAAACAAAACACAAATTCTCGAACGTTTGAAAATAAAGGCACCAACATTCTCCAATATTCCCGGAATGGTGCAGGGATTTCGTGAGAACGAATATGGAAGTGTGCCTGCAATTATCGCATCGTATGATCCTTGCCTGTCATGCACAGCAAGATGATAAAACTTAGAAAATGAAGACATTTTTCAAAGCAATTGGAAACATATTCAGGAAACCGGTTACCACTAAATATCCTTTCGAGAAAACTTATCTTCCCGATGATTATCGCGGACTGATCGGTTTCAAGGAAGAAGCCTGCATCTGGTGTCGTCGTTGCGAAATGGCTTGCCCTCCCGGCGCTATTATTTTCTCACAGGCAATGGATGGAAAACAAACCTATCATTACAACAGGGCCGTTTGTATTTTTTGTGAAGAATGTATTCGTTCTTGCCCGAAGGCTGAAGAAGGTGCGTTGTTCAATACAAACATTCCTGCCAATTGTGCATTGAAAGAAGAAAATATTAACAACAGTTGGGCCGTTATATGTGCAGATGCAATAAAAAGCCGTGAAGCCTTTGCTGCTGAAAAGAAAAGACTGGCTGCTGAAAAGGCTGCTACTGCAAAGAAAGCAACAGAACAAAGTTAGCAGTAAGAGCATGGAGACATGCCTATTGAAAATATTCTATGAACCACCAAAAAGAAACACGTCATGCATGAATTATCCATTGCACAATCCATAGTATCCATAGCAGAAAATGCTGCCCCGAAAGATCATCATGCTCACATCACAAGTGTTGGACTGCAAATAGGAGAGTTAAGTGGCATCGAAATCGAATCGCTCAAATTTGCGATGTCCGTTATTAAAAAAGATACACTACTCAAAGACGCCGAACTGGATATTGAAGTTATCGAAGGCCAGGCCGAATGTCCTACCTGCAAGACCGTTTTTCCCATGCATTATTTTGGGTGCAGTTGTCCCAACTGCGGTAATTATTTCATTAAGGTTTTGAAGGGAAGAGAGATGAAGGTGTTGAATATTATGGTTGATGAATAAAACTTAGTAGCTGTATTCCTTCTTTGCCTGTCATCTCGACGAGGCAACGGTATTTATGGTTGTATTTACATGCATTCGCCGAGGAGAGAACTCCTGCTATGGAGCTGAAATCCCATTGGAATGAGATCCCTCTTTCGCCTTGGCTTCCTCCGATTTGGAATTCCTATGGCTCCTTCGGGATGACAGTTTGCGGAGAGTGTGTCATTTTAAAATAGTAATTTATTCAACCTTTTATTGCTTTTAAAATTGAGCTTTTGCCTGCTTGTTAATGCTCAACTGCAACACAACAATCATAACCACCAAACAAATCACACCCATCCAACACAAAACCTTTAACTGCGGTTGAACATCGCCTAATGTACCTCCGTAAATGGAAAGCTTTCTGAAACCTCTTAAAAAATGCGTAAGCGGAAGTGCGTTGGCAATGTCAGTAATCAATTTCGGCATGCCTTCATGCGGCCATGTAAATCCGCTTAGTAAGAACGATGGCGTTGCTAACACCATCAAAAATTGTGTTGCGCCTAATTGAGTTGAAAAAATAGTAGAGAACAACATACCCAAGCTAATGCATGCGAATGTGAATACACTCACCAGCACAAACATAGGCCACGTGAACACAGGCATACCGGTCTGAAACAAGGGAAAAAAACTTCCAACAATCATCCACATAATACTGCTAAGGATAATGAAGGGCAGTGCTTTCAGCAAAATATGATACAATGAAACCCTACTAACAGAAACCAGGGTTTTAAAATATCCATCTTCAAAATCTCTCGTAAAAACCAACGCCAATCCAAGAAGTAAAACTTGCTGCATCACGGTCGCCAGTATTCCAGGCAGCATTAACTGCATATAGTTAATGGAGGGATTGTAGAGACGATTGTAGCTGATCTTGAAAGGCTCGAACAATTGTGATGCATGTGCAGGATCAACTCCGGCTTTTTTCAATGATTCTATTTCAGTACCTGCATTCATCGTTGCTAACACGGCTTGTATGCCACGAGAAGCCATGTTAGCTGAAACCATGTTCGCCATGTTAAGGTCAACCTGCAATTCAGGATAGCGCTTCTGGAAGACATTCGCCTCAAAATTTTTTGGAATGGTTACAACTGCGATATATTCTTTCGAAGGCATTTCAGCAGCAATGTTGCCCGCTTCATTTTGCACTGATATTACTTTAATGTTTTCATTATCATCTAATGCATCAATGATTTTCCCTGAAAGAGAAGTATGGTCTTTATCAATGACAACCAGCGACAACTCTGTCAACTTTCCTTTCTTGTACACATTGGCAAACACAAGTCCAAAGAGTATCGGGCTTAGGATGAATACCGATATAAGAGTGTTGTTTGAGAATATCCTTTTGAATTCGGTAACCAACAATTTTCCAAATGTTTTCATCACGGTAATTTTGGTTAGCGTTGTTTGGTGTCGATCAGCACAGTCGAATTATCATACAGTGCAGAAGTATTTAAAGAATCAACCGGAACAAGCTTTAATTCGTAAATGCTTTCTCCCAGCTTATAGTTTGGCGACACGCTTGTATTATCTGCATATTTAGGAAGTTGTTTGATCGCTACTACTTTCGATTGAATTCCTTTTTGTTGGTATGCAGGAGACACAGTGAACACAGTTCCAATTCCAAATTTTTGAACCTGAGCTTCGCCAATAGTAAAGCGGAAATAAACGCTACTTGTGATCGTCCCATTGATCAAAGTATATCCGGGTGTTGCTAACTCTCCTTGTTTTAAAGTAATGCTTTCAATAGTCATATCAGCCGGAGCCAGGAGATAACGTTCTTTATCCGCCTGCAAAATTTCCTTCTTCGCACCAACCGCCCTTTCCACTTGTCCTTTCGCCGACTGAATGGTTTCAGGGCGGGTTCCTTTTACAATTTCTGTTTTCTTTGCCTGTAAAGTTTTTACCTGCGCTTGTGCTGCCATGTATTTCGATTTCACCTCATCAAACTGTTGTGCGGAGATCAAAGAATCGGCAAACATGTTTTTCATTCTTTCAAAAGATTGCTTTGCATACACCAATTGTGAATTGGCAAGATCGATTTGTCCCTGCATCTGCTCAATCTGATCGGAGGTTGCACCATTCAATGCAAGATCGAGTTGTCCTTGTGCAGCTTCAATGGCGCCTTCTGCCTGCAACATTTTTGAGTTCAATTCCGGAACATCCAAAACTGCAAGTGTATCGCCTTCATGCACGGTTTGTCCTTCACTAACATTGATTCGTGCAACACGGCCCGCAATTTTGGGTGCAATGGAAACCGTTTCTCTTTTTACTTTTCCCTGCATAGGCAAGGTTTCATTTCCATCTTTGCATGCAATGAAATTGGCGCTGATGATTATGATGCTTGAATATTGTAATAACTTTTTCATTGTATTGAAACTTAGAAATTATTAATTAAGGTTCCGTTGACATCCGACAGTTGTATGGCTGCCCGCCTTTGTTCATAGTATGCTTGCTGCAAATCAAATCTTGATTTTTCAAGATCATTTAGTGCATTCAACAATTCAGTCATTGTAGTTAAACCGTTTTTATATTGTTTGGAAACGAAGTCGAAAGTTTCGGCAGACAGCGATAGCTGTGCATTTACCGTTGATATTTTTTGATTGGCTGTTTGCAATTGTTGTTTTGCTCTTGCTTTTCCAAAATCAATCAAATCTTCGGCAGCTTGTTTCTGCGTTTCATAAATCTTTCGGTCAAGCATTGCTTTCCTTGCATTGTTTCTTGCGGTAAGACCATCGAACAAATTCCACTGCAATCGTAATCCTACATACCAACGTGGATCTAAAAGCGTCAGATCTTTTTTCAAAAACTCATATTGGCCAAATGCAGCAAGCTTTGGAATGTATTCGGCTTTCTCTGCTTTCTCTTTGTATCGTGATGCTTCAATGGCTTCGTTCAGTGATTTGATCTCGACACGTTCAACGGTTGAAGAATCATTCAACAATAAAATGGGTTGAAGATGCGGTTGTAAGGTTGCGAGATTATCTAAATCAATTCCGGTAAGTTGATGCAAGCGGTACATCAACGCAAGGCGCTGGCCATCGTTCTCCACTTTTTTTAGGTTCAGTTTCTCCAAAGCAAATTCAATCTTCTTTCTGTCAAGCGGGGTAGCTAAACCATTTTTGATAGCGCCTTCCACAAAACGTTTCTGTTCGTTCAATACTGCTTGCGAACGATTGATAACACTATCGCCTGCATTCAAGAGCGCCAACTTATCATACAGGTCGGAAATTTCAACAATGATGTTTGTCTTTTGCTTATCACTTAAATAACTCAATGCTTTTTGTTGATGTTGATAAGCTTTCATACCATTCTCCACTTTAAACCCACTGAACAGCAACCATTGCATATTGGCCGATGATTTCAAAATGTTTTTCTCTGAAATAGGAGGGACGGGCTGGAGCTTTACTGAAGAAGGCAGTGAAGCGTTGAACGGAACGCCTGCTTTTGATTTGATCAACAAACTTTGAGTGCCAAGTAATAAGGTTTGCAGGTCGCCTGGAAAAACCAAATCGTCATTCAATCTTGTATACGTCAAATTGCTGCTGATCCTTGGCAAATAATTAAACTTCGTGGTTTGTTCATCCATCTTTGCTTGTTGAATGCGAAAGTTGTTGATCTTAATAGAATCATTTTTTTCATAAGCGCTTGTCACTAAAAATTTCAAACCTTCATCCGTTATCTGCGCTTTTACCATGACTGGTAGAAAAAGGAACAACATCCAAAAAAACTCTCGTCTCATAGTTGTTGAAAAATTGAAGTACAAAGCTCCAATAGAAAAAAGGCTGTTTCAAGGTCAGATATTCCCCAGCATTGGTCAAAAAAGGAACAAAGATTTAGTACTTTTAAACTCATGTCCAAAAAAGCAAAAGACAGTTCCGGTTTCGATATTTCAGACATCAAGGCCCTTTATAATTATGACTGGGGCATTAATGACTTTGTTGTTTCCGACGAGCAGAACCTGGTTGTCACCAACAGGGCAAGACGCATTGATGGTTATACCATCGGCATTTGTTTGCGTGGAAGCATTACGGTGGAACTTAATCACAAAACTTACGAAGGAACAGGGAACACGATGATGATATCCAACCCTCACCAGTTTTTCAGGTTTATGAAATCGAGTAAGGATTGCTTGTTGCGCTTCATTGTTTTTTCAAAAAGGTTTTTGGTTGCTAATAATATCAACCAGCAGATACTGGATAAATTTCAATTCACTTACCCGGACGCCTTACCTGTAGTTCAATTAAAGAATGAAGAAGCGGTTGATATTGTGCGCCAGTTCGAAACCATCTGGAAAAAGTTTAAAAATGAAGATCATCCTTTTCGCAGAGAAGTTGTGGGCTCGCAATTGCTTTCTCTGTTGTATGAGTTCGAAGCCATTTATCGCAGGTATTTTAAATTGCTTCATACATCGGGGTCAAGAACAAAAGAACTATCGCGGAAATTTTCCGAGCTGGCAACAAAAAATTTCATGCAGCAGCGCTATGTTGATTTTTATGCAAAAAAACTTTTTGTTTCTACTAAATACCTCACAAGAACTGTGAAAGAAGTAACAGGCAAAACGCCTGGTGCTTTCATCGCAGAACTAGTCTGCATAGAAGCACAAACCTTATTACAGCAACCCGGTGTTTCCATTAAAGAAGTTGCTGACTATTTGAACTTCCCCGACCAGTCAACGTTTGGAAAATTTTTCAAGAGAGTTTACGGCGAATCACCGGTGAGTTATAAAAAGAATTATTCGATAGTGTGAGATTGTTTTCTTTTTATACCTGTTATCTTGACGAGGCTGCAGTGTTTTCAATTGTGTTTATAAATCATTCGTCGAGGATAGAACTCATGCTCCGAAGATAGTTCTCCTTACATAGGATTGAGATCCCTGAGTAACCTTCGGAATTTCTCTCGGTTTCGGTTTCATGTGGCTACTTCGGGATGACAGATGAGTGGTGAATAAATCCCGGTATCCGCACTCTGAATAAGCGAGATGAGCGGATACCCGGGGATATAATTTTATGATTCCTTGTCTGATTTGTTACCTTTTTGAAAAATCTATCATCCATTCAATCCCATACTTATCTCTAAGCATTCCAAAGTAGGAGCCCCATGGACTGTCACCAATCGGCATTTCAACATTTGCACCCGCAGCAAGTCCGTTGAATATTTTGTCTGCTTCTTCCTTGCTTTCTGCGACTACTGAAATTTTACTCCTGTTTTCATTTTCGTTGTGCCTTCCCATAAATTCAGGCGTGTCGCTTCCCATTAGTATACTGCTTTTACCAATGGGCAGAGCAATATGCATGATCTTGTTTTGTTCTTTTTCATGTATCTGGTTTGTATGGCTTGCCAGGTCTTTAAACCGCACTACTCTTTCAAAATCTCCGCCAAATACTGATTTGTAAAATGTAAATGCTTCTTCTGCATTACCGTTGAAGTGAATGTAAGGATTGATACTTGCCATGATCTTGTGTTTTAAGTTGTTTATTGATTTCGTTACTAAAATTTTATTTGAAGCTTTCTATTGAAATTTATTTTTTGGAAAGAGTAGTCAATAGGTTTTCAAGATTATTTAATGACATCTTCATTCCCATAGTAAAGCCTTCTAGAATTTTCTCCATTCTTTCAAGCGATTCATTGTAAATGCTAATCTTCGCTGTTGTTGTTCCGTTTTCTTCACTGAAATTATGATCCCAGTCAGAGCCCGGTAATTCAAGGTTTTCATCTTTGTCTGAAAAAGCATTGTACATTTTAAAATTGGTTTTGGGAGTAATGGAAGTGTACTCCTGCATTGCCCAACGCTCAGTTCCATCGGGGCTGATCATTGCATAAAATCTTTTTCCTCCAACTTTAAAATCCTGGTATTTTGTTTTAGCGATCATTGGCTTCGGAGCTATCCATTGATCAATCAATTCTGCTTTTGTAAAAGCATCCCATACCAATGAAAGTTCAGCGTCGAATTCTCTTGTGATGAATACTTTTTTCGCTGCTTTGTCAACGGTAAAATCAAATAGCAAGTTGTTTGTCATTTCTTTTGTTTTTTCATTGTTGATAATACATTGTCAAGTTGGTTGAACCTGGTTTCCCAAAGTTTTCTAAACTGGTCTAGCCATTTATCGATCTCTTTCATTTTTTGGAGTTGAAGTGAATAATAAATTTCTCTTCCCTGTTGTTCCTGTTTTACCAGTTCGCATTCGGTAAGTATGCGCAGGTGTTTTGAAACTGATTGCCGGGTGGTGTGAAAGTTTTCAGCAATGGCGTTAGGTGTCATTGCCTGCAATGCAATCAGGGTAATAATTGCCCGCCTTGTGGGGTCGGCTATTGCCTGGAAAATATCTCTTCTCATTTGTTTGAACCTTTTAAGTTGAAACTGTACTTAAGAAACCGTTCGGTTGCAAATATATGTGCAACTAATCGGTTTCGCAAAATTTTTCTTGAAATATTTTTTTTCTGCCCCATTCTTGTTGTCTGTCATCTCGACGGGGCAGCAGTATTTTCAATTGTGTTTACAACCATTCGCTGAGGAGAGAACTCATACTACGGAGCACTACAAGAATTACTGGCATTTCGACGACACTAAAGAATTATTAATTGTGTTCTATTTCTTTCGTCGAGGAGAAATCTCACTTTGCAAAGCATCGTCTTCCATAGGTGTGAGATCCCTCAGTCGCTTAAGGATTAATCTGGCGACAATGGATTCTAAAACTCCTTCGGGATGACAGTTAATTGGAGTTTGAGATACTATGAAAGATTTTGTACTTTAAAGAATGTCCACTGAGAAATATCCCTTTTCTTATTATTTCTACATCATCACCAATAAAAAAAACAGTTCTCTATTGTGGCGTGACCAATAATCTTTCTTCACGATTGAAAGATCATGAAAACGCAGAAGGTAATTACAAAACATTTACCGGCAGATATAATTGTCATTATCTTATTTACTATGAAGGTTTTGGTTTTGTGCAGGATACTATTCGGAGAGAGAAAGAAGTAAAGAAGTGGAGCAGGATAAAAAAGGAACGGCTTATTAATACGTTCAATTCTGACAGACGTTTTTTGAATGATGATTCTTCATTTGACAATAAAGGAAAAGTGAGAGATCATCTTTCATCGGAGTGAGATCCCTCGGTAGCCGTTGAATTGCTCTTCATTTTTAGTTGCGTGATGGCTACTTCGGGATGACAGTTGACTGGTGTGTGGTATTCCGAAAGGAAACTTCTTAGGTGGCGTGGAAACTACTGTTTTTGATGTTCAGCTTCGTAATGTTTTTTAAGTATGTCCTCTCCAAACTCATTTCCTTTTTCACGCCAGATAGCATGAATATGGTTTGCGGCTTTTCTTGGCCCGCCATTGTTATCGAATTCTATCAGGAAGGTTGGTCCATTTAAAATGTAATAGTGTGGTTCTTTTTCTTCGTAGGAACCAATCCAGCCGAAATAAATATTCTGTACACCAGCCTTTAATATCTTACCATATTCTTCCGTTGCTTTTTCGTACACGAGGTTAAAAACAAACTCGCGGACAATGGATTTTAAAACTTCCTGTTGACTTGCATTTAATTCACTTCCTTTTATACCCCAATAATCTACCAGGCGTTTACCACTTTCTGCAGAAGTAATAATGTCTCCCGGCACTTCTTTACTCATAGTAGCTTTTTGCTTTTGTTTATCAGACATCGTCCTTATCAATTTCAATCCAAAATCTTCTTCTTTTGAAAGTACACGCCAGCCTGCATATTCCAAGATAGGATATTCGGCAGGATCGGTGCCCACAAACATAGGAGTAACAGAAAGTTGCTGATCATGAAATGTGAAATTTATGGAGAGATGATGTCCCTCTAACTTATAACCCCAGTCTTTATCTGTAGCGGGATTTCCAAAAAAAGCGAGGTAATAATTTTGGTGGCTCCATTTTAAATCTCTCATGAACTGGTACAGTGTATCATTCATTTCTTTCCGGCTGTGTAATGTATCAACATACATGTTGAGGAGATTATCCAGGTGCATAATACTTGTTGCTTTCAGATAACCCTGTGAACTCAGCGAAGCAGATAGCATGCGGTGTAACAGCCTTCGCTGTTCGTCCGACATGCTTCCTATATTGATACCGGCTCTTGCCCTGAGGCCTACGGGCAGGTTATTCCATTTTACTCTTGCCGTATCATTGAAGTTGAGTATGGCTCTTTTCTTTTGCAGCGTTGTAAGATTGTCAATGATAGTAATGGCTGACTGCTTTATTTCATTTTTAAATTCCTGGCTGAATGCTATTGCAGAAATGCAAATAAATGCAAGTAAGATCGTTGGTTTTCTGAACATATAATTGCGGTTAGTTGGTAAAAGAATCGAAAGGCTTATGTGCAACCGTTTCTTTGTTCTTCTAATCTAAAGAAATTTTTCAACTTGAAGCTTGCTACTATTTGTGCAATTGTTTTTGACATGTTCAATTTTATAAAGACTGTTCATTTTTATGAACCAAACACCATTGCTACTATTGATCGTCTGTTGCGTCGCACTCTTGTGCGTTCACTAATTCTTATCATCACTTGCGAAGTTTACAATTGCAATCAGCTTTTCTTTGATTGAAGAAACCCACCCCGGGCCGTTTTAATTCAGTCATTCGTTGACTTCGCCCCTCCAGGGAGGGGATGGTTTACAAATGCGCTGCGTTCACCGCTCATATTCTTTCTCAACTTATATTTTGCGTATCGTTTCCAATGATATAAGTCTATCCTCAATTTTGCCTATTAAACGAAAAATATAGTCAAAGTAATTTGTGGCATTAGCTTTAGCAAAGCTTTCCATGTGAATTGACTGCAAGGGAGGTATCAATTTTGGATTTAAAGAAACGGGCTTTAAATTATTGGGATTAGAAAAACTTCCTTCAAATAATTGGACCTCATCAGGCAAATCGCTTAATATTTTTTCTGCATCGGCATGAGAGAAACCATTCCGCATCAATTCTCTTACTACATCAAATAGAACACTTTTTTCTTTATCATCTATCAAATTTTCCTTCTTGCACTGTTCGATCGTATTGCCTAATAGCATTGATCCATATTTCTTTACCGGCGGCTCAAAAACGGAATTCCAATTCTCTGTCGGGATTGGGCTAACACCGACGGCCTTCGAGATGAGAGCAAGTTTCAAAAGTCTTTCAAGTAAATGATTTGTCAAAGTGATAGCAGTGTAATTCATTTCGAGAATTAGGCACTTGGCAATTTGAAATACGGTTGGTCGAAATTCATGAAATACTTTATACTCAAAATCAAAGTATTTTGAATAGGTCTCGAAGTTTCGATTGAGACACTCATCAAAGTTCTTTTCGAATACAACTTTTTCCATAAAGTCTTATCTTGATTAGTCTGGAGTTTTAGAAGCGGAATATTAGTCGTCTTTAATTGTGATTTTAAGGAATCCGACATTTTTTGCGGAGCCTGAATAAGTAACTTCGTTTGCCACTAGTCGTCTATATTCTCCTTTCTTCGGATAAATTACATAGGATACCATTAATGTGCCATCTGTTATTAATGTTTCACCAACAGGGCAAAAGCCGGAAAAAAGGAGAGTATCCTTTGCAGTTATGGCTGTAGTCTCACAAAACCAATAAGTTTCCTTTACTGTGATCGGGTTGGTTTGTTGTCCTTTTTTCAAATTTTCAAATTTGAACTCACTTTCACCAACTGAAACTTTAAGGGTCTTGAAATCTTCGTCTGAATCGTTTTTAAAAGTCAGTTTTACATTTTGACTAAATGCAAAAGAGGCGACAAAAACAAACAAAAATGATAAAGTGATTCGTGTCATAAGTGAGTTAATATTGGCGTTAATGTAATTTACAGAACTAGAATAAAATCTTAAACAGAAGTATTACAGTTTTTCAATACTTTAATATTTGTCAAGCTAATTTTTCTGGATAACAATTGAAGGCACTTAGTATTAGAAATGACACTTGCACAATGCACACCAGAATTCCTGAACGATGCAGTGAGTGATCCATTCGCTTCGCTCAGGATAGACTCCACAGACGCTTCATAGCAGCAATGCAGCTAAGCAACAAACACCAACCTCAAACTACTCATCCTCTCTTTCTGTAATTCACCACTGCCCAACTGTTTAAAACAATGGCGAACAAAAAGATGATTCCAATGTTGGGTGCAATGTCGCTTAATGTGCTTCCTTTTAATACCACATCACGCATTACACGAATGAAATAGGTAACCGGGTTGAATTTGGTGATCCATTGTGCCCATACAGGCATGCTTTCGATGGGCGTGTACAAGCCGCCGAGCAAAATAAAAATCATAATGAGGAAGAAGGAGATGAGCATGGCCTGTTGTTGTGTGCTGCAATAGGTGGAGATCAATAATCCCAGTCCTAATACGGCGAGCAAATACACGGCTGAAAATGTGTAGATGGTTAAAAAACTTCCGGCAGGTGTAATGCCATAAGTAATAAATGAAATGATCAAACCGATGGTGAGAATGATCAGGCCAAGTACCCAGAATGGAATGAGCTTTCCTAAAATGAAATGATATTTTTTAACCGGGGTTACATTGATTTGCTCTATGGTGCCAACTTCTTTTTCTTTTACAATATTCAACGCCGCTAAAAAAGAACCAACCAGGGTTACCAGCAATACCAATATTCCCGGCACCATAAAATATTTGTATTCCATGAATGGATTGAACCAGTTGGAGGATGTGATTTCAATGGTTGTTTGCGGAGGAATTCGCGGCATTTGAATCCAGTCTTCACGAACATCATTATTAAAGTCCTGCACAATGGCCTGCAAATAGGATGCACCTAAAACTGCTTTTACTCCGTTTATGGCATTTACTGCCATAAATAATGGCGCCTTGCTTTCTTTTACCAGGTCTTTTTCAAAATGCGATGGGATTTGAACAATGATGTCTGCATCGTCTTTTTCAATTTCTTTCAAAGCTTCTTTGTAAGAGGTGGAGTATTGATCCAGCTGAAAATAACCGGAGGCAGTAACCTTTGAAACAAATTGGCGTGAATAGTCGCTGTGGTCATTATCAACAATAGCAAGTTTGATATTTTTCACTTCGTAATCAGCAGCCCAGGGTAATACTAAAAGTTGAATGGCCGGCATTAAAAATATAAGGCGCAGGATTGCCGGATCACGAAAGACCTGCCTGAATTCTTTTTGCAATAAAAAACGTAGCGTCCTCATGCCAACCGGATTTTAAAGTTTTTCAAACTGAGTCCTAGCAACAGCAATGTCATTCCGAGCAATATCAATGTTTCCTTCCACACGAATTCTAAGCCAAGTCCTTTGATCATTACCGATTTCATAATGATATAAAACCATTTTGCGGGAACAATGTTGGAAATAATGCGCAAGGGCAAAGGCATATTTTCAATTGGGAACATAAAGCCGCTCAGCATGACTGTAGGTAGAAACATCCCAACCAATGCAATGAACATAGCCACTTGTTGTGAGGCTGTTGTATTGGAGATCCATAAACCAAAAGACAAACATGTAATGATAAACAATATTCCTTCGGCCATTAACAAAAGCAAACTGCCTTTGATGGGAACATCTAATACAAATACACTTAGCAACAAAATGCTGATGATGTTGACGATGGAAAGCAGGAGATAAGGAACTGCTTTTGCCAAAATAACTTTTAGCGGTTTTACAGGTGATACCAGCATCACTTCCATAGTTCCTTTTTCTTTTTCGCGAACAATGGTGATAGCTGTCATCATGGTGCAGACCAGCATCAATACCATGGCCATCACCCCGGGAACAAAATTGTAAGCGCCTTTCAATTGCGGATTGTATAACATTCTTTGTTCAACACTGATGGTGTAAGGCAGGTCTTTGTTTTGTGTTAGGCGTTTTTGATAGTCGCGGATGATGGAGGACATATAGTTGGTGAGCGTTGTAGCGGTGTTTGGGTCTGCAGCATCGGCAATGATTTGCACTTGTGCCTTATTGAGGTGTTGCAGATCACTTGCAAAAGAAGGAGGAAAGATAATGGCAACTTTTGCCTGGTCCTTTTGAAAAACATGTTCAATGTCCTTATAACTGTAAATATTTTTTTTGAAGGAGAAATAACGGCTTGCAGAAATTTCGGAGATCAGTTGTTGTGAAGCAACATCTTTCGCATTATCCAGTATAACAAAGTCCGCATTCTTTACTTCGTTGGTTAAGGCAAACCCGAAGATGAGAATCTGGATCAGGGGCATTCCCAGCAAAATGAAAAATGTTTGCTTATCGCGAAGGATGTGATGAAATTCTTTTTTAACAAATGAGATGAATTGCTTCATGGTTTATATTTAGTTTTCTGAACCACATTGCCGCATTGAAACATGGGGGAGCACATAGCTATGTTTTCTTCTATTGTAACCTATGTGTCTATGTGATGCAAACATTTTCATTTAAATCCTGTTAATCGGTTTTCAATCCAATCAATCCGCGGCTCTTGTTGCTTTTCTTGCCAGTTTTAAAAACACTTCGTCCATGGATGACGCGTTGAATGTTTTCTTTAACCCTTTGGGTGAATCCAGCGCTTCAATCTTCCCATCCACCATTATAGAAACGCGGTGGCAATATTCCGCTTCATCCATATAGTGTGTAGTTACAAAAACGGTAAGACCGGAAGCCGCTGCTTCGTAGATCATGTGCCAGAATTCTCTTCTTGTAACAGGATCAACGCCGCCGGTAGGTTCATCTAAAAAAACAATTTGCGGTTCATGAAAGATAGCTACCGAAAAAGCCAGTTTTTGTTTCCATCCCAATGGTAAAGAACCAACGAGTTTGTCGGCTTCTTTTTCAAGATTTAGATTCTTTAATAGCCTTGCTGTTTTTTCCTTGATGAACGCATCTGATTTTCCATAAATGCCAGCGTAGAAACGAATGTTCTCCTTTATGGTAAGATCTTCATACAAGGAGAACTTCTGGCTCATATAGCCGATGTTCTTTTTGATCTTTTCTGTTTGTTTATACACATCAAAACCTGCAACGGTCGCCTTTCCTGAAGTTGGAATGGAAAGCCCGCAAAGCATGCGCATAGCAGTGGTCTTGCCTGCACCGTTAGCGCCGAGGAAACCAAAGATTTCTCCTTTTTTCACCTCAAACGAAATGGCGTCGACAGCGGTGAAATCGCCAAAGCGTTTGGTAAGATTTTTTGTCCTTATGATGTGTTGCTCATTCATGTTTGTTGCGCATTAATTGCATGAAACAATCTTCGATGGACGGAGAAACTGGATGCATTTCAATATTGCTGTTGCCTTTTGATTCGAGATAATGCGTTAGAGATTCAGTGTTGTAATTCTTTTTCATGACGGCATGGTGGTATTCGCCATAAGAATAAGCATCGTCAACTTCATCTGACGCAGTTAAATCCTGTAACAGTTTGTACATGTTTTGTGATTGTATTGCGAGAATGGTTTGAGCGAAACTTTCTGCAATTTCTTTTGGTGTGCCCGACGACATGATCGTACCATTTTGCATCAAGGCAACTTTATCGCATTGAGAAGCTTCATCCATGTAAGGAGTAGAAACAAGAATGGTGATACCCTGTTTCTTTAAATTCTGCAGCATATCCCAAAACTCTTTTCTTGAAACGGCATCAACACCCGTTGTTGGTTCATCTAAAAACAATACAACAGGTTTGTGAATAAGAGCACAGCACAAGGCAAGCTTTTGTTTCATTCCACCGGAAAGCTTTCCTGCTCTTCTCTCTTTGAATGGCTCGATCTGCACATAAATGTCACGGATAAGATTGTAGTTTTCTTTAACTGTAGTATTGAAGATGGTTGCAAAGAAGTTCAGGTTTTCTTCAACAGTTAAATCCTGGTACAAGGAAAATTTACCGGGCATGTAACCAACTTTTTTTCGAATGGCTTTGTAGTCTTTCACAATGTCGGATCCGTCAACAGTTGCATCACCGCCATCAGGTAATAACAAAGTAGTTAGCATTCGAAAAAGGGAAGTTTTGCCTGCACCATCCGGGCCAATAATTCCGAAAATTGTTCCTCTCTCTACATCAAACGAAACACCCTGTACTGCTTCAACAGTTTCTTTTCCGTTCTTGTATCGCTTCACCAGGTTATGTACAGCAACTGCATTCATCATTTGTTGTTTTCAAGTTGAACTTCGCCGTACATACCTATTTTTAGATAACCATCGTTCTTCACTTTTATTTTCACTGCGTATACAAGGTTGGCTCTTTCTTCCTTTGTTTGAATTGTTTTTGGGGTGAATTCAGCCTTGTTGGAAATCCATGTGATTGTTCCGGTGTAAGTGCGATAATTCTTTGCGCCATCATCAACCAACACTTTTACTTGTTGTCCTAATTTGATTTGAGATAATTGTGCGCCAGTAACATAAGCTCTTAGATTCAATGTTGATAGATCGGCAATTTTATACAATGCTTTGCCGGGAGAAGTGATCTCGCCTTGTTCAGCATATTTTGTAATAACCGTTCCATTGATTGGATTGACAACTTTAGTTTTTGAAATATTTTCTTCAACCTGTGCTACCTGTTTTTGCAAAGGGCCCGCTTCACTTAAAATGCTGCGATTTTGAGTAGCAGTATTTGTTTTCTGTACATTGATCTGTTGCTGCGTTACTGCCATTTGCTTTTTAATAACATCAATCTGTGAATTGATGTCGTCCAGTTGTTTTCCGGTTGCGGCATCAGACTGTATCAGTTTTTCTGTGCGGTCTTTTTCGTGCAATAAATTTTTTAATTGTGCTTGCTGAACAGCCAATTGATTTTGAAGTAATTCAACTTGTGGCTGTACATTGTTTGTCTTTTCAGACAGTGATTGAATAGTAGCCTTTACCTGTGCTTTTTGCAAAGCAAGATTGGTCGAGTCGACTATGCCAACAATTTGTCCCTGGGTTAATGTATCGCCTTCATTTACATTGAACTGAAGTAATTGTCCGCCTAATTCAGAAGACACGACAACTTCATCGGCTTCAAAGCTTCCGGATGCGTCGTAAGTTTCTTTTTTGTTTCCACAAGATTGAACGAGGACAAAAAGAAAAACTGGAATAATAATTTTCTTCGTAAACATGGTTTATAATTTTCCGGTTGATATAGCGTAATTAATTTGAGCTTGTCGCAGTTGCAATTGGTGAAGGATCAAGGCTTGCCTTGCCTGGTCTTCTGCATTTACCTGCATCAGGTAATCATTAGCAGTAATAACTGCATTTTCCAATTGCGCTTTTGCTGCATCGGTAATACTTTTCCTTAGCTGAATGATGCCGTTATCTGTTGCAACGAGTTGTGCATACTTGTCAATGTCGGATTGTTGTTGCTTCAATTGTGATTGGGTGTTCAAAACAAAAACCTGCTTTTGCAAATCCACTGTTTGCTGATTGACTTTGATAAGTTGTTTATCTCTTTTGTTATTGTATAAACTTCCAAGCGACCAGTTCAACCGAATGCCGGTGATGTAAAAAGTTTTGAAATCATTTGAAAGCATATTCAATCCGGGTTTGCCATATCCACCTTGAAAGAAGGCTGATGCCTTTGGCAAGTTTCGTGCATGAATCAAATCTTCCTGTCCGGCTATTAGCTGCGATTGGCTTTCATAAAGTTTTAATTCAGGACGATTAAGTAGTGTATCGATGTTGTTGTATTCGCCCGACAATTGAAATTTAGTAGTTTCAGAAATCGGCTGATTGATAAGAAGTGAAAGTGCATTCGCTAAACCTTTTCGTGCCGATTTTATTTCAATGGCTCTTTGTTGCGTTTGCAATAACTGAGCTTGCAGCAATTGAAGATTAGATCGAAGGGCCACACCATTTTCTACTTGCGGTTTTACTTTGTCAATACCGGCTTGAATATCTTTTGAAACGAGGTCAGTTTGAGCAAGCAATTGATCCTGGAAAAGAATGCTGAAATAGAGTTGATTGATTCTTGCTTTCAGATTGTATAATTCAACTGCAAGCCTATTTTCTTCAACATTCGAATTGAGTTGCTGAATATTTTTTTGCCCTTTAGTTAAGCCCCCGTCATACAGTAGTTGATTCACTTCGCCGATGGCTTTGTATTGATCCTTGCTTTGAGATGGGATTGAGAGACCGGGAAGCGGAATGCTCACTTTAGTTACGTCCGATTGATAAGTAGCCTGCCCACTTACTATTAACTGTGGAAGAAAATTACTGTTGATGTTCGCAAGGGAAAGCTTTTCCGATTGTTTGATCAGATCTTTTTGATGAATCAATGGATAGTTCTGTTGTGCAAGATGAAAAGCTTCTTCCAGTGATAAAGGTTTATTCTCCTGCGCAGACAGCAGGAGAGAGGATAGCGGTAAGATCAAAAACATACATATCTTAACCATCTTATTTAACCATTTAGTTAACCCAGCCATAAAAAAAATTATTTTTTAATTGAGTCGATAATCATTTTAGGTACTTCTTTTTTTCTTTTTTCCATAAGAGCGTTGAACTCTTTTGTATTCATTCCGGTCACTAGCTGGATCATGGGCGAAACCACGAAAGGGAACAGGCAAAGCGACAAAGTATTCATCAATAGCTGTAATGGATCTACAGGTTTAAGAATGCCGGCTTTGATTTCTTTTTGTATTTGGGGAATTAGTTTTTCGACGGGAGGCCTGTTGGTTCCAAATACTTTTTTTAAAAATGCCTGTGGCTGGCGATTAATCTCGTTCAAAATGAAGATAGGAACGTAGGGCGTGGTGATTATTTGTGAGATGTACTCACTGCAAAATCTTTCGATCTTTTCAAATAGCGTAGACTCGGATTCGAGTATGGCAAATATTTTGGGAATGAAAGCATGTGCTACTTCCTGGAAAATTTTTTCAAATAACTGATCCTTGCTTCTGAAATAGTAATGTAATAAAGCTTTATTGATCCCGGCTTCATCGGCAATATCCTGCATTCTGGCTCCATCCATTCCTCTGGTGAGGAATACTTTTTTTGCTGCTGTCAGGATTTTTTCTTCTGTTGATAGATCTTTTTTCATTAACCAAGTGATTTAACTAGATGGTTAACAAAAATAACGATTTTATGTAAATACGGAAATTTTCAACGAATTAAATTTTCTTCATGAAATTTTTAGACTAGAAAGCTGATGTCAGATTTTTCTTTGTATAACGATTTGCCTCTATTAATCACTATGTTGAATAACCGGAGCAATCCAAAAATAATTGCCAGGAACAAACTAAACTGAAATTAGGGCCTGTTTTAAACTGCTTTGATTTTCATTACACTGTACTTTATGTTTTTTACGAGTGGTGCTGGCACAATATTATTATTAATAGTTGGAACTAATGTTGTGTTCCGTTCATGAAACGACTATTGATTTGTTTTTTTTGTCTTTTGTCCTTGTATAGCATTAAAGCTCAGTCCGGCAGTTCTGATTTTGACACATTATTTAATGCTGATCGAAACCGGGAAACCTCTATTTCCAATCCAATTTTGAAAAGCAATGGCTTTAAAAACTTCCTGCTGGGAAAGAATTATCGCCAGGAGTGGATCACACCGATAACGGTTCCTGTTATTCATCTCAAAACAGACCTTGGCGGACTGGAAATAGACGAATTGGGCGGAGGAAAGCAAACACACACTTTGCATCTAAAAGATCAAAAGGACAGGAAAATTTTTCTGCGGTCCGTTGCCAAGTATCCCGAGAAAGCCGTTCCGGCAGCATTAGCACATACTATTGCTGAAAAAATTTTAGCCGATGGAATATCAGGGTCATACCCATATGCTGTGTTGTCCGTTTTGCCACTTTCACAGGCTGCCGGCGTGCCTTACTATAAAAACAAGTTGACCTTTCTCGATTCCGGTTCTCAACTCGGCAAGTTTAAGAAATATGGCGATGCCCTGTATTTCCTCGAACTACGGGATGTATTGCCAGGCGGGAAAAAAATTAAAACTAGTAGCACACAGGAGATGGCACAAAAGCTCCAGGAATCCTCCAATAATAAAGTTGATCAGATAGCTGTATTGAGGGAAAGGCTTCTCGATAATTTCGTCATGGATTTTGACCGCCATGAGGGACAGTTTGATTGGGGCAAAAAAGATTCCTTGGGCATGAGTTTTTTCTATCCCATGCCTAAAGACCGCGACCAGGCTTTCTTCAATATTGAAGGACTCATTCCTTCTATAATTCAGAAAATGCAGGCCTTTCATCAACTGCAAGGTTTGCAACCGAAGACAAAACATGTAGCTACTTTTAATTTTGCTGCCCGTAATCTGGACAGACGCTTTCTTACAGAGCTTAACAAAGAAACCTGGAACAAAGAAATTGATCGCTTTCTTCAGACAATGACTGACGGTGTTATTGAAAAAGCAATGTCTCAACAGCCAAAAGAATTGCAGGAGTTCGGCGCCAGGAACATTGCTAAAATTCTAAAACAAAAACGTAGATACTTTAAGGATGACATGATAGCGTACTATAAAACGCTTGCAAAAAGGGTAACGATTTTGGGCTCAAATGATAGAGAAAGATTTGATGTAAATAATTATGGAAGCGATAGTGTGTCAGTAACGGTTCACCAACTAAAGAAAGATGGAACACAAGGCAGTCAAACCTATCATCGTACTTTTTATCCTGGTGAAACCAGGGAAATTCAACTCTACGGGCTTGAAGGCGACGATGAATTTGTTGTGCATGGTGATGCTTCTTCAATTATAATAAGACTCGTCGGAGGCCCCGGCGACGATAACTTTATTAGTGAAGGAGATGGTGGCAGTATTTGGGTGTATGATGTAAACTACGAAGACAACACAGTCAAAGGGAATGGAATGCACAAGCGCATTTCTCCGGATCCTCTGAATAACGAATATCGCAGGCTTGCATTCAATTTTAATAGCGCTTCGCCCGGTATCGCAGTCGATTATTCTCGTGATGGCGGTTTGTATCTCGGCCTTTCTTATTCTATTAAAAGTTATGGATTTCGTAAAGAACCTTATGCATCGAAGCAATATTTGGCCGTTGCGAGAGCTATTAATTCGTCATCTTATCAAATGAAGTATCGTGGAGAGTTTGTGAAGCTGATACGCAACGATGATCTTTTAATTACTGGCAATTTAGAACTTCCTGCCAGCAGAACAAGATTTTACGGATATGGCAACAATACACCAAACAATCATTCACACAACGAAGGAAAATATTATTTGGCAAGTTATATTCTGGGTGATGCTTCACTGTTGGCTCAACATCATTTTACTCCATGGCTAAAAATGCAATATGGTGCAGCAGGTCAATATTTAAAGCTCTCGGATGAACGTAACAACGGCAAATATATCAGCTCTGTTTTTCCTGTTGACGAAGGAGAGAAAGGATTAGCCAGCGGTAAGTGGTATGCCGGCGGAAGAGTGAATCTTCAGATAAATGCAAGAAACAGCGAGGTGTTTACAACAAGAGGAGCATTTTTCGACGTATATGCACAAAGGCTGCAGGATATAACTGCACATACCGGTGGCTTCACCGAAGTTGGTGGCAATGCTTCTTTTTACAGCGATTTCCTTTATAAAAAGCATATTGTACTTGCAAGCAATTTTGGCGCTGCGCATAATGCGGGCAGCTTTGCTTTCCCACAGGCTCAATACCTCGGTTTTAGAGGGAACCTGAGAGGTTTTCGCATGCAACGTTTTGCGGGGTATGCAAAAGCTTACAACAACACAGAGCTCCGTGTCAATCTTGGAACGTTGAATTTGTTATTAACCAGAGGTCCGTTTGGTGTGCTCGGATTTCATGATATTGGACGAGTATGGGCACATGGTGAAACTTCGTCTACCTGGCACCGAGGTTATGGAGGAGGATTATGGATGGCGCCTTTCAACAAGTTGGTATTGACAGGCGTGGTTACTTATTCCAAAGAAGAGAAAAACTTCGTCAACCTGAATGTTGGATTTAAATTTTAAAACAGGATGAAACTGGTATTTATTTTCATATCGTTTTTACCACTCTCGCTTGCAGCACAAACTGTGCACCTTGATGATAAAAAAATTGAGTACAAGGGCGACGTTATATTGGAAGGTATTTCGCAAACGGAAATATTCAATCGTGCGAAAGTGGTTTTGCAAAAGGTGGTTCAGCCGGTTACAGATATTGCAGTTAATGAAAAAGAACAAGAGCTGAAAACAATTGGTGTGATTCGTTTATCGACTTCATATCCGATTATTCGAAACTTGTGTTACACTCTGAAATTTTCTGCAAAAAAAGATGGGTATCACTATAAAATAGAAGATGTAAGCCTGTGGGAAAAACACAGAGGCGAAGAAGGACATTTCATTTCACCAAAGGATATCGTGGACAAACTGGATGATCCCGGCGTTACTACCGTTGAAGCGGAGCATACTTTAAATTCAATCGATCTGAACCTGCAAAAAATCCTGACACTTATAAAGAACAAAATCAAAGAATAGTGTTCCGGATATCCCGGGCAACAACTTGTTCCGCAAAGCGGGAAACATCTGTGATAGCCATTAGATAAATGATAAAGTCAGTAATGGCAATTGAACAATGTTGAGTAAAGTTCAGAACGTACAAGAGAGTGACACAACAAGTGACGAAAGTAGCAATGCAGGTCGTTACATTATCAACAACTTTATTTTAAAGCCTTTTTATTTCAATATTTTTAAACCATGCTTCACTGCCATGGTCCTGCAAAGCAATATGGCCAGCCTTTGACATTCCATAACCGAGAGCATCTTTCCATTTGCCTTCTGCTTTTCTTTTCTTCCAGTCATCTGTCCACAAATCATACTCGACAACTTTTTCTCCATTTAGCCAATGTTGCACGTGTCCATGATCAACTACGATGCGGGCATGGTTCCATTTGCCAGCAGGTTTTGGATGTGCAGTTGGTGCTGTATGCATGGCATAATTGGCGGCGACCTTTTGCCAGTCTTCCAATTTTTCAGGGAAGTTTACATCATCAATTACCTGGTATTCGGGACCGCTTAGGTAGCTCGTTTCATAATCTTCAGTAACCATGTATAAAATGCCGCTGTTCCCCTGGGGAGCAATTTTCCAGTCGAGTTGAAGATCGAAATTTTCAAAAGTATCATTTGTAATTAAGTCTGCCCTGCGATCGCTTTTATCGGTAGTACTTCCTGCACAATACAAAATGCCATCTTTCACTGTCCAGCTATCTGCAGGTTTGTTTTGATAAGTACGCCAACCGCCCAAAGTTCTTCCATCGAAGAGTGAAGTGTAACCCGGATCTGTCTTTGTGGTTTTCTTAGAAGAGTTACACGCCACCATTAAGCAAGCAGCTAAAAAAAATAAATAGAATTTCATGTAAGCAAGTAATAAGAGTTAGATTAAATGTTTTTTACAACGAGTTTTTCAGGATCCCATTGCATGATCTTATTTCCGAAATAACTATCGTTACAAAGCAATGCAGGTGCAGCAGCACGATAACCGAATAGAGAGTTTTCGGTTACATCTTTTTGCTGGCGAATAGCAGTCGCCCAATTATAAAAATGGTCGAAGTGAGCGCCTTTGTAACCTTCTTCAGCAGTATATTCTAATTTATCCGGAGGCAACATGCTCTTTCTTTGGTACACATATTCTTTTCCTGCAGGATTATTATTTTTAGTTTGAAGCAATGGATCATTTGCGTCAATAACAGATCGGTTTTTATACAAAGTCACTTTATCCCATTCAACTGTCATAGAACCTTCGCTGCCAACCATGCGTAAATAATTTGTGCCACCTGTTCCATCAACAAAATTTACACGAAGCGATAGATTGAATGCAGGATGGATTCTTGTTTCGGGATAATCAAACATGCCCAACATGATGTCGGGAACTTCACGTCCATCCTTCCAGTAACGCAGTCCACCTGTTGCCATGATCTTATCGGGACCAATTGAACCTGTTACAAAATGAAGACTTGAAAATAAATGAACAAACAGGTCACCCGAAACACCGGTTCCGTAATCACGATAATTGCGCCAGCGGAAAAAACGTGTTGCATCAAAAGGTCTTTTCTTTGTGTTTTCAACGTATCGGTCCCATCCAACTGTACTTGGTGATGCATCGGCAGGAATGGGGTATTGCCATGCACCGGTTGGTGACATGCGAGCCCAAAAACCTTCAGCATAATTCAATTGTCCAATTGCTCCTTCCTTCAATAGTTGTTTTGCTTTCTCATTTCCCAAAGAGCTCATTCCCTGGCTGCCCACCTGGAACACAACCTTGTTTTTTGTTTGTGCCGCGACAACAACCGCACCTTCTGAAATTTCATGCACCATTGGTTTTTCACAATACACATGTTTGCCTTTGTTCATGGCAGCAACAGAAATGTCTTTATGCCAATGATCGGGTGTAGCAATAATGACGGCATCGATATCTTTTCTTCCCAGAATGTCATTGAAATCTCTTGTTGTTGCGATATCATTTCCCCAGCGTTTTTTAGCTTCTGTCAAACGGCCATCGTAAAGATCGCAAACAGCAAGCAACTTAATTCCGGGAACGGAGATAGCTGTTGTTGCATCTGCAACACCCATTCCGCCGGAACCAATTAAAGCAATTTGGATTTGATCGTTTGCACTGTAAACATCTTTCTCACGTTGCAAGGATTTTGCATTCCGAATTTTGTCCTTTGCGCTGATAATGTTTGGAATGAAAGTAGCACCGATCGCAGCCTTTGTAGCATCGGTTAAAAATGAACGGCGTGATTTTATGTGTTTATTCATATATCGTATTGTGTGGTTAGAAATAGTTTATACTCTCACATAGATTTTCCTCTCGTTTAAAATCCACCCAACGCTCCAGCAAAATAGCATGTAGGCCAAAGCAAACAACAAAGAACCTACCGAACCGGGAGCAATTACCTGGAAGAAAACTTTATTGATCCACGCAAAGAATGATTGATTGTTACCCATTCTAATCATAAATAAAGCTGTTACAAGTAATTCGGATAGTAAATAAATTAAGAGTGGGTTTTTGCCAAACACCATAAAGAACTGTGTCCATCCTTTTGTATACCTGCCGTACATTTCTATTACATAAACCAATGCAGAAATTAATAACAAATCAATTCCTGAAGTAAGTAATACAAATGATGACGTCCATAGTTTTTTATTGATTGGGAAAAATGTATTCCACCATAATGCAACAAAAATAAAGAGGGCACCGGCCAACATTAGTTTAGCAAGTGTTTCAAAAGTCTTTCCTTTTTCCCGAATGAATAGTCCTGTGTAATACCCGGCTACCACGTTTCCGATTGCTGGAATCGTACTTAACCAACCTTCAGGATCAAATGGAATGCCTTCGCCATGATACAAATGATGTGTGCCCATCATCCACTTATCCAAATACAAACCTGCATTCCCTAATAAACTAAATGGTTGCGACCGATCTCCGAACATAAGAAGCATAAACCAATAAAAAAGCAGCAGCACAATCGTTATAATAATTACTGTTCTTCTTTGAAAGAAATAAATCAGCAATGAAGCAAAAAAATAGCACAATGCAATTCGTTGCAGCACACCCATAATTCTTGTGTTCCTTATCGGGGCTCCTATGATGTGCCCTGCTGCATCTAATCGGAAAAACGGAAACCAATACATCAGATAACCAAACAAAAAAATCAGTATTGCTCTGCGAATGATCTTGCTGAAATATGCGGTTCTTCCCAATTGGTGATACCGTCCCAATGAAAAACTCATTGCATTCCCAACAGCAAATAAAAAAGAAGGGAAGACCAGATCGGTAGGAGTGAAGCCATGCCATTCAGCATGCTGCAAAGGACCAAAAGGTTCTGCGCCACTGCCAGGAGTATTTACAATGATCATGAAGCAAATGGTTATTCCCCGAAATACGTCCAATGCAATAAACCGTTGTTGTGAACTAGCCATGCCTTGCGTTTAAGGTTGATGAATGGTACTGATTATTGAATGGCCATCGGGTGTAAATAATACGGTTGCTGTTTTTTGTTGAATATGATTCAATGAATCAGTGAACCGGTAATTGATTGTATAGCCTATCGGACGCTTGAAATTAGAATCGATCATGTTATTCAATGTGTCTTCTTTAAAAGATGTTACATCAAACTCTGTCGAATGCTTCGGCAAATGCCAGCGAATATAATCTTTGGCCATAATCTGTCTTTTGTCTTTGTCGAAAGAACCATAATCGCAACTTGCAAAAATTAAAACGAATAGGAGGATGGTATAGCGCATCAGGTTTTGGTTGGCATAGTAAGTTAAGCAATAATCCTATTTTAAAGATGTAGTTAAAAAGGAGCTGTTTTTGTGGAGATGATACGGGTCATATAGCAAACCTCGCCAAAAAATGTATTTTTACAGCCATGAAGCGTTTCTTCGCCTTCATATTATTCCTTATTTATTCGGTTACTTCAATCGGTGCAACCGTGCAATTACATTATTGCATGGGGAAACTTTCCGGTTGGTCAATTACGCTTGCGGAATCAAATTTAAAAGAATGCAGTAAATGTGGAATGGAAAAAGCTCATTCCGACAAAGGCTGCTGTCACGATGAAAACAAATTGCTGAAGATCCAGGATGATCAAAAGGCAAATTATGTTTCCCTCGACATCTTGAAGTTATCTGTTTCTGCTGCTGTTTCTGTTGACCAATCAGTAGCCTGTTTACTTCTGCAAAAGAAACAATTGCCCTCCAAAAGCAATGCACCGCCCCTGATTGGCGATCTTGATCTCTGCATACGCAACTGCGTTTTCCGCATTTAAAATCCTTTCTGACTTATCGATGCCAGTTTAACCTGGCTATTGGCGTTTATACTCGCCTATATTTCTGAATTAACATTGTACCATTCTAAAACTATAATCAAATGAAAAAACTCTTCTTGGTATTCCTAATTTTTGTTGGGCTGGGATTAACATTTACCGCATGTTCAAACAACAATCAACAAAGGACAGAACAATTGGCCGCTGACGAAACTTACACATGCGAAATGCATAATGAAGTGATGAGTGATCATCCGGGCAAATGTCCAAAGTGCGGGATGAATCTTACTAAACAAAAAATGACAGAAGAGCAAAAGAAGATGAAGGCCGAAGGAACATTCGTTAAGCCAAAAGAATAACCATGGTTCAAAAGCTTATAGAACTTTCCCTACGCAACAGGCTGATAGTTGTGTTGCTCGCAGCCTGCCTGTTGGTATGGGGAATCCTGTCAATTCAAAAAAATCCCATCGATGCCATTCCTGATCTTTCAGAGAACCAGGTGATCGTTTTTACGGAATGGATGGGAAGGAGCCCGCAAATAATAGAAGACCAGGTAACATATCCCTTAGTGAGCAACCTTCAGGGAATTGCCAGGGTGAAAAATATTAGGGGCACCTCCATGTTTGGGATGAGTTTCGTTTATGTAATCTTCGATGATGACGTTGATATTTATTGGGCAAGAACAAGAGTGCTCGAACGGTTAAATTATGCCCAACGTTTACTTCCGCAGGGCGTTACGCCAACACTTGGCCCCGATGGCACTGGAGTGGGACATGTTTTCTGGTATACACTCGATGCAAAAAAAATGGACTTAGGAGAACAAAGAGCATTGCAGGATTGGTACATCAAACTTGCGTTGCAAACTGTTCCTGGCGTTGCTGAAGTTGCGTCTTTCGGCGGATTTGAAAAACAATATCAACTGGTGATCGATCCTGTAAAACTTCAGTTCTACAATGTTTCTATGATGGATGTAATGAACAAAGTGAAGGCAAACAATAATGATGTTGGTGGAAGAAAATTTGAAATGAGTGATATGGCGTACATCATTCGTGGATTGGGTTACATAAAGAACAGGGAAGACATCGAAAACATTGCGCTGACGAATTACAATGGGGTCCCGGTAAGGGTAAAAGACATCGGTTCAGTGCAGATGGGAGGCGAGTTGCGGCTGGGAATTTTTGATGAAAACGGTGAAGGTGAAGTTGTGGGAGGAATTGTTGTGATGCGCTACAACGAAAATGCAGACAAGGTGATTGAACAGGTGAAAAAGAAAATGGCTGATGTGCAGCGAGGACTGCCAGAAGGAGTAAAATTTAAAGTAGCGTATGATCGAACAGAATTGATAAAAGCTTCGATTGAAAATGTGAAGACAAAGCTGATTGAGGAAATGATCATCGTGTCTTTGATCGTAATTCTTTTCCTTTTGCATTGGCGAAGCGCTTTAAGCATCATCATTCAAATTCCGGTCACTATCGCTGCAAGTTTTATTTTACTCAATGCGTTTGGCATTTCATCTAATATCATGTCGTTAACAGGGATTGCATTGGCCATAGGCGTTATCGTTGACAATGGAATCATCATGTCTGAAAATGCTTATCGCCACTTATCTGAATGGCAAAATAACCCACCACCAAAAAGTTAGCAATGGCAATTTTTAAAAATAGAAAATGGTTGAAATCGGATTATCGGAAGATTCCGGAAGACGTGCGAATGAGCCTGATTGAAAAAGCATGTAAGCAGGTTTCGAGAGGCGTTTTCTTTTCAACTATAATCATTATTACATCATTTCTTCCGGTGTTTTTGTTGACGGGTCAAGAAGGAAAATTGTTTCATCCATTGGCCTTTACCAAGACTTTCATCATGATTGTTGATGCAATCTTGGTGATCACGTTGGCACCTGTGCTGATTTCTTTCTTTATGAAAGGAAGGTTTCGACATGAGAATGCAAATCCTATCAATCGTGGATTGGAAAGGATTTATGAGCCTGTCATAAGAGCATGTATAAAATGGAGAAAAACAACTTTAGGAATTAACATTGCAGCATTGCTAATAAGCATTCCTTTAGTCATGAGTCTTGGCCGTGAATTTATGCCACCACTTGATGAAGGTTCTCTTTTGTTCATGCCCGTTACTTTGCCTGATGTTTCCAACTCAGAAGCAAAAAGAATCCTGCAGGTGCAGGATAAGATTATCAAGTCTGTTCCGGAAGTTGACAATGTTTTAGGAAAAGCAGGAAGGGCCAATACGGCAACAGATAATTCTCCCATCAGCATGATTGAAACGATCATTCTCTTGAAGCCGAGATCGCAGTGGCGTGCGGGGCTTACAAAGAATGATATCATCAACGAGCTGAATTCAAAATTGCAGATACCGGGAGTTACCAATGGATGGACGCAACCGATCATTAATCGCATTAACATGCTTTCGACAGGTATTCGTACCGATGTTGGTGTTAAAGTGTATGGGCAAAATCTCGATTCAATAAACTATTTCGCACAGCAAATTAAAAATGCGTTGAACGGAATTGAAGGTGTGAAAGATTTGTATGTTGAACCGATTACCGGTGGTAAATACATTGATATTATCATTAAGCGGGAAGAAATTGGCCGTTATGGCTTGAGTATTGATGATGTAAACACGGTTATCGAAACAGCATTGGGCGGTGCTGAGTTAACAACAACTATAGAGGGACGTCAACGATTTTCGGTGAACGCAAGGTTTGGCCAGGATTTCAGAAATAATATTGAAGCGTTGAAACGTTTGCAATTACAAACCATGAGTTTTGGCCCCATTCCGCTAGAAGCTGTTGCCGATGTGAAAATAACTGAAGGTGCACCAATGATCAATTCTGAAAATGCTTTGTTGCGTGGAACTGTTTTGTTCAACGTTCGTGATAGAGATCTTGGAAGCACAGTTAAAGAGGCCCAACAAAGACTGGATCAGATGATCATGAAATTGCCTCGTGGCTATTTTTTTGAATGGAGCGGACAATATGAAAACCTGATGCGAAGTGAAAAAACATTAAAAATGATTTTACCTGTTGTATTGCTGATCATTTTCATGTCCATGTATTTTGCTTTCCGTTCTGCACGCGAAGCTTTTTTTAGTTTGATCTCTATCCCGTTTGCTTTGATCGGCGGCGCATTCATGGTTTATTTCTGGGGTGTGAATTTATCCGTTGCAGTTGCAGTTGGATTCATTGCCTTATTTGGATTAGCTGTAGAAACGGGTATTGTGATGGTGATCTATCTCAACGATGCCATGCAGCAATTAGTAGCACTGAAAGGAAATTCAAAAGAAACGATAACAAAACAAGATCTGCGTGAGTACGTTATTGCGGGTGCCGCAAAGAGGCTACGGCCAAAAATTATGACGGTTTCGGTTTCGTTGTTTGCATTGATACCCATTCTTTGGAGTAGTGGTGTGGGGAGTGATGTGATGAAACCTATTGTATTACCAATGGTTGGAGGTGTAATTACATCCGCAACACACATTCTTTTGGTAACGCCTTTGATATTTCTCATGCAAAAAGAATACGAATTAAGAAAGCACGGAAAGATTGATGTGCTGGAAACAAAACATTAAAAGATGAAAAGTAAATTTTTTATTATAGTCTGTTCATTGCTTTTAGCGGCCGCTGCATTCTCGCAGGAAAAATTAAGCATAGAAGAAGTGTTTTCATCCATCAACAATAACCATCCTGATCTGAAAGGTTATGATGCACAAATAAGGTCATTGGATGAAGCAGCAAAAGGAGCAAAAAACTGGGAACCACCACTTCTAAGCACCGGCTTATACATGACTCCATATAATCCATCATTATGGAAGAAAATGAGTGACGGAACAAAAGGCATGGGACAGTATATGATATCTGCCGAGCAAATGTTTCCCAATAAGAAAATGCTGAACGCTGAACAGAAATATATGCAAAGCATGTCTACTGTTGAAACTGAAAAAAAGAATGCAACCATAAATGAATTATATGCGCAGGCAAAGAAAAATTACTATCAATGGATTATTGTCAAGAAGAAAATAAACGTGCTGGACCAGGATATGAAAATTCTTGATTTTATGATAAAGGATGCCGAATTGAGGTACAAAAATAATTTAGGAAAGATCAGTGCCTATTACAAGGCTAAAGCGTCTGTTGGTAATATTGAAACAATGAAAGTGATGCTTGAAAATGAAATGGTGCAAAGAAGAATTGCTTTAAATACTTTGATGAACCGCGACAAAAACATGGCTTTTGATATTGACACCAATTATGTCATTAAAGATTACTCTTCACTTCAGTTTGACAGCACAGCTTTCATCAATTCAAGAAGCGATATTAAAGCTGTCGAAAGAGAAATCCAGATAGTGGGGTTGCAGCAGGATGTTGAAAGAACCAAGCTCAAACCTGAATTTGGAATGCGTTTCGATCATATGTTTGGTTTTGGTGGCGTACCAATGCAGTATTCTTTAATGGGCATGGTGCGTTTACCAATGACAAAGTGGTCATCAAGGGCCGCAATAGCCAACGTGCAAAGTTTGAAATGGAAAGCCGAATCATTGAACCAGGAAAGATTAGGAATGATCAACGAAGCATCTGGGATGGCTGCAGGAATGAAAAATGAAATCCTGGCAAGGCAAAGGCAAATAAAGCTTTACGAAGACAATATAATTCCTGCATTAAGAAAGAATTTTCAAACCATGCAGATCGCTTATCAAAATAATACAGAAGAATTGTTTGAATTGTACGATGCCTGGGAAACATTGAACATGACACAGCTCCAATATTTAGATCAGCTTAATGAATTGTTGCAAATGCAAGCTGAATTAGAAAGGATACTTGAAATAAAATGAGAAAAATGATGCCACATAAAATTATTCTATCCTGTCTTTTGTTTCTGACTAGTGCAATTATATTTACCTCATGCAAGGAGAAAACATCTGTTCAGGCATCATCAAGAGAACAATGGACATGTTCCATGCATCCAGAAATTATTCGTGATAAGCCAGGTTCTTGTCCTATCTGTGGAATGGACCTGATAAGAAAAGTTGATAACGCTGTTGCGATCAATGATATCAAGCTCGATGATCTTTTACAACCTACTGACCGTTTTGTGGTTTCAACTGTTCCTGTAACAACCATTCAGCAAAAAGAAGAACTTATTGAAGTGGATGCACTGGGAACAATTGCTTACGATACAAGATTAGTAAATACAATTTCTGCAAGAGTCTCCGGACGAATAGAAAAGCTGTATGTGAAGTATCGTTACCAACATGTAATGAAAGGGCAAAAGATAATGGACATTTATAGTCCTGATTTACTTGCAAGCCAGCAGGAGCTTTTGTTTGTCATTAAAAATGATCCGTCAAACACTTCGTTGATCAATGCAGCCAAACAAAAACTTTTATTGCTTGGTATGAATGAAGGCCAGTTGCAACAAATCATCAGAACTGGAAAGCCATCGTTAACTGTTAGTGTTTACAGTAATTACACAGGACATATTCATGAAGCAGGAAATACTATGCCTGGTGAAAATGCTGACAATCAAAGAATGGATATTGCAAGAATCACCGAAGATCTTTCTATTAAAGAAGGCATGTACGTTGAAAAAGGGCAGAACATCTTTCAGTTGTATGATGTAAGCCGCAGTTGGGTGTTGTTGAATATTTTCCCTGAATATCTATCTCTTGTAAAGAAAGGAGATGCCGTTAAAATCATTCCTGAAACAAGTCCAGGCAAGGACTTCAGGGGACAGATAGATTTTATCGAACCTCTTTATCGCAAAGAAAATAAAACACTGACAGCAAGGGTATATTTCAACAACTCTCAACTGCAAATTCCGGTTGGAAGCCAGGTGAAGGCAACCGTTTTTGTAAACAGTACAAATGCAAACTGGCTTCCGAAAGATGCGGTTCTTTCATTGGGAATTGATAAAGTTGTTTTTATTAAACAGTCAGGTGGATTCAAAGCACATAAAGTTGAAACTGGGTTGGCCAACAATGATGTTATTCAAATTGTATCGGGATTGAATTCGATAGATTCTGTTGCTATGAATGCACAATTTTTAACTGATAGCGAAAGCTTCATTAAAGTGAACAAATAATCATGAAATATTTAGTTTCAATATTGTTGCTGCTTGTTCTTTTTTCGTGTAAGAACAAAAACAAAGTTGCCATGCAGGAAACGGATGTTTTCTATACCTGTTCCATGCATCCGCAGATTATGCAAAATACGCCCGGCGATTGTCCTATTTGCGGAATGGAGCTGATCAAAGTAGAAAAGAAGAAGGCAAATAACGATGAATCGATTATGCTCAGCGATCAACAGATTCAATTAGGAAATATCCAGGTTGATACAGTTGGGAAGGGAACAATTGGGGATGAAACAATTTTGACCGCGACACTTAGTGTTGACGAAACAAAAACAACAACTGTGAGTGCAAGACTAGCCGGCCGTATTGAGCGTTTGTATTTTAAGAGTGAAGGCGATTATATCCAGAAAGGCGCAAAGCTTTATGATTTATATTCTGAAGAATTGAACAATGCGAAGCAGGAATATTTACTTGCATTAGAAAAACAAAAAGTGCTTGACAATTCCATTGTTGATTTGAAGCAATTGGTTCAAAGCGCAAAAAATAAATTGATGCTGTGGGGAATGAGCGAAGCACAGATCAATGAACTGGAAAGAACAAAAAAGTCTTCTCCACTTACTTCGTTTTACAGTTCTTCCAGCGGCTATGTTACCGTTCTTGAAGGTCATGAAGGTGATTATGTAATGGAAGGAGGGCCAATTGTTCGTTTGGCGAATCTTTCAACTTTGTGGGCAGAGGCGCAGGTGTACACTTCAAGGTTGCCTGAGTTCGATCCGAAAGGTTTTGCAACCGTGCGTCTCCCCGAATTAGGAAAGGAAGTGAACGGAACAATTCAATTGGTGAATCCCGAAATCAATCCTGACACAAGAATAAATCTTGTGAGAGTTGCCATTCCAAATGCAAATAATCAATTGAAACCAGGCATGCCGGCTTATGTAGTTTTGAAAAATCGCCAGAGGAATTCTCTTACACTTCCCATTGATGCGGTAATCAGGAATGAAAAAATGAGTACTGTTTGGTTACAGGTTGACAAGAACACTTTTAAGAGTGTAATGGTGCAAACAGGTTTGGAAACCGGCGACAGAATTGAGATCAGAAGTGGGTTAAAGGAAGGGGACGTTGTGGTGACCACGGGTGTTTATCTTTTAAACAGTGAATACATCTTCAAAAAAGGAGCCAGTCCATCAGGGCGTGATATGAGCATGTAAATCAGTCTGTCGCTCTGGTCTGGCCTCCGCTTTCTCATATTTGAAGTCGCTAGCAAACTTTATATTTGAAGAATAATTGTCTTTTGAACGTTTATCCATTTATTTCATCAAGAAAGTTTACAGCTTCGTATGAATACCGCAGTTCCGCAAAACACAACCACAACAGCTGCAACTAAAACCACTTTTGCATTCATTTTAGTAACGTCCTTATTTTTTCTTTGGGGTTTTTCAAATAATCTCAACCCGGTTTTACTTGCTCATCTAAGAAAGTCGTTTACTCTTACCATTACCCAGTCAACACTTGTTGATTCGGCTGTTTACATCGCATATTTTCTAATGGCTTTGCCCGCCGGTTATGTGATGAAAAGATTTGGGTACAAGATCGGTATTATTACAGGATTAATGTTTTTCTCGATCGGTGCTTTTTTATTTGTTCCGGCTGCTAATACCCAATCTTACGCATTCTTTTTATTTGCACTTTTCGTAATCGCCAGTGGTCTGAGTTTTTTAGAAACAGCCGCTAATCCTTATGCAGCAGCATTGGGTCCTCATGACACGAGTACGCAACGTTTGAATCTTGCTCAATCATTTAATGGATTAGCTGCTTTCGTTGCTCCAATTATTGGTAGTAACGTTATCCTTACACAAGGATACTCTGACACGGAATTAAACGCGATGACAGCTAATGCAAAACGGATTGCATTAGCTTCCGAAGCGTCTTCAGTTAAAACACCGTATTTTATTCTGGGAGCTGTTCTGCTGATGATTGCAATTACTTTTGCCTTAACCAAATTGCCAAAGATTCAACACAAAGAAACGGGACGGAAGAAAAGCGAGAATATTCTCCATGCGTTTAAACACCAACATCTTACATGGGCGGTGATTGGCCAGTTCTTTTATGTAGGGGCACAGGTTTGTGTTTTTAGCCTGTTCATTCTTTATGCGTCCAAGGCCGGAGGAATAACAGAAAAAAAAGCAGGATATTTCTTAAGTGGTTGTGGTTTGGCTTTCTTGGTCGGACGTTTTCTTGGAACTTTTTTAATGCAGTTTATCAAGCCTAACAGGCTGCTTGCTATTTATGCCGCTATTAATACACTGTTATGTTTTGTTGCCATTACAGCGCATGGAATGATAACTGTGTACGCTGTGATTCTGATCTGTTTTTTTATGTCGATCATGTTCCCGACAATTTTTGCTTTAGGTATAAAAGACCTCGGTGGCGATACAGAATATGGAAGTAGTTTGTTGATCATGTCTATAGTTGGCGGCGCCATTCTTCCAAGAATTTTTGGATTGATCAGTGATGGAACGGGAAATATTCAATTAGGTTATATCGTACCACTGATATGTTTTGTAATCGTTGCCTATTTCGGATGGAGAGGTTATAAAGTTATCAACACGGTTGACATAGAAAAAGAACCTGCAATTGGTACCACGCTATAACTTTACAGCTTCATGAAAAGAATCGATTCGCACCAGCACTTTTGGAAGTTTGACCCCGTAAGAGATAGTTGGATCAATGATGAAATGAAAGTCATCCAAAAAGATTTTCTCCCCGGAGATTTACAATCAATTTTAAAAGAAAATGACTTCGATGGCTGTGTTGCAGTTCAGTCAGACCAGGCGGAAGCCGAAAACCATTTTCATTTTAAAAATGCCGAAGAATTTGATTTTATAAAAGGGATTGTAGGTTGGGTTGACCTTCAATCGAAAACCGTTGAAGAACGTTTAAAACACTATACTCAGTTTCAAAAAATAAAAGGCTTTCGCCATGTTTTGCAGGGAGAACCACAAAGGGACCTTATGTTGCAACCTGATTTCAGGAATGGCATTGCATTATTGGCAAAATACAATTTCACTTATGATATTCTGATCTTCAAAGATCAATTGCAATACCTCCCAAAATTCGTTTCAGCTTTTCCTGACCAACCATTCGTAATCGATCATATCGCAAAGCCGGATATAAAAAAAGCAGACATCGATCAATGGAAGAAGGACATCAGCAAGTTGGCGCAATTTGAAAATGTATTTTGTAAGATTTCGGGGATGGTAACAGAGGCGGACTGGAAAAATTGGAAGAAAGAAGATTTCAAACCCTACATAGATGTTGTTGTTGAAGTATTCGGAACAAACCGAATTATGTTTGGTTCCGACTGGCCTGTATGTTTGGTAGCTGCGTCATACAATGAGATGTTGGAAATATTTGAAGATTATTTTTCTTCATTTTCAAAAGAAGAACAGGAAAAATTTTTCGGATTGAATGCAATCCGTTTCTATAATTTATAATTGAGATTACAATGAGGACTTTAGTGTGCACAAGACCGGGTGAGTTTGAATATGCTACCGGCGAACAACCTGGCTTTAAACCAGGACAAGCCATCATAAAAATTAAAAGAATTGGAATTTGCGGGACTGACCTGCATGCTTTCGAAGGAACGCAACCTTATTTTGAATATCCACGGATTTTAGGGCATGAACTTTCCGGTGAACTCATTGCAGTTGATGGCGCTCCGGGTTTTGAGGTTGGAGAAACAGTGACATTTATTCCTTATTTCTATTGCGGGAAATGCATTGCATGTCGTTCTGGAAAAGAAAACGCTTGTGTCAATATAAAAGTATGTGGCGTTCATCAACACGGCGGTATGGTTGAATATCTTTCCGTTCCGTCTTATTCATTGATTCATGGTGAAGGTCTAAGTTTTGATGCCTTGGCCTTAGTTGAACCCTTGGCAATTGGTGCACACGGTGTAAGAAGGGCAGGAGTAACAAAATATGAATTTGTTTTAGTGATTGGTGCGGGGCCAATTGGATTGGGTACAATGGAGTTTGCCAGGATTGCGGGAGGAAAAGTAATTGCACTTGATATCAATAAGGACCGACTTAAATTTTGCAGAGAAAAATTAAAGGTGGAACATACCATCAATGCGATGGATTCTGATGTTCTGCAACAATTGGCCTTAATAACGAACGGCGATATGCCAACTGTTGTAATAGACGCTACGGGCAATTTGAAAGCGATCAACAACGCATTTCAATACATGGCACATGGAGCGAGATATGTTTTGATCGGCCTGCAAAAAGGTGAGATTATCATCAGTCATCCAGAATTTCATAAACGTGAAGCAACTTTAATGAGCAGCAGGAATGCTACAAGAGAAGACTTTGAGCATGTGATTGCATGTATGAAAGGAAAAGAAGTTGATCCAACCACCTACATCACTCATCGCGTAGTCTTCGACCAGGTGAAGGATGAATTTGAAGGTTGGCTCAATCCTGCAAACGGCGTAATTAAGGCAATGATAGAAATGGTTTGATGCTTTCTATATTTGACACTTTTTTACTTCGAAAACGATTCGATAGAAACACAGGGCACATTTTTTAAAAGAAATTTTATGATGACCAGTAATCTAAAAGCTGTAGTCACAAGCCTGTTGTTGGCTATCGCAGTTTCAATTGTTTCTGCACAACCGGTAAAAAAGTATGGACACTTACAGGTAAAAGGAACGCAATTATGCGACAAAAAAGGTAAACCTGTTATTCTCCGCGGAATGAGTTACGGATGGCACAACTTCTGGCCAAGATTTTACAATGAGAATACGGTCTCATGGCTTTATAAGGATTGGCATTGTTCTGTCGTTCGTGCAGCAATAGGTATTGAACCGAAAGGCGGTTATAAGAGCGATTCAGCCGGCGCTGTTCAAAAAATTAAAGCAGTTGTTGATGGGGCAATTAAAGCTGGCATTTATGTGATCATCGATTGGCATAGTCACAACATCAATCTTCAAGAGGCAAAATCTTTCTTTGCACAGATGGCAAAGGAATATGGCAAATATCCCAATGTTATTTATGAATTATTCAACGAACCTGACTACGAAACATGGGGGCAGGTAAAGAGTTATGAAACAGAAGTGATCAATGTCATCAGGAAGTACGACAGTGATAATATCATTCTTGCAGGATCTCCTCATTGGGACCAGGATATTCATCTTGTGGCCGATGCACCATTGCAAGGCTTTACAAACATTATGTATACGGTCCATTTTTACGCTGCCACTCACAAGCAGGAATTAAGGAGCCGATGCGATTATGCTATAAAAAAAGGAATCCCCATCTTCATTTCCGAAAGTGCCGGAATGGAAGCAAGTGGCAACGGAGCTATCGATATGGAAGAGTGGACAAAGTGGATTGAATGGGCTGAACAAAATAAAATCAGTTGGGTTACATGGTCGGTTTCCGATAAAAATGAAACTTGTTCAGTACTGCTTCCAACCGCAGGCTCAAATGGCAACTGGAGTGAAAAAGATTTAAAACAATCCGGTATTGAAACAAGGGCACTTCTGAAAAAATACAACAAGCTCTAATTGCATTGTAAAGTCATCTGCTTATGAAAAGAGTATTTCTTATCTTATTTCTTGTGTTCGCAACATTTTTGGTTTTTGCTCAACAAGTCAAAAAGCGTGAAAAGCTGTTGATGGATTTTGGCTGGCATTTTGCATTCGGCCATCCTTTCGACACAAAGAAAGATTTCAATCATGGTACTGCCTATTTTTCCTACTTAGCAAAAGCAGGTTATGGCGATGGACCCGCAGCTGCCAATTTTGATGACCGTGCATGGAGAAAATTAGACCTGCCACATGATTGGGCAGTTGAACAACCATTCAGTGCAAATGCCAGTTACAGTCATGGATTTAAAGCCATTGGCAGAAATTTTCCTGAAGCAAGTGTGGGCTGGTATCGCAAAAAATTTTTTATTCCTCAATTAGATACCGGTAGAAAAATTTCCGTCGTGTTCGATGGTGTGTTTCGCAATTCGATTGTTTGGGTGAATGGTCATTATCTTGGAACAGAAGAAAGTGGATACAACGGTTTTCAATACGATATTTCTGACGTATTGAATTACGGTGGCGATAATGTTATTGCAGTTCGTGTTGACGCAACAATGGAAGAAGGCTGGTTTTACGAAGGTGCCGGAATTTACAGGCATGTGTGGCTTACAAAAACAAATCCTGTTCACGTTAAACGAAATGGAACGTTTATTACATCTGAAATTAAAGGCAGTAACGCAATCGTTACAGCGAAAGCTGAAATTGTAAATGAAGACAACAAAATTAAAACTATCGATCTTCTTCAAGCCATTATTGATACCGATGGAAAAACGGTTGCTTCAAAAAGGATTTCTAATGTGCAAATAGCTCCTTTTGAAACAAGAGACCTGACTAGCTCATTGAATGTTGAGAATCCAAAGCTCTGGGGTTTACAATCTCCTTATCTCTATAAAATAGTAACATCAGTTATTGAACGAAACAATGAGCTTGATTCTTATGAAACAACACTTGGAATTCGCACTATTCGTTTCGATGCCAAAGAAGGTTTCTTTTTAAATGGCAAGCATCTGAAATTGAAAGGAACAAATAATCACCAGGATCATGCAGGTGTAGGAGCCGCCATGCCCGATGAATTGATCTATTGGCGTATTAAAACATTGAAGGAGATAGGCTCGAATGCCTATCGTTGTTCGCACAATCCACCAGCTCATGAATTGCTTGATGCCTGTGATCGGTTAGGAATGCTAGTGTTGGATGAAAACCGTTTGATGCGAACAACTGAAGATGGATTGAATGAAATGAAGCGAATGATCATAAGAGACCGCAATCATCCTTGCATTATTGCATGGTCCATTGGTAATGAAGAATGGGGCATTGAAAATAACATTACCGGAGAACGCATTGCAAATACGCTTCAAAACTTTGCAAAGAGCCTTGATTCCACTAGGCCAACGACAGCAGGCATCAGCGGCGGTTTCAGAAGCGGCATTTCTGATGTTCTTGAAGTGATGGGCTACAACTATCTTGGAAATGGTGATATAGAAGCACATCACAAAAACTTTCCCGATCAACCTGCAATGGGAACAGAAGAAGGGTCAACATTTGCTACTAGAGGAATTTACATTACTGATGATAGCAGACATTATCATGCAGCATATGATCAAAAGCCACGTCCAACTTTTTACAGCATTGAAGAAGGATGGAAGTTTTACGCAGCACGTCCTTATTTGGCAGGTATATTCATTTGGACAGGTTTTGACTACAGGGGTGAACCAACACCTTACGGATGGCCTTCCGTTACTTCTTATTTTGGAATGATGGACCTGTGCGGATTCCCTAAAGACAACGTGTACTACTTAAAATCATGGTGGAGCGATAAACCAACACTTCACATTCTGCCTCATTGGAATTGGAAAGGGAAGGAAGGTAAAGCGATTGATGTTTGGGTGCATAGCAACTGCGATGAAGTTGAATTGTTTCTCAACAAGAAAAGTTTAGGTAAAAAGAAGATGGAACTGAACAGCCATCTTGAGTGGAAAGTGAATTATGCACCGGGTATATTGCAAGCTGTTGGTTACAAAATCGGGAAAAAGCTTTTAACTGACATTGTAAATACAACGGATGATGCAGCGTCGATTCAATTAGATGCCGGCAAATTTTCTCTTGCTGCTGATGGGGAAGATGTTTCAATAATCACTGTAAAAGCTCTTGACAAAAACAAATTGGCGGTACCAGTTGCTGGCAATGAAATTACCTTCAGAATTGATGGCCCTGCAAAAATTATCGGTATTGGTAATGGCGATCCAACTTCGTCAGAAAATGAAAAATATCTGGAAACAATTCAAACTATTTTAATCGAAGATCTGAAAGAAAAACAAGTGGCAGGAATGGATGTAACAAATGAACTTGCTGCAGATATTGATGATGCATCTTGGGTAGGAGCTTTTAAAAACCGTGACTATAAAAACCTTGCGAAAGCTTATGTATATCGGGGGAGCTTCACACTTCCAGAAAGTTTTTCTAATACTGTCATCACCCTTTTTTATAAAAATATTGGCCTCGAACAGACGATCTATGTAAACGGAAAAGCAATTGCTTCTAACCTGAAACAAAATGAAACTGCAAACGGATTTGTAATTGACAAAAGCATTTTAAAGGCAGGTAAGAATCTTATTGCCATTCTTGCAACGCCCATTCCTAAAAAATATGATTGGGAGAATGTAAATACCGATCCCGGTTTGATTCAAATCGTTACGGCAGCACAACCATGGAAACGAAAGTTGTTTAATGGCCTTGCGCAGGTGATTGTGCAAACAACAAAAGAGGCGGGAAAAATTGTTTTGACCGCAACTTCGCCGGGACTTCAACCAACAACAATTAAATTGCAATCCAACAAAGTTGTACCCCGCCCTTCGATAGATTAAAATCTGTTTAAGACAAAACTTATAAAATGAAAAAGTATTGCTTAGCTGTGGATTTGATTGATAAACCTGAATTGATTGCTGAATATGAAAACTGGCATAAGAAAGAAAATGCATGGCCGGAGATCGTGAAAAGCATTACCGACTCGGGCATCACCAACATGGAAATTTACCGCACCGGTAACAGGTTGTTTATGATCATGGAAACAGATGATTCTTTCACCTTTGAACGCAAGGCTGCAATGGACAATGTTAATCCGAAAGTGCAGGAATGGGAAGAGCTGATGTGGAAATTTCAGCAACCATTGCCCTGGGCAAAAAAAGGAGAGAAGTGGATATTAATGGAAAATATTTTTGAGTTGTAAGCAACTCCTGGAGATTGCGCCGCTTATAATTTGCTATAAAATTGTTTTGGATACGCCGGTCTCAATTCTTTTTTGTAGTCACTAACAAACTAAAGTGACTATTTCGGCTGACCGTCATCATTGTTTTTTATTTAATACCATTATTTATTGCCGGATAATTCATCCTCGTGTCCGGAATCAATCTCCTTTCTGCGATAGGTGAATCACCTTCCACGAACAATTTTTGTTCGCTCGGAAAAATATATCTCCCCATTCTTTACCAAAAACTATAACCGATGACCGAGAAACAAACTCCAGACAAAAAGAATTTATACAGGTTGCCATGGTCTGCCAATGATAATCCAATCGGTTGGGTCGAAATCACTGACATCTGCAACATACATTGCGATGGCTGTTACAGGATGATCATGGGCGAAGGACATAAACCTTTAGAAAAGATCAAAGAAGAAATATTGTTCCTGAAAAAATGGCGAAACTGTGATGGAATATCCATTGCCGGCGGCGAACCCTTTACACATCCGCAGCTTGTAGAGGTCGTGCAGTTTATTACAGATAATAAAATGAAAAGCCTTGTGCTGACGAATGGTTATGCCATGAATGAAGAGATCCTGCTAAAACTTAAGAAAGCGGGTCTTACAGGATTAAGCTTTCACATAGACAGCACACAGATAAGACCTGAGTTCCAAAAAATAAAACCGGAACATGAAAATGAATTGAATGAACTGCGACTGAAATGTGCAAGAATGCTTAAAAAGGTAAGCGGTTATTATGCCCATTTTGGAATCACGGTCAGCAGGAAAAATTTGCATGAAGTTCCCGACATTATTAAATGGGCAATTGATAACATGGACGTTGTGGGAGGGATTTCACTGATCATTTACAGAGGTGTGCCTGCACATGAGGGAATCGAGTGTGAAGCACCTGCAGGAAAGAAGGTGCCCATTTTGCCTGGAACTCTCGGCTATTCTATTTCTCCCGAAGAGTTGCAGACAAATGCAAACGTAACATCCAAGGAAGTATATGGAGTGCTTAAAGAAAATTTTCCTGGTTATGAGGCCACAGCTTATTTGGGAGGAACGATTGATCACACATCATTAAAATGGCTGATTGGAAATCTTATTACAAATAACAAGGGAAAAGTATTTGGTTCATACGGTAAGAAGACGATCGAACTGGTTCAAACTTTTTATCATTTTACAAAAGGCAAATATTTGGTATATCCAAAAGTGAAAATGGGAAGAAAAATATTTTTCATGGGACTATTTGATAAAATTGTTAGAAAAGCGTTCCGGAATTATCTCGCCTATTGCTTCAAAAATCCAATGCGTTTTTTTGTCCCGATGCGTGCAATAGGAATAGGGATTGTCCAGGCGCCGGATGTTTTACCAGATGGAAGAATTGACATGTGTGATGATTGCCCTGATATGTGTGTTTACGAAGGCAAGCTTGTCAACTCATGTCGCTTGGATGAGTGCAGGAAGTTTGGCGGTTTATTGCATTTTAATGTCGTCTCAGAAGATGCAAAAGGCATGCTTACTAAATACAGGAAGAGCTTAGTGATCCATGAAGAAGCAATAAAAGATTAGCGACATCCATATTAGGGCATCGTTCTTTAAGTTTGCATGATGCAACCTGTTAACGAAATTTCGTTTGATAGCCTGGAACTACTTAGTGAAAAGACCTTATTTGTTTTTGCCCTTCCTTCAGAAGCTGCCGAAGAATTTGAACACGTGAATAAAGTGTTTGTTGGAATTGGTAAAGTAAATGCAGCTTACGAGCTTACAAGCGCTATTCGCAAGCATAAACCTCAACTGATCATTAACCTGGGTTCTGCAGGAAGTAATTTTTTTAAAAGAGGTGAGGTGATTTGCTGTACAAAATTCATCCAACGTGATATGGATGTAAGGGGATTGGGGTTCAAATTGTATGAAACGCCATTTTCAAACATCGATCCTCTTTTAAATTATGGTATCAAGATAAAAGGCCTGCCGGAAGGTGTCTGTGGTTCTGGTGACAGCTTCGAGATGAATCATTCTGTTTCTGATTACGATGTAATTGATATGGAGGCTTACCCGCTTGCCTACATTTCAATGATGGAAAACATTCCATTTCTCTGCCTCAAATATATTTCTGACGGTGCAGATGGAACCGCCGCAGATGATTGGGCTGTGCAGGTACACAATGCTGCAACAGCATTTAGGAAGATTTTGTTCCCGCCTGGGTAATTTTCTAATTAAACCTTTCCTTCCTCAATTTTTATCGCTGACCACCATCATTATTTTCACTAATTGCCATCATTTTGAGGTTGCTGATCTTAACCTAACTTCAAAACAAAGGAGGTGTTATGTATAAGATCATGCTTGTAATAAATGCAAACAAGCCCGACATCTTCTCGATGGATTTTGCCTGCCGCATTGCCAATCTTGCCCAGACAGAACTTACCGGGCTATTTATTGAAAATGTGTATTTCGAATACCTGCCAGATAGTATCGATGGTGGCTCTTATTTTTCAACAAGTAAAGAAGCAAATAGCAAGGTGACGTCTGATACAGATCAGTCTATTCGTTTGTTTAAAGAAGATTGTTTGAGTAAAGGCATTAAGCCTGATATTATTCACGACAGAGGGGAACCCATACAGGAAATAATTTTCGAAAGCCGTTTTGCTGATCTGCTGATCATTGACCCGGAAATAAGTTTTTATAACAGGGAAGAACCATTGCCTTCTCATTTCGTAAAGGAAGTGCTCATGAAGGCGAAGTGCCCCGTTATGTTAGCACCGGAAAAATTTGGGGGCTTCGAAGAAATTGTTTTTTGTTATGATGGAAGTGCATCTTCAGTTTTTGCCATCAAGCAATTCACTTACCTGTTTCCCGAACTGCATGATAAAAAAGTGTTGTTGCTTGAAGTAAGCCGTGATGTAGCAGAAAGGTTCACTGGGAGATACCAACGTATGATGGATTGGCTCCGCAATCATTACCGAACTGTCTATTTTCATTCACTATGCGGAGAAATTAAAGAAGAGTTGTTCCATTTCTTTTTTATGAAAAGAGCCATGTTCGTTGTGATCGGCGCTTATGGCCGTTCAATGCTTTCCAATTTCTTTAGAAAAAGTAATGCAGACATTCTAATACGAACCGTTGACCTACCCATTTTTATTACTCACCATTAAAAACAGTACCATGAAAAAATTTATCGCAGCTTTTGATGGTTTAAATTTTTCCGAAAGCACTTTGGACTATGCCATCTTTCTTGCCGAAAACGCAGGCGCACATTTAGTGGGTGTGTTTCTTGAAGATTTTACAAGACACAGTTATACCATTGCTGATATTACAAAATATGAGGGCGAGGCCTTTGATCACCACATGTATGATTTGGATATGAAAGACAAAGAAGAACGTAATGAAAGTGTAGAAGTTTTTGAAGAAGCCTGCCGGAACGCTGGTATCAATTACACTATTCACCGCGACCGCAATGTGGCCATTCATGAATTGTTGCACGAATCTATTTACGCCGACCTGATGATCATAAACGAGAAAGAGACACTGACCCGCTACGAAGAGCCTTCGCCAACAAGGTTTATAAGAGACCTGCTGAACGATGTGCAGTGCCCTGTAGTTATTGTTCCATCAAATTATCTTCCCGTAGATAAAATTATCATGTTGTATGATGGTGAGCCCTCTTCTGTATACGCGGTCCGCATGTTTAGTTATCTATTTGATGCGCTAAAAGAATTTGAAACGCAGATAATAACAGTAAAGGGAACGGAAGAAAGCCTGCATGTTCCTGACAACCGGTTAATGAAAGAGTTTATTAAAAGGCATTATCCTGAAGCAGCGTTTATGGTTCTTAAAGGAGATGCAGAAGACCAGGTCGTTCAATTCCTTAGTCATGAAAAGAAAGATCCGATAATTGTTTTAGGAGCGTACAGAAGAAACAAATTGTCAAGGTTGTTCAAGCCAAGTATGGCCGATTATCTTTTACAACGTCTAAAAGTCCCTTTGTTCATTGCACATAATAAATCATAACTGGTAACATGAAACCCGGTGATATTGTCGACGTTTATAAAACAAGGTTCAAAAAGCTTTTGAAGCATTATCATAACCTGCTTGAAGCTTTTGATCCGAATGATATTCATCATTTCAGGCTGGAAATAAAAAAGATCAGAGCTTTTCTTCATTTGGTGTATATCGAATCAGGTGATCATCATTCCAAAATTTCGAAAGACTTCACAATGCTTTACAGCCTGTCAGGAAACATAAGAAACCTTCAATTACATGGAACTCGGATTAGAGGCCTCTGCAAAGATCTTTTACTCGAAATTCCTGCTGTTTACCTCCAATACCTAAATGAGGAAGAAAAGGTTTTAAAAAACCAGATAAGGCAAATGGCAAAGAATATTTCCGTCAAATATTTTGAAAACAAACTGATAGAAGAAGTTCCTCGAAAGCTAACCAGGCGAATGCAGAATGATTTTATTCAAAAAAATATAGCACGGTTCAATGAGCTATTCGCTCTTTCATTTCATGCTGATGAAGCTCTGCATGAAATAAGAAAGATCATGAAGGACCTGATGTATAATTTTAAATACCTGAGAGAAGCAGAGATAGCTAATGCTCTTCCAGGCCTGCAAGGATTGAAATCAATGAACACCACAATAACAATTTTGGGGGATTATCACGATCTGTGTATCAGCTTGTCATTAATCAATTCCACTTATGTTATAGAAATAACGGACGCTGACGAGGCGCATGTTTTAAACGAATTGAAGATACAGTTACAGGTAAGAAAAGATGTGATGAGAATAGAAATTATAGAAATGCTGAAAGGATTAAGTCAAAACATCCTGTCAAAGGAAACCCCGACACCTCTACCGCAGTAATTGCTCTGACCACAAGCATTATATCCCATGACCACCGTTCTTGTTTTTGTTTTCAACAACAATGACTTTTAGATTATAATTCTTCAAACAATAAAAATTAAATGTTATGGGAACAACATTAACACGGTCAATGATGACCCCTTCATTGTTTGATGATTTCTTCAAACCCTGGAACGAATGGTTTGACAAGCCGGCTTTATTTGAAAGAATGATGACCATGCCCGCGGTTAATGTAGGGGAAAACATGGACAACTACATTGTTTCACTGGCTGCACCCGGATTAAAGAAGGAAGATTTCAAAATCGGCATTGAGGGCAACATGCTTACCATCAGTTGCGAAAAGGAGCTGGAACAAGAAGAGCAGAACGTAAAATTTACCCGCAAGGAGTACAATTTTTATTCTTTCTCACGCAGCTTCACCATTCCTGAAGATGTAAAGCTGGATTTCATCGATGCTCATTATGAAAATGGTGTATTGAACATCATGCTTCCGAGGCTGGAAGAAACCAAAAAGCTTACAACGAGCAAAACAATCGCTGTAAACTGAATCGTTACCCAATGACTCAACACCCTATAAAAATGCTCGTCCCGCTGCGGCGGGACGAGTTTTAAAGGCTGGCAACTGTATTCACTAAAAAAGCAGCAACTGACCATAGCCATGAAGACAATGCATTATGATGCTGTATTAGGTCAATGTATCTATGAATCGAGACAGTGGGCCAGATTGATCGCTTTCTTATTGGAGGAAAATGCTTTCTGTAAAGCGAGACTTGCAGAAGTAGTGGCAATAATTGGAGATGATGCCTCATTCATGAAAGCAGAAGAATTCAATGAACAGTTTTTGTCGCAGGATAGTATGTTTGAATTTCTCAGCAATGAACTGAAAAAGCACAATAAACTATTGGACAAGGAACTTTATATTGATGGTGAGTCCCTGAAAAGAATTATGAAGAGTCAAAGAATATTAGACCGAAACATAAAAAGTGCAGAAGACATTTTTTCCAAAACAAAAAGGCGATTTACGCTTTATCTGCTTAGCCTCTTATAGGTATTTATTCCTTCAAAATAAAAAGTCTCCGTTAGTGGGAGACCATAGTCATAGCAATGGCTGTCCATAGTTGGCTTCAATATTTTTATTGCAGATAAGTCTCGGAACTTTGCGTTGTGCAGAGGGATTATTCAAACTTAGAGCTTTTACCTAAAGCGCAATGTGATAAACTGAAACACACTTAATTTAAACTAACCGGGTAAGTTAGGCGAGTGCATATTGTTTTCGTACTTACCGGTTTTTTCTTTCACCAGTATTCTAAAAACAATGCCTTCAATATGATTCATATCTTCGGGCAGGAAAGGCCAGTGCTCACTGATATGTGTGGTTACGCTCGATATTACAGGCAGGTAGCGGTTCAATAAGATTTGCATTCCGTTTGTTCTTTCTTCTTTCTCTTTCAATTCTTGGAATTCGCCTTGCACGATCACACTTCTCCAATTAGCCATTGTTTTCATTTCATCAACCTGGAAGCAAACTTTTGGGTTCCTTCTCATAATAGTTGTTTTCTTTCCTTCCTTTGTGTGGCAGTAAATGTAATTGCCATTGTAGGCGTAGCTTATAGGCACAATGTAAGTTTCATCATTTAAGGAACAGCCAATTCTTCCAACAAATTGGCTTTTTAAAACGTCCTCAATCTGGTCTGACTGGAGGTTGCCAAACATACGGGTGATTTGATGCTAATGTATGCCAGTGCAACCTTCCTCAGTCATGACGTTTAATAGTTGCCGTTGTGACCATCATCATTTGTTTTATCCGTGGATATTTTTAATGTAAGACTTCTTTATTATTCTGGCTGTATATCAAATTACATGAGTCAATTGCTGCCACGTGTACAATGACGGCTATCACTATTAACTGTGATACACATCACTCAATTTCTTTTTCGTTTACTGATTTCAGTCAACCTATGACCTACTTAATGTCATTCGCGTGGTGCTGCTAATGTTGTAGCTTAAATATCAAATCGCTCATCATGAAAAAGATTCTATTAGCTTTTGACGGCTCTAATTTTTCAGAAGGCGCTTTCGAATTTGCAAGGAGATTGAATGATATAGAACCGGTGTTGTTAACGGGTGTTTTTATGCCGCAGGTAGATTATGCCAATCTGTGGAGTTATGCTTCAGCCGCAGGTTCAGGAGCCGGCTTTATTCCGTTGCTGGAAGAAGAAGATTCGGACCTTGTTCAGAAAAATATTTTACGTTTTGAAGACATGTGCCAGAAGAACGGTATTGCCTATAGGGTGCACAAAGATTTTTATTCTTTTGCTCTGCCCGAGCTAAAAAAGGAGTCGAGATTCACCGATATTATTATTTTGAGTGGTGAATTGTTTTACAAGGGTGTAATTGAAAGCAACCAGTTTGATTATTTGCGTGATGCGCTTCATGCTGCCGAATGCCCAGTTTTAATTGTTCCCGAACATTACGAGTTTCCTGATAACAATATTCTTTCCTACGACGGAACAGGTGAATGCGTATATGCCATCAAACAGTTCGTTTATATCTTTCCTGAACTGGCATTAAATCCAACCTTACTTGTGTATGCAGAAGATGAAGAGAACAAAGATTTTCCTTCCAAACAACAGATAGTGGAACTGGCAACGCAGCATTACAAAAATCTTACATTCTATAAGTTGGAATCAAGTTCCAAAAAATACTTCAGCAAATGGATCAGTGAAAGAAGTGGATCAATACTAATAAGCGGATCGTTCAGTCGCTCTATTTTCTCGCAATTATTCAGGAAAAGCTTTGTAACAGAAATTATCAGGGAACATAAGGTGCCGGTTTTTATTGCGCACAGGTAAGTCTTTCATTGCCGTGAGCAATTACTGATAAACATCAGTGAAACAGATACCCGTCATCATTGTTTTTGTTTAAGATGGTGAATAAACTTTGAATGTGGTTTTTCATAGGATTGAACTAAATAAGGAGCTGGATTTTTATCCGGCTCTTTCGTGTTATAGGAACGTATTCATCACTCCTGCTTAAAATAGAAAGTGGAAAGATTTAATATTACGCGTATTAATTCGTAAGAACTTTTTTGGATGAATTGTTTAAAAGGGCCGGCATTAAACACCGGGCTTTTTCTGGTTACCTGTATGCAATCCTTTTCAATGATGTCATCCAAAGTTTTTTGAACAGACCAGGCAAAAGGCTTGTTTCTCACATCGAAATTCACTTCCATACTGGCATACGCACTTACATTGTTTACATTGAAGGAACCGATGGTAATCCAACGATTATCAACCACCATCATTTTTGCGTGCAATACCGATGGCTGGTATTCATAAATCTCGATTTTGTTTCGCAGCATCCAACGGTATAAATAACGTTCTGCATATTTTGCAAGCATTACGTCGCTCGGCCCTGCAAGTATCAGCTTAACTTTGACACCTCTTTTTGCTGCCAGACCAAGCCGTTTGCGTAAAACACGTCCCGGTAAAAAATAGCTGCATATAATGGTAATATCTTCTTCTGCCTGGTTAAACCAATTGAAATAAGTTCTCCATACCTGGTTCTTTCCTTTCACCCAATCGTTGAAGCGGACCCGCACGGAACAGTTTTCTTTAAGCAACGCTTCATCTGCAATAAATTTCGCAACTGCTGGGGTATTCTCCCATTGCTGATAGCAGTATTGAAATACATTGAATGCAACTTCTCCTTCTGCCAGTAAAGCATAATCTAGCCATGCCGGTGTAGCATCAATGTCGTTATAACGATCTGCAAAGTTGATTCCGCCAACCAAAGCAATTGTTTCATCTATCGATACTATCTTTTCATGCAGCCTTCTACCAAAATAAAAATGAGTGCTTCTCATCAAGGGTTCAAAATACCTGAAATGAATTCCGTGAATCTTCAGGTTTCTGATAAACTCTTTTGGTAATCCCTGCGAGGCATAGCCATCCGTCACAACAAATACAGCTACATTTCTTTTTGCTGCATTGATCAGCGCTTCTGCTATAGTTCTGCCGGTTTCGTCGTCATGCCATATGTATACCCTTATATAAATGCAATACCTGGCATTTTGTATTAAATCCTTAAGCCGGTCAAAATAAGAAGACCCGCCCTTGACCAACTCTATCCGGTTATGGAGTGTATAGCATTTGTGTTTTTTCCCTCCCGACATGTTATTATGAAAATAGCAGATGAACCTAAATTTTCTACTGATGGCAGTCATCAGTTGTGGTGACGGCACTCATAAATTTCTGGCATATACAAGCCTTAAATTGTAATAGAAAAACGATCATATGCCCGTTACACTTCACCCAAAAGAATTTTTAGTGTGGCTGCTGGCGTTAGTAGTGTTTGTGTTGGCAATACCCTATATAAAAAGGTTCATTGTTTTTATACTGGATGAGCTGTACGAGATATTCATTCAACACAATCCTGCTGAACATGATCATCAATATCACTAACAAGACAACTGTAAAGAATATTCAAAGAAAGATAAGCGTGGCCTATCCTTTTTTGAAGATTGAATTCCTTCGCCATTTGCAACAAAGAGACAAGGCAGGAAAAGAACACTGGTACGACCATGACCTGAAGTTGCTTGATATTGCAAAAAATAACCAGCCGGGATGGATCATTATGCACCACTGGTATACTACTTCTTACATTAAAGAGGTGTTTGAACACAGGTTTGGTTTGAACGTGCAATTTTTCAGAAGAATGAATGATAGCTGGATTGAAATTACCGGCACTGACATCTTCACTATAGAAGAACAAAATCAAATAGGAAGGAAGTCTGTTGAAAAAATTCATGCGCCTGCATGGAGGGAAAGGGAATTACTCCTTTAATACCCGCAGTGTTTTTACAAGGTTTTATTTTGTAATGATTGCCGTCACCGAAATGCATGCCTTACGTCATTGTATTGTATTTGTATGCGTGACTAATTTCCATACATTAAAATTTCTTTTATGAAAACAAATAAAGGCTGGATTATTGGATTAACAGCTGCAGGCATCGCTATTGCCGGCGTTGTCATTTTTTTTGCTGGAACAAAGCCGGGGAGGGAAACCATGAAGAAGTGGGGACCAATGGGAAAGAAATTAGCTGACGGCGCAGAAGACCTGGTAAAAAGTGCAAAAAAGAAAATTGAAAACCTGAAAGAAGAATTTGCGGGCAAGGACGGAGAAGTTGTTGCGCAGGGTTATGAATAACAACTACAGGGTTTCACAAAATTGGTAATCCAATGCCTGGGAAGTCCCGGGCATTTTTGTTTCCTGTTCAATGCTGCAACATCAAGAAATTTTCGGTTTGTTATTAGCTAGATGTTAAACTCCTGTTCTAATCATATAGCAATTAACTGTTAATAAAACCTGATTGAAGAGAATCGCCCATATATTACCATCTTCAATTAGCTGTTTGTTCAGGCCTGTCCTGAACACGGGCTTGAGCGGTTGGGATGTGCTTTTTGTCGTCCGCTGCATTACTACTATAAACCGTCCTAAGCAGCCATTTTATTTTCGTTGTTCTGCATAATGATAAACAAAACCTCCTTTTTGTATTTCCATTGCCAGGGTAGAATCGGTAAGCTCTTTAATTTGGTTCGTAAAATTCTTTACTGAAATACTGTTTCACAAAATGCTGTTTCCTTTGCGGTAGTATGTAAAGTTGCCTTCTATATAAACTCTGTCACTATCGTTGTTCCAATCAATTTTCAGCTCTTTATGGCCTGTTAAGCCAATGCTATCAGGTTTGAACTGAATTACATTTGAATCAAAGCCCATTATACTTACGTTTTACATATTTTTCGGAAGGTCAACTTTTGTTCCTAACCATTTCTTTCCGGTAAGTGAATCATGCTGGGAAGACGTGCAAGATCCCAGTACACCCGTCAAAAGCATACAAGCCGCTAATTTAATTTGGACATGTTTGTATTATTTGCAGTTGATAAGTAGATGACACAATTAAGTTACTTACTCATGTGTTAACTGAAATTTAATTCTGTTATACGGTTGAAAGAGCAGTAAGGTTGAAGTTTTAAGGAGGAGCTCTCTGGACTTTTCGGTGAAACTGTCGAAGAGCCGAGTTTTGTACATTCTGTAATTCTCATGATTACACAGCCGGTCTATATTGCTTTCAATCATTCATTTAACTAGAAAGCAAAGATCGCTCGGCCTCAGGATGACAACTGAGAGTGTTTCCTTGTTGCAAACAGTCCAATAATTGTAAAGCTAGAACCGGTAATACCTTTTGCTTGATAATAGTGAGGAACGAACTATCTGTCCCTGTGTTCTAAGAAACTTCATACCTAATGAAGGTGGTTTTACAATGGTTAGTGCCATGGTGCATTTAGTAATTAATTATGCATGGGTAATATAGTACAACCTTCTTACAGATGGAAGAGTGTTCAAAGTCAATTAAAAGATATAGATAAAATACTATCTTGTTACAAAACTTACTGCTTTGAAAAAGTTTCTTGTTTTTAGTGTTATATCAATAGTTACAATTTCTTCCCTGCATGCGCAACTTGCTGTTACAAAACTGGTCGGTAAAAATGCTGACAAATATAAACTAGGTTATGGCCTTTTTACTTTTTTTGAATTTCCGCTTAAGTCAACCGAAAATCAAAGCATACGATTAGAGTTAATGGATCTTGCATTTTATCCGGGCAAGGATGGTAATTTTTTTGATGCGAGTTACGGCAGGGCCTACCTATCAATAAAGGCTGGCTATAAATATATTTTCAGTGATACAAAAACAGGCTTTTATGCGGAGCCTTCGGTGGGTTGGGGAAGAGTGGTTGATGTCTTTTCCGATCAGGACGATCCTTTGTACGGAGATGGTGTAGCACTTGCACTGGAAACAGGATATAGTGTGGAGATAGGACAGCGTGGGCATGTTATGTGTTTTGGTGTTAAATATGAAACTGATAGAGGAGGAGCTGGGCTTAGCTCTGTTGGATTAAGGCTCTCATATGCGTTCAATATGTTCAGGAGAAAAGAATACTGATCAGATTTTAGTAAGGCATGTCAGTAATTATCACCAGTAAATAAAGTTTGTTATGAAAAAGGTTCTTTCCTTTTTTATTGCTTTCTTCTGTGCTTTTGCAGCATTTGCACAAAAGAATTTTGAGGGGGTTTTGGTATACCGGGATAACGTAGTTTCAAAGATGGATGGAGTGAGCAACACCACATGGAAAAAGATACTTCATTTATCGGACCCAATCACTGTATTAGTTAAGGATGGAAACTTCAGGCATACATCAGCCATAACAGACTCTTATGTTTTTCCTACTAGAGGGAGAAGCTATTATAAGTTTAAGGGCTACGATACTTTGTATTATGTCAATACTGCTACAGATACCGCGACCTTGATTTCTGTAACAAAAAATGCCGACAAAAAAATGATTGCAGGGTATAGCTGTAACTCAATTACGATCAAAACTTCGGAAGCGACTTACACTTATTTCTATTCGGCGGCTATCTATACGAATCCTGAGCGCACGCAGAATTATCATAAGGAAAGGCAGGATGTATTTTATAAGGAAACGTCCTCTCTATTTTTAGGTTTGCAACAGGAAACTGCGTACTATACTTATTCAGAGTCTTGCATACAGGTTGAACAAAAAGCTGTGGATGCCGGCAATTTCGAATTGCCCAGCCTTCCACAGAAGGAGCTCACTGCTGGATCTTTTTTAAAGTATCCTGCATACAAAGGAAAAGAGGGATGGAACTTTTTTTTAAACAAAAACCTGGATGCCACCTTGGCCGTTAAATATATAAAGATGAAGCGCAGTGAAGATTCCGTCTCTCAAACGGCTATTGTGGAATTTATGGTTTCCGAAACCGGTAATGTTTACAACGCAAGTGTAATGAATAAAAGAGATGTGCATCCAAAACTTGCCGAAGAAGCCATAAGAGTAGTAAACATTTCACACTGGTTGCCTGCAACTGTTTTTGGCGATGCTATACCTTACAAATTGCAACAGCCAATAACGTTCCAGGTAGTCAAGGAATAGTAGGTTTTATTTTGTAGCCAACATCAACAATTGAAATAAAAATAGATTATGACAATCAAAAGAAATTATTTGCTGACTTTTCTATACATGGTGTTTTTAAGTAGTTGCTTTGCAAGCTGCCTTACGTCCAAAAAAATGGATGCCTACGTGGCAAGTCAGTATGGTAACGAATTGCCAAAGCCTAAAAAGGGAAAGGCAGATATTGTTGTCGGTTCTGTATTCACATCTGCAAACAGTTTCATTTCCACCACGGTTACAAAAACGAGTCATTTTTTGCCGCTTATCGTTTACATCCAATACGACTACCGGCACACCTGTACATTAAATCCCTTAATCGGTGTTGCGCAGTTTGCCAAGGCAATTAACGCCCAATACACAAAGCTTTCTCCAAAACTTAATGGAGGCGAACTTGAATTAACTGTTGAACAAGTACCATCGGCTTTTGCCTTAGTCGATAAAGGACATTTGGTGCTTTTAACTATCGGTTGGGAGAGGGTTTATGTCGAACCTGATTTTAAAGACCTGGTAGTGTCGTACAAATTGCGCCGGAATAATGCGGTTATAAAAGAGGGTAAGATTGATGTAAAGAATCATGAAAAGGAAAGGAACACTGGGGTTTTTCAATCGTGGAAGTCCTCTATCAGGGAATACCTATCAGCTTATGATGCCAATATGACTGCGATGAGCAGGGATTTTATAAACCAGTTGACGGAGCAGCTATAATATGCCGTTGTTCTATATGCAGTGAAATTTATTAGAGCCGGAGCTGTTAATCAGGGAAAGCAATGATAGTTGTTGGTAATAAAAATATAGCAGAGTTGTACTTTGTGTTGAACGATTTACTAACTCTATACTCAAATTACTTTTAAAAGACCGTTATATGAAAAAGATCGTTTTCGCATTAGCAATATTATTATCAGCAACTGCAGTAAACGCTCAACTCACTAACACAAAATGGAAGGTTACACTGGCTATGGATAATCCAATTGATATTATTTTCCATTTTAAAAAGGATGCAGTAACTGCTTTCTATGCTATGGACAACAGCGTTGGCGAGGAGATGACCTATACTGCTACAGATACATCTTTTACAATTAAAAAAATCTGGGGACAAAGCGACTGCGCTAACGGCTCTAAGGGAGAATACCGTTTTGAAATTAAAGAAGGCATTATGTACGTTAAAGCAATTTCGGATGATTGCGAAAAAAGGGGAACCTACCTGGCTGGCTCATGGACGAAGATGTGATTGTAATTATTGCTTTGAATGTGGATGAAGAAAAGAAGTATCTTACCTTGCTGCTAAGTGACCATCTATTTCAAACACATGATAAGCTCTGTTTCCGATTTAGTTTCATCGCCTGTCCAGTGGCATATATTTCAATGTAAGGCAGAACAACTTCAAATCCCTGTGAGACGAGTTGGCTTGTCATATTTTGCCCTGACTGCTTAATAAGACTATACGGACCGATGTGTTTGTAATAAGCATACTTCTCTAAAATGATTTCCTTTTTTTCAAGCCCATAGCTGTTACCGTTGACATCATTTTCAGGTTCCACACCTGCAAAAACCTTATCACCACTTTCATACACCCAGATATTCTTCCCTTTATTTTTTACATTATTGAGCTTAACGATCTCCCACATTTTGCCGCTTAATTTAAAAGCAGTTCCTGCATAGTCCTTATTTATAGCAACGCTATCAAAACCAAAAATGTTTAATGGAAGGTTTGAGGTGATTATTTCAATGTTCATTTTAAAGAGTTTCCGGGTTCTAATTATCTAATACTTCGGGGTTGAATGAAAAGTTGCTTGCAAAAAATTTAATGTTCTTGTAATTCAATAAGCTTTCCATCAGCTTGTCCGATTGGCTGTAGTCTATCAAGGTTATGCTAGTAAAATTGCCCGCTTTGTCTTTAAAATCGATCGTCATTTTGCCCTTAGGGAAACCATCGCTTCTTAGAGCATCATTGCAAGCTATGCTGGTGATTTCACTTATTGAAAAAGAAGTAATTATTTTGTAGTTATCGATCTCTACTTTGTCTTCCATTAATGTCAGGATTGCTCTTCGTTTAATTCTGCTGAAGCTATATAATGCAAAAAATATTGGTGCCCCAATAAGTGCATAAGTGAAGACTGCTTTTTCAAATTCCGAAGTAGTCAATACAAAATAAGCCGCTTTCATTTCGTCGGAAGAATGCTCTGAGGGAAGCATATAAAGTCCAAACAATGCAAGAACAATGACACAAATAATAAAGAGGTAGAGAAATAGTTTTGATATGAAGGGCATTTTAAGATTAAGGAAAACCAGGTAACTATTCTCTCCCATTTTTTCAGAATTGACAGACTATAGTTATAGCATTTGTGTTACGCAACTCTAAATTAATAAACGTTTGTGATCAGCTTAAACGTTTGTAACTGTTTGTACATGGTTGGGGGATTGCCATTTGCTGAATAGAATTATTGAACGTACAAGTGAGTGACACAACAAGTGCTCAATAGTAGCAATGGAGACGACTCAATAATTATTTTCAGTGCTTTAATTCTATTGCCTCAAACATTATCAATTACTAAATCGATTACATTCAATTTTCCCGCCTTAAGAAAGAAAAGCAACACTTTCAGCATTAACAAAACCTGTACAATAAAGGTTGCATAGTATTTGTTTGACTAACAGCAGAAAGGTTTTGTATGAATTATGTGGATATTTTTCTCCTGCTTGTAATGGTATTAGCGGTTTGGGCAGGGTGGAAGAGAGGATTTATTATCGGCAGTATTAATCTTATTGTTTGGATCGGCAGTTTGCTTGCCGGCTTCTTTTTTTACCAGTATGCCGGCAATTTTTTAAAGCAGGTATTCCCACGTCTTGGTGAGTGGACTTTGCCTCTTGCTTTTTTTTCGATTGTTGTTCTTTCAAGAATTTTTTTGGGTCTCATCTTCAATCTTATTTTACAGCGAACGCCACGTGAGGCACATGCCAACGGTGTTAATCATTTCCTCGGAATATTTCCCGGTATCGTCAACGGAATTATTTACACAACTATAATTACAGCCTTGCTTTTAAGTGTACCATTAATGTTTGGAATTACACAGAAAGCAAAGGAGAGTGTGCTTACTAAAACCCTCGCTGTTAATGTCGGCTGGCTTGATGATCAGCTTTCCCCCATTTTTGATGAGGCTGTAAAAAAGTCGTTGACGAGAACGACAATAGAACCGGAAACTGATGAAACCGTTAAGCTCAATTTCAAAATTACCGATGCAAGGGCAAGACCTGATCTGGAAATGAAAATGCTTGACCTTGTAAACCAGGAAAGAACCAGGAGGGGATTGAAAGCCTTGCAATGGGATCCCGAGTTGGTTCCTGTGGCAAGAGCACATTCACAAGACATGTTTGCACGTGGATATTTTTCTCACTATACGCTTGAAGGAAAAGATCCTTTTGACAGGATGAAAGCTGCCGGCATTAAATATTATTCGGCAGGCGAGAACCTTGCGCTTGGTCCTACCTTAAGTGTTTGTCATGAAGGGTTGATGAATTCCCCAGGCCACAGGGCAAATATTTTAAATCCAACTTATGGACGTGTAGGTATCGGGATATTAGATGGCGGTGCTTATGGCATTATGATATCGCAGGAGTTTAGAAATTAGGGGCAAGAATGGGGATGGCAGAGATTTGAACAAATAGTCTTTTTCAAGAAAATTTATAGATATCTATATTATCGCGTCATCTGTACTGAAAAAAGTTATCCTTGTTGAAGATCACTTGTTGGTGATCAAATACCAAACGTATCCCTTTAGTTGGTAATTAGAAAGAACAGTTTGTGCGGTCAGTGAGATCTTTATATTCGGAACCATCTCTTCCTGTTTTACATCAAAGAAGTTCATGGCTTGTCCGCACGCAATGAATTTTACACCATTTTTCATCAGTTCGTTTATCAGAACGATGTTGGGATTATCAATACCATACTTTTTTCTGTAAACTTCGTTTGTGTATAAGGCGTATAGCGCAGGACCATGAACGACAACCACAATCTCAAGTTTGTTTTTTGGAATTCCTGAGGCAATGTGGAGGTTGATAAATCTTCCCACTTCGCTTAATCCTTCATTAATTTCTTTTGCTGCCGCAGAATCTTTAATGGGGATTACTTCCTCCATCAATAGCTTGTACTGCATAGATGGATCAGGCTTTTCGGTAACATTTGTTACAGGAAGTACTCCGGACCATGTGCTGCTTTTAATTAAAGGATAGTAGGCTTTTGTAAAAAAGTCCGGCAATTCGAATTGAATCTTGTTGATCCTTAGTCAGCGTGTCTTTTGGTTGTGCGTTTGCAAATACAAACAATGCGCTGCAAAAAAGCAGGAATAAATATTTCATAAGCAGGGGTTGAATGATAAATATAAGCCATCAGGGCGGTTTAGTAAACCTTTTCGTAAATTCAAGCTCAATCATTTTTATGAAACCGTTTTTCCTGATTTGCTTCTGTTATCTATTTATTGTCGGCAGTGGTCAAGACGTAAAAATTGAAAGAGATATTGTTTTTGGTAATGTCGTTGATTGGAAAGGTCAAAAGCAAGAACTCACTATGGATATACTATCTCCACAATCTGAGAAGAATCTTCCATTAGTCTTATTTGTTCACGGTGGCGGTTTTTATGGAGGTAATAAGAATACACATACACCCTTTTGCACCAAACTGGCCAACGAGGGTTATGTAGTTGCAAATATTAATTACCGTGTTGGATTTGACACTTCTGCAGCCCAAAAAATCATTGGCATAACCATGGCAAGTTACCGGGCCGCACAAGATGCGTCATCTGCCTTGCGATATCTCGTACATCATTCAAAACAGTACCACATTGATACATCGGCAGTTTTTGTTAGCGGAGAAAGTGCTGGCGCTATAACATCGCTTGCCGATGCTTATTTTTCGCAACAGGAATGGGACGCAATGTTTCCAATGCTACATCAGAATTTAGGAACTGTAAGGGGCTCGGGTAACGAATTGTTGGATGATTACCGTATAAGAGGTGTGATTAGTTTATGGGGTGGTGTGTTCGACACTACCTTGATCAATTCAAATGAAATCAGGAGCATACCTATTGCACTAATTCAAAGTCAATCGGACGAGATTATTCCCTTTCAACATTCAAAAGGGCAAAAAGCAGCGTTCAGTTCTCTTTACGGATCTTTTGACATAGCTCAACGTTTTCGAAGCAGCGGCAGTTGTGCAAGACTATATTATACAAAAGAGGCTAAACATTTTTTGGGTTTTTCGCAGCATTATATTATAAATGCAATCAAACATTTTATTGATGATGTGCAGGCCGGCAAATGTCAGGCCCTAATGGAAGAAAACAAAAATGAGAGAAGCGATATACCCTTTTCAGTTTATCAGTAAAACTGGATTATTTTCCTCTTTCAAGATATTTCACAACAGCAAGCCTGATATCTGATCTTGGATCGGTAATGGCTGTTGCAGCATCGTATACCTTCACAATATCAACATTGCCAGGGTTGAGATAGTCAAGATTTGCTTCTTTGCCAGTTAACAAGAAATCAGTGACAGCAACATGATATGTTTTTGCCAGATCGATGGGAACGTTGTTCAACATCCATTTATCATTTGCATTGACCAGGTTCTCATTATACACCAGGTAACCTCCAATTCCAATATTTTTCTTTCCCTGTTCCAAAACTTTTACCAGCAGGCTGCCTTTCATATCCACTTCACGAATACTGCCACCAAACGGCAGCGTTCTCAGTACATCGTATACGTTTATCGGCGCATGCAAAATGTCATCTACCCTGATAGAACCCGAATTCATAATAACAACATTTACGTTCGGTACAGCATTGGCTATCGATGCAACAATTAATTTAGTAAGATTGGTTGGATGGCTACGGATTTCTGATTCTCTCCCATCGAGTGGTTCCCCATTATTGATCAAAACTTTTTTTACATCAAAGCCAAGTGAACTATAATTTTTCTCAGCAATGTTCTGCCATTTCTCAACTACTGTATTTGTTGTGCTATCAAGCGAAACGCTTTCATTAACCGCTTCAAGCTTAGGCGTTACTCTTATTTTGTTTTTATTTTTGTTGATGCCGAGGTTTATTACGTATGCCGTTTTTGCATTGGCCATTGCTTTGGTGATGTAGGTATTGCCAACTTTTTCAAAACGCTGATCATGTTCATGACCGCCTAGAATTGCAGCAAGTCCCGGAATTTCCTTTGCAAGAATTTCATCCTCCTGCATGGATTGATGTGTAATAGCAACAACTGCATCAACAGAATCTTTGAGTTTATTGTACATTTCTTTCGCAGCATCCAGAGAAAGTGTGTAACTAACATAATCTGCTTTGTTGAATGGAAGAACAACACCAAGAAAACCAATTTTGGCCGTGGTGCCATCAGCATCTTTCACATTTAAGACATAAGTTTTTGGAATAGTTGTATTGCGATAGGTAAAGGGAACAATTCCTGAAGTGGTTTTATGAAATGCATTGGAAGAAATCCATTGAAAGTTCGATTCGTTGATCCTTTCCTGCAGCTCACTTTCTTTGATATCAAATTCATGGTTGCCAAAGCAGGCGAAATCCATTCCTGCAGCATTCATAGCTTCAATCATTTGTTTGCCGCGGATAGCTTTGCCTTCGTACTGCAAGCTGTTATACACAGACGGACTTACAAAATCGCCTGAGATCACTAAGAATGTGTTGGAGTTTTTTTGCTGGTAGTTTTTCTTCAGCGTTGCCACTCTTGCCATACCGCCTTCCTTTCCACCAGACAGTGGAGCAATTTCATACACATCATTGATTTGAACAAAGGTTACATCAATCTTTCCATCATCTTTTGAACTTAGTTTTTTTGTAGAAGAACAGGAAGAAAAAATGATGATCACAAGGGCCAAACGAAGAAAATATTTCATGGTACTCGAGGTTTGCGGCACAATTTATTGAATTGCCAATAAAACTATTCAAGCTTTTCTTTCGTAAATGGTTTAAAAAGATGAAGTTTCTTTTTTATTGCCTTGTTCTGTTTGCCGCATTCTCGTGCAACAACAAACCTATTGTGAGTAAAGTTTTTGTTGACAGCCTCGTTACACATTACACAGCTTCCTCCTTTGCGGTGACCATTGAGAAAGACCTTGAATTCTGGAAGAGCCGCGTTGATAAAAGACCTGGCGATGTGGTTAGTCTTCAAAAATACGCTTCGGCATTGGCTTCACGTTTTCATGTTTATGGCGATATCAACGATCTGAAAAAAGCAGACAGCATCATGACGGCGATTGTGGGGCTGTATCATGACCCTGGTCCATCGTTATCATTGGCCGGGTATAAAATGTTGCAACACCAGTTTTCAAATGCAAGAGCATACATTGGTACAGTCGCTGAAATGAACACTGAAAAATATGCCACACAAATGATGTTGTTTGATGCGGATTTTGAAATGGGAGATATTTATCATGCTTCGCTGATTCTTCGCAACAATAATTTACCTAATGAATATGGTTTTAATTTTCGGCAGTCGAAGCTTGATCATAATATGGGCGAATTGAAAGCTTCTATTCAACACATGTTGAGGGCAGCGGAGTTGTCAGGTTCATCCGCTTATTTGCGAACAGCTGCTTTATCCAATGCCGCTGATCTGTATGTTCATGATGGTGAACTGGAAAAAGCGGCTGCTCTATATAAGCAATGTATTCAACACAACAGTTGCGATTTTCACAGTATGATGGGATTAGGATGGATTAGCCTGGTGCATGATAAAAATGAAAAGCTTGCAAATGAAATTTTTTCTTTTGTAAAGACTAAAATGAAATCGCCTGATCCGCTTTTAAAATTATCACAGGTAGCTGAGCTGAATAATAGCAGTCTTGCAAAAAAATATGCGGTGCAATTTATTGAGCAGGCTACACACCCGGCTTATGGTAATATGTACAATAAGTATTTGATTCAATTGTACACAGAAATTTTAGATAATCCTGCTGCCGCGTTGGAAACTGCACAAAAAGAAATACACAACAGATCGACCTCTCAAACTTGTGTTTGGCTTGCCTGGTGTTTGTTTAAGAATGGAAAAGAAAAAGAAGCTTACCGTGTGTATGAAGAGCATGTTTCAGGAAAGGCATTGGAAGCGCTGGAGTTGTATTGGATGGGAAAGATGATGAAGGGACTTGGAAAAGGTTATAATGCAGAACAATTCTTTAAAGCTGCAGAGAAGAATAAATATGATTTGAGTTTGAGTGAGAGAAAGGACCTGGAAGAAAATTTATAAGCTTGTTTCTGTGCCAGTCTTTTTGTGTTGCTATAACAGTTGTCGAATGACAGGGAGGTAATCAATAAAAGATTCTTTCTACAGTCCAATATCCTGCAATCAAAATAATCAACAACGAGACCGGCACCACAATTCTTTTATGATAGTAAGTTTTTGTTCCAAACCATTTACCTGCAATAAAGAACGCAAGAAGTATTATTGTGAGTTGCCCTAATTCAACGCCTATGTTGAACATGAATAAAGAACTCAAATAAGCATTTTGCGGTAAGCCCATTTGGCTGAGTGAAGAGGCGAACCCTAATCCATGCACTAATCCAAATAAAAAAACAATTCCTATGCGTGAAGGTTTTAGTTGAGGGGAGAAAATATTTTGTAATGCCACAAGCATGATGGACAAAGAGATCAATGGTTCAACGATATGTGAAGGGGGAGTAATAACATGATACATAGCCAGCCCTAAAGTAAAGGTGTGTGCTACTGTAAATGCAGAAGATTGAAGAATGATGGGTTTTAATTTGGGGCTTAATAAAAATAAACTGAGCACAAACAGAATATGGTCCAATCCAAGAGGAAGAATATGCCGATAACCTAATTTCAAATACAGCGCTGCTGTTTCAGTCTTCGACATTTTTTCCAACTCTCCAACTATAACATGTGCCCATGTTGGCAATGCCATTAAACAAGAGAATACAATAAACAAAACACATTTATAATAAACTGCTTTTTTCATTTTAGAAGTTTAATGCCATACTTGCTTCAACTGCTTATGAATGTATAGGTGCTCTCAATCTTTTAATCTACGATGTTAAGTCGATCCTGGTTTTTCCATTGTATTAACCGGGATAAAGGATTTTAAAAAACAAATCTGCGTTAACAATTCTTTCGTAAGTGTTCTTCATGATTCCAATCTGCAGGTTAGTGAATCATAAAACACATTTTTTGAAACCTTATTATTCAACGATTACACCTTAATTATGAAAAAGAAAATTTTTATTGCAGTGCTCATTGCTTTTATGATTGGAGGAATTATTTATGCAGCCGATCATATAGATGCACCTGCTGTAACCAGCTCGGGGGCCAGTACAGGATCAGACATTACTGATATCTATGCTTTTCAAAGTGCGGCGGATAATAGCAAAATGGTTTTTGTTATGAATGTTCAGGGGGTGATGTCGCCGGCTGTATCTGCAACAGCAAGTTTTCCTAACAATGTTTTATATGAGATCAACATAGACAATACAGGGGACAATGTTGAAGATCTTGTTATACAGGCATTGGTTCAAAATGGGAAAATTCGTGTGTACGGTCCTGCTGCTCCACCGGCGACTGGTACTTCAAGTACAGTAGCGGCCAATGCTTCAATGACAGAAACTTCGGTGACTGCATACAACTCTGGCAGTAGCCCGAACATTGGCTCTAATGCAAATGGAATAAAAGTTTTTGCAGGCCCGAGAGATGACCCCTTCTTCTTTGATCTTACACGGTTCAAAGAAGTTATAGCAGGAACACAAACTGGTTTCAGAAACCCTGGTGTTGACACTTTTGCGGGCACAAACGTAATGTCTATTGTAATTGAAGTCCCGAAATCTATGTTAGGTAGTGCTGGCACCATCAACGTTTGGGGCAAAACAAAATCAAAATAAGCTCAACTAAAAAAATAACTATGATACGCAATCTGATTCTTTACACAATAATAATTCTTAGTCTATCTGTTTTTATAAGTTGTAAAAAAGATAAAGACAACAGCGATGGCTTTGATACGTCAGGTACATACACACAAAAAGACCAGATGGGAAGACCGGGAATTTCTACAGTTTTTATTGGTACATCACGCAAGGATGAATTCAATATGACAATTCCATCTTCAATGAGCGCAGCTTTTAAAACTGATATTGTAAATAAGCTAACAGCATTTGGATATGCTACCAATATTCTTGGATTAACCAAGGATCAATTTGCAGGTGTACTTGCTACCGATGTTTTAAATGCAAAGACAAGCGGAGCCACTACATTCTATGACGGCACCAATGTTCTCACCGGCAGAAAATTAGACGATGATGTAATTGATGTGGAACTTACTTTAATTTTTGGAGGCTCCAATGGGATGAGTAACTCCGGATTAACATCAGATCATGTTAACGCTAACGACAAAGCTTTTCTTGCTACATTCCCTTACCTAGCCACACCGTGGTAAAAAACTTGTTAATCGACTGCAGCCTCTGTCAAACAGGGGCTTTTTCATTTCCGCCTGGTAACGATTGTTATGAGTTTCTGATTTTTGTTTTTACCTTTTAGTTACCAAAACCACATTTATGTACGCATTATCGAATCTCAACTGGTTGCATGTTCTGGTTGCAACCATTGCTTATTTTGTTATCGGTGCTATCTGGTATTCTTTTCTTTTTCAAAAACAATGGATCCGCCTTCACAGAATTGATACAGACAATCCTAATGCAAAAAAAGGTGCAGGTATGATTATGGTTGTTGGATTCATCTGGACTTTTATTATTTGTACAGGGCTCGCTATTCTCGCTTTTAAAACTGAAATGCTTGGCGGCGCTATGTCTGCAATAAAACTGGGATTAACCACCGGTATTTGTTTTTCTGCATTGACCATCAGCATGACCTATTTGTATTTGAAGAAGCCAATTGGTCTTCATTTGATTGATGGGTTGTACCATGTAGTTGGACAGGTTGTAGCTGCACTTATACTGCTTCTCTGGAAATAAGTTTCTTTACTTTTCCGGAACTACAGCCAGCATAGGATAGAATTCATAGCTGTTGATTTTGTTTGCAGGATCGCCGGCTATGAATTCTTTTACTTCTTCTTCACTATCTACAGCAACAACACCTAAGCCATAAACTGACCTGGGATCAAGAACAGGTCCGAAGACAATTACTTTTCCCTGGTTCATGTGTTTGCGCCAATAAACTAAGTGGTCTTGCATGATCAATTTTTCTTCGTCTGTCATGGTCTGAGCAAAATCCGGACGGGAAGGATTGAGTTTGAGTGCGAAGTATTTCTTATTCATGGCAGTGCCCAATTAATGATCTTTTAAAATTAATTCGTAGCGCTGTTCTATCAGTAGTTTTCCAAACGAGGTGGAATCAAATTCTTCGGTTAGCGTGAACCCAAATTTTTTGTACAATTCTGCGGCAGCTTTTTGTTCATTGGTGGTCCACAAATAACTGCTCGTATAATCGTGGTCTTTCAACCCATGACATAAACAACTCCATCAACTTTCCGCCTACAGCAGAATGAAGTAGCGCAGCTGTGCAGCATTATTTCCTCTATGCATCAACAAGAGAAAGCCGACAATTGAATTATTTTGTTCGCAAATCCATATGCAGTCTTTGTCTGGATCATACTGCTGATAGAATTCATACAAACCTTTTGCTACATAAGTTTCGAAAGCTATTGAGTAGTTGTATTCTTTATTGTACAAAAAACCATGCAGGTAAACAATGTAACCAATGTCGCCACTCTTTAAATCAGTTCTTATCGATACACCTTTGAATTCTGTTTGCATGCAATGCAGATATGTAACAAAAATAAAGAGGCGCAAGGATTGCGTCTCTTTAATGATTAGGTTGTTTTTTATTGCTATTCTACTTTGGTAATTTTCACAACGTTTGTTGGTAAATGCAAATGAACAGGAGTGCTTCCGGTGTTCACCACAATATTACCGGGTTTTAAAAAGCCTCTTTCTTTCAAAATGTCAATCTGGTCGTAGATGATATCATCCAGGCTGTCTTCCTCTGTATAATAAAATGCACGAACTCCCCAGCTCAAACTCAATTGGTTTACAAGGGAACGTTCTTTAGTGAAAATGAACAGCGGAGCCTTTGGGCGATAGCTACTTAGCATAAATGCAGTATATCCGCTTTGCGTCATACCAACTAAAGCGTCGGAGTTTACATCACTGGCCAGTTTGCAGGCATTGTAACAAATAGCATCACTTAAAAACGAAGGAGAGTGGGGTTGAGGTGTCAGGCTATCCTCACGGTTATAACGGTACTCAGTTCTTTCTACTTCCATAATAATCTTGCGCATAGTTTCTACAACAAGCACAGGATGTTGCCCGGTGGCTGTTTCACCGCTTAGCATTACTGCATCTGCGCCTTCCAGTACCGCATTTGCCACGTCAGTGATTTCACTTCTGTTTGGTTTGCTACGGTCTATCATGCTTTCCATCATCTGTGTAGCAACAATTACCGGCTTGGCACGATGGATACACTTTGAAATAATATTATGCTGGATCATTGGAATGCGTTCTACAGGCAGTTCAACACCAAGATCGCCGCGGGCAATCATGATGGCATCGCTTTCAACGATGATATCTCGCAGGTTGTTTACAGCTTCCGGCTTTTCGATTTTAGCAATGATCTTGGTCCTGCTTTTCCTTTCATCAAGTTTGTACCGAAGGAGTGTAATATCTCTTACACTTCTTACAAAAGAAAGTGCTACCCAGTCGAGTTCCTGCTCAATAATGAAATCAAGATCAACTAAATCTTTTTCAGTTAAGGCAGGTAAAGAAATTTTTGTATCAGGCAGGTTAACACCCTTTTTGGAAGAAAGAAATCCACCCATGGTTACTTCTACCTGTACATCGTTATTCTTCAGAATCTTTTTTACCTGCACTTCAAGTTTACCATCGTCAATCAGTATCTTATTTCCAACCTTTACGTCTTTATGTAAATCAGGGTAGGAAACGTAAATGCGGTCTTTGTTGCCAACCAGTTTTTCGTTGGTAAAAGTCAGTATATCTCCCGGTTCAATATCCATTCCTCCATTTTCCATTTCACCGACACGAAGTTTTGGACCTTGCAGATCGCCTAAAATAGAAATGTTGTAAGGCTCCCTTGTATTGATCTCGCGGATGTATTTAATGATCTGTTTTTTATCATCATGGCCACCGTGTGAAAAATTGAGACGGAAAACATTTACGCCGGCTCTCACCAGCTCTAATAATTTTTCGTAGGTATCGCATGCGGGTCCAACAGTTGCCACGATCTTGGTGCGCTGCGATGAATGTTCAATGCCAGCTGCCTTGTCCATGTCGCTGTGGTAATACTTTTCTAATTTGTCTACGTAGTCCATAGTTGTTTCGTTGTTCTCTGATTTATGGAGAATTTAGATTTGAAGTTATGTTGTTTTGATTTGCGTTCATATTTTCTACGGAGCAAAGCTCAATAGAATTGTTATAAGTACAAGGGTGCGACGCAACAGAAGTATAATAGTAGCACTTCTGATGGCTACACAATTTAATTTAATGCTAACGGTACCCTGCTGAATTATGTTTATCAGGTTGCAAGTATCTTCACAATCTTCATCCACTCATCCGTTATCTTTCCTTTTCTTTTTCCAACACCTTGGAGTGGTACATAATTCATTTTATTGTTAAGAATGCCTACAAAAACATTATGCCTTCCCTGAATCAGCGATTCTACTGCATGATATCCCATACGGCTTGCAATAACACGGTCAAGACAGCTTGGAGCTCCACCACGTTGAATGTGGCCAAGAATACAAACACGGGTTTCTATTTCCGGCATTTTTTCCTTAACCAGCTTGGCTACCTGATCAGCTCCGCCAAACTCATCGCCTTCGGCAACTACAATCAGGTTTACCAGTTTTTTTCTTCTTTTCTTTTCGTCAAGCGATTTAAGCAGACGGTCAACATCAGTTTTGCGTTCGGGGATCAGGATATCTTCTGCACCTGTAGCAATACCGCTATGCAGGGCGATATATCCGGCATCACGTCCCATTACTTCAATAATAAACAGGCGGTCGTGTGCATCTGCAGTGTCACGTATCTTATCGATAGCTTCAACTGCTGTATTTACTGCGGTATCAAATCCGATGGTAAAGTCGGTACCCATGATATCTTTGTCGATGGTTCCTGCAAGCCCGATACAAGGAATGTCGAATTCCCGGCTAAAGGCTACAGCACCACGAAAAGAACCGTCACCGCCGATGATCACCAGGCCGTTGATGCCATGTTTTTTCAAATTATCATATGCTATCTGCCGGCCTTCGGGTTTCAGAAACATTTTACTGCGGGCCGTTTTCAAAATAGTACCTCCGCGTTGAATAATATTGGATACAGACCTGGTTTCTAATTTATGAATATCGTCTTCTATCAATCCCTGGTAACCTCTCATTATACCATAGACATCCAGTCCATAATAAATACCTGTCCGAACCACCGCCCTGATCGCAGCGTTCATGCCGGGTGAATCGCCACCTGAAGTAAGAACGCCTATGCGGCTAACTTTTTTTTCCATTCGTTTTCAAATTACAATTAAAGATCATTATTGGGTTTTGCCCAAGTGTCAAAAATAAGGCTTTGTCTAAAAGTGTGTAAGTGATACACATCAATTGTAAAAATGACAAATGTCTTTTTATATGTTTTACCAGTAAAAATTTAGGGTTACTTATGCAATCGCTCATTTTTCAATTATTGTTTTGATACAGCATAATCGTTCATAAAAAGAAGAAACCCACTGTGGAAACAGCGGGTGCTAACGATTGCTTGCTATATGAATAGAGATTCTTAAGTCTGTTTTTTATAATGATTGATTCCCGAACTTGTATTGAATCATTCATCTGAAAGCAAAAATAGTTTGAGCACTATTTTTATTTTGGCTAAAATTGGCATCGTTTTACAATGCTGAAAATGTGATGAGTGGTATGAGATGCTTGATGGTATTGCATTTTAGCGGAATTTAGCTACGATGGCCAACTGAATTTGCGGCTAAATAAATACCAGAAATGGGTGATGTTTTAGCAAAAAGAGTATTAATTAAAAACTGGTTTATGAAGCAAGTACGGAATTTGCCTATCAGAAAACGGATTGCACTGGTAGCACATGATCACAAAAAAGCCGACCTGATCGACTGGGTGGTTTACAATAAGAAGGTTTTGATTCAGCACGACCTTGTAGCAACAGGAACCACCGGGAAATTGATACAGGAGCAACTTAATTATCCTGTTAAAAGATTATTGAGCGGACCGCTCGGAGGCGATCAGCAAATAGGAGCTTTAATTGCAGAAGGCAATCTTGATATCATCATCTTCTTTTGGGATCCGATGGAACAGCAACCACATGATAGCGACGTAAAAGCCTTGCTTCGTTTGGCCGTAACCTGGAACATTATTATTGCGTGCGACCGCACTACAGCAGATTTTGTTTTGACTTCCGGGTTGATGAATACTGATTACGATCTTGTGATTCCTGACTATGGAGATTATCTGAACAGAAAAATAACACCTGCATAAAAAAGGGAGAGCGTAGCTCTCCCTTAAAATTCAAACAATGTTAAGTCTCCTTAGTATGTTCTATCTGCACATAGTTAGGCGGCAAGTCGCTGAGGTCAGTCATGAAATATCTTTCTTTGCGAATAATGGCATCAATATATTTCCAAATGCAGTAAAAGTATTCTCTGATTTCCAAACGTCAACGACGCTACCTGATACCAGATGTTATAGCACTTGCATGAGTTAAACTGAATTGAGTTCCTACGAAATATTCTTTAGTACGAGATCAATAAAACCAGCTATCGTAGCTCAAGAAGTATTTACGATAATCATTATTCAGCTCATCTTTTCTGACGAAAATCATTTTAATAGTCATCTTTTATTCTGCCTGCTAACACTATTTTTAGTTCTCTTCTTATTACAAATTAATTCTTATGCGAAAAATTGGAATCCTAACAGGAGGTGGCGATTGCCCCGGCCTGAATGCAGTTATCCGGGGCGTTGTTCAAAAATGCCTTATGCACAATATTGAAGTCATTGGTCTAAAAAAAGGGTGGAAAGGAGCTTTAACAGGAGACTCCGTGCCTTTGACGTTGAATGATGTTGAAGACATCCTCAGCTTGGGTGGTACTATTCTTCAATCTTCCCGTACCAATATTTTAAAGGAAGAAAACGGTCCCGAAAAAGTTCGCGAAGTGATGAAACGTTTAGGGCTTGAGGGCATTGTTGCCGTTGGTGGTGATGACACCTTAGGCGTTGCCAACAAACTTCAAAAAATGGGTATGAACATGATTGGTGTACCTAAAACCATCGATAATGACCTTTCATGCACTGACTATACTTTCGGTTTCGATACAGCTACCAATACCGCTGCGGAAGCAATCGACCGCTTGCATACAACTGCCAAATCACACTCAAGATGTTTTGTTGTGGAAGTGATGGGGAGAAACACAGGTTGGATCGCCATACAGGCAGGAATGGCGGCAGGTGCACACATCATTCTCATTCCCGAATTTCCAAAATCAATTGATGAAGTGGTTGCCATCATTGAGGAGCGTCGCAAGAAACATAAAAACTATTGCATCATTTGCGTGGCTGAAGGTTTTGAATTAACTGGTGTTGATTCAGGAGCAATTGAAAAAGATGATTTTGGAAATATTCGTCTTGACAAAAAAGAAATCGGTCCTCGTCTTGCTAAACTGATTGAAGAAAGAACGGGTATGAATACAAGAGCAACGGTTTTGGGTCATATCATTCGTGGTGGTTCGCCAACAGCTTACGATCGGGTGCTTGGGACGAAATTGGGTGTAAAAGCTGCGGAACTTGCTGTACAGGAAAAATACGGCTACATGGTGGCCTTGCACGCGACCGACATTATCGCTGTTGAATTAGAGAAAGCTTTGTCAAAACAGAAAAGAGTGGATGCGGAGTATTACAACACTGCTACACTTTTCAGATAGTTGGTCAGCGATACGATTGTTGGGATTGCGTTGCTATAGTGAAAGAGTAAGTAAGCTTGATGTGAATGGAGATTTGGTAAAGATTTTTTATTGCCAATCTGCATTGCTGCTATTTATCTTCTGTTGCGTCGCACTCTTCAACTTTCTATAACTCTTATCATCAAAGCGCAAACTGTTCAACTGCTTTCTATCAGTATTCCTAAGCAAAAAATAACCATTAAGAAGTAAATGACGGCTTAATGCTTCTTACTTCTTAATGGTTTTAATTGTTTCAATACTTTGTCAATTCTGGTTGCACTTCATCAATCCATCCAAGAATACCACCTTTGAGATTATATAAATTGGTGAAGCCAAATTTGTCTTCCAGTTCATGGATGGCTTTTGCACTCCTTCCACCCATCTTGCAATGAACAATTACTTTTTTATCGCGATCAATTTTACCTGCATTGGCTGCAACAGTTGCAAGAGGAATTAGCTCACCACCAATATTTGCAATCTCGTATTCGTGTGGCTCACGAACATCAATGATCTGAATATCTTCTCCACGAACCTGCAGATCATACAATTCCTTTGCAGTGATTTCTTTGATTGATTTTTCAACTGCTTTTACTCCGCAGAATTGCTCGTAGTCGATCAATTCTTTTATCGTTGGATTTTCTCCATTCAGAGGATTAGCAGTATTGCGTTTGATCTTAAAAGTCCTGTTTTCAAAATTCAATGCATCAAAAATGTAGAAACGACCACTTAGCGTTTCACCAACCCCTGTAATGACTTTGATTACTTCCAACGCCTGTAAGCTTCCGATGATACCGGGCAGTACGCCAAGTACCCCACCTTCTGCACAACTTGGAACCAATCCCGGAGGTGGAGGAGTGGGATAGAGGTCACGATAGTTAGGACCTAACTCTCCATTCTTATCCCTGTAATTGAAAACAGAAACCTGTCCTTCAAACTGAAATATAGAACCATACACATTTGGTTTGCCCAGCAATACGCAGGCATCATTAACCAAATAACGTGTTGGAAAATTATCTGTGCCATCAGCAACAACATCATAGTCTTTAATGATGTCGAGTGCATTTTTTGATGTTAGCTGCTCATTGTAAACTTTAATAGTGATGTGAGGATTTAAAGCTTCCAATCTTTTTTTAGCCGCTTCTACTTTTGGTTTTCCGATTTCATCCACACCAAATAAAACCTGGCGTTGCAAATTGCTGTCGTCAACAACATCAAAATCAATAATGCCGATAGTGCCAACACCTGCTGCTGCCAGGTAAAGAAGCGAGGGACTACCCAATCCACCAGATCCAATTACCAGGACCTTTGCTGCTTTTAGTTTTTTCTGTCCTTCAAATCCAAAATCCGGAATAATGATATGCCTGTCGTAGCGTGATAATTCTTCTTTCGAAAAATGTATGTTTTCGTAGCTCATTTTTTCGTTTTTATTGTTAAGCGATTCCGCCTGCAATAGCGGGAACAATGCTAATAACAGTTTCTTCCTTTATCGGAGTTTGATCCTGCTGAAGATTGCGAATGTCTTCATCACCAACAAAAACATTCACGAACGAGCGAATGTTACCTTGCTCATCTAACAAATGCTTTTTGAGGTCAGGAAAGTTGAGTGTGAGTTCATCAACAACTCCTTTTACATCGGTTGCACTAATATTAATCCTTGCTGTGTTATTTGTGAATTTTCGTAATGGAGTGGGAATAATAATCGTCGCCATTTTATCTGTTTTGATTTGTGATCAATTGGTTTTCTATTGTTTCTTCTTCAAATTGAAAATCGTCGTTGAGTTGCCATGAGCGGATATCGTTCACTTCATTTTCCTTTACTGAAATAATGATGTAAGAAAAATAAGGTTGCGCCGCAATACGATCGTGTTCGGATGGGATAGCTGGATGATTGGGATGAGAATGATAAACGCCTAACAATTGTATCCCATTTTCATCGGCGAACCTTTCTGCATTTAGATAATCTCTTGGAGAGATTACAAATCTTCTCCTTTTATCACCTTCCTTAGAATTGTTCACAACCAAAACATTGGTAACAGTTCTTTCATCTTGCAAATCCTTTCCGAAGAAGAATCCGCAGCATTCATCAGGGAAACTTTGCAGTGCATCCTGATACATTTCGTCCAGTGGTTTTTGTTCAATCACTAACATGCTATAAAATTCTTTTAATGACTTCGCTGTATTTGTCTGAGTTGTCCGGCAGTACTGTTACGACAACTCCTTCATCTATTTCGTCTATCACTCTCAGTGCGCCAGCAATATTGGCGGCAGATGATGGGCTCAATAACAAATCTTCATGCTTTACCGCGGCACGAATAATCTCATAAGATTCCTCAGTTGTTATTTCAATATTTTTATCTGCTACGCTAGGATCATAAATAGTTGGAACAATGGCAGTTTCCAAATGTTTCCAACCTTCCAATCCATGTAAGGCAGAATCAGGTTGAAATGAAATCAATTGAATATCGGGGTTGAAATTTTTTAATCTTCTTCCTGTTCCAACAAAGGTTCCTGTCGTTCCCAGTCCTGCAACAAAATGCGTAAGGTCCGGAAGATCGTGTATGATTTCATTGGCAGTTCCATAATAATGTGCTTTCCAGTTGTTATCATTCTTGTACTGGTCAGCATAGAAATACTTATCCGGATGTTTTACTGCTAATTCCTTAGCCACCTCCTGCGCACCATCAGTGCCTTCGTATTTTGATGTGTAGATGATTTCAGTACCAAGCGAGGTCAAAATCTGTTTGCGCTCTTTCGAAGCATTTTCGGGTAAGCAAAGCGCTACTTTAATTCCCAATGCCGCACCAATAGTTGCATAAGCAATGCCTGTGTTTCCACTTGTTGCGTCCAGTAAAATCTTGTCTTCGTTAAGCTCACCCTTTTCAAGTGCATCAAGGAAAATACGAAATGCTGCCCGGGCCTTCACACTACCGGATAATTGCTCCCATTCCTTCTTCACCCACAATTCGACTTGTTTTTTAGGAACAAGATTTTTAATGCGAATAAGAGGTGTATTGCCAACCTGTACACTCAGCCGTTTTGCTTTATTAAGAAGTTTCCGATTCAGTTCCCGTACGATCATATCTTAAATTAAAAAAGCCCCACTTGGTGGGGCTTAACTATAATCAGTTATAAAAATTATGTTTAGCTATCCACCATAATAGTATTGTTGTGTACAACAACAAGCTGCATTACAACAACAAGTATTATGGCAGAACTGTTTTTTCATTTCGAGGCTAAAGATAAACAACAAATCTTTCGGTGAAACAAAAAAAGAAAACGTTGGGAAATCTTTTTGACAAATGGTTGACGTTTAAGCTAACCTTTCAGGCAAATTACAACCTTGCTGCACTAAAACAATCTTAGTTTTACATTTCTTTAATTCTTTCTCCAATCCCTGTTAACTCCGCTTTCGTATCTGTAGTAAATCAAAAGTATGAGAAGGTCAATCAACATCCTTGTTGCTTTATTGAGCTTGATTACTACGAGCTGTATAGCGCAATCAAAGAAAAAATATCCCAATCCCAAAATCGTTGATAGTAAACACGTTTATTCCATGCAGTTATCAGAGGATGAATGGAAAAAGCGGCTGACACCTGAGCAATATATGATCCTTCGCAAGGAAGGAACAGAGAGAGCTGGTACAGGTAAATATGAAAACTTTGATCAGAAAGGAACGTATTATTCGGCAGCTTCTTTGCAACCGGTTTTTAGTTCAGAAGCAAAGTTTCATTCGGGGACCGGATGGCCGAGTTTCTTTGCGCCAATTAATCCTGCTGCTGTTTTATTGGTTAAGGATGAGAGTTATGGAATGGTGCGTTGGGCAGTGGTAGATAATAAAAGTGGTTCACATTTAGGACATGTATTTGATGACGGACCGGCACCAACAGGTAAACGTTATTGTATCAATTCGGCTGCATTAATTTTTGTTCCCGCAGGAGGACAGGCACCCACCTCTTCAAAACAATAAAACCTTTGTTATGAAATTCTTTCTTTCAACAATTATCGCTGTCACTCTTTTTGCATCCTGTGCACAAACGCAGGGAAGCAGCTTTTCAAAAAAAGAACAGTTAGCAAAAAAAGAAGAAACAAAAATTTTTGCAGGCAGCAAGCAAAAGCCTTCAGCCAACGAAGCAGTGGCAACGTTTGCCGAAGGATGCTTCTGGCATACGGAAATTGTTTTTCAAAGTTTGGAGGGAGTTCGTGATGCAGTATCGGGTTACTCAGGAGGCGATAATGATAATCCTGATTACGAAAATATAGGTCACCATGCTGAAAGTGTAAACGTGTATTATGACCCTTCAAAAATTTCGTTTGAAACCCTGGTGAAGGCATTCTTTGCCAGTCACGATCCAACGCAACTGAACAGGCAAGGCAATGATGAAGGGACACAATATCGTTCGATCGCTTTTTATCGCAATGATGATGAGAAAAAAGTCATTGAGGCAGAGATCAACAAGATTAGTGGTTCAAACAAATATTCTTCTAAAATTGTTACTGAAGTAAAGCCTTTCACGAAATTTTACCCTGCGGAAAGTTATCACCAGGAATATATCATTCATCATCCGGATCAACCTTATGTTCGCAATGTTTCCATTCGTGATTATGAAAATTTCCGACAGGAATTTAAAGAGGGAAAATTCAAATCCTGATTTGTAAGACAATCAAAGAGCCCGGCTAGATGTCGGGTTCTTTGTTGGTATAAATTCTTTTACTTTGAAAACATAATCTGCTTTCATGAAACTGTTGTTTGCTTTTTTATTCGTTCCTCTTCTTTCTTTTTCTCAAACATTCACACAAAAAGAAATTGATCGTTACAGATCACAAGCGCAAAGAGTAACTATCATTCGTGATAACTGGGGTGTGCCTCATATCTATGGAAAGACCGACGCAGATGCAGTTTTTGGATTGTTATACGCACAATGTGAAGAAAATTTTTATAAAGTTGAAGAGAATAATCTCGAAATGATGGGAAGGCTTTCAGAACTATATGGTGAAAGCCAGTTGTACAGTGATCTTCAAATGAAACTGATCTATGACACGGCTGCTGCTATTGCTGATTATAAACGATCGCCTTTGTGGTTAAAAAAATTACTGGATGCTGCAGCCGATGGAGTGAACTTTTATCTCTACAGGCATCCTGATGTAAAGCCATTGGTGCTTACGCATTTCGAACCCTGGTTTGCTTTATTGAGAACAAATGGAAGTATTTCAGCAACACAAAACGGTGGCATCACAACGCAGGATATGAAGAATCTGTATCCTGCAAAAAACAATTCAACGTCTTTCTTGGAAAAAAATCTTCCATTCTATGAAGTGGATCCAACTGGTTCAAATGGGTTTGCTGTTTCCCATAAAAAAACTGCTTCGGGAAATGCAATTCTTTACATCAATCCTCATGTTACTTTTTATTACCGGACAGAAGTGCAGATGGTAAGCGATGAAGGTTTGAACGCATATGGTGCAGTTACCTGGGGAACGTTTTTTGTATTCCAGGGCTTCAATCAATATTGCGGGTGGATGCATACATCCGGAATTACGGACGTTGCTGATCTGTTTGTTGAAAAAACAATCAATCAAAATGGTTCCTTGTTTACAAAGTACGATGACAAATTGTTGCCTGTAAGATCAAAGCCAATAACTGTCCGGTATAAAACTGCAAACAGCTTTGATGAACAGCAATTCACTGCTTACTATACAAATCACGGTCCGGTGATGGGAATAAGAAATGGGCAATGGCTAAGTTTGAGAGAGAACAACCGCTCACTGAATGCTTTAGAACAGTCATGGCTTCGAACAAAAGCAAAAGGATTTGAAGATTTCAAAAGAGTAATGAAATTACGTTCAAACACTTCTGACAACACAGTATTTGCAGATTACAAAGGGAACATTGCGTACTGGCATGGCAACTTTGTTCCAAAGAGAAGTAAAAATCTTGATTACAGTTTACCTGTGGACGGGAGCAAATCAGAAACTGATTGGCACGGCATTTATGAACTTGACCAAATCGTTCATGTTTACAATCCCTCAACCGGGTTTATTCAGAACTGCAATTCAACGCCATTTACTGTATCAGGTGCAAGTAGTCCAAAAAAAGAAAATTATCCAAACTACATGGCGCCCGACGGACAAAATTTTCGTGCATTAAACGCAGAACGTTTGTTGGTTAAAGCAGAAAATCTCACGGTAGACAAAATGATCGCAGAAGTGGGTTATAATCATTACTTAACCGCATTTGATTACTTAATTCCTGCATTGTTGAAAGATTATGATGCTTTGTCCTCGACGGATCCTCTTAAAGAAAATTTATCCGAAGCGATTGATTCTTTAAAAGAGTGGGACAGAGGTTCATCTGCCACTTCCATTGCTTCAACAATTGCTATCGAATTTGGTTACCGCTTTTTGCAAAAAGCGCCTCCTTCTGCAAATCCTTATGACGCTACAAATGGTGTGGGACAGTTATTGGCAACGCTAAGGGTAACTCCTTCAAATAGACGCCTGAACCTTTTATCAGAGACGCTGGAAGATATTGGGAAGAGATTTGGTTCATGGAAAACTGCTTGGGGAGAAGTGAACCGCTATCAAAGGCCGGCAGATGGGAAAGTCGATGATGCCAAACCAAGTTTACCTGTCGGGTTGGCTGCTGCGACATTTGGTTCTTTACCTTCTTTTGCCTCCCGTCGGTTGCCTGGTTTAAACAAACGTTATGGCGTTTCGGGAAACAGCTTCGTTGCCTGTGTTGAATTTGGAAAAAAGACTAAAGCAAAATCGGTAATTACTGGCGGGCAATCCTTCGATCCTCCATCAAAACATTATACAGACCAAGCACAAATGTATATTGACGGAAATTTTAAGGACGTGTTGTTTTACAAAGAAGATGTACTGAAACACATTGAGCGTAAATATCATCCTGGCGAAGAAACAGCAAGTAAGCAATAACTCTGGGTTGCATACCTGACATTTTCAAAACACCAGCTATCACTCATTTCTCAGGATCAATCGTATCCCATGGAGTGACCTGTCCTTCATCCAGGTTTTCATCTTTCTTCATGTCTTCTTCCGTATCGCCAAGGAGATCTACTTCGGCATCTTCCCGGGCATCTTCACCCTCAAATCTTGCTGCCGTAGCCTGGTCAAATTCCGGCGGCGTCATGCCAACTCTAACGCTAGCAATGTCCTCGTCTGTGATAATATCATCCTTATTTTCCAAATGACGTCGAATGATCTTTTGGGTATCACTTTCAAAGCGATCATCGTTTACATTTTCGGTGCTTTCGCTTCTTTCCACATTTTCATTATTCTGAGGTTGTGGATTCATACGTTCTTCGGGCATAACTCGTTTTAATTCTACACTAAAAAAGCTGTGCCATAATTGAAATGACCAGTAAAAAAATAATGATTTGATAACATTATGCCGAAAGGCCGGCCTTTGTTTAACCTTGTTGCGACAATTAGTAGATGAATTTAAACTCAATGTTGATGATAGTTGTCAGCTTTCTTGAAATTATCGATCATAAAAAACAAAGCCCACGGAACAAACGTATAAATAATGAATTCCCTGAAGTCGTAGGTATGTGCCACATCTGTTCTGTATGTACCATTACTATGCACAAATGGCCAGAATTGTTCTTTTTGAAAATACATAGCTTCTTTAGCTGTTACCCAAAGTATAAGATTGAAGATTGTCCAGAGTACAAGCAGGTAGACAAAGAATTTTTCGATTTTATTTAGTCTATTCATAGTAGCATTAGTTTGACGCTTATAAAATTAGAACGTCAATTTTTCCACAGAAATGATTGAAATCATCTCGAGTAATGACAATGGTGCGATTGGGCAGCTTTTATTGATTCTTGGGAGCGGGGAAATCTTAACCAAATCCACAAAACGTAACCCCTAAATTTGCATCACTGCAAGTTGTGCTATCGTGGCGGTAATAGCGCCAAGGAAAGTCCGGACAGCACAGAGCGCCGCATCCCGCTAACAGCGGGACTTCTTTGAAAAAGGAAAGAGACAGTGCCACAGAAAATTACCGCCTTGTTGATTCGTCAACAGGCAAGGGTGAAAACGTGAGGTAAGAGCTCACGGTTGTTACAAGAGATTGTAATATTCGGGTAAACCTTGCGGGCTGAAATGCCACGTATAGAAGCGTTTGAAGGCTGCTCGCCTAAGCTTCAGGGTAGGCAGATAGAGGTGGTCAGCAATGACCATCCCAGATAAATGATAGCGTAAAACAGAATCCGGCTTACGGACTTGCAGTTCTTATTTAATTATTCTTCAGCTAAACAAGTCTGCTGAACTATTGTTGTGTCACTCACTTGTACGTCTTGTACACTATTCAGCTTAGATACAGGTTGCCTAAATATCCTCCGAGTTCCATTAACCAGGCAATTCCAAGGTGAACCATTAATCCACCAAATATGGTTCGTGTGTTATAAATGACGATACCTAAAATCAACCCGCCAAAATATGAGCTGATGCATTCTCCCAATGGCTTACCAAAATGAATGGTACAATAAAAACAAGCCATAGGCAGAATAGCGTCTTTCCCAAACCATTTTGCAAACGCTAAAACCAAAAAGCCTCTAAAGAACAATTCAATGGAAATAAAATCGCTGCCGTAGGAGAGTTCGTAAAGTAATTTATACCACCCACTGTTGCCATGATCTTTCAGAAATGCAATTGACTTTAGCTTTGGGTACATCGAAAGAAAATCATGCTGTGTTGATGCCAGTGCAATAAGGGGCAACATGATCAACAACATTAACAGGTAAGGTTTGAAATCAAAATTCTTGGTCCTTGTTCCATAAAATGGTTGTTTTTCTTTAGTGAGTTTCCAAACTATGAACAGTGCCGTGCTGACCACAATTAACTTAAAAGGCCAATAGATTACCTGGTTCCAGTAAGTGTTTTGAGTTTTGTTCTCACTAAGATCAATGTTTACGTCAAACACCATCTTCCACGAAAAAATTGCAGGTGCAATTAGAAATAGCAGGAGGAAGTTCTTGTTTTTGAAAACAGCCTTGTCATCAAAAACAGAAAGCATTACATATGCAAAAGAAAAGGCGGTAAGAAAAACCAAATACCAGTAGAAATATTGTTGCCGGTCGGGTAAGGTTGAAACAAAATGATTCAACCTGAAATGGTAATTGATGAAAATGAACAGCGCAATAAAAAAAGATGCTGAAATCAGGATTCGCTTGTCCGTTTCAATGAAATATTCTTTTATAGATGCGACGATCTTTTTCACAAATCCGCTTCGTTTTAATTAGCAAATATGCTCTTTCGAAAATTAAAATCATCTCTCAAAAAATTTCTTTGAATTATTTTGTATTTGTTTTAAACTTTTTTGAGTCTCATTTTCTATACCAGTCAAACCTAACTACATGAGATACCTATACCTGCTGCTTTGTGTAGCCTTAATCTCCTGCGATCCCAGTTGGGGAGTCGATTCAAAAGTTACCGCTTATGTTCCCATTTATATTTCAAGACAAGATGCCGGTTTTATTGGCACTGTGGCTGCGAAGCCAACGGTAGTTCCGGGAAAGATCTATGCTTACGGCAATTATCTTTTCCAGGTAGAGCAAAACGAAGGCGTTCATATCATTGACAATTCAGACCCTAAACAGGCACACAAAATTGCTTTTTTAAAAGTTGCAGCCGCTTCCGAACTGGCAATCAAATCGGGTTACCTGTACACAAACAATTTGAATGACCTGGTTGTTTTTGATCTTTCAAACATCGCTTCACCTCGTTTGGTGAACAGGGTTGAGGATGCCTTCCCTCAAATCAACCAGGAATATCCTCCATTCACAGGAGTGTATTTTGAATGTGTTGACCCATCCAAAGGAGTTGTTATTGGTTGGGAAGAAAAACAAATTGATCAACCTAAGTGTCGTCGTTAAAAACTGCTTTTATGAGAAATCTATTAACCATTATTGCCATAATTTTTTTATTTGGTTGCGGTAAAGAATCAACCAGTAGTGATTCAACTGCCTTTGCAACAAGCGGGGGTAAAGGAGGATCATTGGCCCGTTTCACTGTTGTGGGTGATTATCTGTATACTGTAGACAGAGAAACTTTGAAAGTTTTTGACATTTCAAATCCGCAGCTACCGGTGTTGAAACGTTCCGTTAAAGCAGGCTTTGAAATTGAAACGATCTTTCCTTTCAAGGATAAATTGTTCCTGGGATCAACGAGTGTTGTGTGCATTTTTAGTTTGGATGATCCTTCAAATCCTCAAAAATTATCTGAAGCAATTTCGCCAAATGTTATGCGTCGTTGCGACCCGGTAGTAGCTAAAGACAATGTAGCATATGCCACACTTCGCAGCAACGGACCTTGCGGTGGAACAACCAGCATCCTTGCTGTTTATGATATTACAGATGTTACAAAACCCGTGCAAAAAGCTTCAATCCAGATAGGGGAGCCGTATGGGCTTGGATATTCAGGCAACATACTTTATGTATGCGACCGCTTTTACGGCTTCTCGATTTTTGACATTAGCCATCCGTATCAGCCTTCACTTTTAAGAAGCGTAAAGATCAGTTATGAAGAAGTCAATTTTATTGATGTTATTCCCTATAATAACATTCTTGTTTGCTGGACATCAAAAGGGATGACACTTTATGATATAAGTGATCCTCAAGATCCACTCTTGATAAAACAAATCAACTGATGAAGAAATTCTTAGTGCTGTGTCTTTTATTGTCTTTTTTCGCTAATGCGCAAAAAAAGAAGCATTTGTTTGATGAAAGGTTTACTGCAAATAAAACTGCCATTAGTATCCATCCTTTGGCTTTGGCAGAAATTGATTTTACTGCCTTAGCCGGATTCGAAAATAAACTTGCACCTAAATTGTATTTGTCAAACGAAGCTGGGATACATTTTCGCCTCAAACTATATCGGCAGAAATGGCGACGCGACAAATAACGGAACCGGTTTTTTAATTCGTCCTTCTGTAAAATGGTTTGTTGCTAATAACAACAAGTTCTACCTGCAACCACAAATTTTTTATAAGCAGGTTACTCACAAGATGCACGATTGGGTGGGGAAGTCGGCGGTTGATGGAGTGCCGGCTTATGAGGAATTACAGGACTTCCGGTATCGAAGAAAAATCTATGGCTTTAATACCGTTGCGCGTTTTGTCCTGGCTTTGGACCAACATAGAAACGGTTACCTGGATATTTACTTTGGATTTGGGATACGTCATAAAAAAAGCATTATCGCCGGTGAGCCAAATAGCACTTATCAAAATTCAGACGGACTTTTTGGCAATATGGACAATGGCATCTATCCAAGTGTGCCCGCAGGAATCAGGATTATTTATGCTCTCAAATAGTCCGCAATAAAACAGGCAGAATTGTTTGTTTATCCTCATGCTCCTTCAAAAATCTTTGCAACACCAAATGCTGCAGCAGCGGCCATGGCGCCAATCATGGTGACACGTAAGGCGCCCCAAAAAGGATGCACGCCGGTGATCTTGCTTTTAAACCATCCGAAAATAAATAAACAAACAAGCGTACACACAACTGAATATTTCAAACCTGTTGTTGGAGTATCAACAAAAAAATAGGGCGAAAGAGGAACCAATCCACCAACCACATACGACAGCCCAATATTTAATGCAGACTTTGTAGCACGTCTTGGATCAGGTTTTTCCAAACCTAATTCATACTTCATCATAAACTCAACCCATTTGTCTTTGTCCTTTGCAACTTCTTCTGTTGCTTTCTGCTGAAGTTCCTCGCTCAAACCAAGGTTGGCAAAAAACTCTTTTGTTTCTTCTATTTCACGGTGACGGAGATTGTCAACCTCATAGTATTCTCTTTTCTTTTCATTGTTGTAATGGTCTTGTTCTGTTTTCCCTGACAGGTAACCACCCAGGCCCATTGCAATGGAGCCTGCAGCAATTTCGGCAATGCCTGCAATGACGATAATGCTGGTCGAACTAACGGCCCCGCTCAAGCCGGCTGCTAATGCAAATGGAACAGTTAATCCGTCACTCATGCCAATAACAATATCAGATATTAATGCGCTACTGGTTAAATGTTCTTCTTTATGATGCAAATGCGTATCCATGCTTTGTGTTTCCATAAAATTAAAAATCCAAATGCGAATGAAGTTATGATGAAAGCTAGGTTGGAAAATTTTAATCAAGAACCTTCAGACTCTTTTTGATGATCCCGACACTTTCATCAATTTGATCTTTTGTGATGATCAATGGCGGAGCCAAACGTATTTTGTCGCCATGAGTTGGTTTGGCAAGTAATCCATTGTCTTTTAACTCAAGACATAGTTTCCACGCAGCTTCTTTATTTGAATGACCAATAAGAATGGCGTTAAGCAGGCCCTTGCCCCTGATTGCTTTTATGTGAGATGAATTTAGTTTGATCAATTCCGCACGGAAATAATCTCCCATTTCCATAGCATTATCTATCATTCCTTCTTCCTTTAAAACCTGCAAAGAAATAATGGCAACTTTGCATGCCAGTGGATTGCCACCGTAAGTTGAACCATGTTCGCCAGGTTTTATCGTTAACATGATTTCATCGTTGGCCAGCACTGCACTCACAGGCAACATGCCACCGCTCAAGGCTTTTCCAAGAATTAGAATATCGGGATGAACATTTTCATAATCGCATGCCAGCATTTTTCCTGTTCGGGCCAGCCCCGTTTGAATTTCATCTGCCACAAATAAAACATTTGCCTGTTTGCATAGCTGGTATGCCATCTTCAAATAACCATCGTCTGGAACCACAACGCCTGCCTCACCTTGTATTGGTTCCACAAGAAATGCAGCAACTGCATTATCAGCTAAAGCCTTTTCCAACGCACTTAAGTTATTGAACGGAATAGAAATAAAGCCGGGCATGTAAGGACCAAAATGATTTCTTGCCGAAGGATCTGAGCTGAATGAAATCACTGTTGACGTTCTTCCGTGGAAATTGTTTTCACAAACAATAATTTTTGCCTCTGTGTCTTTGATGCCTTTAACCTCGTAAGCCCATTTGCGGGCAAGTTTGATGGCTGTTTCCACTGCTTCCACGCCAGTGTTCATTGGCAGCACTTTGTCGTAACCAAAAAAGCCGGTGATAAACTTTGCATACGCTCCAAACAAATCGCTGTGAAAAGCCCTGCTTGTTAACGTTAGCTGTTCCGCTTGCTCTGTTAGCGCTGCAATAATTTTGGGATGACAGTGGCCCTGGTTCACAGCAGAATATCCGCTCAAAAAATCGAAATATCTTTTTCCTTCCACATCCCAAACAAAAACACCCTGGCCCCTGTTGAGTACAACCGGAAGCGGATGGTAATTATGTGCACTGTATTTTTCTTCAAGATCTAAATAGTATTGAGTTTTGCTAAGAAAATCAGTTGAGGCTTGCATAAAAAGAATTTAAGTAATGAAATGAAATTGGTTTCCTATAAAAAAAAACCTTGCCTCAGTGATTGAGCAGATCGAGATTGAGAGAAAGGAAAGAAAAGATTTTCATTACCATTGTTATACCGCAAAAATAAGCAAATGGATTATAAGGTTCCCGCACAAGCCAAAATTGGTCATGTGCATTTAAAAATTGCCGACATTGAACGATCGCTTGAATTTTACCGTGATATCCTTGGCTTTGCAATTACGCAGCACTATGGTAGTAGTGCAGTGTTTCTTTCCGCAGGCGGTTATCATCATCACATCGGACTAAATACTTGGCATAGTAAAAATGCAGGACCTGCGCCGATTAATGCTTCAGGACTTTATCATCTTGCTATTTTGTATCCAACAAGAAAGGATTTAGCTGAGGTTTTGATGCGTTTAATTCAGGCTAAGTATCCGCTAACCGGTGCTTCAGACCATGGTGTTTCGCATGCGCTTTATTTGAATGATCCTGATCGAAATGGGGTAGAATTATATTGGGATCTTCCTAAAGAAAAATGGCCTGTTGATACAGAAGGCAACCTGCAAATGGTTACAGAAGCTTTAGACCTAGACGACCTTTTATCCGAGCTAAACAAATAATCAACCATTATAAATTACGCCTGTTGTTGGCGTTTCAAACAATTCAATTCTGCTTAACAAGGGAAGGAGTGGTTTGATTTGTTTCCAGATCCAGATCGTAATATTTTCTGCAGTTGGATTTTCCAATCCCTTAATATCATTGATCAGTTTATGATCTAGTTGATCGATCACGGGGTTCACGGCATCTTTTAATTCTTTAAAATCCATGATCCATCCAAACACAGGATCGGGCTCACCTTCAATAACAACTTTTAACCGGTAAGTATGTCCGTGCATGTTTTTACACTTATGTCCTTCAGGAACATTTGGCAAAAAATGAGCGGAGTCAAAAGAAAATTCCTTGTAAATCTGCATTTGGCCGCAAATGTATGCCAAGATGGGAAAATGCGCCGTTAAAGTGGGGACTGATTATAAACCAGGCTGACTTACTACATATTGAACGCCTGTTGCGTCGCACACGTTTGCGTTCAGTGATTCTTATCGTCAAAGGCACCCTCTTCACGCACTGGTAAAACAATCTTTTAAAAGTTTAGCTAAATGATCTTCAGAAAATAGTGCGAAGGAAAATCAAATTGCAATTGTGTATCCTTATTAATTATTCCATAAACCGATGATCCACTTCCACTCATGGATGCGTACAGGGCGCCTTTTTGGTATAAAGTTTCCTTGATGACTTTAATTTCAGGATGATCAGCGAAAACAATTTCTTCAAAATCATTCTTCAAAACATCTTTCCATTGCTCAATCGGTTGCTGAATGATTTCTTTAATGCTTGTTCTTTTGTCAGAAGGAATGATCTTTGAAAATGCTTTGCCTGTATGAACATGAATGCCCGGGTTGACCAAAAGAATTTTGTAATTTGAAAGGCTCAACTCAACATCCTCCATTTTTTCTCCGCGACCGGTGGCATAGCAAGGCTTGTTCTTGATAAAAAAAGGGCAATCGCTTCCTAGCTTCAATGCATATTCGATCAATTGATCTTCGTTCAAACCAAGATTAAATTTTTTATTGAGCAGCGTTAGTGTAAATGCACCGTCACTGCTGCCGCCGCCAAGTCCTGCGCCAGATGGGATTACTTTATGCAGATGCATTTTGATAGAAACCAATTTAGGAAAATCTTTTTTCAACAACAGGTAAGCTTTGAAGCAAATATTTTCTTCATTCGAAGAATCAATTTTTAATCCTGACGTAGTCAACTGAATATCTGGTGAAGGAGAGGAGTTTTGAACAACTTCCAAAGCGTCCTGCAATGCAATTGGATAGAAAATAGTTTCCAGGTCGTGAAAACCATCCGCTCTTTTTCGAAGAATATGTAAGCCGAGATTGATTTTGCAGTTAGGAAAGACAATCATTATTGTCCTTTTTTGCGGGCATTGATCTCATCTCGAATGGCAATAGCACGAATGTAATCTTCCTGCTCAAGAACGTCATTCAAAAGTGTATTCAGTTCTTCTACTGTCATTTTTTTAAGATCATTGCCTTCTTCTCCTTCTTCGTGCGAGGTACTTACCGTAGCGGTTTTCTTTTTCTTAGCAGTTCCAGTGTCTTCCATTAATATACCGGCGCTTTCAAGGATGTGTTCGTAAGTATACACGGGGCAACCGAACCGTACAGCCAGAGCAAGCGCATCTGAGGTTCTTGAATCAATTTCAATAGTATCGTTATCGGAAGAGCACACGAGTTTGGAATAAAAAATACCTTCCTGTAAATCAGAGATAATAATTTCGTGAAGTTCAATGTTGAACGCAGTCATGAAATTCTTCATCAGGTCGTGTGTGAGGGGACGACTTGGCTGCATCTTTTCCAAAGCAACTGCAATAGCCTGCGCTTCAAATCCACCGATCACAATGGGCAACCTGCGTAATCCGTTTACTTCCCCCAGCACCACAGCGTACGAATGTGTTTGCGTAATGCTATGAGAAAGAGCCACAATTTCCAATTCTATTTTTTTCATATTGTTCTGCTACCTCTCAAAGCGTCAAAATTAAGTAGTTCATAGAAAAAGTTTGAAAAAAACATCTGACGATCGGTTAGAACTCTTTTGTCTTAGCGTTTTAGCGTGTTTAACCTGCGTACTTATTCAAAGACTAACCTTATAAAAAACTAAAAAGCCAAATGAATTGGTCATTTGGCTTGCGATATTAGGATATTCCTTTCATCTTTTTGATGGCCTGCGTTAGTTTGGGGACTACTTCAAATGCATCGCCTACAATCCCGTAATCTGCAGCTTTAAAAAAAGGAGCCTCAGGGTCTTTATTAATCACGACAATATGCTTGCTTCTGTTTACTCCTGCCAAATGTTGAATAGCACCACTTATGCCAACAGCAATATAAAGATTTGGTGCAATGGCAATGCCTGTTTGGCCTACATGTTCGTTATGCGGACGCCAGTGTGCATCAGCCACCGGACGACTGCATGCTGTTGCTGCGCCTAAGGTATCTGCAAGTTCTTCAATCATGCCCCAGTTCTCAGGGCCCTTCATTCCACGACCTGCACTCACAACAATATCAGCTTCTGTCAACGAAACTTTTCCCGAAGTCTTTGTACTGCCCGTTACTTTTACTTTCGGGGCGTCAACAGTTGCATTGAAAGGAACAACTTCGGCAGAGCCCTCGCCCTCTGTAATTGTAAAGGCGTTTACATTCAGTGAAATCACTTTTATATCAGTATTGATTGCCACGTTGGCAAATGCTTTTCCGGAAAAAACATTTTTGCGAACAACAAAACCGTTCGATGTATCGGGCAATGCTGTTGCGCCTGCCACCAATCCGGCTTTTAGCCGAACTGCAACTCTAGGCGCCAATGCTTTGCCGCTTGAATTATTAGAGAACACGATAACCTTAGCACCGGTTTGTTCTGCAACCTGGGCAATTACTTTCGCTTGGACCTGCGAGTCAAATGAATTAAGATTGTCATTTTGTACATGATGCACTTTTTTAGCACCATGTTTCCCTAATGCTGCAAGGTCTTCGTTTACTTTACCAAGAACAACTGCTTCAGCAACATCACCAGTTTGTTCAGCAATTTTTGCTCCGTAGCTGATGGCTTCGTGCGAAGCTTTTTTGATATGTCCTTCGTCCGTATGATCAACAAAAATTAAAACGCTCATGTTTTCAATTTGAAAATTTGACAATTCGACAATGATTGTTTAAAGTCACACTGTCGCTATATGATCAATATTGTCCTGAACGATGAAGAGTGCGACGCAACAAACGATCAATAGTAGTAATGCTGTTTGTTACATAATCATCATTCAGATTTAAAGAACTAGTTTGTTATTTGGAAACTGGATGTGTTTTCATTTGCACATCCGCATACCTGCATTTCCGCACATCAGATTGCTCTCGCATCTTCATGCAGCAACTTCACTAACTCTTCAACATTATCCGGCGAAACCAGCTTCACACCTGCTTTTGCAGGAGGTAAGCCAAATCCGCTGAATTTAGTTAATGATTCAACGGCAGCCGGTTCAACAACTTTCAATGGCTTTGTACGTGCAGCCATAATGCCACGCATGTTCGGAATTCTTGCTTCGGCAACGCCTTTTTGAGTGCTCACCACAACAGGCAGCGAAACTTCAAGCGTTTCTTCACCGCCTTCAATTTCCCGTTTAATGGTAGCCATAGTTCCGTTGAGTTGAAAATCTGTGATCTGTGCGATGTAGGGAAGGTCCAGCAATTCAGCAATCATTCCGCCAACAACACCATCATTGTAATCAATCGTTTCCTTGCCGGTGAAAATGATATCATAATTGCCGCTCTTTGCCACTTCTGCAATTTGATAAGCCACCTGGTAGGCTTCAACGGGTTCGCTGTTGATGCGAATGGCCTCATCACCGCCAAGTGCCAACGCTTTGCGAATGATAGGTTCTGCATCTGCACCGCCAACAGTAATTAAATGAATTACAATTGATGCATCTTTTTCTTTCAACTCAATGGCACGAACGAGTGAATACCATTCATCGTAAGGATTGAGAATCCATTGAACACCTGTTTCAGCGAATTTCGTGTTGTTATCAGTGAAAGCTATTTTTGCCGTCGTATCCGGCGTTTTGCTTATGCAAACTAATATCTTCATATAGCTAAATTAAGGGTTAGTTGTTTATGCAACTATTAAATTTTCACAAATATAGGGTGTAAAAATTACCAAAAGACATTGATGGACAGAATTGCAAAATTGAAAGAATTTTTAGCCGCTAATCCGGATGATAGCTTTGTTCAGCATGCGTTGGCGCTGGAGTATGTGAAAGAAGGTGAAGACGCAGAAGCAAAAAAATTGTTTGAGAATATTTTAGAAAAGGATGAGAATTATATCGGAAGTTATTACCACCTTGGAAAGTTGCTGGAGCGAAACGATGAAAGGGAAAGTGCAATGAGATGGTATGAAATGGGAATGTTGAAAGCAAAGGAGAGTGGAGACATCCATGCGTACAACGAGCTGCAGGCAGCGTTGGATGATTTGATGTGATGTCGACGAGATTCTTAGTAGCGTTCAATTCTGTTGGATGCAGATGATATTAGGACAGACGTTTGTCATCCTGAGCTTGTCGAAGGATAAATTTAAGAGAATGATTTTTTGGTACCGACGCTATTGCTACTTTGATCTGATGTTGCGTCGCACTCTTGTACGTCTTGCAAGTCATATCATCACGGTGCAAGTGAACAGTAATTATGAACTGGTTTTCAAATCAAAGAATTAATGAGTGAATTAAATCAAAATATGGCTGAAAGATTTTCCCGTTTTTTTAAGGAAAGAAATTTGTTGCAGGCAAACTTTTTAGCTGCTGTAAGTGGAGGTGTTGATTCTTCGGTGTTGTGCGAACTATGCAAACAATCAGGTTTGAAGTTTTCAATTGCTCATTGCAATTTTCAACTGAGAGGAGAGGAAAGCGAACGTGATGAGCAATTTGTAACGAGTCTTGGTGAAGAATACGGAGTAAAAGTTTATGTGAAAAGATTTAATACTGAGGAATATGCGAATGAAAGAAGAATTTCCATTCAGGAAGCGGCAAGAGAATTACGATATGATTGGTTTGTAGAATTAAAAAAAGAAAATGCTTTTTCCTTTACGTTGCTGGCGCATCATGCTGATGACAATATTGAAACCCTGCTAATGAATTTCTTTAGAGGAACGGGTCTTCAAGGACTAACAGCAATGCCTGAAGAAAATTTAGATGAAAAGTTTTTCCTTCGCCCCATGCTTGAACTAAGAAGGAAAGAGATTTTTGAATTTGCAAAACAAAATAGTTTGGAGTGGGTAGAGGATTCGTCCAACGCATCTTCAAAATACACCCGTAATTTTTTTAGGAACGAATTACTACCTGCTGTTAAAAAAGTGTATCCCCAGGTTGAAGAAAATCTTTTGAATAATATTGAACGTTTGAAATCTGCAAATGCACTTTATAAAATTTCAGTTGAGGAAATGAAGAAAAAAGTTTGTGAGGAACATGGCTCTGAAATACGTATTCCCATTTTTAAGTTGATGAAGTACCAACATACCTCCCTGATTTATGACATTATCAAAGATTACGGTTTTGGCGAGAAACAGGTAGGTGAAGTAATTAAATTGGCTAATGCAGATTCAGGAAAGTTTATTGAAAATGAACAATGGCAAATTATCAGGCATCGAAACTGGTTTATTATTGCCTCAAAGACAACTAGTGTTGAAACAATAGCAATTGAGGAAGGAATTGAAAAGCTTTGTTTCAGTGGAGGAAAGCTAGAACTAAGATCAATTCCAAAAGAAAAGTTTCAACTTCAAAAGAAAGAGGCCATTGCACAATTAGATGTAAAGGGAATTGAATACCCTTTATTGCTACGCAAATGGAAACAAGGCGATTATTTCTATCCACTTGGCATGAGAAAAAAGAAAAAACTTGCCCGATTTTTCATCGATCAAAAATTGCCAAAGAATCAAAAAGAAAACATCTGGGTTTTGGAATCCAACAAAAAAATTGTTTGGGTTATTGGTATGCGTATTGATGATCGGTTCAAAGTGACAGATGCAACAAAGGAAATTCTTAGCATCAGTGTAACCACCCCTTAGCCTGTAAATAATATTTTACTCCATTTATAAACTCCTGTATGGCGTCATAGCCAACCATTCTTCCTGCCACAATGATAAACAACAGGCCGTATAAAGCTCCCCATAAGTGAGCAGAGTGATTGATATTGCCACCGCCTCTTTTATCCAGCCAGGCGGTAATAAGCAAATACAAAGGGCCAAAAACAAAACCCGGAATAATTGGCGGAATGAAAAAGAATCCGACTTGCACATAAGGAGCAATCATTAGTCCAGCAAACACTACAGCACTCACTGCTCCGGATGCGCCAAGACTTCTGTAGCTGTAATTATTTTTGTTTTTTAAGTAGGTCGGCAACAGGCAAACAAATAAAGAGGTTACATACATCAATAGGTAAATCAATTTGCCGTTCTGTGCAAATATTTCAATGAACTTTTCTTCTACAAATCTTCCGAACAAATAAAGTGAAAGCATGTTGAAGATCAGGTGGCCAACATCAGCATGAATCAAGCCGCAAGTAATAAAACGGTACCATTGATTTCTTTGCGAAACCGCAGGGGGGTAAAAAATTAGATCGTCGATTATTTTTTGATTGCTGAATCCGCCGATTGAAATTAAAGCAGTAATAATAATGATGATGGTGGTAATATCGAGCTGCATGATTGCACGAATTTAAGCTACTAAAGCCACGAATTTAAAACATGTATTACACGAATTAGCGGAGGCCTATCTTGTCGTGGATTTCTTTTGTCAGGTGTGATTAAGATATATAAGAAGTAATTCGTGTAATTCGCATCTGATTCGTGGAGTCTTATTTATGATGGTACTTTTCGTTTTTCATAATAGTGCACGCCCGATAAACCTGCTCTGCTAAGATCAAACGTACAAGTTGATGAGGAAAAGTTAATTGAGAAAGTGACCATTTTAGTTGTGCTCTTTTTAATACTGTCGCATCCAGCCCAAATGCGCCGCCAATTAAAAACATGAGGTTCTTCGTGCTGGCACTTGCTCTTTCCTGTAAAAATTCTGAAAGACCTTCTGAAGAAAGTTGCTTCCCATGTTCGTCTAATGTTACCAGGTAATCATCTTGTTTCAGCCATTGTAGAATCGTTTCGCCCTCTTTTTTCTTCAAATCCATTTCTGACAGCATGCCCGCATTTTTGGGAACAGGAATGATTGTCCATTCAACAGGAAAGTATTTGGATATGCGTTTCGTAAACTCGGTAATTCCCTCTTTAACATAGCTATCATGCGTTTTGCCAATTGACCAGAACTGGACTTTCATTAGGTGAAGATACTATTACAAGTTTAGTTGATGTTGACCTAAACTTTTCGACTGCATCTAATACTTTCACAAGTATGCGAGCTCCCGGCAAATGAAAGTGTAATCACCAACTTGAATCACTACCCGTGCGGATGAACAAAATAACTTAAAGCCAGCACGCCAATCAACCCAATGACAGAAATAACTGTTTCCATCACTGTCCACGATAAAAAAGTTTGTTTTAGCGAAAGCCTGAAAAATTCTTTGAACATCCAGAAGCCGGAGTCGTTGATGTGGGAGCCAAATACACTGCCGGCGCCAACGGATAATACCATTAACTCCGCCGATACTGCACCTGATGTTACTAATGGAGAAACAATTCCTGCTGCGGTAATCCCTGCTACCGTTGCCGAACCAATGGACACACGAAGCAAAGCCGTAACAATCCATGCAAAAATCAAGGGAGGCATGTTCCATTTACTTGCAAATGCTGCAATGTAATTTCCTGTGCCACTATCGGTAAGCACTTGCCTGAACACACCACCTGCAGTAATAATTAAAACGATCATGGCTATGCCAGCAATGGCATCAGTCATCCATGTCATGGCAGTCTCCATGGAAATACCCTTCCGTATGCCGAAATAATAAATGGCAAGCAATACGGAAAGGAGCAGTGCAATTGTGGAATTCCCGATAAACAACAAAATTGTTTTCAGAAGACCGTTAGTCAAAAAATTAGAAGCGATCACCGAGAACGTAATGAGTATTACAGGTAATAATGCAATTAAAAAACTTGGAAGGGCAGCAGGTAAAATTTTTTCCGCAGGTTTTTCTTCAGCTAAGAAAAATCCTGACACATCAACATTAATTTTTTGCAATCGTTTGCCGAGTAAAGGTCCGGCGATGATCACAGCCGGAATAGCAATGAATAATCCGTACAATAAAACCTTTCCCATATTGGCTTTGAACGCACTTACCAAAACTACCGGCCCGGGATGAGGAGGTAAGAAGCAATGGGTTGTTGAAAGAGCTGCGGCCATTGGAATAACGATATATAACAAAGGCAATTTTGTTTTTCTTGCCAACGTAAAAACAAGCGGTACCAATATGATAAAGCCTGCGTTGTAGTACAGTGGTATGCCAACTAAAAAACCTGTAAGCAGCAAAGCCCATTGAATGTTTTTCTCACCAAAATTTTTAATGAGCTGCGAAGCAATTTTTTCTGCAGCACCGCTTACTTCTAAGATTTTTCCTAACACGGCACCAAGACAAATAATCAAAGCCAATCCACCTCCACCTAGTGTACTTCCAACACCGGCTTCGACAGATTTTAATAATGCGTCCGGTTGCATTCCCAATAATAATCCTGCAACAATGGCTACAATGAGCAAGGATAAAAACGGACTCATTTTTTTTGCAGTAAAAAATACCTGCAAGCCAATTGCAATGAGAAGGATGATCAGGGGCATGGTTTGGTTTTAGTGTGCAAGCAATGTCGTGAGTTAGTTCCTGAATTTTAAAAACCAATTTGTGTCATTTCAATCTCTCATCTTAAATCGCAACACATACATGTCATTGGTAATGTACAAAGTTTTCTGATCTGCGGACAAAGAACAATTAGAAGTTGCCGCATCTACCCTTAGCCTTCCTAAAAGCTTTCCATCTTTATTAAAAATATGAACACCACCGGGGCCGGTCGCAAAAACGTTTCCCTGTTTGTCGATCTTCAGTCCATCGGGTAATCCTTTCATTCCTTTTTCGCTTACTGCATGATAAAATATTTTTCCATTGGAAAGCTTATCACCATCCACATCAAATATGTACCAGTTTGGTTTTTGCGGATCACTATTGGCAACCAACAATTTTTTTTCTCCTGGGAAGAAGGCAATGCCATTCGGTCTTGTTAAAGAATCCGTCAATAGAATTACTTCGCCATTTTTCTTTACTTTATAAACTCCGTTCCATGAAGTCTGCTTCGCTGGGTCATTATCCGACTGTGATAACAAGCCATAAGGCGGGTCGGTGAAAAACAATTCGCCTTTGCTATTGAAGGTTGCATCATTCGGGCTGCTGAAAAGTTTGCCTTTGTATTTATCTGCAAGCGTTACAAATTTCGATTGGGGATTGTTTAGTGGCGCATCCATTCTCGCCATTCTCCTGTCGCCGTGCTGGCACATCACCAAATTTCCATTATTGTCCAGCATTAAACCGTTACTTCCCATCTCACCGCCACGCTGAATATTGCCTGTATAGCCTGAAGGATTGAGGTATACTTCTTTGCCTTTTGCTTCGGTCCATTTGTAAATAGTGTTGGTTGGAACATCGGAGAATAAAAGCATCTTATATTTCTCAACCCAAAGTGCACCCTCGCTCCAGTCAAAACCATCGGCAATAATTTCAGCTTTTGCATTTTGTGAAACGATTTTATCGAGGGCCTTATCATAGCGTTCGACGACGCCAACAGTTTTGAATTGGGCTTGACCTGCGCTGATCATAATGGAGAAGATGAATAGATTGACAAATTTTTTTTTCATTTCTTTTTATTTAACCAACGTCATGTTGAATCACCGAATATCTATGATTCCTTTTACAACATTGCTCGTCGTTTTCAATTTTGTATCAGGCTGGCCACCGCCAATTGCAATTGTTACTTTACCGGTAAACTCTTTTGCATTTCCATTATCATCAATAATTGAAAGATCATCGGGAAAAAGATTGAAATGAACTGTTTTACTTTCACCTGCTTTCAAAAATATTCTTTGAAAACCTTTCAATGCTTTCAACGGCGCCTGAACTGTTTTGTCCTGGGAAGAAACATATAATTGAACGACTTCCTCACCATCTCTTTTGCCTGCATTTTTTACCCGAACACTTACAGGAACTGTCTTCCCTTTTATGGTAGATGGTGCTAATTTCAATTGATCATACATGAAAGTGGTGTAACTCAAGCCATAACCAAAACCATATAGAGGCATTCCTTTAAAATAACGGTAGGTGCGATTGCTCATAGAGTAGTCAGTGAACGATGGAAGATCGTTATCGCTCTTATAAAATGTAACCGGCAATCTTCCGGCAGGATTGTAATCACCGAATAAAACATCAGCAATGGCCGTTCCTGCCGACTGGCCTCCATACCATGAGTTGACTATAGCCGGAAGGTTTTGCGATTCCCATGGTAGGGCAATTGCACTTCCTGTCATCATTACAAATACAACTGGCTTGCCTGTTGCTTTTAATGCTTTCATTAATTCTGTTTGAACGGAAGGAAGCAGGATGGTAGTTCTATCGCCGCCGCTAAAGCCTGGATAATTCACTCTCATTTCCTCACCCTCCAATTGAGGTGAAATGCCGCCTACGAAAACAATAGCATCTGCATCTTTAATTCTGGTTGCCAGTGCAGCAAAATCTGTTTTTGTAAAATCGCCTGTGTGAAATAATACTGAGGCGCCCCCATCTCCCTGGTTGGTTTCAAGAACCAATTTATAGGTTTTATTTGCTTCTGTATTTAGTTTATAAGTTCTGGCTCCCCAACGGTTTCTTGTCCATGCGTTCAACACTTCCTTACCATCAATCAAAAAGCGATAACCGTCATCAGCATTTACTTCAAATGTGATGTCGCCATTTTTTGTCGCTTTAAACTCTGTTGAGTATCGCAACGAAAAATTATTTGCTTTCAGCGTGTCAACTACAATTTGTCCTTCCTGCCAAATATGGTTGATATCTTCTTCGTTTCGGGTTGCAATTGGTTCGCCTTTCAATTCTTTATTGTTGAAATATTCCGCATAGAAGCCCTTTTTTCCTTGCGATGAAAACTGGTTGCTTACATCTGAATACCGAAGTGAAGTATCGTTAGTGAAGTTGATTGCTTTTTCGTACACCACTTCCACATTAGAACCCAACTTGTCTTTTATGCCTTGTAGTGCGGTAACAATTTTCGATGGCATACCGTTGTAATTTCCTAACACTGCAATCGCATTATCTGCATTCGGGCCAACCACTGCGATTTTTTTAATGTTCTTTTTAAGCGGAAGTGTGTTGTTGTCATTTTTTAAAAGCACAATTGATTGCTGCGCCATCTTTAAAGCATGTGCTTTATGTTCTGCGCTTTCCAAAGCGGTTTCAGGTGTGTTTGCATATTTCACCATTGATGATGGATCAAACATTCCGAGGCGGAAACGGATCATGAATAATCTCTTCAACGAAATATCAATTTGCTGTTCTGTTGTTTTTCCTTCCTGCACGGTTTTCAATAAAGTCTTGTAAACAACATTACCGCAATCCACATCGGTTCCATGATATAAAGCATCAGCAGATGCGCTTACCGCATCAGGGTGTGTTTTATGGTAATTGAAAAAATCATCCAATGCGCCGCAATCAGAAGTAACATAGCCTGTAAACCTCCAGCGGTTGCGAAGAATATCTGTCATCAATAAATCGCTGCCGCAACAAGGTTGACTTGCATAGGCATTGTATGCACACATAACACCGGCAACATCTGCTTTTGTAATTAATTCTTTAAATGCGGGCAAATAAGTATTCCATAAATCATACTTTGTAGGTGTAATATCAAATGAATGGCGAATTGGCTCCGGACCGCTATGCACTGCATAATGTTTTGCACACCCTGCAGCTTTTAAATATTTAGGATCATCTCCCTGCAATCCGTGCACAAATGCTTTTCCCATCATGGCTGTCAGAAAAGGGTCTTCACCATATGTTTCCTGTCCGCGTCCCCAACGTGGGTCACGAAAGATGTTGATGTTGGGCGTCCAGTAAGTTAGTCCCACATAACGCTGTCCTGTTCTTCCATCTCGGTTTGCTTTTTCGTAAATGGCACGGCCTTCTGTTGCCGAATAATCGCCCATCAACTTAATTGAAGCCGTATCGAAAGTTGCTGCCATTGCAATTGCCTGCGGATACGATGTTACATGATAAGGCGTTCTTGCAACGCCGTGCAATACTTCATTCCACCAATCATATGCAGGAATGCCGAGTCGTGGTATAGCCGGAGTAACGTCGGACATTTGCGCCACTTTTTCCTCGAGCGTTAATCTTGAAACGAGATCATTGACCCGTTGCTCAAAACTCAGCGAAGTGTTTTGAAATGGGTATTGCGTTTGTGCAAAGCAATTAGCTGAAATAATAATGGTGAATGAAATCAAAATCAATTTTCTGAATCTTTCGAAAGAAAACATCATGGTTATGGTTTTATTAAAATGTTTTATTGGCCGATCTGCATTGCTACTATGAATCGCCTGTTGCGTCGCACTTTTGTACTTTCAGTAATTCTTATGATCATGTTCGACGTATACAATTGGTATCAACTTTAATTCCATTTGATCAAACCCACCCAAGTCGCTCACCGCAAAATCATTTATCAACTTCATCCCTCCAAGAAGGGGATGTTTACAACTTCACTGCGTTTATTACCTCCCGCAATCAAGACTCTTTATTTAAAAAAGAGCATCGTCGGAAAGCGAGCCTTGTGTGGATGCATCCCCTCCCTGGAGGGGCAGGGGTGGGTCCATTTGTGCAATAAAGAAACTATTCAATCAATGATGGCACTTGTCCAATGCACAACAGCATTACTGAACGATGCAGTGAGCAAATTGCGTGTCGAAGCAGCAATTTGGAAACAACAGAAGTTGATAGTAGCTATCTGCTCGCTACATGATCATCAACTTTATTTTAAAGAACTAAACAAAAATTAATTCCTACTTCAAATCATTGCATCATAAAATACCTTCTCACTTATCGTTTGTATTACTCACAAACGCAATTCGCTTACTATCCGGCGACCAGCTTGGAACATTAATGGTTCCTTGTCCACCGAACAAATATGCAATTGTTTTTGGAACACCACCACTTGCTGGCATCAAACGCAAATACACTTTTTGATAAAATGGATGATCAGATGGGTTAATGTCTTTCGGGAACGAAATATAAACGATCCATTTTCCATCAGGTGAAATATGTGGGAACCAATCATTGTATTCATCAAAGGTTATTTGCTCCTGGTTGCTGCCATCGGGTTTCATACGCCACAACTTCATTGTGCCTGTGCGAACGGAATTGAAATAAATCCATTTTCGGTCCGGTGTGTACTCTGGACCATCATCCAAAGTTGGATTATCAGTAAGCTTTGTTTCTTTTCTAGTTGCAATGTTGATTGAGTAAATATCAAAAACACCATTGCGTTGTCCCGTGAAAATTAAATTCTTGCCATCCGGCGACCAGGTATGGAAATAGGAGTGAGCTGAATCATTTGTGATCTGTGTTGGTTTGTCAGAACCAATGATTGGCAAAGTGAAAATGGTCGAGATTCTTTTGTCACCAACGTGATTACTAATGCCAAGCATTTTTCCGTCGAAGGAAATAACATGATCGTTGTTATTGTTCTTTGCGAGGCCTGTGTTCAATTCCGAAACAGATCCATTGTTTAAATCATATTTATAAAGCAGTCCTGCGGAACTGTTGTAGATCAAATATTTTCCATCACGTGTCCAGTTAGGTGCCTGTATAGAATTTGGAACCGTCATTAAGAGTTTACGATGACCTGTTGCAACATCCATTACTTCCAAATGACTTCCTATAAAATCACGATAAGGCACATAGCCTGTAGCAGGAGGGATGATAATACGGACATTACTGAAGATTGCTTTTTCTTTTACTGTTTCATCGTGTGAGCAAATAAACAGGCCTGCATATACTTCGTCGTTCAGCGTAATTTCTTTGGAGACTGATTTGTAGGTTTCACCAAATGTTGCAGCGGAAAAAGCAAAAACATTTCCTTTTCTTTCCAGCATGATATCAGTAGGGTGATAGGACGAGAGTTGTACTTCTTTTGTTTCACCTGCATCGGCTTCACGATATTGAAGCGACGTTAGAATGCTTCCATGTACACAGGCATCAGCGTATTTTGAATTCGCATCTAAACTATTTCTTGCAATGATGCCGATCTTTCTGTGTTCGTTCACACCATTGCCAATAAAACGAATGGTTGCCGTGATCATGAAATCACCCTTGATCTTCTTCCACAAAAAATTGAATTGATCGCTATTGCCCCACATGTTAATTCCCGAACCTCCCATTGTGTATTCCTGCGTTTCAGGATTGTAAGCAACAGAACCTTTTATTTTAGGATCGCCAACGTCTGTTCTTTGCTCGAACCGACCGATTTTTTGTTGAGCTGATAAAGACATAAGTATTGTTAGTTGAAGAATAAGGCAAGCAATTTTTTTCATAAATCTGTTTTGGTATAATGAGGAATTAGATCATGATTCTTTTTCCTGTTTCCATGGCTTCGTAGATGGCTTCAACAATTCGTACATCCCTTCTTCCCATTTCGCCGGGTACAGGTGTAGGACGATTGTCTTTAATTGCCAGTGCAAAATCATCCATTTGTCTGGCTTGTTGGTTGACAGGTTTAAAATTCATTTTACCATCCGGGGTGTTGCCGGCTTGCCCGTCATAATTAAAAGCAGATGTCAACTCAAACGTTCCATTTTCTGCTTCGGCTTTTAAATAGTTAATGTCATCGGCATAACTGGTTACTCCTTCGCAAATAATTCCATTGGGCATTTCCATTTGCCATGTTAGCGATTGCTCAACATCTCTAAATTTCGCCGGATTTGTTTTTGGACCTTCTTTCGCAGTAACTGCAATGGGATCCATCCCCGTTGTGTAGCAAAATCCCTGTATGCAATACACACCCACATCTACCAATGGTCCACCACCTGATAATTCTTTTTTCAGTCGCCATTGATCAGGATCGTCGGGAAGAATGCCAAAACCCGCACTCATTTTTTTTATGTTGCCGTAAGTTCTTCCCGTTCCAAGCCGCATCATTTCGAGATGGTAAGGATCAAAATGAAGACGATAGCCGATAGATAATTTTTTTCCGGCCTTTTCACACGCAGCAATCATCTCGTTACATTCTTTTACATTCATCGCCATTGGCTTTTCGCAGATCACATGCTTACCCGCTTCAGCAGCACGAATCACAAATTCTGCATGCATAGAATTTGGGAGCACTACATAAACAACGTCAATGTCGGGATTGTCTTTTATGGAATCAAAGTTTTGATAGTTGTAAATGTTTTCATTGGGAATAGAACACTTTGACTTCCATTCATTGATCTTTGAAGGAGTGCCCGTAACAATTCCCGCGAGATAACAATGTTCGGTTTCTTTCAGTGCAGGAGCCAGTAAGTTGGTTGAATAATAACCCAAACCAACCAAAGCAATTCCCAATTTTTCTTTCTGTTTCATCAAAGGCTTTTTGACTGATAGTTTTTGATATATTCTGCAACATCGATCAATGGCGCCACCCAAATATTTTTTTGGTTTTGCCTTAGATAATGAAGCAGTTTGCTATGTGCTTCAAGCGAAACATTTAGTGAATGTTCTCCGCCGACTCCATGAAACAAAAACACAAGCAATGCATTTTTTTGTTGCGCCTGTTTCACAAGGTCAATTAATTGATCGCCTGTCTGTCCGTTTATCATGTAGCAGTCGATGTCGTAAAGATTGACTTTGTCGATTGTCTGCATTTCGGAACGAACGCCACGTGCAGCAATAAACTCATTTTTCACAGGATCGATGTAAGCACTGTCATGAATTTTTTCATCGCCGCATGGATAAGCAAAAGTTCTTTTGTCTTTGCCGTCAATGGCTTTCAGAATGTTGTTCATGGCCCTGATTTCATCTGTCATTTTTTTGACGGTGTAAAATCTAAGGTCATAGTCTTTCACAAACTCTCTTCCTACACGTCCGCCTTCGCATGCATGCCATAAGGTGTGATTCGCTAGTTCGTGACCTTTTGCAGCGGCTTTTCTCCATTTGGGAATTTGCGCATTCAAACCGTTGAAGTAATCAGAGATGTAGAATGTTCCTTTCAGACCTACAGAATCGAGTGCGGGAATGGCATGAGTAAGATCAACGTTCAAACCATCATCATAGGTTAATACAACCGCACATTTCTTTCCATTCCATGTTGTATTAGTTTGTGCATTTGCGTGAACAAATACGCTAATTGTTATTAAAGCAGAAAATATTTTTTTCATAGTCGTTATTGTTTCATCAAGGTCGATCAAGTTTATTCATTTGCTTAAAACGATTTTCTCTCATACTTCAAAAATTTACTTGCCCACGGTATAAACAATTTGAAGTTCGGAGCGTCTGTATGTCCTCCGTCGTGTTGTCTCCATGCAAGTTCTCCATTCAGCATATCTGTAAGCATTGGTGGCATCTTTTCTTTCATATAATCGTTGCTAACACCAAGATCTTTTGCGCCTACTAATTTAAATACGGAACCTGCTGCAATTGTCGACATATAACTGCCTGTTTGATCCAGCCATTTTGCATCACCTTTTTCGGGTATTCCGTAACTGATGAATGTAAGTCGTGGTGCACATAATGCAATCAATTCGTGAGAATCGACAGGAAGATCGCAGCCTGTTTTCTTACCGAATGAAGATTCTTCCGTTCCGTATTTTAAATAGTTGCCTGCCATCCAATGATATTCACCAGTTCCGGTAAGGCTTTCAACGGCTTCACCAAACATTCTTCTATGAAGTGTTGCACCGCCTTTACCTGAAGAGCCAATCAATCCAACGGCAAATCTTGGTTCAAATGCCAGTGTAACCAATGCTGCTTTACCGTAACGTGATACGCCTTCAATACCTACTTTTTTTGCATCAACCAAACTATCTGTTTCTAAATAATCCAGTCCTCTTGCAGCACCCCAAGCCCATGCCCGAAGCGCACCCCAATCATCAGGCTTGCGAGGCTGCCCTCTGTTTACCAAACCAATAATTCCTCTTATCAATCCTGCACCATTATCCGCCTGTATGCTATTTGTTTCAATGGTTACATATCCCCAACCTAATGCTAATAATCTTTCCTGTGGCGTGAGCTCTTCGTCGGATTTAGGAGGAGCAAAAAAGTTTGGTGCCGGTAGCCTTGTGATGGGTGAGTAGGCGGGATAACGGTTAAAGACTTCTTTCAAACCAGGGTTATTTTTTATCATTAAATCCTTAAAAGCAGCATTTATTTTTTCTAAATCATCCGGTGATGGTTGCGAAGGTGATGGAAAGGAAGGACGGCCGCTGAACATCATCAACACGGGCACCGGTCCTTTTACATTCATCGGTACAACAAGCATCATATTGATGTCGACATTAATCAAGGGGTAAGAGCTATTATCTACATGACCAACCAACATTTTTGCGATCACAGGAACACGATTCACAAATTCCCTGTCTTCCACTTTTACTGTCCATATTACTTTGGGAACATTTTTTGGAATGCGTCCATAAACTTCTCTTTCAAACTCTTCTATCAACTCGGGACGGCGTTGCTTCCACCACATGTCTGCAGTAGTTACTTTCTTTCCGTTGTTTGTTGTGAGTATGTCGGGTAATTTCGGACAAGGGTTTGCAACAGCCTCATCGTAGTTAGCATGGTTAGGTGCATTTTCATTTCCACTTGGTCCGGGCCTCAAAGTTTTTATACCTAATTGATGCATCATATTGTCATGATCCTGCTGCGCAGTAAATGTTGTCAACAGGGGATATTTGCTGGTGTCAATTTTGGTTTGGGCTGATGACGAGAGGGCAAAACTTAATATCAGTCCGTACAACGCAAGCTTTTTCATTTTATCGTTTTGGTTTGTTAACCTTTGTAACTGCTATTTTATTTTTAGTTGCGATACTGAAATGGGAAAGATGCATCTTATTGCAAGATTATCGCCTTTTCCGTCACTCACTCACTATATTTGCTTTTCAATATCCCAAATCTATGATCAGGTTCTCAGAATTATGTGCATCTATATTCACCAATGAAATATGAACATTTTTCGCTTCATGTTCCGAGAAACAGTTTTTAATTATCTGTTCTAAAAGGTGATGCAGGCAACCCTTCCTTGTTAAAAAAATTCGGATTAACAGGATCATCGGCCCAGGCATAACGCACATACATAGGATTTGAAACCGCATCGCTCCAGACAATTACCTTGTCGCCTTCAATCTTTGCTTTAGCCCAAACAAACTTTTTATCTGCACCGGCAATCGCAAATTCGCTGAGTTCTTCAGCATCGTTTGTTATTAATCCGCTTCCGATATTTGTGAATGAGAGAATGATCTTGCTTTCATCAATTTGTTGCGATTGATAAACAGGTCCCGAATAAACAATGTTTTCACCGTAAGCAATTTTTTGGGCAGCAAGAGCTAATCGATCACCAACCGGTTTTTTTCTATCGGGATGAATATCATTCCATTCACCTAGATCAATTGCTACTGCCATTCCTGTATTAGGAACGGAAAGTGATTTTAATTGTGCTTCTCTGAATTGCGCCCACTGACTTTCGCCCGGTAAATAATTATACTCCATAAAACCGGGAAGTTGTACAAACAAAAAAGGAGCACTCGGTTGATTCCATTTCGTTCTCCAATCATTGATCATTGCAGGTTGAAGTTTTGCATATTCTCCCGATCTTCCTGTGTTGGATTCACCCTGGTACCAAATAAAGCCCTTGATAGTATAACCAACTAACGGAGCAATCATTGAATTGTATAAACCTGTAGGTTGGTTTTGCGCAGCGATTCCACCACCACCACTAAATCCTCGAAATGGTTGATTGACCAATCCAACTTTATAATCCCAATAGCCTTTCAAATCAACCGTGTCACTTCCTGCAAACAGATAATAGGGTTTATCAGGAACAAAGCCTCCCTTGCCGGCGTTATTTGTAACACGAATAACAAAAAGATTTTTGCCGGGCTTCAATACACCTGAAGGCACTGTGTATCTTCTTTGCGGATACATGTAAGTAGTGTTGCCAACTTGTTTGCCATTTATGTATAAAGCGTCTGCATCTACAATTCGGCCTAGAAAAACTCTTGCATTGTTATTGGCTATCGAAGCAGGTACCTGTATTTCTTTTCTGTACCAAACAACACCATCAAGGTCTTTAATACCCTGGTCTTCCCAATAGCCCGGAATATTGATTGTTTTCCAACCTTTGGGATTATAAGATGGATCAAACCATTTTTGACTCATTCCTATATCTTCTGGCCGGGGAGCTGGATTTCCTGAAAATGTTCTTCTGTTCAAACCATTGATATAAGCAGTGTCTTTGTTCTTTTCAACAGTGCTTAAGATGTTTGGAAATTCTTTGAACGCATCTTCACTCATCATCGATTCAATTGGAACGCCGCCCCAACTCGCATTGATAATTCCAATAGGCACATGATATTTTTCGTAAAGTGTTTTTGCAAAGAAGTAAGCAACTGCAGAAAAGTCCAACACATCCCGGGGATTTGCAGACTTCCAGTTACCGAATGGGAAATCTTTTTGAGGTCCTTGAAGGTTGGTGATGTTAGGAACCCAAAACTGTCTTATCTGTGGATAGTTTGCATTGGCAACTTCGTCTGCATAACGAATGGCATGTAAACTCATTTGATGGACCATGTTCGATTGTCCGGCAGCGATCCAAACATCTCCAATCAAAATATCTTTCAAGCTGATGTTATTCCTTGCATTAATATTCATCGTGTAAGGTCCGCCTGCGTTCATTGGGGGTAAGAACAAGCTCCAGTTACCATTCGCATCCGCTTTTGTTTTGAACTCGTTTTTGTTAAAGCTGATTTTGATTTTTTCATTGGGAGATGACCATCCCCAGATTTTTATTTTGGAATCCCTTTGTAAGATCATGCTATCACGGATCAGTTGTGGAAGTTTTACCTGCCCAAAAGAAAGTTGAGACGAAAGAATAAGCAATGATGCAAGGACATATTTCTTCATATTTCTGGATTATAATTTTGTTGCAGTGATCGAACCGCCAAACATCTCAACATTGGCACTGCTAATGTTTTGGTGTTCGTCGAAGTTGAATTTTATGTTCATGTACTGAGATGTTGAGTACAACTCTTTTTCATTCGAAATAAAAAGCGGAATCTTCTCGTTAGGAGAAAAGTAGAGAAACAATTGGTTGTTTTCTTTTTTTATTTCTGTGGTTGTTCCATCTGGTAACCGGTATTTGCCAGTGTACTTATCCAAAGCGGTGTTGCTCAATTGCAATGAGGGCCTTTTGAAAACGAACTGAAGGCCTCTTGCGTAGCCTTCGCCTTTTGTTCCTGAATGCCCGGTATTTTTTAAAACTCTTGATTCGATCTGTAATTGATTGTAATGACGATCATTTAAATACTCTGTCAGTTTTTGAAATCCGGGAACACTGCGTTCAACCCAACCAACACACATAAACAACTTTGCCGAAGGATTTGATTTGTTTGCAGCATATTTCTTTTCAAATTGATAGAGCACACTATTATCCCACATAAATGCAGGACTTGCCGCTACGTAGCGCTGGAACATTTCAGGGTGTGTGAACAACGCATACATCGTAAACAAACCACCAAGGGAACAGCCGACTAGCGTTCTGTCAGTTTTGTCTGCTCTGTAATTTTTTTCTATGAAAGAAAATAGTTCGTCCTTCATGAAAGACAGAAATTTATCAGCGCCACCACTTTGAGGTGTTCCTTTTACATTGGTGGGAGTGTAGTCTCTTGCACGCAGACTATCAGGGTTTGGTTTCATTCCTCCCCATGTTACTCCAACGATTATCATTTGAGGAATGAAACCATCGTAATATTGTTCTCCATATAAAGCACTCACCAGAGGAAAATCCCATTGTGAGTCCATGAGATAAACCACAGGATAGCTTTTGTTGCTGTTGGTATATCCTCCAGGCAGCATGATGTGAAGCTGGTATTCCTGGCCTGGGACAATTACCGAAGTAATTTGTTTCACTTCGGTCCCCGGAATTGTTACTTCCTGTCCAAACATTGCTTGCGCCGACACGAGAATTGTGATGAGACAAAATATTTTTTTCATGGCTTGTTCTTTTGGGCTATTTCTAAAGCCTTTGTTGTAATGAAATATTTCGTCAGCATGTTGGGCACTTCCCACGCAGGCATATTCTTATTTTCTACATAGTCCAAAAACTTTTCAGTTACCTTGGCAAAATGCTGTTCATGCCCTTCTTTGTATTTATCAGGAATAATTACCTGCCATGCATTGCCCGATTTTTTTAGTTCAACGCCTATGTATCTCGATTGAATTTTTTTGAAAGTTTTAGAAGGATCGAAATTTTTGTCCAATGGTTTGATGTAGAGTGTAGGTTGATATTTTTCTTCCGGACCTTGTCTAATTTCAAGATTGGCTCTTGTTCCTCTCATCAATGAATAATGCGTATCATTACCGCTGGCTGTTTGATATTCCCAAACAACAGAAACCTTTGCATGAACTCCCTTGATTTGATAATTGATCTCCCCATTTGACCACACATTTATTGTAGAATCATTTCGCTTGTTATTATTGAAGTAGGAAGGAAAGCTGTCAAGTTTAGTTATCGTTTTAAATTGAGATCTTGTCATGAGCGTTGGCCAGTGCCTTGCGCTGTCAATGGTAGCATCTTTAGTGTAGTCGAGGCTTTGTTCAGGAAAACTTTCCCATTGAACCAAATCAACCAGGTGAGTGCTGACATCCACAATGCCGTCACCTTGTTGAGACGCATCCATAAACCAACCCGGCCTTACAACAACACTTCCGGATACATACTTGTAAAAATTATGTTCGCTTTTCATGACAACGGCAGGATCGAGGACAGTTCCTCGTTCAAGTGTTCCGAAAATTTCAGGCACCATGGAAAGTTCACGTTGCAAAATGGTTGTGATCTCATAACGTTCTGTCATGATATCATAGAGAACCAGGTTATTTTTTTGCGCTACATCAAAAGCTTGTTTTAATTGTTCAAAGCTTCTGGTGTCAATAGCCATAGGTTTGTCGGCAAAAACATGAAAACCATTTTGAAGAGATTTTAAAATATAATCGGCTTTCTTCTCATTATTCCCTGACAGAACAACTGCATTACCCTTTTTTTCAGCAATCATTTTCTCAAAAAAATCGTTGCCTTTATATATTTCTTCTCTCCAGTGGGTAGGATTGTCTTTTCTCGAATTGTAAACATTGATCCTGCCAAGGTGCAATTCCAAATCATTTCCCGCAGGTGCGTAAACATGAACAGTAGAGTCTACGTCGTTATACATTGTTTTCTGAACCAGCGCTGCATGAAAATGTCCTGGGTCAAGTGTTATTAACTGTACTGATTTTCTTTCTTCTTTTGTAGTTTGACAGGAAAATACACTTGCCGACAAAACGACCAACAGCCCAACCGATATTTTAATTAATCTTTTATTCATTAGCTGCAATTATTCAAATTGAATAGCGAAATAAGTACATGGCATTGTTCCGATGTTGGTGATGCCATGCAAGATGTTGGATTCAAGAAAGTAAACAGAGCCTTCTTTTCCTTTGAAGGATTTTTCACCGATCAGCATTTCGCTATCACCCTCCATCATCACAATAATTTCTTTTGCTGAATGGGTGTGGGGTGCATGACTTTTTAAACCGGCATTCAATGTGGTTACATGCATTTCCAATCGCTTCAACATAGCAGTAGGCCGTTCAAAAAAAGTCCGAACGCCACCTCTGTCATGTGGTTTGAATTCTATATTGTCCCAGTTTTTGACAATGGAGCTACCTGCTTTTTCGCTTCTTTCTTTATCAACAGGATACTGGCTTCGATATTTCATGATGTAGAATTCGCAAGAGGTAGGTTGTTTGTTTTGGATTGATAATTTTTCTTCCGGAGTTATAACAAGAATGCTTCCTTTAGATAAAGAATACGACGAATCACCCCGTGTGACATTTAATGCTCCTTTCTTGATGATGTAGAGACGCTCTTCTTTTGCAGGAATAGTTTGAACTATGGCCTTGCCCAATGGCTTTAAAGCATTAGCAGTCATTTGTAGCCATTCCATGTCAACGGCACTTCCTTCAAACATAACAGTTGCGCTAATGTTTTTGTTAGAAGTTGTTGCAGTTTGCTTCCAATCATACACACCTGATAACACCGGTTTGTAATTGGTGGCAAAAATAAAAGGGAGAACCAGGCAGATATTTAAGTAATTTCTTTTCATATCAGAAATCATATTTTTTTCTTCTTGGTCTTGATAACATCGCAATAGCTTCTTTGTCGTCGTTTTTAAAGATTTCGTTTTGGGGGTCCCAATAAATTTTTCTTTTCAGCTTCATGGCAATTTGATGAAGCAGGCATGCACTGCACGAACGATGTCCAACTTCAATAGGTGCTACAGGCTCTTTTCTGGTCTTTATGCAATCCAGCCAGTTGGCATGTTGTTCAGAGCTCTCATACAAGTGAATTTCATTCGCTCCAATTACTGATTGCAAGATTTTTGGATTGCTTGCATCAATGGGTTTAATGCCATTATTGTCGGCAACAGGGTCACTGTCAGTCACTCTGTAGTTGCCACGTGTTACCCAAATCCATCCATCGGTGCCAATAAATTTTACACCGTTGGTTAATTCATTTGAAACGATCATGTGCACACCATTTGCATACATTGCTTCCGTACGAAAGATTCCATGCACATCCCAAAGACCTTTGTAGCTGGGATCGTCAGTAGGAAAGTTGGCATGGCCCCATACTTCAATCGGTCCGCTGTATTCCATCCCCATGGCCCAATGTGCGGTATCAATATGATGAGCGCCCCAACCAGTGATCATGCCGGCACCAAACTGCTCGCAGCGCAACCAACCGGGCCGGCTGGTAATTCCTTTTAGCGTTGCATCCTGTGAGTGAACACGATCTTCAGTATAATAAACTTCGGGTGTTGCACCTATCCATGCATCGTAATTAAAAGATGAAGGAACAGCCATTGGAGTTGGATTACCACCGCCAGGATCGCCGGGCAATCCCACCTCAATCATTTTTAGTTGGCCTATTCTTCCATTGCGAACCAGCTCACATGCTTTTTTAAATTGCGGCCAGGGATCAATCGATTTTTGCTGACTGCCCATTTGTAAAATGCGTCCGGTCTTTTTTACTTCATTGGCGAGAATTCTTCCTTCTTCAATTGTAAGCGAAGCGGGTTTTTGTAGATAAACATCTTTTCCTGCACGTACCGCATGCACGCCAACGATGGCATGTTGATGATCGGGCAAACTGATATGCACCGCATCGACGTCTTTATTTAATAGAAGTTCTCTGTAATCGTAGTAGACTTTTATATCCCAATCGCCAGTCAGTCCTCCATTGTCTTTTGATGCTTTGATATAATTATTTTTTACAGCTTGCGGAGCAGCATCTGCTCTTTTTTTATCAAGGTCGCAAACGGCCATAATTCTTGCTCCACTATAACGTGCAATTTCAGCCATGTCGTGTGTGACGGAGATTCTTCCACAGCCAATGGAGGCTACATTAATGCGATTGCTTGGTGCATTCTTTCCAATTACAGAGGCAGGAACAATTGTTGGAAAGTTTAAGGCAATTGCAGTACCAACAGATGCTTTAGCAGTATCTATCAGAAATTTTCTTCGTGTGAGTTGTTGATTCTTCATTTCGAAAAATTTGGTGAGCTATATGCTAAGCTTTTTTGAAATTTAGTTTTTGTGCGTTCTTCTGCGCTTTCAATGCCAGCTCTGTTGCCAAAAAACAGTGGTGTTGTGTCATTGCGGTTTCAGTTCGATTGATAATATCATCGACCAATAACCTGCCGTACGGAAGCTCCACATCACTGCAATCAATGTATTGTGTGTCCTTATTATTCACGAGAAAGAGATGACTGCCACCAGGTCTTCCGGCAATGTCGATGTTCTTTCGAACTTCAATGTATCCTTCTGTGCCAAGAATGGTGAGTCTTCCGTCGCCCCATGTTTTTAATCCATCGGGAGTAAACCAGTCAATGCGAATATATCCTGTGCCGCCATTGCCACGAAGCATCACATCTCCAAAATCTTCGAAGTTTGGATATTTGGGATGCGCAACGTTTCCAACTTGCGATGTGAGAATGTCCGCTTTGTCTGAATTGGTGAAAAAAAGAAACTGGTCAAACTGATGTGAACCGATATCAGTGATGATCCCGCCAAAATATTTTTTATCAAAAAACCAGTCAGGTCTTGTTGTAAGCGATATACGATGAGGGGCCAGGATAACTGTTTGTATCACGTTACCAATTGCTCCTTCTTTCACCAGGTCACCAGCTTTAACTGTTGCCTTGTTTTCAAAACGTTCGCTATACATAATGGAATAAATGCGACCAGTCTGTTTTTGAACCCGACGCACTTCTGCAAGCTGCTCCAAAGTGGTGATGCCTGGTTTGTCAGACATATAATCTTTTCCATGCTGCATGGCACGAATGCCAATACCTGCACGTTCAACAGGTACGGCTGCACTGAGAATAAGTTGTATCGATTTGTCTTCGAGAATTTCTTTTTCACTGTTTACCACTTTTACCTGGGGATATCGTTTTTTGAAAGCTGCCACCAGGTCAGGCTCTTTTGCATACAGCGCTACCAACTGTCCTCCGCCACGAATTACTGCTTCAACCTGTGAATAAATATGACCATGATTAATACCAATAACCGAAAAATTTATTCGTGGATTATCAAACTGCTTTGCTGTTGGTTGACTAAGCGTCTTAGAAAATTTTCCTGACGCAAAAATTTTTTCCGGAAGAACGGACAGTAAACTCATTCCTGTTGCAGTAGCCGCGGCATCTTTCAAGAATTTGCGTCGGTCAAAGTTTAATCTTGCCATAATTGTTTATTTGAGTGTGTTTTGTTTGTCTTTTATAGAATTCAAATATGAATGCTGCAACATTTTTTATGAGCCAGGCTTTATTGCTACTATTGATCATCTTTTGCGTCGTTCCCGATAGCTATTGGGATTGTACATCCAATAATTCTATTGGGCACATAGCCAATGCTTCATAAGATGGTGGATTTCAACTTTTCGGTTCTTCAGACAGTTACTCAATCACTTCAATGAATGATCATAGATATGGAGCGATTGTTTCAATTGTTCCATCCTCTTTATGTTTTAACTCTGTTACTTTTACACAACGTAGATGTGTAACACCTTTCGATAAACTTGAGTCATGATAGAACAAATACCACTTGCCTTCAAATGCTGCAATGGAATGATGATTGGTCCAACCAACAACAGGATTCAACACCACACCTTTGTAAGTGAATGGCCCATATGGATTATCAGCAATTGCGTAACAAATGAAATGCGTATCTCCGGTAGAGTAGGAGAAATAGTATTTCCCATTGTACTTGTGCATCCATGATGCTTCAAAAAAGCGGCGACTATTATCACTTTGTAAAAGTGGATTGCCATCTTTGTCAACGATTATAAGATCTTTTGGTGCCTCTGCAAATTCTAAAAGATCATCTGTCAACTTAGCAACCTTTGCACAAAGTGCAGGTTCGTTGTCATTTGGCAAGTGCGCAAACGGGCTTTCCGCTTGTTCTGCTTTGAAAGTACCGGTTCTCCAGCGTTGCAATTGTCCACCCCAAATGCCACCGAAGTATATGTAATAACTGCCATCATCATCTTTAAACACGGCGGGATCAATTGAGAAACTTCCTTTGATAGCTTCGGGTTGTGCAGTGAATGGCCCTGTTGGAAAATCACTAATGGCTACTCCGATTCTAAATATTCCATCACGATCTTTCGCGGGAAAGAACAAATAATATTTTCCATCTTTTTCCGCGGCATCAGGTGCCCACATTTGTTTTTCGGCCCATGGAACATCGTTTACATGTAAAGCCACCCCATGGTCGGTCGTGTCTCCATCGGGATGATCCATCGATAAAACATGATAATCTTCCATCGCAAAATGGCTGCCAAGATCATCAAATGCATCTCCTGCATCAATGTCATGCGAAGGATAGATGTAAATCTTTTCATTAAAAACATGTGCAGACGGATCTGCTGTGTAGATGTTTGTGACCAACGGTTGCGAAATGGCTTTCGTAGTTAGTTCTTCAAAATTAATATGTGCAATGCTATCTTCTGGCATAAATACAAGAGTTGTAGATTGTGAGTTTTAAGTTATGAGTTGCGTCTCTGTTTCAGATCACTTTCAATTTGTACCTCCATTTTTTTGTTAATGGTATAGAAGAACAGAAGGCTTGCACCGATTAAAAAAGGAATGGAAGGATAAATACTTACCAGCATCTTAGTTCCATTAACGGCGGATGCGGTTTGGGCAGCATCACTGTTGGGAGCATAGTGATAAAGGCCTAATATCCATGTAAGCAAAGAAGCCCCAATTGTTAACCCGGCTTTCAAGCCAACCATCATTGCCGAAAAAATAATGGCAGTTGCACGGCGGTTATTTTTCCATTCGCTGTAATCAGCAACGTCGGCAATCATCGCCCATAACAAAGGAATGGTGACACCATAAGAAAACCCATGCAATATCTGCGATGCAAAAATTACAGGAACCGCTTTTGGTGGGAAGAAATAAAACGCCAGAATGAATAAGGTGGATATAAATAACCAGATACCAAATACATTTCTTTTACCGTATTTATCGGCTAATGGTTTTGACAAACTAATGCCAACGATCATAAAAATAATTCCTCCTGCATTGAACAAGCCAAAGCCTGCCGAAACAGGGTCTTCACCAAAGAAGTTCATTCCATGTTCAGAAAAAAAGTTGGTGATTGGACTAACAAATGCAGTCAGTCTTTCTTTGTCAACATAATTTTTGAAATAATAAACATAACTGCCACCCTTCATTGCCAGCGTAATAAAAACCAAGGTAGTAAGCGTAAGCATGATGATCCACGGCCTGTTCTTGGCCAAATCACTTAAGTCTTCCTTTAAACTTGATTTTTGCTCAGGCTTCGGAACAATACGTTCTCTTGTGGTAAAAAATGTAATCAACAACATTACTGTCCCGATAATCGCCAGCCAGGTCATTACTGTTTTCATGCCTGCGGCTTTTTGTACAGGAGAATCTCCTCCTCCTACATATTGAATAATGTTCAACATAAATACCTGTACAAAAAATTGTGCAAACATTACTGCAACAAAACGGTAAGATGATAAACTGTTACGTTGTTTCATGTCGCCAGTTATGACACCACTCAATGCTGAATAAGGAAGATTGTTCGCTGCATACAGCAACAGCAACAGCGTATAGGTCACTGCTGCATAAAGTAATTTACCCTTGTATGAAAATTGAGGTGTAGTGAATGCAAGCAAAGCAACCACACCAAGCGGTACCGCGGTAAATAAAATCCATGGTCTGAACTTGCCCCATCTCGACGATGTTCTATCGGCAAGCGCACCAACAATCGGGTTGAATCCAAATGCAGCAACTAACCCCACAACCAAAATAACAGCAGAAGCGTCATTTGTGCTTAGCTGGTAAATATCTGTATAGAAGTATGCCAGATAAGTAACCAAAGTCTGAAACACCAGGTTGGCAGCAAGGTCACCTAAACTATAACCGACTTTTTCAACCACAGATAATTTCTGTGAGGCTGCAATCGTTTTGGTTTTATTTGTTTTTTCCGACACAGATATTTCTTGTGAACTCGTACTCATAAAATTGTTTTAACTGAAATTAAAATGTTTTAGCCACTGACCCTTTCGTTTTTGTTTCAATCACTTTATAAAAAGCCGGTTTTGGTTTGTATTGCCTGTCGAAGAGAAGCGGATAATTGATTCTTCCACGAACAGGAAACCCATTGAGCCATGATTGTCCGTCATTAACGCCCCAAAAAGTTACCCGGTCGATATTGTTTTTGTATTTCAAAAACAAACTAAATAGATCTGCATATGCTGTCGCTAATTTTTGCTGCATCGAATCCGGAAGACCTTTTGTATAAGGATTAATCTGTGCATTGTAATCGGCGGTCTGGCTGATGTCTGCAGAATTAGCACGACCTCTTGGGTTCGGAAGAACACTGAGATCAAGTTCTGTAAATGCAACCTGAACACCAAGTGCAGAAAACTCTTTAATACTCTCTTCAATTTCTTTCATTGGAACATTATCAACATGCCAGTGGCCTTGAATTCCTACGCCATCAATCCTGACGCCTGCAGCTTGAATTTTTTTAATTATGGCAATAGCGCCTGCTCTTTTCTTAGGTTGTTCAATGTTGTAGTCGTTGTAAATAAGTTTGGTATGGGGAGCGGCTTTTTGTGCTAAGCGAAAAGCTTCAACAATGTAATCATCCCCAAGTTTTTGAAGAAAGATTGAATTGCGAAGTGTACCATCTTCATTCAAAGCTTCATTCACTACATCCCACGAATACACTTTACCGTCATACCTGCCAGCAACTGTGTTAATGTGATTGACAAAATATTGCTTTACAGAGTCAGCGCTTTTTATTCCGCGAAGGAAAGTGGGAGTTTGGCTGTGCCAGATCAATGTGTGTGCTGTCAGTTTTATATCATTCTTTTTTGCGTAAACTACCATTTTGTCTGCAAGATCAAAATTGTAGCGGTCCCAACCCGGATGTATGATCTCTGCTTTCATGATGTTTTCAGGAGTAGCAGCATCGAATTGTTGTGGAATCAATCTGGCAGCAGCGCTGTCTTTTTCTTCAATCTGTGGTGCACTTAAGGCAGTGCCAATAAGAAAATCATTTTTGAATGTTTCCTTTAAAGATGGGATGCCGGAACTATTGGTTGCTTTTTTTGTGTTAGAGCAACTTAGTAACAATAAGCCAGAAAATGCCAATAAGAAAAAAGATGATGGCTTTAACATGTGTTAATTATTTTTTGATTTAAAAATTGTTTCCTGAGGTCCGAGATAGCTTGGTTTCAATCCTCCAAAGTCAACTACTAATTTTTGCAGAACGATTCCGGCATCGATCATCCAGTACTTCACTGTGTGTTTGCCGGATTTATCAATAAAATGCTTTGTTGTTTTGATAATAATATTATTGCCTACCCAGTTATACATGATGTCGCCATTATCTTCTTTATTAAGGCTCACGACTTGTGGTGTCTCATTATCGATTGATATAGCGAACTGTAATCCATTTGGTGAATGATGAAAGTTAAGTGTGGCGGAGAAGTAAGTAAGTAGTTTAAGGCTGTCTTTGCTATCGCAATAAAAATCGTATTCCACATGCGGGGAAGAGTTGCTCAATTGAAATGATTCCGTTACAGGAAAGGTTGTAATGCCGTTACCGTCTTTGCCAATACCGGGAATGACTTTCCATTTTACACCAGGAGAATTAACTGCTTTTGTCCAATGGCTTGCTTCGATAGCAACAACTGCTCCCTCTTCAACGAACACACTTCCTGGGTTGCTTTTGGAAATTAGAGCTTTTATTGACTTTGATTTGTTGCTGACAATTCTTGCGGTATCATTTTCAATGTCATTTGTCAAATAAAATAATGCCGGCATTTTATTTACAGGCGGTTGTTGCCAATACGTGTAACCAATGTGTGTTTGATCCATCATATGGTTCCATTTGCCGCCGGCAATTTGGTGATACTGTACCGATATTAATGAATCATTTTTATAAAACTGTTTTGCATAGTTAGCATAATCATTTGCGGCCAGAACATTATCCTTTGCATTCAAATGATTCAGTGCAACATTTAAATACATTTTATGCAAATTGGCAAATGCTTTTACAGGATGAAGTACCAATTCAAAAAAAGCCTCTTTATATCCAGGCGATAGTTGTTCATTTATTCTTTCTGCTTTCTTTTCGAGATCGCTCCATTCTGCTACTACTCTGCCAAATTCGTTATAGTCTGCTAGTGCATAAGTTTTTTCGTCCAGCAACTCTGGCTTTCTTCTGGAACTATATTGCGAGTACTTTCTCAATATTTCTCCGATCTCTTTTGCATGTTCAGGTCCAAATTGTTCGCCTGCCCACTGCGTGTAGAAATCTCTCAAATTATCTTCATTCCATTTTTTGGTGTTGTAAGCATAATCCAGAAAGAAAGAAATTGGAAATTCCATTGGTTTCAAATCACCAACATTTACGATCCATATTTTATCAACACCGTATTCGTAGGCCAAATGCATCTGCTCCCAAACTCTTGCAATATTGTTCGTGTTGATCCATTTATAATTTCTTGGTCCACCTACATAATCAAAGTGATAATAAATGCCGTAACCACCTTCTCTTTTTTTATCAGTTAGTTTCGGAAGACGGCGAATGTTTCCCCAGTTATCATCGCACAACAAAAGTGTCACATCATCAGGCACCCGCATTCCTTTGTCGTAATAATCCTGCACTTCTTTATACAATGCCCAGAGTTGTGGCGTTTGTGAGGCAGGTTTGCCTGTAACTTCTTCAATAATTTTTCTTTGGTCCGAGACAATTCTTTCAAGTAAGGCTGTTGCTGTTCCCTGTGTCATAGGCATATCGCCATCGCCACGCATGCCAACGGTAACAATACTTTCGTGCGAGCCCATATTCTCAATTCCTTTTTTCCAAAATGCTCTCAGTAATGTATCGTTCTTTGTATAATCCCATGCACCTTTTCCATAGCGTTTCCATTCCTGTTGTGCTCTTAACATAGGTTCATGGTGCGACGTTCCCATTACAATTCCCCATTTGTCAGCAAGAATTGGATTCAATGTGTCATCATCATTGAATGCATTACCCCACATGGCAGGCCACAGGTAATTTGCCTTAAGCCTTAGAAGTAGTTCAAACATTTTTTCATAAACCAAATGATTTACGCCTCCGAATTTTTCTTTCGTCCAGCCAGAAAAAGCAGGTGCTTCGTCATTGATAAAAATGCCGCGGTATTTTATAGAAGGGGAGTTGAACTTATAAATGCCTTTCTTTACAAAAATTTCTGTTTTCTTTTTTGCAGGAACGTCGGCCCACCAGTACCACGGAGAAACGCCGATCTGTTTTGATAATTCGAAAACGCCATAAGCTACTCCTCTTTTGTCATTACCTACAATTACTAAAGCATTATTAATTCCGCCGAATGGTTTGGAGATGGTTTGTAATTGAAATGCTTCCCATTTCCCCTTGATAGATCTAACGTCAATTTTCTTCTGAGCAATTAATTTTTGAATTGTAGAAGAACCATTGATGGTTCCGATAATGATTGTATTCGCTGAAGCTGACGACAATGAATTTACGATAACAGGTTTTTTGCCTGTTACCATTTCAATATCGTTTTGAAGTAATGATGCGGCTTTGTTTACCAGCCAGTCATCCTTATCATCAACATAAATAGAAGTAATTTGCGTGGAAGCAATAGTAAATGCACCATCTTCTTTTTTAGACGTCACAAAACTTTGCGCACAAACAGCAACCGAAATAAATAGAACAGCAAAAAGAAAATAAAATCTTTTCATAGAAATTTAGTTTTCTCCCGCTGTAAGCAATCAGTCTTCAAAAGTACAAATGAACATTTATCAAAAACCAACAGAGTTGCCACCATCAACAGGTAATACAACTCCTGTAATATATTTTGCAGCATCCGATGCAAGAAATACAGCAGCATCACCTATATCAGCCGGGTTGCCTAATGCTCCCATCGGTGTTCTCCCCAAAGCCTTATTTTTTCTTTCCGGATCATTGTTCAAAGCCTTTGCTGACATATCTGTTGCTATAAAACCCGGCGCAATACAATTTGTACGGATGCCTGCCGGCGAAAGTTCAACGGCCATTGCTCTTGTCATTCCTTCAATTGCAGATTTTGATGCCGTGTATGCAATCACTTTTGGAATGCCGTATTGCGAAGCCATTGAGCTGATATTAATGATGCTTCCTTTGATCTTCTTGTCCAGCATACATTTTACAACTTCTCTCGACAGGCTGAAAATTGCGGTAACATTTGTAAGAATGACTTTTTGAAATTCTTCATCTGTTACTTCTGTAAATTCTTTTTTCATATTGATGCCTGCATTGTTCACAAGAATATCAACGTGACCATACTTGTAAACAATGTCATTTACAAGTTTTGGTATGGAATTGAGGTCGCTCAGATCACATGTCATTGCTTCGCACAGCCTGCCCAATTTTTTGATTGCAGCATAAAGCTTTTTCTCATCTCTTCCAACAATAATCGTATGGATTTGATTCTGAACAAATTTCTCTGCTATGGCCAATCCAATTCCCGATCCACCACCTGTTACAATTGCAATTTTTTTCATTACACAAAATTTCGTTTCAATGCCTTGCTTTTGCCTTCGCGAATTTCCATCGAAATACACAAATTAATTCTGATAAAAATCAATTTTATTTTCCAATCGTCCACTGCTACTACCGATTGCAAACAGTAAAACGGACCGAGGAAAATTCAATAGAATATCAGATGGACTTAGTGATCCTTCGACAAATCCAGGATAAACTGTCCGAACGATCATAGTAGCAATTAACCGGCTACATAATTATTAATTCATGTAAAGAACTATTCCTTTTTGGAAGCACTTCTTTATTTCTTTTTTAAAGAAGATTCTCTTACGATAAGTTCTGATCGCAGGATAATGGTATTGGTGTTATGAATAGGGAAGATGCCAGTCAAATGACTGATCAAATGACGGGCAGCCACTTCTCCAACTTCAGTTCCTGAGTAATTGATGGTGGAGAGATTCGGTTCAATCACTTTTGAAACAGGATCATTATTGAACCCAACAAAAGCAATATCATTCGGGATCTTTATTTTATTTTGTTTTAAAGCCAGCATGCATCCAACTGCGGCATTATCATTGGAAACAAAAACGCCGTCCGGCAGAGATTTCATTTGTAAAATCATGTTGGCAGCATCGGCGCCAGCTTCCATACTTAAGTTGCCAATGATCACATCTTCTTCCCTGAATTTTAAATGATGATCAGATAAAGCCTGCTTGTACCCATGGAGACGTTCAGTATAAACATTCTGTTTGGGCGGCGCAGTTATATGAACGATTCTTTTGCATCCCTGGTCAATTAAATGTTTTGTTGCCTCGTACGCCGCCTTCCTGTTGTCAATTAAAATATTGGTACAGTTTTCATGATCCATTACACGGTCAAAAAATATAACCGGAATCTTTTTCCTGAAGAATGAATTAAAATGCGAAAGTTCATTTGTATCGTATGCTAACGAAGCAAGTAAGCCATCAACCCGGTTATTGAACAAAGTTTTTGCATTTGCAGCTTCTTTTGACGATGACTCTGAAGATTGCGAGATGATTAAATTATATCCTTCCTTATTGGCAACATTTTCAATACCCGCAATTACAGACGACATGAAATGACTATTGAGTCTTGGCACGATAACGCCGATAGTATCGGTTTTTTGATTTCTTAGATTACGTGCGAAGTGATTTTGACGGTAACCGATTTTATCTGCCAGTTCAAAGATTTTCTTTTTTGTTTTTTTGCTTATCGCCGGGTGATCCTTCAATCCACGGCTTACCGTTGCCGGCGAAATTTTTAATTTTTTAGCAATATCATAAATAGTAACTTCTTTGTCGTTCTGCATATGTTAGTTTATGGCTTTACAAGTTACCTAAGTTTTTTAATGAAGATTTTCTTACAATTAAGTCCGACCGTACGACGATTGTATTTGTTTGATGAAGGTTGCTGATTCCTTTTAGATGATTAATCAGGTTCCTGGCTGCAATTTCGCCGACATCCTCTCCCGGGTAGTTAATCGTAGTTAAAGCAGGCTCAATTAATTTTCCAATAGCGTCATTGTTAAACCCAACAATGGCAATATCATTCGGAATGGAAATGCCGTTTTCTTTGAGTGTACGCATGCACACAGCAGCAACAAAGTCATTGGTGATGAAAGCCCCATCGGGTAAAGGGGATATCTTAAGCATCTTCATGGCAGCATCAATGCCGGCTTTTTCACTAAGATCTCCCACAATAAGGAGGCTTTCATCAAACTCAATTCCATTATCAAATAAAGCATCTCTATAACCCTTATATCGCTGTGAGTAAACGTTTCTTTTGAGGCTTGAAGTAATATGTGCGATTTTTTTACATCCCTGGTCTATGAGGTGTTTAGTTGCTATATAACCACATTTGGCATTATCAATAATTACAACAGTGCTATTTTCATTTTGCTCAACGCGGTCGAAAAATAGAATAGGAACACCTTTATCTACATATGACTGGAAGTGTTCTAAATCGTTCGTGTCGAATGCGAGGGAAGCAATGAGGCCATCCACTCTTTTATGAAAAAGGTTTTTAGCATTGGCTACTTCCTTTTCATAGCTTTCAGATGAGTGGGCGATAATAATATCGTACCCGGCTTCAGTAGTTACCTTTTCAATTCCCGCTAACACAGAAGTAATGAAATTACTGTTCAACTCGTGGACAAGAACACCAATTGTTTTAGTTTGCTGTTGACGCAGATTGCGTGCAAAGTGGTTGGTGCGATATCCCATTTCTTCAACTACGTCAAGGATTCTTTTCTTTGTTTTCTTGCTGATGCCGGGATGGTCCTGCAGGCCGCGGCTTATGGTAGCGGGGGACACGTTTAGCTTTTTAGCAATATCGTAGATGGTGACTTCTTTTGCTTTTCGCATACAATCGCTTACATGTAGATGGATAAAGCTAAGCTAATCTTTTTTTCTAAAAAAATTATGTAATCGGTTGCATAATTCAAAAAACTCCCTAAATTCGATCTTGAATAGAAGATTTGACGTGCTGCTTTGTTGAAAATAAACTAACGATTATGCTGCTGCCTTTAAGAAGCCTACTTAACTGTTCAATCTTTTTCGAGAAAAATTTTTCTGTTCATCTTCACAATTCCAGTTTTCTGTTTTACTGCTGCAAGACAAGTAGCGATCAAATTTTTGTCGGAAGGAAACGAAGCCATTCAAAGAAATTTCACTCAACACATTTAACCTAATGGAAAACCTCGCATCCTTGTAATCCACTCTTTAAGAAAGCAATGTCTAACGTTTAAAGTTCTTTATTTAATGAAAAGCCAGGCGTATAAACTAAACAGAATTTAAAAACACTATTTATGAAAATTATGGTTACGCAAAAAAAACTGCTAAAAGCGTCAACCTCCCTAAAGCTGCTTTGGGAGAAAAAGATTTTAGTTGCCTTTTTTCTTTTGCTGGCAACAATTGTACAAGCACAAAACATTACGGTAAGAGGACGTGTGACCAATGAATCAGGACAGGGAGTACCAAGCGCCTCAGTTACTGTAAAAGGAACATCAACCGGTGTAACAACCGATAATAATGGTTCCTTTCAAATTTCGGCCCCGGCCAATGGAACATTGGTAATCTCCTCTGTTGGCTTTGCGTCAATTGAAGTAGAAATTAATGGGCGCACTACTCTAAACACAACCTTGGGTACAACCGGTTCTACCATGGAACAGGTTGTGGTAGTTGGTTATGGTACCCAAACAAAAAGAAAAGTAACCGGTTCGGTTGCCAGCGTAAATCTGGAGACAATGGAAAATGCGCCTAATACCAATATAGGCCAGTATCTGCAGGGCACTGTGCCCGGCTTGAATGTAGGCTTATCAACTTTTGCAGGCGGCACACCGCCAATCAACATTCGCGGAAGGGTTACGCTTAATGGTAGCCAGGCCACTGTGATTATTGTGGATGGTATCCAATATACAGGTTCTTTGTCTTCCATTAATCCAGATGATATTGCAACTATTGATATATTAAAAGATGCCAGTGCTACCGCTGTTTATGGAGCACAAGGTGCTAATGGCGTTATTTTAATTACTTCTAAAAAGGGTCGTTACAATCAAAAGCCGAAAATTTCATTTTCAAGCTCTTATACTATTCAAAACCCATCAGGTGGGGACAAACTTAGGCCCAAATTACGCGACGAATATTTGCAGGGAATTAGGGATGCATTCTGGAAGGACGCATACCTGGCCCCAGATTATACACAGCCCAACCCAAGTTTCGATCTCCTTAGTAAGGTCGACGCATCCATGAAAGCGGGCTATAGTAATGGCACGAATTACGACTGGTGGAAGGAAGCCACAAATACTGGATCTATCGTAGAAAACACTCTTGGTGTTTCAGGGGGAGGAGACAGAGTTACTTATCTTTTATCGGGTGGACTGGTAAATCAAAAAGGTTATATTATAAACGACAAGTTTAATCGCAAAAGCATTCGGGCTAACTTAGAAATTAAGCCTTTGAATTGGTGGAAAGTGGGATTAGTATCGTCTGGTTCTTTCGTTAACCAGGATGGTGCCGAGCCATCAATAGGCCTAATAAATATTTTCTCGCCACTGTTGGTGCCTTACGATTCTCTTGGTAATGTGATCCCCAGCCCTACTAATACTGTTTTGGGCAGTCCTATGACAAGTTATTATGTCGATGATTATGAAAGGCATCAATACTATTTTGCCAACGTCTATTCAGATATCGATGTTCCTTTTATTAAAGGGTTGAATTATCGGATGAATTTTGGTAACAATGCAAGAAATGACCAACACTATTATGCGAGCAAGTTCGATGCTAACCAGAATGGTCGGGCTTATAAAGAAAATCAGAGCTATTATGACTACACTTTCGATAACATTCTTACCTACAACAAGACTTTTGGCAGGCATGGGCTAACCGTTACAGGTTTATATGGTGCTGTTGAACGGAAGAACGAAAGAACTTTAGCTGAGGGCACGGGCTTTTCCCGTCTCAATTTAAGTTACAACGGAATTGGAGGAGCAGACACCAAGAACGTAACAACAAATGCCTGGAAAGAAGCATTAAATTATCAAATGGGTAAAATCAATTACACCTATAACGATAAATATCTAGTGCAGGGCATTGTTCGCAGAGATGGTTTCTCAGGCTTTGCCAAGAACTTCAAATATGCTGTTTTCCCTTCAGTATCGGTGGGCTGGATTATTTCCGGCGAAGACTTCATGAAAAATATTGATGCAATTAATTTTCTTAAGCTAAGAGCAGGGTACGGGGTAATTGGAAACCAAACCAGCCGTTACTACTCCATTGCAACAGTTAATACCAACGCTGCTTATGTGTATGGGGACAATAGTCAAACCGCTTTTGGACAACAGGTAGATGCGTTAGGAAACGATAATCTCAAATGGGAACGTACAAAAGGTGTCAATGTTGGTGCTGATTTTGCCATCTTTAAAAATCGATTATCCGGTAACCTGGAATACTATAATAACAAGACGAACGACTTATTATTTAGCGTGGCAGTGCCTAACGTTACGGGCTTTAACCAATTTAGGACCAACTTAGGAGAAATTAATAACCAAGGATGGGAAGTAGGACTTACTGGCAAGATAGTACAGAACAAAAGCATTAATTGGACAACTACTTTTAATATCTGGGGAAATACTAACAAAATTGTCCATCTTACCGGTGTGGATGCTAATGGCGATGGCAAGGAAGATGATATTGTTTCCAGCGGATTGTTTATTGGCAAATCTATTCAAGCCATCTTTGATTACAAGCAGGATGGAATCTATCAGCTTGGAGAAGCAAGACTTCCGGGTTTCCAGGAAGGTAGTTTAAAAGTGGTTGATCTTGATAAAAGCGGAACTATTACTGCTGCTGACCGGATGTTTCTTGGTCGGAGAGAACCAGCATACCGTATGAGCTTGTATAACAGCGTTTCGTACAAGGGACTTACTTTAAGTTTCTTTCTTAACTCAATACAAGGTGGCAAAGATGGATATTTGGAAAACAATGTACGTCTGTATTTCCGCGAAGACAACTCAATCAGAAATAATGACCTAAGGGGTGTTATATACTGGACGCCAGCAAATCCCACTGCGAAGTATCCAAGAATTATTTCAGGTACGCATTCTACAGTAGAACCAGCGATGTATGAGAGCAGGAGCTTTATAAGATTACAGGATGTTTCTCTCGCTTACAATTTCTCTGCAAAGGTTCTCAACAAAATAAAGGCTCAATCTATTAGTATTTATGTGAGCGGCAAAAACCTTGCAACGTCGACTAAATGGGACGGGTGGGATCCTGAAGTGCAAAGTAATAACGGCGCTAATGAAAACCAGGGCCGCATAGTAACGGACGGCAGACCTGTGCTCATGGGATTCAATTTTGGAGTCCATATCAATTACTAATACTGACAACTTTTTTAAAAGAACTATATGAAAAATATAAAACCGTTTTTTTTGTTCCTGATACTTCTTACAACCGGGGTATCCTGTAAGAAAAATTTTCTGGACGAAAAGCCCTTAGATTTCTTAAGCACAACAAATGCTTTTCAAACTTCGGCTGACTTCCAGGCTTCTGTTAACAACCTGTATCGCTTGGTGCGTGACGAATTTTATACATTGAATGATAATACAGTTTACGACTATCAGTACAGAACAGATCTTGCAATAGATGTTACAGCAGCAACTCCAAATCTGGTGGCTCAAATTAGCCCTACATCGAGCCTAATGTCAGACCATTGGACGAGGCTCTATAAAATAGTTTCAGAGGCCAACACAGTTATCAGCCGAATTCCTGCTTCCCAATTAACGGACAACAACAAAAAGTTGTTTGAAGCAAGGGGACGCTTTTTTAGAGCACTTGGGTACAGAACCTTGGCTTACTTATTTGGTGGCGTGCCATTGGTGACAGAAGAAATAACAACGCCGAAGGTTGATTTTACCAGAGCAACGAGAAAAGAAGTATATACACAGATTATCCAAGACCTTGAATTTGCGGCTTCAAATTTACCTGCAATAACTGCGGTAAAGGATGGGGAAGTATCTAAGGAGGCAGCTAACCATTTGTTATCAGAGGTTTACACAGCCGATGGGCAATATCAAAAGGCCGTGGACGCGGCAACGCTAGTTATCAGCAATCCGGCAATGGGGCTTATGACTAACCGTTTTAACTTAGGAAATACGCCTAAGGATGAAAATGGGGTTCAAGCTCCGGGAGATGTGTATGCAGATCTGTTTCGCGTGGGTAATCAAAATAGAGGTGGTGGAAATAAGGAAGCGATTTTGGTTATCCAGATACAGGCGAATGTTCCAGGAGGTGCAGGAGCCACTAATCTTGGTTTTGCTAACGCAGGAGGTTACTGTCTTGAAAGAGTGCATGTTCCTTTGATACGTGATGTCACAGTGAACGGGGTCTCGCTCTTCAAATGGCCTGCAGGTGATTACAGTTCCGGTGGCAGAGGAGTTGGATTCATGGGACCTTCATTTTGGTTCCAGGACAGTATATGGCGGAATTTCAATAACGATATCAGAAATGCCAATCACAATTTTATAAGAAAATTTAAGGTTACAAATCCTGCTAGTCCATTGTACGGTCAAATGTTTGATTATTATAATTTACCCGCCGGAACTAAAGGTTCCAATGGCCAGGTGCTTGTTTCGGGTAAGCCAAGCAGGGCTCTATATGCTTTCCAGGCAAAAGCAACTACACCCTACCAACACCCCCAGGAATTATACGATCCGATAAATCGTCCTTGGCCATTCTCATTAAAGGATGGAGCTGCTTTTACTTTCCGCGATGAGTATATGTTCAGACTTGCTGAAACTTATCTTTTAAGAGCAGAAGCCTATTTGGGACTGGGCAAGACTACTGAAGCAGCGGCCGATATTAATGTAGTACGTGCACGTTCCAACGCAGATCCGGTATCGCCTGGCAATGTTAACATTGATTATATTCTTGACGAAAGAATGAGAGAGTTAGGTGTTGAAGAAAAAAGACTCCTCACCTTAATGCGTTTAGGAAAATGGTATGACAGGGTTGTGAAATGTAATTCTTATTATGCCCCCCAGGCACTTACAAAATACAATCTTTGGCCAATTCCCCAAGCTGAAATTGAAAGAAACAGAGAGGCAGTATTAGATCAAAATCCTGGTTACTGATACATGTTAAACTTAATTTTTTGTTTTTTCTAATAGTAGCATCGAGGGAGAGATGATTTCATCTCTCCCTTTTTCCTTTATTTAAATCAGCCGTTACAATCTTAAGCTGGCGTTATTTTGCCTTTACTAACAGTTCAATAAATAGTTACTCATGATTCGCAAAAAAAGAAGCACAGATTTTCTTTGTAGGCATAGTTTCGTGTTGCTGGTAATAATTCTTATATCTCTCACATCTTCAGCGCAATTAACTCGACAAAAAATATCAATCAATAACGACTGGAAATTTTTTAAAGGTGATCCGGCAGATGCAAAAGGAATATTCTATGACGTTCGTCCAAACGTTACTAATAGAAATGATAATGTAGTTGCAGATACAAGAGCCGATCAATCGAATTTAGCGAGTTCAGACAGCGGATTGAAAAAATGGATTCTGCCTTCTGCAAACGAATTCATCAAAGATGAGACCAAACATCATCAACGACCAAATGGGAATCCCGGAAGCAATCTTTCATTCGTTAAAACTAGTCTGGACGACAGCAAATGGGAGCGGGTAAATCTTCCTCACGATTGGGCGATCCAGGGCCCATTTTACGAAGGAGAGCATGCTGTAGTTGGAGGTGGAATGGGCCGGTTGCCCATACAAGGCGTTGGCTGGTACAGAAAGAAATTATATTTCACTTCTGCCGATAAAGGCAAATCAATTTATCTCGACATAGATGGCGCCATGTCGTATGCAATGGTGTGGCTCAACGGCAATCTTGTTGGCGGATGGCCGTACGGCTATAATTCATTTCGGCTTGATTTGACGCCTTACATAAATTACAATGGCGATAACCAACTGGCAATTCGTTTAGACAATCCAAATCATTCATCCCGATGGTACCCGGGTGCAGGAATTTATCGCAATGTGTGGATTACAAAAGTAAACCCGGTGCACGTTGTGCAATGGGGAAGCTTCGTTCGGCCAAGAAATATTTCTGCTTCTTCGGCAACTGTTGATCTCTCCGTTCAAATTGAAAACAAATCAGGCGTTAATCAAAACATCAAGGTTGTTACTGAAGTTTTTGCTTTGAATGATCAATTCAAAAGAACTGAAAACAAAATTTCTTTCCCAGTTTCAGCATTATTCATTCGATCAGGAGAGAAACAGAAAACAGAGAATTCTGTTGTAATAAAAAATCCACGGTTATGGGGACCACCACCATTTCAAAAGCCAAATCTTTATGTGGCTGTTACGCGGTTGTATTCAAACGGAAAACTCATTGACGAATATGAGACGCAATTTGGTATTCGTTTGTTACAATTGGATCCGGTAAAAGGCTTGTCGGTAAATGGAAAACATGTCCGTATTCAAGGTGTAAATCAGCATCACGATCTTGGCCCATTGGGAGCTGCCTTTAATACAAGAGCTGCAGAAAGGCAATTGGAAATTTTGCGAGAAATGGGATGCAATGCAATTCGTCTTGCACACAATCCGCCTGCTCCCGAATTACTCGATCTCACCGATCGAATGGGATTTTTAGTTATTGACGAAATATTTGATTGTTGGGAGAAAGGAAAAACTCCTCTCGATTTTCATTTGATTTTTCCTGATTGGTATGAAGCTGACACAAGATCTTTTATAAGGAGAGATAAAAATCACCCATCAATTATCGCCTGGAGTTTTGGTAACGAAGTAGGAGAACAGTACACCGCCGAGGAAGGTGCTGCAGTTGCAAAGAAGTTGTATGATATCGTGAAAGAGGAAGACAGTACAAGGCCTGCAACAGCATCTATGAATTATGCAAAGCCAGATATGCCATTTCCAAAAATGATGGACATAATTAGTTTAAATTATCAGGGAGAAGGCATACGTGATGCGCCTGCATATTCGCATCTCAGGGGGATTAAAACATCTCCTTTATATCCAGTCTTTCATGAAAAATTTCCTGGTAAACTGATCCTGAGCAGTGAAACTGCATCCGCTTTAAGTTCCCGCGGCACATACATATTTCCGGTAACCAGTGGCATTAGTGCTCCTGTTAGTGATAGTACAGGTGGCGATCCGAAAAACAAATTTGTAAGCGCATATGAACTATACACAGCGCAGTTTGGAGCTTCACCTGATAAAGTATTTGCTTCACAGGATAAACACCCGTACGTCGCAGGAGAATTTGTGTGGTCAGGTTTTGATTATTTAGGTGAACCAACTCCTTATTATTCCGCACGGAGTTCGTACTCAGGCATTGTTGATTTAGCGGGATTTAAAAAAGATCGTTTTTATCTCTATCAATCACGCTGGCGGCCGGATTATAAGATGGCACATATTCTTCCTCATTGGAACTGGCCAGAAAGAGCTGGGCAAATTACACCTGTGCATGTGTTTACATCGGGAGATGAAGCGGAATTGTTTCTAAACAATAAATCACTTGGAAGGAAAAAGAAACAACAATATGAATATCGGCTGCGATGGGATAGTATAAGATATCAACCAGGAGAGTTAAGAGTAGTTGCATATAAAAATGGGAAGTATTGGGCTGAAGACCTTATTAAAACAAGTGGTGAAACTTATCAAATAAAATTGTTTGCGGATAGGCAAACCATTTCTGCAGACGGAAGAGATTTGTCGTTTATAACGGTTCAATTAACAGACGAAAATGGTTTGGCTGTTCCTAATGCAAATAACGTACTTCGATTTTCAATAGAAGGGCCAGGTGAACTTGTTGCTACTGATAATGGAGATCCATCAAACCTCATTTCATTTGCTTCAAAGGAGCAACCTGCATTTAATGGTTTTTGCATGGTAATTGTTCGTGGAAAATCAAATCAGCCTGGAATAATTAAGGTAAGGGTGGAGTCCAAGGGGGTAAAAGATGCGACTATCTCCGTAAAAACGAAATAGTAATTCTTTTAGAAAACATCTTCTTAGAGCAAGAATTTGTGCTTATACTAATAAAATTTTAGAAATCGTTTTCGCCTTATTAACAAAGAGGAATCGATATTTTTGAAGAAAAACTTTACGTAATCGGTTGCATTTCAAAAAAACTCTCATAAATTCGGGATATAAATAGCCAACCACTAAACAGTATGAAAGTAACTAACGGTTATGCTGCTTAATTATCCTTATCATATACCTGTTTCAAATTATTCGCGGAATATAAAATCATGGTACTGCTTAAAAAGTAATTGCATCACGCATGAACTAGCAGTTTTAAGTGTCTCATGTAAGCAATCGTTTAGGAGGGGTGATTCTTCATCCTTCCTTTATTTTTCAATTGCAGGATATTTAGTGAGGTTTTTTGGAACTGGCGAATATGTCGCCAAAAGGTTGAGCCAACGAAGCAATCTAAAAGCTTTATTAAGATGAAACCATCACTTTTAATTGTTCTCGTTGTTGGCTTGATTGCAATTGGTTGTAAAAAAAAGGATGGCACGGTCACGCCTTCGCCGCCTGTAACGACAAGTTATAATTCAGAAGTGAATCTTACATCAACACAACAAACCATCAGGGGGTTTGGTGGCGCAACAGTATTTCGTCCTGATTTAACCGATGCTGATATCAATACGCTGTTTGGTACTTCCGATAATCAACTTGGCTTAAGTATTTTAAGGATAAGAGTAAATCCATTTGGAAGTACTCAATGGGGAACAGAACTTTCAAATGCAAAGAGAGCCAAAGCGCTTGGTGCAATTGTGATGGCAACTCCATGGTCGCCGCCTGCTTCCATGAAGACTAACAACAATACCACAGGAGGGAAACTAAGCACTTCTTCATACGCTGATTATGCAACTTATTTAAACAGCTTTGCCGATTACATGAAAACAAATGGCGCAGAGTTGTATGCTTTATCAATCCAAAATGAACCTGACATACAGGTAACATATGAATCCTGCGATTGGACCGCCCAGGAAATGACTGATTTTCTTAAGAACAATACTTTCAATTTCGGCAATACAAAACTCATGGCAGCCGAGTCATTCAACTTTAATCAGCCTTTTACCGATGTAGTATTAAACGATGCAACTGCTGCATCGAAAGTTGGAATCGTTGGCGGACATATTTATGGGAGCGGATTAAAAAAATATGACAACGCTATCAACAAGGGAAAAGAAGTCTGGATGACCGAACATCTTGATACATTAACCACATGGACATCGGTCATAGCTACTGCGAAAGAGATTCATGATTGCATGGCGACTGCTAACTATAGCGCCTATATCTGGTGGTACATCAAACGCTTTTACGGACCCATTGATGAAAACGGACAAATTACTAAACGAGGTTGCGTTATGGCGCAGTTTTCGAAATACATTAGGTTCGGATATCAACGCATAGATGCTACAAACCCAACGACAGATGTTTATGTAAGTGCTTATAAGGGCAATGGAAAAACAGTGATTGTTGCAGTGAATATGTCTGGTTCCAAACAAAATATAAAATTCAACATCAGTGGAGGAGCTTTGCCTGCGTCATTTACTCCGCATATCACATCAAGTACCAAAAACCTTTCAACAGAAACATCTGTCAGTGTTTCTAACGGTTCTATTACTTATGAATTGGCGGCTTCGAGTATCACAACACTGGTGTCTAATTGACGAAAGGCTTGTCGCTGTTGGGAAATTAAATTATAAGATGAGAAAAATCAGTTGGCAGCATTTGATTTAGGAGGTTGCAAGTGCCAACTGTATTTTAACTTTGCAACCTCATTATATAAAATGCTTTTATTAGGAATAGATTTAGGAACATCATCGATAAAGGTTTCGGTTGTTGATGCGCAGTCAAGAAAGTGTATTGCATCAGCTCAATTTCCCGAAACCGAAGTTGACATCATTTCATTGCAAACGGGTTGGGCTGAACAAAGTCCGGACCTTTGGTGGGAAAATGTTAAGCAGGCAATTTTAAAATGCAATGCAACTGGTTTATATAATCCGAAAGATATTGCAGCAATTGGCATTGCTTATCAAATGCATGGATTAGTATTAGTGGATAAAGATCAACATGTGCTTCGCAATTCTATTATTTGGTGTGATAGTCGCGCCATTAAGATTGGTGATAAAGCGTTCAATGACATCGGAGAGAAGAGATGTCTTTCTCATCTGCTCAATTCTCCCGGAAATTTTACTGCCTCAAAACTTGCATGGGTAAAAAATAATGAGCCTGAGATTTATGAACGTATTGATAAGGTGCTATTGCCCGGCGATTTCATTGCAATGAAGTTTACTGGAGAAACTACAAGTACTTCTTCTGCCTTGTCAGAAGGTGTATTCTGGGATTTTAAGGAACAATCTCTATCAAAAGATGTCCTTGATTATTTCAATTTCAGTGCTTCTTTCTTTCCTTCACTTAAGCCTGTATTCTCAGCACATGGAACATTGAAAGAAACAGTAGCCTCAAGATTGTCATTAACAGCAGGCATTCCTGTAACATACAAAGCGGGTGATCAGCCTAACAATGCGCTTTCGCTTAATGTACTGAAGCCTGGTGAAGTTGCTGCTACTGCAGGAACCTCAGGTGTTATTTATGGGGTGAGTGACAAGTTGGAATATGATCCGCAGTCGAGGATCAACAGCTTTGCTCACGTCAACCATGAGTATAATAGAAACCGGATCGGGGTATTACTTTGTATTAATGGTGCAGGGATTTTTAATCGCTGGATCAAAAATATGTTCGGTGCTCAGCACACTTATCAAACACTTAATTTGGAAGCATCAAATGTAGAAGTAGGGTCAAACGGACTATTAACAATTCCATTTGGAAACGGTGCCGAAAGAATGTTGAATAATGAATTGGTTGGTGCTCACTTTCATAATCTTGACTTCAATATTCATTCGTTGGGACATTTGGTTCGCTCAGCACAGGAAGGGATTGCGTTTGCGTTCCGTTATGGTCTCGACATCATGAAAGAAAATGGAATTGAGCCTTCCATTATTCGTGCTGGTAAGGCCAATATGTTTTTAAGTGATGTGTTCAGTCAATCATTTGTCAGCGCTACTGGTGTTGCCGTTGAATTGCATCAGTGCGATGGAAGTGTTGGCGCGGCAATGGGTGCGGGAATTGGCGCAAACAGCTTTACTGAAGACGACCTTTCAACGAAAGCCTTGAAAGTTGTCGAACCATCTGAGCAGGACAAGTACGATGAACTTTACCATAACTGGAAAACTGTTTTACAAGTGCACCTGCAAAAAATAAAAGAAACCAGTTCTTTACCACAAAGCATTCAATTAAATAATTAAAAAAGAAGAACATGACAGTTGTAACAGCAAGCAAAAAGTATTTTAAAAACATTTCTCAAATAAAATACGAGGGACCTCAGTCTGATAATCCGCTTGCATTTCGTTGGTATGATGAGAATAAAAAAATTGGTGGAAAAACCATGAAAGAATACCTGCGTTTTGCCTGTGCTTATTGGCATTCATTTGTTGGAAGCGGTGCCGATCCGTTTGGTGAACCAACACATTTATTTCAATGGAATGATATCGAAGATCCGGTTGAAAGAGCTTATGCAAAAGCAGATGCAGCATTCGAATTTATTACCAAACTTGGGCTTCCGTATTACTGTTTTCACGACGTGGATGTTGTTGATTATACAAACGACATTCATGAAAACGATAGAAGATTACAAACCGTAACTGAATATTTAAAACAAAAGCAGGCAGAAACAGGCGTGAAGCTCCTTTGGGGAACTGCGAATCTTTTTTCCAACAGGAGATACATGAATGGTGCAGCCACCAATCCTGATTTTCATGTGCTCACACATGGGGCAGCGCAGGTGAAAGCAGCATTGGATGCAACGATCGAATTGGGAGGAGAGAACTATGTTTTCTGGGGTGGGAGAGAAGGCTACATGACACTTCTCAATACTGACATGAAAAGAGAGAAAGAACATTTTGCAAAGTTCCTTCATACAGCAAAAGATTATGCAAGGAAGAATGGTTTTAAAGGAACATTTTTTATTGAGCCAAAACCATGTGAGCCATCCAAACATCAATATGATTATGATTCTGAAACAGTGATTGGATTTTTGCGTCAATATGATTTGCTTAATGATTTTAAACTAAATATTGAAGTAAACCATGCAACGCTTGCGGGACATACTTTCCAACATGAGTTGCAGGTAGCTGCTGACGCCGGAATGCTTGGATCAATCGATGCAAACCGCGGAGATTATCAAAATGGTTGGGATACAGATCAATTCCCAAATAATATCAACGAGTTTACCGAAGCTATGCTTGTGATTCTCGAAGCAGGTGGATTTGCTGGCGGTGGTATCAATTTCGATGCAAAGATCAGGAGAAACTCAACTGATCCTGAAGATCTATTCTATGCTCATATTGGCGGTATAGACACATTTGCAAGAGCACTGATAGTTGCAAATGATATACTGGAAAAGTCTGAGTACAAAAAGTTCAGGAAAGAAAGATATGCTTCCTTCGATTCCGGAAAAGGAAAAGAATTTGAACAGGGTAAATTATCACTCGAAGATCTGCGTCAGTACGCAATTGAAAGCGGTGAACCCGAAATCAGAAGCGGAAGGCAAGAATGGCTCGAAAATATTATCAACAGGTACATCTAAAACAATCGAAAAACTACACCATAACCGAGAACAGAAAGGACATTTTTCCTTTCTGTTTTTTTATTAAATTAATCGTGTTGCCATGTTTCTCAGTAACTTTTTTTTGAAAGGCTTGAGCGGTAGCAAAATAAAACTAAAAGTCCTGGCAAGTTTATCACAGCACAAAAAAGAGCACAGTTTTCACCGTGCTCTTTGATTAACAAGCCTCACTCAAACCAATCGAAACCTGTAAACCTATAATTAGAAAAGGAAAGAACGATTATATAAACAGCATGTGCGTGCCTTCTCCATGAGCCCTGTTATAAAAATCACCAACAGTGATGATCCCGTCTAAATCTTCGTACATGTCTTCTTTTTTGTAATGGAACATGTCCACTGCTAGTTTACATCCCCACAGTTTTACACCCGAGTCTTTCAGTATCTCGAGAAATTCGGGTATTTCAGGCATATCGAGTTTTTTCATTTCGCGTTTCATCATTGATGTCGCAAATGATTCCATACCTGGCAGGCCGCCAACCATTGTAGGAATATGCATGGCAGGATTACCTACAGTGGCAACATGAAGATGTCTCAACTTTCTTTTATGGACGGTTTCCAGTCCAAAAAAAGTGAAAAATATTTCGGCTTCTATTCCTTCCATTCTTGCTCCGTTTGCCAATACAAATGCAGCATAAACATTTTCTAAAGTGGCTTTGGAAAGAATGATCATCATTTTTTTGATTTCACCATTATTGTCGCTCATAATTTTAATTTTTTGAGTGAAGATTGATTATTGTGACCTTCAGTATTGAGATATAATAATGCGGATGTCTTATTACCTCCATATCCTGCTGATCAAATGCAGCTTGCCGGTTTAGGGATGCCTGCAATTTTAGTTGCTGTTTTCAACGGAGCTTTAGGAAACAGTTCATAGAACTCTTTGATGTCAACTACGCCGCTTTTTCCAACTTTACGAATACTAAGTGGTACTTCATGTTTGTACTCGTTCTGTATGTAATCAATGACCTGCCAGTGACGTGGTGTTAAATTGAGACTCGATTCTTTAGCGAGTTCTTCGCCAATCTCTTTGTTCCATTGTGAGAAGTTGGTCATAAAACCTTCCTCATTCACATCAATTGTAGCGTTTGCAATTTGTTTTTTCATAAATGAAATTTTTACTTGTTAATCAAAATGTTTTCCCGCCAGTTTCATTTTGGCAGGAACAAAGGGTATAGGTGTGGCCTTTAGTAGCATATTCCAGTAAACCCATTTAAAGGCTAGCTTGCCGATATGATTCATCTTACTTTCTTTTAACAGATTTAACGGACCTATTGCGGGGAAAGGAAATTCTCCTTTGACAGGTTCGTGTGTGTAGTTAAAATCTATCAGTAGTGCCCTTCCATTTCCGGTTTCAATAAAACAGTTTGCATGCCCGTCAAAATCTTCTTTTAACGGTAAACCTTTAATAAATCGGAGGATATTTTCAGTCAGGATCTCTGCTTCAAAATGTGCAACAGATCCGGCTTTTGATGCAGGAATATTTGTTGCATCACCGATCGCAAAAATATTTTTATGAGCAAGTGATTGCAGGCTTCCTTTGTTGGTAGGAACATAGTTCAAATCATCTCCAAGGCCTGAGCGTTCAATCAGGTCATCGCCTTTATTAGTTGGAACTGTAACTAAAAGGTCAAAAGGAATTTCTCTTCCGCCCCAATCAATGATTTTTTTGTTTTCATTATCTACTTCTGCAATTGCAAAATCACTTTCGATGGAAATGCTTTTCTCCTCCAGCAAGTGATTTAAGGCCATCGTAGCCTTAGGTTTTGTAAAAGCGCCATCCATTGGAGTCACATAGGTGATCTTTACTTTATCTCGCATTTTCTTATGCTTGAAATAAGAATCCGCCAGAAAAGAAAATTCAAGAGGAGCGACAGGACATTTAATTGGCATTTCAGTGATATGTACCACTAATTTTCCTCCCTTCCAATCACGCAGTTTATTTCTTAATGCCAACGCCCCTTCGAACGTGTAAAAATCAAAAATAGATTTTTGCCATTGTTCGCCATTCATTCCCTGCACTTCTTCAGGGGCTATCCGTGCCCCCGTGGCAATAACAAGAATATCATAACTTATAAAGTTGCCATTGCTTAGCTTGACCACATTTTCTCCGGCATCAATTTTTTCAATTCTTTCCGTAATGAGTTGAACCCTTTTCGGAATGAATTTTTGGATAGGCTTTACAATATCTTCCGGTTCATAAATGTCAAATGGTAGAAATAAATATCCCGGCTGATAATAATGTTTTTCTTTTTCATCAATGATGCTGATCTCCCAGTCATTCTTACTTAATTTTTTGTTGAGATGATTGGCCATCATTGTTCCGGCAGTTCCTGCTCCAAGTATTACAATACGTTTCATAAAATAATTTTGTGAGTGCTTGTTTTGTTATTATTTCAGTAGCCAGGAAATCGAGAGGTGAAAAATCTTGTTCTCTAATCCTGAAGTGCTGTTGTTATATTCGTTGGCTATGAAACTCTTTAAAGCCGACCGTTCCTTATTTTCAAAAGCGTATTCATAAGCGCCATTTACAACAAAGGCTTTTAAAATTTTTACGGAGAAGCCTGCTGTGAAGTGATCAGTTACAATAGCGGGAAATACCGGGAATATTGTTGTTGATGGAACCGGATTGCTGCCATAGGCATAACCTGTGCGCAATGTTATTTTTTTACAGACGTCGTATTCAACTCCGGTTTTTATTACAATTGTATTTTCCCAACGCATAGGGAAAGCCATCGCAATGTTTCCCTGAACACCGATCATTTTACCTATGTTGGTGTTGAGCCCATGCGTTAATGAAATATCCATTTGATCAAATGCATTCTTCCAATTGATCCATTCACCATCAATTGCTACTCGTAATTTTTCTATGGGCGAGATAGCAACGCCTGCAGAAATAGATTGCGGTAAACCAAATTTGGCTTGCGCATCATATTCATCGCTGGCTCCTTTTGAAAAATCGATTCCCATTTGACTGAATTGAGTCATTGCCTGTTGTTGTGCCTGTTGCGCTGTCATGTCGGGATATTGTTGCATGATCATCGCAACCACGTTCCCAAATGCATCGTTCATTTGGTAGGCCATATCCATTGATGCAGTACCATTTTTGTAGGTAATATTTACCGGTAGTGTATAGTTAATGCCAAATGAAAATTTATCGCTGGCTTTATAAGCGATACCAATCTTGCCGTTGAATCCAAACGCAGTCAGGTTACGCATATTTGCAGAAGCTACTAGTTCTGAATAGCCCAATCCGCCTGATTCATTGGGTGCTGCAAACATATCTCCGAATGTCATGCCTGTTTGAGGATTGATAATTCCCTTAAGCATCGACGGAGGCATAGCCATAGGCATTTGAAATTCTACCTGTCCATAAATGAGATCTGCAGTAATACCTACAGAAAATTGTTTACTTAATTTATAGGCAACGGAGCCACCGCCTTGCATTACTGCAAACTTTGAATGATAGGGTTGCTTTACAAAATTGCCCGATTGATCCCTATAGAGATCATGGTTTAAATTGAAATCTGCTCCCATGCCACCTTGTGTAAAAACACCAACGCCATAAGAAAATTTATTGGATGATTTGTGAGCATAACTCAAACAGCCAAGAGGAAATAGATTGTCTTTGCCGTTTGTAATATTGTACTTGTTTTGAAAATAAACCGTCGGCGCCATTAAGGAAAAACTTACATCAGCTTGTGAAGATTTTAGAAAAGATAATCCTGCCGGGTTATTCATCATCAGCGAGGGATTGTCAAAGATGCCAGTGCTTGTTCCACCACGACCACTTGTTACTGCATCAAATCCAATTAATCTTGTTCCGTTTTGCGACCATGTGATCGCACTCATAAGCATTATTGCTGTCAGGTATAATAGCTTTTTCATATAGTATAGTTTGGTAAAAAATATTGAATCACTCAACCTTAATCTGAGGTTGAAATATGATTGATGATTTGACTGAATTGGAAATAAGGCAGGCTGCCTCCGATTTTTGAAGTATTCTTATTGCCTTTTCTTTATCAGCTTCCCTGGAGAGCGTTAGCACAGGTGATAATACAATTTCGCTGATCATTAACTTGCCATCTACTTTTTCAAGTTTGCCATCGGCACTGCTTTCAAAATTGATGAATTCAAATCTTGAATTTTCTGCAATGGCTAAAAATGTTGTCATCAGGCAACTATTTACAGCGGCAACCAGTAAATGCTCTGGTGACCAGACGCCCGGAATTCCTTTTGGAAATTCAGGTGGTGTTGCAACTTCTATATCTGAATTGAGCGCTGGCGAGCTCATTAAACCTTTTCTCTCCGACTTCCAATTCAATTTTACTTCGTAATGATGTACAGTGTCCATAGTTAGAGTTTTGAATCTGCAATTGTTAATCAAACACAAAAGTCTAAACGTAAAAAAGGCTTGTGCGTGACAAGAATCACGAAACAACACCAGCTGATAACATTCATAAAACCTTATGATTAAAGTCAAATCTTCGACTAATTATGGTCATTAGCATATGGTTTTTAATAGACTAGTTGTTACGGAAAATTGAATACTTTGTTGTCTTAAACTGCCTAAGAAGATTGACCAAATTCACATTGAAGGGACAGAATACAAATTAATTTTACGCCATGACAGAAAAAGACTTGACGAAACACTTTCCAACCTTTGAACGAGACCTCATAACAGAAATGATAAGGGTTGGAGAATTAAAGACAATTCGCGAAGGAGATACGATTATAAGAACGGGGCAGAACATCAGGGCTGCAATTTTAGTGGTTGAAGGTCTTTTAAAAATTTACCGCGAGGATGACAGTGGCGATGAATATTTTATGTACTACCTCGACGAAGGAAAAGCCTGCGCTATTTCCCTGGTTTGTGCATTAGGTATTGGAACCAGCGGCGTTCTTGCAAAGGCTGTTACCGATGCAACAATTTTAATAATCCCTGCAAATTATGTTGATGAATGGATTGGTAAATACAAGAGCTGGGCGCAGTTTGCAGTAATGACCTACCGGGAGCGTTTTGAAGAATTGCTGGAAGTTATTGACCATGTTGCTTTCCGTAATATGGATGAACGTTTGGTCTTCTATTTAAAAAGATACCAGGAAAAATTCAACACCAATAATATTCCTACTTCATTTACTGAAATTGCACAGGAGTTGAACTCATCAAGAGAAGTGATTTCAAGATTAATGAAAAAACTTTCGGAGAAAGGTGCAGTGAATTTGCACGGGTCGCATGTCAGTATTATAGATCTTGAGAAGGCCCTGGATTGATTTTTTTGTTGATAAACCTGGTTGTAGAGCCAACGTATTCTAAAAGAACTTCAATCTGACAGCTCAACTAAAATGTAAACTGTGTCAGGCAAATGCCAGTTCCATTGGCTATTTGTTGTGACTTGCATCACGGAATATGATGTATCCATATTTCATATTTGCATCTCAAAACCTTGCATGGAAATAGTCGGATACATCGCTTCTTTATTGATAGGAATATCACTTGGTCTCATTGGAGGAGGAGGGTCAATATTAACCGTTCCGGTGTTGGTTTACTTATTCGGTTTACAACCTCTTGTGGCCACATCTTACTCATTATTTGTTGTTGGATCAACGAGCCTGGTTGGTGCGATTAATAATTTTAAGAAAGGATTAGTAAACATCAAGGCTGCCCTGCTTTTTGGTTCGGCCTCAATTGTGACTGTTTTTATAACCAGAAGATTTTTTATTCCTCTGATACCCAAAAACATCATTTCAATCAAGGGTATTGATATAACGGAGTCTCTATTAGTTATGGTGCTCTTCGCTTTCCTTATGCTGTTATCCTCCATTAGCATGATAAGAAGCAAAAAAATCGAAACAGAGCCAACAGAATGCAAAACCTGTTACCGTTTCACAAAATTGCTAGGCTATGGAATAGCCATTGGAATCGTTACAGGACTGCTGGGGGCAGGCGGCGGCTTTTTACTCATCCCGGCTCTTGTATTCCTTTTGAAAATGCCTATGAAAAAGGCAATCGGCACATCACTATTGATCATTGCTCTAAACTCTTTGATTGGTTTTACCGGCGACCTTGGCCATTTTTCTATCGATTGGTTGTTCCTTTCAAAGATCACTGTAATTGCAGTGACAGGTATTTTGATTGGTGGCATTATCGGTAAAAAAATGCATGGCGATAAACTGAAAAAAGGTTTTGGATGGTTTGTTCTTACAATGGGAATTTTTATTCTTATCCGGGAGATTTTTTAAAATAAACTTTTCTAATCCGTGACAAACGTCACGATTATACAAATTGTTGAAATCGATTTTTGTAAACGAAAACGAAAGCAAGATGAAAATAGAACAGATATACACAGGATGTTTGGCGCAGGGAGCTTATTACATCGAAAGTGATGGCGAAGCTGTGGTAATTGATCCTTTGCGTGAAGTTGAACCTTACATTCAAAAGGCTGAAAGAAACAAGACAAAGATCAAGTATGTTTTTGAAACGCATTTTCATGCTGATTTTGTTTCCGGTCACCTTGATCTTTCTAATCAAACCGGTGCTCCGGTTATCTATGGTCCCACTGCACAGCCGTCGTTTTCTGCACACATAGCAAAAGACGGAGAAGAGTTTAAAGTTGGTAAGCTCAGTTTTCAGCTCTTACATACTCCGGGTCATACAATGGAAAGCTCGTGTTACTTGTTGAAAGATGAAAAAGGAAAAGACATTGCTCTTTTTTCTGGCGATACACTTTTTATCGGCGATGTTGGAAGGCCCGACCTTGCACAAAAAGCTGCTAACCTTACAAAGGAGCAATTGGCTGGAAATTTATTCGACTCACTGCGAACTAAAATAATGCTCTTGCCCGATGAGGTTGTTGTCTATCCCGCTCACGGAGCCGGCAGTGCCTGCGGGAAAAATATGAGCAAAGAAACAACGGATACACTTGGTCATCAAAAGCGAACAAATTATGCGTTGCGACCTAACATGACAAGAGAGGAGTTCATTAAAGAGGTTACCGAAGGATTGACAGCGCCACCGGCATATTTTCCATTAAATGTAATGTTGAATAAACAAGGTTATGAAAGCATTTCGCAGGTAATGAAACGAGGAAAGCGGGCATTATTGGCAGATGATTTTGAAACAGCCGCTAATGAAAGCGATGCAGTGATCTTAGATACCAGGGATGCGCAGAGTTTTGCAGAAGGATTCATTCCCAATTCTATCAACATTGGTATTGATGGCAATTTTGCTCCATGGGTTGGTTCGCTTATAACCGATATCAGGCAGCAAATTTTAGTGGTGGCGGAGGTGGGAAGAGAAGAGGAAGTGATTACCCGTTTGGCAAGAGTTGGTTATGATTATACCATAGGTTATTTGAAAGGCGGATTTGCAACGTGGAAAGATTCAGGCAAGGAGGTTGATCACATTGTATCGATAGATGCCAGTGAATTTTCGGAAGGAATGAAAAGACAAGATCTGAAAGTATTAGATGTGCGTCGTGTGGGTGAATACATCAGCGAACATGTTTTAGGCGCCGTGAACATGCCTTTGGATTATATCAACGATCATTTTGCTTCTTTGGATAAAGAGCAAGCCTATTACGTACACTGTGCCGGCGGCTACCGTTCAATGATTTTTGCTTCTATTCTAAAAGCGAGGGGCTTTAACAATATGATCGATGTAAAGGGAGGTTTCAAAGCGATCAAAGAAACAGGAGCTGTTCAGGTTACAGAGTATGTTTGTCCAACAACATTAGTTAACGAATCAAACAAAAATAAATGAAAGAAATACTTAACAAAGCATCTGTGGTAGATGTAAGAACACCAAGCGAATACCTTGACGGTCATTATCCTGGGGCAGTAAATATTCCTTTAAATGAACTCGCTCAAAGATTAAATGAGTTCAGAGAAATGAAAAAACCCATTGTAGCGTATTGCAGAAGCGGCGCAAGAAGTGGAATGGCAGTTTCATTATTGAAGCAAAACGGATTCAGTGAAGTATATAACGGTGGTGGTCTTTTTGATCTTTATAATTTAAACGCATAAATCTATGTTGAACTTTTTAAAAAAGCTTTTTACAAAAGACAATTCAGCAATGCTGCAGGCCCTGGAAAAAGGCGCTGTAATTATTGACGTTCGTAATCCCAGCGAATTTCGCCAGGGACATATACAAGGCTCAAAAAATATTCCTGTAAATGAAATCAGATCAAAAGTTGAAATGATCAGAAAATGGAATAAGCCGGTAATTACAGTGTGTCTTAGTGGTGGAAGAAGTGCTGCAGCTAAATCTGTGTTAGCTTCAGCAGGTATTGAAGTTTATAACGGCGGTCCCTGGTACAGCCTTAGAAAAATTATTGCATGAAACAGAGATTATTAAGCGGGTGGAATTTTATGCGCATCATTTGGTTAATGATGGGAATCGGGATTGTAATACAGGCAGTGACCGAAAAAAACTTCCTGATGCTGATCCCGGGTTTATATTTCGTTTTTGCTTCTCTTGCTAACATTGGATGTTTTGCCGGGAGTTGTGCTACTGGTTTTGATACGAACAACAATAACAAAAAGCAAGCAATTACAGACGTTGAATACGAAGAGATTCATTCGAAAAAATAAATGAACTGACCCTTGCATTGAAAATAGAATGTTGTTAAACATTCAAATCAGTTCGTATGAATTATATTATCATCGGCGCAGTGGCAGGCGGGGCCAGCACTGCTGCCCGGTTGAGAAGGATTGATGAAAAGGCCAATATCATTCTTTTCGAGAAGACCGATTACATCTCGTATGCCAATTGCGGTTTACCTTATTACATCGGCGATGTAATTAAAGACAGAAATAAACTCTTTGTTCAAACCGCTGCAAGTTTCAAAAAGAGATTTGCTATTGACGTCAAAGTAAAAACGGAAGTAACAGCCACCGATCCGGTAAACAAAACTGTTACTGCCACCAATCTTCTTACAGGTAAAATATACAGGGAGCAATATGATAAGTTGGTGCTTTCTCCAGGAGCAGAACCTATTTGTCCGCCGCTTCCCGGCATCAATGAGCGAGGGATTTTTACACTTCGCAATGTTGCAGATACAGATTATATCAGGGCATACGTTCAAAAATTCCCATTTGGCAAAGCGGTGATCATTGGTGCGGGATTCATTGGTTTGGAAATGGCAGAAAATCTTCACAATATCGGGATGGACGTTTCTATTGTAGAAATGGCAGACCAGGTAATGGCGCCTCTCGATTATTCAATGGCTGCCCTGGTTCAACAGCATATCAGGTCAAAAGTTAGTCTTCATTTGAATACAACGGTAACGGGTTTTGAAAGAAAAGGAGATCAATTGAAAGTATTGATCAAAGATGATGAACCATTGGAAGCAGATATTGTCATTCTTTCAATTGGTGTTCGCCCTGATACTAGACTCGCTGCAATGGCCGGTCTAAAAATTGGCAATGCAAAAGGAATTTATGTAAATGAATATTTGCAGACTTCCAATCCCAATATTTATGCGGTAGGAGATGCAATTGAATTTGTCAGTCCAATAACGGGATTGCCATCGAATACTTTTCTTGCAGGTCCAGCAAATAAACAGGGAAGAATTTGTGCGAACAACATTGCATTCGGTAATGTGCAGAAGTATGAAGGTTCAATTAACACAGCAATTGCCAAAGTGTTTGACATGACTGTTGCTGCAGCAGGTGTTGCGGTTAAACAACTAAAGAGACTTGGTGTTGAACACTATGTTTCCACTACGTTCAGCGGCTCACATGCTGAATATTATCCCGGGGCAGAAAAGATGACCATTCAATTGGCATTTTCTCCAGGCACCGGCAGAGTTCTGGGTGCACAAGTAGTAGGCTACAGTGGGGTTGATAAACGTCTTGATCTTTTGGCCTCGGTTATTAAAAGAGAAGGAACGATATATGAATTGACTGAGATCGAACATGCATATGCGCCGCCGTTCTCCTCTGCAAAAGACCCGGTGAACATTGCAGGCTTTGTTGCTGAGAACATGTTAACGAAACAAATCAAAAATTTTTATTGGGATGAATTGACATCACTTAATAAAGACGATACTCTTCTTGATGTAAGAACGCTGGCAGAGTTTAAAAGCGGCAGCATCGAAGGCGCCATAAATATCCCGGTTGATGAATTGCGGTGCCGCATTAATGAGTTGCCAAGGAACAAGACGATTTATGTTTATTGCCAGATCGGCTTGCGTGGATACCTGGCTTCCAGGATACTACTCCAAAATGGATTTGAGAGGGTTATCAATTTGTCGGGGGGGTACAGGCTTTGGGAAGTATGTATGAAAGAGAGAGGAGAAGGAACGGTAAAAGAAGAAAGTTTGATTGCGTAGATCGGCTACATAACACCTGAAAAAAACAAGCCCCCTAAAAAGGGGGCTTGGCATTTAAAAAACCTAAATCAACTCAGCAATTCACTTTTTTGTTTCAACAAACGTTCTTCAATTATTTGTTGAAAAGCTTTTTTTGGAAGGGCTCCAGGCTGCATCATTGGATCTCCATTAACCGGAATAAATAAAAATGTTGGAATACTTCTGATACCGAATACGGAAGCCAGTTCAATTTCTACTTCAGTATCTACCTTATAGATATTAAGTTTACCCTCATACTCTTTGGACAATTCTTCAAGTATTGGCGCAACCATCTTGCACGGCCCACACCAGTCCGCATAAAAGTCAATAAGTACAGGAAGCTCGCCTTTATAACTCCATTCCTTTTCTTTTTCATAATTGAAAACTTTTTCCTTAAAATCCTGGGTTGTTAATTGTATAGTTGCCATTTCAATGTTTTTGTAAAATTAATTTCCGGTGCTTGTTTCACTCGTGACCGCTGTCACGCAATAAAGATTTATAACTTTTGCCCAACCAACTGCAGTACTGATGCCCTTCCTTTATGAAATTTGCCTTCATTCAACTCTATTTCTTTTTGTCCGCAAAACATGATATGTAAAAAAGGAAAGTCCTGGCAAATCGTAGGTGCATCATACAGCAACGAAATATCTTTTGGTCCCCCTGAATCAAATTCAATTTGTTCTTTTGCGAAAGCTTCAAAAACTAAAAATCCTCCGGAACGGATCGAGTTATGAACTTGCTTGTGAAATTCCTGCCGCATATTTTTGGGTAGATGTATGTACACTAATCCAACAGCATCATATTTTTTAATTGCAGTGAATTTCTCAATGTCTTGCATCCAATAATTGATTGAAACATTTTTCTTTTTCGAAAGGCCAATGGCTTTTTTTATTGCTTCTCCACTAAAATCAAATGCATCTACTTCCCATCCCTTGCTCGCTGCATATATAGCATTTCTTCCTTCGCCTTCCGCAGGCAACAAAATTCTTCCTGGTTTATGTGTATCAATAAATTGCTTGAAGAAATGGTTTGGTTGCTGCCCATAAACAACTTCATTTTCTGCATAACGGTTATCCCAGAAACTTCTATTCATGACTGCAAATTGAAAAAATGTATCAATAACTTCCGTGATGACGGTCACGCAAAATGTATTGCTAAATTTTGGAGTATTGTAGAAGTTGTGATTTAAGTCACGGAACGAAGAAGTTCGCGTAGATAGTTTTACGCACTGTGACAGGAAGAAATATCTGTCTCAAACAATCGATCTAAACAAATTTGCAACTATAAATGAAGCAGATTGGCAAGTGACGGGTAGCGTGTAATTTAATAGCATATGAAAATGGAAACAAAGAGAAACGGAAATTTTATAAACATGGTTAGACTGACAGTGGGTATTGCTGGAACTATCCAGGGATTCATAACTAAAGAATTCTCCCTATCACTTGCAGGATTCTTTTTAGTTTACATGGCAATTGCCGGCATCAGGTTTGTTGGGATAGATAGTTTTAAAATGGAATTAAGACAATCAAAAACATCATTAAAAGAAACAGAATATGAAAAAGTGGATGCTCGATTATAAACTTTACATTATCGGTGCAATCGTAGGAGGAATTGCTGGCTTTCTATATTGGAAGTATGTGGGTTGCCTTACAGGGACATGCGCTATCACCTCCAAACCAATAAACAGTACTTTGTATTTTGCTTTTTTTGGTGCTGTTCTGTTAAGTTTTTTCAAAAAAGACAAAACTGGCAATCAAGCCGGGAAATAAATGATACTTATGCACCTAATACAGTTCATATTATGAAATGGAAACCCATATTAATCGCAAGCTTTTTTGCTTTAGCCTTTTCCTCTTGTGCAAATAAGCAACAGGAGGCAAACAATACTCCTGTCAATGAACAACAAAACAATATTGATAGTAACACGGCCTCTTCAAATATGGCCCTTCCGTCTTTTTCTATTCAGGATGTTAACGGAAAGGTGATTAATCTTCAAAGTTTGAAGGGCAAAAAGCTTTTTGTGAATCTCTGGGCTTCATGGTGCCCACCGTGCAAAAGAGAAATGCCTTCTATTGAAAAATTATCGCAGTCTCTAGATAATAGCAAAGTTCAGTTTGTGATGATTTCTTTGGATGATGAATTTGACTTTGCCAAGAAATTCATTTCCTCGAAAGGATACAAACTTCCTGTCTATTACCCGGTTGAAGCTCCGCCAACTTTATTTAATGTCCAGGGAATTCCCGCTACATTTATTTTTAACGAAAATGGCGAATTGATAAAGCGGATAGATGGCAGTGACAATTACAATACCGCCGAATACAAAACACTACTTCAATAAAGCAAATTAACTGAGAGAATTACAACAAGTGCATTTTTTGCTTCAGGCTTAAGACGAGATTTTCATGCAAAGCATCAATTGCCTTTGAACAGGCATGATCAAAATTTTTGCAAATACCTTTCGCTGTAATAGTGTTGCCAGCAATAAACAAGTTGATCTCGCAAATTCTTTCCAAACCAGACTGTCTTTTTTTCTGCCTGAATGAGACATCTGCTCTCGATATGTTTTTGTGTTCTTTGTGTAGTTTCAGGATCCCGTTACGGGCATAGTTGATGATAGATTCGCTTATGGCACCGTCAGGTGCGTAAAATTCAATGATCATAAAATGTTTTTTTAGATTGTGCATTGAACCTTACCCAAATCAAAAGTATTTGACGTTAATTGCCAATGAGGACCGTCAAAACAATTCCTGACTGCGGTCAATAGGTACGGTGTTATCTCAATTCAAGAAAGGAAAATCTTTCGGAGCAAGAGGTTTCGAATAAATGCCAGAGAAGTACGTGGCAAGAGGGCCCTTCATTAGTTTAACAGCTTGAGACTTTGCTCTTCGACAAACTTTAGTGTATTATAATTGACCGTATAAAAAATAAATCTCCTGTCGCGTTCAGTTGACACAAATCCTGCCGTTCTTAAAATAGCAAGATGTTGCGAGGCTACAGATTGCTCCAGGTTCATTTTCCGGTAAAGTTCTGTAACGGTAATTTTTCCAGACTTGTGAATGAGTCTGAGCATATCCTGTCTTAGCCTGTGATTAATTGCCCTGTAAACAAGCGCTGCCTTTCTGATTTCCAGGATTTTGATGTCCAATTCGTCTGTTAATTCCATATTTCTTATTTATTTCAAACATAAATTCTAAAGTAATTGATGAACGTGATAAATATCACGTTCATGCATTCGTTTAACCGTTAAGGGTACTCTGACGGCTATCATTTTTTTTATGTGACAGTTAACTTAAATTTAGTTATGAAACTGACGGCCGAAGAAATACAAAAGACTTTCCCTTCGTTTGAACCGGAACTCGTTCAGGATATTGTGAGAGTTGCTGAAATTAAAGTTTGTAATAAAGGTGAGTACATACTTCGTAAAGGAGTTTACATACGGTCAATACTCATTGTTTTCGATGGCATTGTAAAAGTTTTGAGAGCAAACGGAAATGGTAGCTTCTTTTTCCTTCACTATATAAAGGGCGGTCAGCCTGTTCCGCTGACAATGATTTACGGTAACAGGCAAGAGGCCAGCGAAGTTTCTGCTATCGCTTTTGACAAAACGGTTTTGCTAGCCATTCCCCTGTCGTGCATGGACAAATGGATGGTTGAGTACAAAAGCTGGTACCAGTTTGCCTTTGATTCGTTCAGGGAAAGGGTGAGGGAACTTTTGAGGACTATCGACAACATTGTTTTTCTGAACATGAACGAACGTTTGGTTCACTATTTAAAAAACCACCAGGAAATTCTTCAAAGCAAAAATATTCCGCTAACAAGGACTGAGATTGCAAAAGAGTTTCATTCTTCCAGGGAGGTCATCACAAGGTTATTAAAACAACTAGCTACAAAAGGCAAAATAAAAATGCACCGGCATTATATCGAAATTGTCAACTTATAGTTTGGCCCTCGTCTTTCTCCGTTTTCTAATCTGATTTTAATATCTGCACGTACAAATTTCATAGCGTTTTCATAAAAACGTGGGGAATTTGTGCTTGTAGTAAGATTGTCCATTATTTTGCAATAACCTGACATTGTCGGGGCATCTTACCAAATTTAATTTTAGTCATTAAACCTGAGTGGAGCGGAGTATTATAAATTCCTGATTGTTTATTTCGCAATTTTTGGATAATGAAAGCACGATTGTTCTGCATATTTTTTCTTGTCGCATCTTTTTGTTCAGCGCAAAAAAAACTTTCTCCTGGAAAAGGGTCTGTTTCAATTGTAATTGAGACTGCCGCTAGTTCAAGAATTGAATTTGGTGCTACAAAACTTAGAGAAACCTTGCAACAGGCAGGTTATACAGCAACGTTACTGCGTCAGAATAATGTTCCGTCGAAAGGAAAATTTATTGTGGTCACAGGGAGGGGCGAAGACATTCTTAAAAAAATAGCAGACATTTCCAAAATTCAACAGGCTGATTCGACTGTTAAGGAAAGCTTTGTGATTGCTTCATTGCCGGCTGGCAATATTGTAATTTCCGGAGCGGATAACTCCGGTGCCTTATACGGATGCCTGGAACTGGCTGACAGAGTTCAGTCTTCAGGAAAACTGCCTGGTGTTATTTCATTTTCGGATGCACCTCAAATGGTTTTACGTGGAGAATGTATCGGCCTGCAAAAATCGACATACCTGCCTGGAAGAAAAGTTTATGAATATCCTTACACGCCTGAAACTTTTCCCTGGTTTTATGATAAAGCATTATGGATAAGAGTTCTTGATTCGATGGTTAAGAACCGGATGAACTCTTTGTACTTATGGAATGGTCATCCTTTTGCTTCGTTAGTAAAATTGAAAGACTATCCTTATGCGGTGGAAGTTGATGATGCGACTTTTAAAAAGAATGAAGAGATTTTTTCTTTTTTAACCAAAGAAGCTGATAAGAGAGGCATATGGGTGATACAAATGTTTTACAACATTATTGTTTCAAAACCTTTTGCAGAACATAATGGATTGGCAACCCAGGACAGAAATCGCCACATCATTCCGATCATTGCAGATTATACAAGGAAATCTATTGCAGCCTTTGTTGAAAAATATCCAAACGTGGGTTTAATGTGTGCTTTAGGCGAAGCGATGGAAGGAGTGGGACAGGATGATATTGACTGGTTCACAAAAACTATAATTCCCGGCGTAAAAGACGGATTAAAAGCATTAGGTAAAACAGAAGAACCTCCAATTGTTTTGCGTGCCCATGATACGGATGCACCAAGCGTAATGGCTGCAGCTTTGCCGCTCTATAAAAATTTGTATACAGAAGCTAAATACAATGGCGAAGCACTAACAACATACACGCCTCGTGGTCCTTGGGCGCAATTGCATCAACAACTCGCAAATCTTGGCTCTGTGCAAATTGAGAACGTTCACATCATGGCTAACCTTGAGCCGTTTCGTTATGGCTCTCCTGACTTCATTCAAAAAAGTGTAAAAGCAATGCATGAAGTTCATCATGGAAATGGTTTGCATTTGTATCCGCAGGCTTCTTACTGGGATTGGCCATATACTGCAGATAAAGCTGATCAACGCTTATTGCAAATTGACCGTGATTGGATCTGGTACAAAGCATGGTCGAGATATGCGTGGAATGTGAACAGGGATTCGGTAAAAGAATCAAATTACTGGAGTAATGAACTTTCGAAAAGATTCGGGACAGACCTTAATTATTCAAAATATATTTTACAGGCTTACGAACAGCAAGGCGAGATCGCTCCAAAATTGTTGCGTCGTTTTGGAATTACGGATGGAAATCGCCAAACATTGACATTGGGTAGTTTTATGACGCAGTTGATCAATCCTTACCGTTACGGTTTGTTTACATTGTTATATAATTCGGAAGGACCAGAAGGAGAGATGCTGACCGAATATGCAGAGAAAGAATGGAAGCATGAAAAACATATTGGAGAAACGCCTGTTCAAATTATTAATGAAGTAAAGGCACACGGTGCTAAAGCAGTTGCCGCCATTGAAAAAGCTTCACCTGCTGTCAAAGTAAACAAAGCGGAATTTGCAAGGCTGAAGAATGACATGTACATCTACAATGCACTTGCAAATAATTATGCAGAAAAAGCATCGGCCGCGTTGGATGTTCTTCGCTATAAGTATTCGAATGATATTAATGATCTTGAAAAAGGTTATGTGCATCTGCAGAAAAGCCTGACCTGGTTTCAGAAGTTAGTCGATCTGACAAAGAATTCTTATCTCTATGCTAATAGCATGCAAACAAGCCAAAGAAAAATTCCAATTGGCGGTAATGATGGCAAGAATAAAACATGGGAAGAGCTGCTTCCTTATTATAAAGAGGAACTGAATAATTTCAGGAAGAACATTGATTCATTGAAATCGCCAAGCAAAAACGTTTCAAGTTCTCAAAAATTGGTTTTGAAGAACGCAGATGTTACGTTGATCACAAAACCGGAAGCATTTTATTCTATTGAAACAGGGAAAGAACTTTTTACTGATACGGCCACTTACATAAAAGACTTTGCAGAGGAATTGAAACAGCTTAATGGATTGAAACTATCCAAATCAAAACAAATTGAAGAAGGCACAATAATAAAATTCAGTTCGGTAAAACCGGTAAAAGTTTTGGTTGGTTATTTTAATTCGCCTGACAGGAAATTTTTGCAGGAGCCGCAATTAGAAACAGATGCTTCTGCCAATGATTATGGACAGGCAGAAATTAAAATAAGAAATGGGCTAATCATTTCAGGAATGCCACCTGTGAATATTCACACATTTAGTTTCAAAGCAGGAACAAATACATTGACATTGCCGAAAGGTGCTTGCTTAATTTTGGGTTTTGTGGATGAATCACAAAATATCCCGGCCCATGATGCAGGTTTGGTATCCGGGGGCGTTAGAAGAGAACTTGACTGGTTATTTGAATAAAATGAAGAAGAACACACATTATATCAAGGTAGCTTTCATTGTTGTTTTTTTGATTGCCATTAAGTTCTCATCGGCGCAGAGCGTATTGTCGGCAAAAAAGCTGAAGAATTATGTCACGTACTTCAATTCGATTGATTCCGAATATGCGGTCAATTTCATCCCTAATGCCAAGGCGTATGACTGGCTTTCACAAAATATTCCCCTGTTTGAATGTCCGGATACAACAATTGAAAAGATCTATTACTATCGTTGGTGGGCAGTGAGAAAACATTTAAAGGAAACGCCGGATGGTTTCGTGTTTACGGAATTCATTACTCCGGTTGGTCATGCCGGGAAATACAATACAGTAAGTAGTGCATTGGGACATCATATTTATGAATTGCGATGGCTGCACGATCAGCAATATTTAAATGACTACGTCAATTTCTGGTTGCACGTTGATCCAAAAACTCCGAAGCCACATTTGCATGCGTTCAGTAGTTGGCTGGAGGATGCTGTGTATCATCGCTACCTCGTTAATCTTGATAAGAGTTTTCTCCAAAAAAATATTTCCGCTCTCGATGCCGATTACAAACAGTGGGAGGATGAGAAAAAAGTTTCTTCTGGTTTGTTCTGGCAATTTGATGTTCGTGATGCTATGGAAGAATCGATCAGCGGTGGAAGGAAAGAACAAAATCGTAGGCCGACGATCAATAGCTACATGTACGGAAACGCTGTTGCGCTTTCAAAAATAGGAAGCATTCTTTCTGTAGACAGTTTGGAAAACAAGTATGCACAAAAAGCAAAACAACTGAGAAAACTAGTTACTGACAGTTTGTGGGATGAAAAAGAATCTTTCTTCAAGGTCTTACATACAAATGGTCAATTGGATGATGCAAGAGAAGAACTGGGATACATTCCCTGGTATTTCAACTTGCCCGAAGACAAAGCCAAATTTGCAAAGCAATGGGATCAGTTAATTGATACAACCGGCTTCAAGGCAAAATGGGGCATTACAACTGCGGAACGTCGTCATCCTTTATTCAGAACACATGGTTCGGGACACGGTTGCGAGTGGGATGGAGCCGTTTGGCCTTTTGCAACTACACAAACTTTGAAGGGATTGTCAAACTTATTGACGGGTTATAAGAGTCATTCAAAGATGAATGCTGATGTTTTTTATAACGAGTTGCACAAGTATGCATGGTCACACCAAAAAAGAGGCTTACCATATTTGGGCGAATACCAGGATGAAAAAAATGGCGAATGGCTGAAAGGGGATAATCCAAGAAGCAGTTACTACAATCACTCGAGCTTTGCTGATTTAGTCATTAGCGATTTGATTGGATTGAAACCAAGGGAAGATAATGTTGTTGAGATATATCCGCTCATTCCGAAAAACAAATGGAACTGGTTTTGTCTCGATAAAGTTTTCTATCACGGAAAAATGCTGACAATTCTTTGGGATAAAGATGGAAGCCGTTACAAGAAAGGAAAAGGCTTAAACGTTTACGCCGACGGTAAAAAAATTTATTCAGGCAAGGAACTAAAACACATCACTGCAAAACTTTGAATATTCATACAATGAAAAGATTTTGTTTTTTATTGATTGCTGCTTTTGTTTTTTCACAGTCACATGCGCAACAGTTTTATAACGTTCTTAATTACGGGGCAAAAAATGACAGCAGTAAAATTGCTACGAAGTCTATTGCTGCTGCAATAGATGCCGCTTCCAAAAAAGGAGGAGGCACCATTTATTTCCCTGCAGGAAAATATTTAACCGGGCCGATTCATTTAAAAAGCAATATCACCATTTTTATCGATGCGGGGGCTGAACTTCATTTCAGCGACAATTTTGATGATTATTTACCAATGGTTGAAAGCCGTTACGAAGGTGTTGATGTAAAAAGCTTTTCTCCATTATTCTATGCTTACAAGGCAGAAAATATTTCTATCATCGGCAGAGGTTTGATCAACGGCCATGGACAGAAATGGTGGAACTATGTTTTAACCTTTGATGATACCAAACCTCGAAACAAATGGCAAAAAATATTTGATGCAGAAAATAAGAACATCATCATGCCAGATGATTCGGCTCAAACAAAACGAGGATTCCTTCGTCCGCCTTTCATTCAACCGATGTATTGTAAGAATGTTCGTATAGAAGGAATCAAAATTATTAACTCTCCCTTTTGGACTGTTAATCCGGAGTTTTGTGAAAATGTAACTGTTGAGGGAGTGACCATCGATAATCCACATTCTCCAAACACAGATGGCATCAACCCTGAAAGCTGCAAATATGTTCACATTTCCAATTGCCACATTAGTGTAGGTGATGATTGTATTACCATCAAATCAGGAAGGGATGTTCAGGGTAGAATGAAGGCTGCGCCTGCAGAAAATTATACGATCACAAATTGTACAATGCTTTCAGGACATGGCGGCGTTGTGATAGGAAGTGAAATGAGCGGAGGCGTAAAGAAAATAACGATTTCAAATTGTGTGTTCGATGGAACGGATCGTGGTATTCGTATTAAGACAACAAGAGGAAGAGGCGGCGTGGTTGAGGAAATAAGAGTTGACAACATCATTATGAAGAACATCAAACAACAGGCAATTGTGCTGGATATGATGTATTCAAGAAGGCCACCTGAACCCGTTTCGGAAAGAACACCTCAATTCAAGAATATTCATTTGAGCAACATCACGGCACAAACCAACGAAGCGATTTACATTAATGGTCTTGTCGAAATGCCTGTTGAGGATATTACGTTCAACGATATCCAGTTTGATGCACAAAAAGGTGCTAACATAAAAGAAGCAAATGGTATCGAGTTTCATAATGTTCGCATTACAACAAAAGAAGGGTCTTCTATTACAGCAGAAAACGTAAAAGGTTTGGTAATTGACGGCGTGAAAACTTTGAACCCAATTGCATCGAAACCGACAATTGATTTGAAGAATGTGCAGGATGTTTTTGTTTACAATGCTTTTGTAGATAAACAAACACCGGTTTACCTGCGTGTGAGTGGAAACAAGACAAAAAATATTGTGTTGAAGAACAACAATTTTCTGTATGCACAAAAGCCGTTGGTAAAAGAAGAAGATGTTGCCGAAACCATCGCTGTTGATTAGAAATGGTTGATGTCAGTGCAGCTCACTGTGGTTTTGATGATAAGCATTACTGAACGTACACGAGTGCGACGCAAGAAAAGTTTAATAGCAGCATTTCAGATAGGCTCAAAAAAAAATGATAATGGTCAGAAAATTTTTTCTAAGCGGTTTGTTTTTTTTCATTTTTCATTTTGCATTCTCCCAACAGGATTTAAAACTTTGGTACAATAAGCCTTCGGCAAAATGGACGGACGCATTGCCAATCGGAAATGGCCGTTTGGGTGCCATGATATTTGGCGGCGTTGAAACTGATCGAATTCAATTCAATGAAGAAACATTGTGGACCGGCGAGCCAAGAGATTACAATAGAAAAGGTGCCTACAAATATTTACCTCAAATACGCCAACTGCTTCTTGAAGGCAAACAAAAAGAGGCAGAACAACTGGCGGAAGAACAGTTCATGGGTTTGAAAAGCGGAGCAGGAGATAAAGAGGCATGGTTTAAAAAGGCGAGAGGTGAAAGTAATTTGGTTTATGCGTCTGCAAAATTTGATGATACAAAATGGAAGCAAATGCAGGTGCCTTCCTACAATGGATGGGAAGCCGTTGGGCTCCAGGGATTGGATGGCGCTGTTTGGTTGAGAACAAGTTTTGATTTGCCGGCAACCTGGAAGGGAGAAGATTTGGTTTTAGATCTCAATCGGATTCGCGACCAGGATTTTACTTATGTGAATGGAAAGCTAGTTGGTTCGATGGAAAGCACTGAATCAAGAAAGTACGTTATTCCAAAAGAAAACTTAGTGAGTGGAAAGAATGTCATTGCTGTTCAAGTGTTGAATTATTTTGATAAAGGTGGAATTACGGGTTACAAGGATACTACTCGCCATATTGGTGTTTATCCGAAAGGAAAGGAAAATGAAAAAGTTTCTCTTGTAAAAAAGTGGAAGTATTTTATTCAGAACGATGAACCGCCTGCTGCGCAACATTACCAGGCCGACTATCAACCGTTCGGAGATGTTTGGCTGAACTTTAAAAACAGAAGCAGCGTTAGCAATTACAAAAGAGAATTAGACATCAGTAATGCCATTGCTAAAACAAGCTATACGATCAATGGAGTTGATTATACAAGAGAATATTTTGCAAGCCAACCAGGCCAGGTTATTACAATTCATCTTACGGCGACAAAACCGGGCAGCATCAGTTTTGATTGTTTGTTGAATAGTCCACACAAATTTTCTTTTACTCAAAAAACTGATGATAAAACTTTAGAGCTATCTGTCAGGGTGAGAAATGGAGCATTGAAAGGTGAAAGCCTTTTGAGAGTACAGAATAAAAATGGGAAAGCGATTATTCAGGGTAACAAAATTGTCGTTACCAACGCTGATGAAGTAACTCTTTATCTAACTGCGGCAACTAACTATAAGAATTATAAAGACGTTTCTGCGAATCCTCTTACAATTTGTAAAAAAGCTATTGCGAACATCAGTGGGAAATCTTACGATCAAATCAAATCTGCTTCCACAAAGGAGTATCAAAAATATTTCAACAAACTCTCTGTTGATTTCGGCAGCAACGAAAATGCAAAGTTTCCTACGGATGAAAGAATAGCGAGATTCGCATCTTCATCCGATCCATCACTTATTGCATTGTACATGCAGTATGGAAGATATTTATTGATCTCATCTTCTCGTCCGGGAACAAGGCCTGCAAACCTACAGGGCATCTGGAATGATTTGCTTACACCACCATGGGGCAGCAAGTACACCACTAACATCAATGTGGAAATGAATTACTGGCCCTCGGACTTGTTGAATGTTTCTCCAATGCAACAACCCTTGTTTGACATGATTGATGAATTGGCGGCAAGTGGAAAGGAAACTGCAAAGGAATATTACAATGCACCCGGTTGGGTACTTCATCACAATACTGATTTGTGGCGGGGAACAGCGCCGATCAATGCATCGAACCATGGAATTTGGGTAAGCGGAAGTGGTTGGCTAAGTCATCATTTGTGGGAGCATTATTTATTTACGCAGGATAAAAATTTTTTAAAGAACAGGGCATATTCCATCATGAAGCAATCAGCTTTGTTCTACAATAGTTACTTAGTCAAAGATCCAAAAACAGGTTGGCTGATCAGCGGTCCATCGAATTCTCCAGAGCAGGGTGGTTTGGTGATGGGACCAAGCATGGATCATGAGATCATTCGTTCATTGTTTAGTGCAGTAATTGATGCAAGCAAAGTTTTAAATGTTGATAAAAATCTAAGAGATACGTTGCAGCAAAAGCTTTCGCAAATCGCACCAAATCAAATTGGAAAGTATGGTCAGTTACAGGAATGGCTGAAAGATGTTGACGATACCTCGAATAAACATCGTCACGTTTCGCACTTGTGGGCTGTTTATCCCGGTAGTGAAATCAATTGGGATGAAACCAGTGATTTTATGAAAGCTGCGAGACAATCGTTGATCTATCGCGGCGATGCTGCGACGGGCTGGAGTCTTGCATGGAAAATCAATTTGTGGGCAAGATTTAAAGATGGTGACCATACTTACAAACTGTTGCAAATGTTATTAAGCTCTGCAGAAACAGGTGGTGCCGGTTCTTATCACAATTTGTTTGATGCGCATCCGCCGTTTCAAATTGACGGAAATTTTGGTGGCGCTGCCGGCATTGGTGAAATGCTGGTTCAAAGCCAAACAAAATATATTGACCTTTTGCCTGCTTTGCCTTCTGCATTGCCAAATGGAGACATCAAAGGAATTTGTGCAAGAGGAGGATTCCAATTGAATTTAAAATGGAATAAAGGCAAGCTGCAATCAGTTGATGTGATTTCGATGGCAGGGCAAGATTGCCTGCTTCGATACAACGGTAAAACCAAATTGTTCAAAACAGAAAAAGGAAAAACGTACAAGTTGAATGGCGATTTGCAATTGTTGTAAATGAAATTGTTTCTGAAATATTTTTTTAATGGACCAGGAGTTCTTCTATCAATTGAACGTCTGTTGCGTCGCACTCTTGTACGTTCAGGAATTCTATTCGACAAGTCAGGCATTGATAGGATGGCTCTTTTTTTATTTTTAGTTAGTGCTTCTTTTATTACTACTTCAGTTCATGCGCAATCAAATATTCGAACCGATATCTCATTAAATAGTAATTGGCGAACCGTTGCTGACGATCAAAACAAAAATGCATTTGATGGTTTTGAAAAACCATCTTTCAATGCTAAAGATTGGATCACCGTTGATGTACCGCATAACTGGGACGAATATGAAGGTTACAGGAGAATGCGTCATGGCAATCGTCATGGCTATGCATGGTATCGAAAAACATTTTCCATAAAATCTCAAGGTGCAGGTAAGCGGTATTTTCTCTTTTTCGAAGGGGTAGGTTCTTATGCCACAATTTGGCTGAATGAAAAACAAGTAGGCTATCATGCTGGCGGAAGAACAACATTTACACTTGATGTAACAGATGCCATCAAATTCAATCGGCAGAATATTTTAGCTGTTCGTGCTGACCACCCTGCAAACATCCAGGACTTGCCGTGGGTTTGTGGTGGTTGTTCCGATGAAAGAGGATTTTCTGAAGGCTCGCAGCCGATGGGCATTTTTCGTCCCGTGCATTTAATTGTTACGAATTATGTGAAAGTTGAGCCATTCGGTGTTCACATTTGGAACGATACAACCATAACAACTAAGTCTTCGCAAATATTTCTTGAGGCTGAAATAAAAAATTACAGCAACGCCGATAAGCATATTACTGTTGTTAGCCGGTTGATGGATAGAAATGGGGTAGTAGTAACGCAAACTTCTTCTTCAAATGAAATTCGGAAAGGGGAAGTAGTGGTTATTAAACAACAACCGCCTGTAATTAAAAACGCAAAGCTTTGGTCATTAGGTGATCCTTATCTCTATACTTTAGTTACCGAAGTTTCAGAGAATGGAAAACTTATTGATCGCATTACAACACCTTATGGCATTCGCTGGATAAGTTGGCCGATTGGAAAAAGCTCAAAACAATTTCTATTGAATGGTAAACCAGTTTTTATTAATGGCATTGCCGAGTACGAACATTTGTTAGGTGATAGTCACGCATTCAGTGATGAGCAAATCCGAACAAGAGTAATGGAAGTTAGAGCCGCAGGTTTCAATGCTTTTCGGGATGCGCACCATCCGCACAATCTCCGTTATCAAAAATACTGGGACAGTCTTGGCCTGTTGTGGTGGACGCAAATGGGTGCGCATATTTGGTATGATTCGCCTGAATTCAGAAATAATTTTAAAACATTGTTGAGAGATTGGGTTAAGGAACGTCGAAATAGTCCATCATTAGTTTTATGGGGATTACAAAATGAAAGCAAACTGCCCGAAGATTTTGCAAAAGAATGTACGCAAATCATTCGGGAGTTAGATCCTACTGCGTCTTCTCAACGATTAATCACGACCTGCAATGGTGGATCGGGTACTGATTGGGATGTTCCGCAAAACTGGACCGGCACTTATGGAGGTAATCCTGCAACTTATTCTGATGATTTAAAACGACAGGTGTTAGTTGGTGAGTACGGCGCATGGCGAACACTGGATCTGCACTCAGAAGATAATTCTTACAAGAGTAACATCTATAGTGAGGAGAGAATGACAGAGATGATGGAGACAAAGATTCGCTTAGGTGAATTGTCAAGAGACAGTGTCGCGGGTCATTTTATGTGGTTACTTACTTCTCACGACAACCCGGGACGAGTTCAGGGCGGTGAAGGCTATCGTGAACTGGACCGTATTGGTCCTGTTAACTACAAAGGATTGCTTACACCTTGGGAAGAACCCTTGGATGTTTACTACATGTATCGCTCCAATTATGCATCGAAGGAAAAGGAGCCAATGGTGTACATCACTTCACATACATGGTCCAGCAGGTGGACAACTGCAGGGAAGAAAAATAACATTGTTGTTTATTCCAATTGCGATGAAGTAGAATTGTTCAATGATGTTCGTTCCCAATCTTTGGGCAAAAGAAAGAAAGGTGGAATCGGAACACATTTCCAGTGGGACAATGTCGATATTAAATACAATGTTCTGTATGCAGTTGGTTATGTCAACGGAAAGGAAGTTGCAAAAGATTACATGGTTTTAAGCCATCTTCCGCAAGCCCCGCATTTTAGTGAATTTTATAAAAATGCAAAATCAATTACAAAGCCACAACCCAACTATAACTATCTGTATCGTGTGAACTGTGGTGGTGGTGACTACGTCGACGAAAATGGAAACAAGTGGATGGCTGATCGGGAAAGAGAGAATGATAAAACGTGGGGCTCGGTTTCATGGATAAATGATTTCGAAGGCATGCCTCCGTTTTTTGCAAGCCAGCAAAGAACGTTCGATCCCATAAACGGAACAAAAGATTGGAAACTATTTCAAACATTTCGTTTCGGGAGAAAAAAATTAAAATATTATTTCCCTGTACCGGACGGAGAATATTTAATTGAACTCTATTTCACCGAACCCTGGCTAGGTACTGGCGGAGGAATGAATTGCAAAGGATGGAGACTGTTTGATGTTGCCATCAACAATAAGACAGTTTTAAGAAATGTTGACATTTGGAAAGAAGTTGGTCATGATGGGGCACTAAAGAAGAGAGTGAAAGCAAAAATCACAGGCGGCGAATTGGTGATTTCCTTTCCTCGTGTTGCTTCCGGTCAGGCAATAATTTCTGCAATTGCCATAGCATCCTTGAATAAAAATTTGAAGCCTGCTTCGTCGCCGGAAACAATTTTAAAAATCTCAGCTTCTTCAGATAGAAATTTCGAGGTAAAGGAATGGCTTGATTTGGGAGATGAACAATTCATAAATAAGAAAACAAGTTTTAGTTCTCTGCCGCCTGAATTGTTTGGAGCAGAATGGATCAAGACTCGTAAAAATGATTCTGAAACAATTTCATCTTTCTACCTTACTAAAGATGCAGATGTTTTTGTAGCAATTGACTCGTCGAGAGAACTGCCTTCATTGATCAAGACTTTTACAAACACAAATTCATTTGTTCAAAATGATGGAGGAACTTCTTATCTCGTCTATAAAAAGAGATTTCAGAAAGGTGAGCGATTAAATTTGGAAGGAGCAAATCAGATATTGATAATGGCTCAACCCGTAAGTACCATTGAACCCGCTTACGATTTAAAAGCCGTCGCCAGCTACAAAGCGGTCGATGCAAAATGGCAGGGGCCAGGGATCGCAAAAGGTCAGGTAGATGGAAAAGACAGAGTGATCTTTCAAAAAGCTTCCAAAGAAAATTTATTGGAGTGGAGTTTTTCAGTTGGTGTCGCCGATATGTATTCGCTGGCCATTTCATACAATAATCCGAAGACAGAAATTGTAAAGGGAAATTTACAATTGCTTTCCGCCGACGGCACCTTAATGAAAAAAGAAGAAATTCTTTTTACTCCGACGAAACCTGGAAAATCAAATTACATTAGTACACACACGGGAACAATGATCAATGCCGGTAATTATAAACTGCGTCTTTCATCAAAAGGTGCCGAAGGGATAAGCATAAACTCATTGGATGTCCAATAAAATGACTAACTGGTAAAGAATGAAACATACATTTCTTTTGCTTTTTGGGTTTGCAGTCGCAGTGAACTCTTTTTCACAACATATTTTGGTGAGCACCCTTAAATGCGAAAGCAAGATCGATCCACTCGGTATTGAAAAATCATCGCCATCACTGAGTTGGCAATTAAACTCTTCAGACAGAAATATCCTTCAGGTAGCATACAGGGTTCTGGTTGCAAGCGATTTTTCACTTCTTGAAAAAAATATTGGGAACATTTGGGATTCCAGGAAAGTAAATTCTGACCAATCGATCCAGATAAAATACAAAGGACAAAAGTTATTGCCTGCTAAAACTTATTTCTGGAAAGTGATGGTTTGGGATAATAAGAATCATGTTTCTGCCTGGAGCGAAATATCAAAATGGCAAATGGGCCTCTGGTCAAAAAGCGACTGGAAAAATGCGCAATGGATTGCCTATGAAAAAATCCCAGATACTCTAGTTGATCCTTTACCGGTTGACGTAAAAAAAGATACCTACAAAGGAAACAATGTTTTACCCCTGCTAAGAAAAACGGTTGACATTAAAAAGCAATTACGAAAGGCGACGATGTTCATTTGTGGATTAGGACATTTTGAGTTAAGTATAAATGGAGAAAAAGTTGGAGATCATTTTCTGGACGCCGGATGGACCAAATACGATAAGCAGGTTTTGTATGTTCCTTTTGATGTAACCAATAATTTGAAGAATGGGAAAAATTCAATTGGTGTGATGCTTGGCAATGGATTTTATTATGTTCCGCCTGTTCCAGGCAGATACAGGAAATTAAAATCTGCCTTTGGTTATCCTAAAATGATTTGCCGGTTGCTGGTTGAATATTCAGATGGTTCAACAGAAAATATTGTGAGTGATCAATCGTGGAAAACATCGCAAAGCCCGATAACCTTTTCTAGCATTTATGGGGGAGAAGATTTTGATGCAACGCTCGAACAAGCTAATTGGGACCGGCCAAATTTTAATGATGGATTATGGAAACAAGTAGTAATTGTTGATAGTCCTGGAATATTGAATTCGCAAATGGCGGAACCCGTTAAGTTGCTTGAAGCGTTCTCACCGAAAAAGCTTACGAGAACTCATGTGGGTATTTGGGTGTTCGATATGGGGCAAAATGCTTCCGGAATTCCATGGATAAAAGTGCAAGGAAAGAAAGGCGATACCATTAAAATCTATCCTGCAGAATTATTAAAACAGGACGGAACAGCGAATCAAAGATCATCGGGTTCTCCATATTATCTGCAATACATTTTGAATGGCAATGGAATTGAAACCTGGCAACCTCGTTTTACCTATTACGGATTTCGTTATTTACAAATTAACGGTGCAGTGCCGAAGGGAGAGGATAATTCATTGCAATTACCGGTTCTGCTTGAAGTAAAAACATTGCACAACAGAAACGCTGCTGACCAAATAGGAAACTTTGCTTGCTCAAATAATCTTTTCAATAAAACATATTCACTTATTGATTGGGCGATCAAAAGCAACATGGTGAGTGTTTTTACTGATTGTCCGCACAGGGAAAAACTAGGTTGGCTCGAACAACTTCATTTAATGGGGAGTTCTGTTCATTATGCTTACGATGCAATCAATCTTTTTAAGAAACAGGTTGATGACATTAAGTATTCGCAACTTACAGATGGCCTCATTCCCGAAATTGCTCCGGAGTATGTAAAATTTGATTGGGGCGACGGTATGTTTCGTGATTCGCCTGAATGGGGTAGCAGTTCTATAATTGTTCCATGGTACATGTATCAATGGTATGGAGATAAACAAATGCTAAACGAGCATTATGAAATGATGAAAAGGTATGTTGCTTATCTGCAAACAAAAGCAAAAGGTTATATTCTTTCACAGGGACTGGGCGATTGGTACGACCTCGGTCCAAAACCTCCCGGCGTTGCACAGTTAACACCAATGGGAGTTACAGGTACTGCAATTTTTTATTACGATCTCAACATCATGAGACAAATTGCTGCAATGCTAAACAAAAAAGAAGATGCAACTCAGTATGAACAATTAGCTATCAAAGTAAGAAAAGCATTCAACGATACATTTTTTCATAAAAACACAGAGCAATATGCAACGGGAAGCCAAACCGCAAATGCCATGGCCGTTTATATGGGCCTTGTTGAACCGCAATACAAACAAGCTGTCATCGACGACATTGTAAAAGATATTCGTGATCGAAACAATAGTTTGACTGCTGGTGACATCGGCTATCGTTATCTTCTTTGTGTTTTGCATGATGCTGGCAGAGATGATGTGATCTTTGATATGAATAGTCGCAGCGATGTCCCCGGTTATGGTTATCAATTGGCAAAAGGTGCAACGGCATTAACTGAATCCTGGGCGGCAAGAGAGGAGAACTCTAACAATCATTTTATGTTGGGGCATATCATGGAATGGTTTTATCGCGGCATTCTTGGAATTGATCAAACTGAAAAATCCATCGCTTATAAACAAATTGTGATAAAGCCGGAAGTTGTTGGTGATTTAACTTCTGCAAAGGGAAACTATGAATCTGTGTACGGAAGAATTTCTTCTGAATGGAAAAAGGAAAGTAATTCTTTCCAGTTGAAAACTGAGATTCCGGCAAATACAACTGCAATTATTTATTTGCCTGCAACAAAAGCTTCTAAAATCTTTGAGAGCAATATTTCTGTCGAAAAAAATAAGGCAATTAAGTTTTTAGGATTTGAAAAAGACAAAGCGAAATTTAGTGTGGGTTCGGGTGTTTATAATTTTCTTGTAAAAAAATAGTGATGAATTTGAAAACAATGAAAACGTTTTTTCCTTTGACAATGTTGCTTGCAACTTCAATTGCCTTTTCTCAAACAAGAAAGGTGTCACAGGAAAAGATGCAACAAATTTACGAGGAGGTGAAAACGCCATATAAATACGGGTTGGCGGTTGTTCCGGAAAATGATTCAAAGAAAATAGATTGCCCAACTGTTTTTAGAAAAGGAAACACCTGGTACATGAGTTATTTGCAGTTTGATGGTCGTGGTTATGAAACATGGCTGGCGAAAAGTAGTGATTTGTTGCATTGGAAGAAGATCGGAAAGATTATGTCGCACAACGCAGACTCAACATTGTGGGATGCTAGCCAGAAAGCAGGTTATATTGCTTTGGTTGATACAAAATGGAGTGGGAGTTATTCATTGAAAAAATATAATGGCAAATATTGGATGAGCGATTTTGGTGGAAAGGAGAAAGGATATGAAGCAGGATTGTTATCCTTAGGCATGGCTTACACTGAAAAAGATCCTGCAATTGTTCACGAGTGGAAAAGGTTAAGTAAACCAATTCTTACTTCGTTGGATAAAGACGTCCGCTGGTGGGAAAACAAGAAGCAGTTCAAAAGCACGGTTATCTATGATAAAAAGAAAACAACGGGTTATCCATTTGTAATGTATTACAATGCCAATGGAGACACGGCTAAAGACAATAAGAAAACAAGATGGTTCGAACGCATAGGAATGGCTGTTTCAAGCGACATGGTTCATTGGAAAAGATTTCATAACGATCCTGTTGTTCATCATCCAGTGGGCATTACCGGCGATCCGATCATTCAAAAGATTGGCGATGTTTGGGTAATGTTCTATTTCGGTGCATTTTGGCAGGATAGGCAAGGAGCGTTTAATCGTTTTGCATGTTCCTATGATTTGGTGAACTGGACTGATTGGAAGGGAGATAATTTGATCGAGTCGTCAGAACCTTATGATGAGAAGTATGCGCATAAATCCTGTGTTGTGAAATATAATGGAGTTGTCTACCATTTTTATTGTGCTGTAAATAAGAAAGACCAGAGGGGCATTGCTGTTGCCGCTTCTAAAGATTTAGGAAAAAGTGAATTGAATTTTGTTTCTGAATAACATGAATAAGATTTTAAAAATTGTTTTTATTGTAAGCGTTTTTTTGGCTAATGTTTCTGCATCGGCGCAAAGAACAACGATAAAATTCAACAAGGACTGGAAATTTTTTTTAGGCGACGATAGCGCAGCGACCGTAATAAAATATGATGATAGCAAATGGAGAACACTGAATCTTCCGCACGACTGGAGCATTGAAGGAAACTTCTCCGAAAAACATCCAACGACATTTAATCAAGGGGCATTGCCTGCCGGTGTTGGTTGGTACAGAAAAACATTTTCTATTCCTCTTTCTTCAAAGAACAAAAGTGTGTTCATCAATTTTGATGGCGTATATCGCAATAGTGAGGTTTGGATTAATGGACATTATTTAGGAAAGCGACCGAATGGATACATTTCTTTTCAGTATGAACTCACTCCGTATTTGAAATTTGGTAACAACAAAAATGTAATTGCTGTTAAGGTTGATAATTCACAACAACCGAATTCGAGGTGGTATACAGGATCGGGCATTTATAGAAATGTTTGGTTGGAAACAGGTCAGCCGATACGATTTAAGGAATGGGGTACGTTTGAAAGATTGGGCACATTTATAAATTCGACCGAAGTAAATGATAGCTCGGCTTTGGTTTCTATCAGCTCAAAAGTGTTGAACACTTCAAGTGCAATTCAGGTGGATTGCACAATATTTGACCCTTCGGGAAAACAAGTTGGATGGGCAACACAATCTTTTCGAAAAAGTGATAACTATAGCGATAGTATTTATCATCTTAAAATTAGAATTAAAAAGCCTAAGCTCTGGTCATTGAAATCGCCGCAATTGTACAAAGCTGTAATTAAAGCCTTTGCTTCAGAATATGTCATAGATCAACAGGAAATTAGTTTTGGCATTCGCTACTTCAACTTCGATGCGCAAAAAGGTTTTTCATTGAATGGAAAGCCAACGAAAATTTTAGGTGTCTGCATGCATCATGATCTCGGTGCATTAGGCGCTGCGGTAAATGCAAGAGCCATCGAACGTCAATTGCAAATTCTAAAAACAATGGGATGCAATGCCATTCGTACATCGCACAATCCTCCTGCTCCCGAGTTGCTCGATCTCTGTGATAAAATGGGATTTATTGTAATGGATGAAGCATTTGATATGTGGAAGAAAGGCAAAAACAAATTCGACTATCACTTTGATTGGAATGAATGGCACAAAAAAGATCTGGAAGATCAAATCAAAAGAGACCGCAATCATCCTTCAGTCTTTATGTGGAGCATCGGCAATGAAATACGAGAACAGTTTGATAGCACAGGAACGCCTATCACAAATGAGTTAGTGCAAATTGTAAAGAATCTCGATCCAACCCGACCGGTTACTTGCGCACTTACGGAAAATAATCCTGAAAAGAATTTTATTTATCAATCACATTCATTGGATCTGCTTGGCTTCAACTATAAACTCTATGATTATTCCGAGTTACCAAAAAGGTTTCCCGGCGAAAAATTTATTGCAACGGAAACTGCTTCTGCATTAGCAACACGTGGACACTACGATATGCCTTCAGACAGCAATCGTCTTTGGCCACCGGATGCCAAATCAAAGAATTATGGCAATCCTGACTACACCGTCTCTGCTTACGATAACACCTTTGCCTATTGGGGTGCAACCCATGAACAAAGCTGGACTGCCGTTAAGAAAAATGATTTCATTGCCGGAACTTTTGTTTGGAGCGGATTTGATTTTTTAGGTGAGCCGGTTCCTTACCAATGGCCTGCGAGAAGCTCCTACTATGGCATTGTTGATTTAGCAGGTTTTCCCAAAGATGTTTATTACATGTATCAAAGTGAGTGGACAAGCAAACCTGTGCTTCATTTGTTTCCTCATTGGAATTGGAAAGTTGGGGATAGTGTTGATGTATGGGCGTACTATAACAATGCTGATAAAGTGGAGTTATTTTTGAATGGAAAGCCTCTTGGCGCAAAAACAAAAACTGGAGATAGCCTGCATGTTTGGTGGCGTGTGAATTTTGAGCCAGGTACAATAAGAGCAGTATCGAAAAAGAATGGAAAGATTGTTTTAACGAAAGAAATTAGCACCGCAGGTGTTCCTGCAAAAATCGAATTGATTGCAGATAGGAAAGTCTTGAAAGCAAACGGTGAAGATCTTTCTTTTGTTACGGTAAAGATCACGGATGCAAATGGTAATATTGTTCCGGATGCTGACAACCTGGTAAACTTTAAAGTAAAAGGGGAGGGTGAAATTGCTGGAGTTGATAATGGACTTCAAACCAGTACAGAATTGTTCAGGTCTTCTTTCCGTAAAGCATATAATGGCTTGTGTTTACTGATCATTAAAGCAAAAGAAAACAAAGGCAATATTACAGTTACAGCAAGCAGCAAAAGCCTGAAGGCTGCATCGATAGTTTTAAAGAGTTTTTGAACAGATATTCCATCATTTTACAGGAAGCATTTTTATGGCTGGATAACGCAAACGTTTGCGTAGCATTTTTACCAAGGTTTATTGTTTCTTCTAGTAAGATAGTCCATCTTTTTGCTAAAGAATGACATTGTTTAGAGTAAGGGGTCATTCTACCTTTAGTTGGTTGGTTTAGGTATTGACTTGGCTGCTGGATAGAACAGTGTAACAACGACTGAACAACTAACGAAATTTAAAACTTACTGGTAAAAGGCGCTATATGAGGATTCGCTTTCTTTTCATTTTAATTTTGTGTTCTAATATAGTTTTTGGACAGGATTCTAAAAACTTAGAAGATAAGGACGCAGCCTATACCAGGACCATCACTTCACGGGCAGAGAAAATTGTAAACAGCCTTAGTATTTCCGACTCTTCCAAAGCAAAGCAGGCCATTTCTATAATTGCAAATCAGTACAGGGATTTAAATACTATTTATACCGACCGCGATGACCAGTTAAAGAAAATCAAGCAACAAGGTTTGACAAAAGAAGAAAGCGATACTGTTATAAAGAAACTGGAAGCTTCTGTTAATAATAAAATAGAAGCATTGCACACAAGTTTTATTGCTAAGCTGTCTTCTCAATTAACTCCCGACCAGGTTATCAAAGTAAAGGACGGAATGACCTACAACGTTTTGAACGTAACCTATACTGCTTACGTAGACATGATACCTGATCTTACAAAAGGACAAAAAGACCAGATCATGGCATGGCTGGTAGAGGCAAGAGAGTATGCTATGGATGGAGAATCATCTGAGAAAAAGCATTGGTGGTTCGGCAAATACAAAGGCAGGATTAATAATTACCTGTCTGCACAGGGGTACAACATCACCAAAGAAAGAGAAGAGTGGGAGAAACGTATCAAACAAAGACAAGAACAGAAGAATCAAAATCAATCATAACACTGCTTAAAACAATCATCTAAAAACAAACGCTATATGAATTGTCTGCTGCGTCTGCCAAAGTCAATAATGTTACTGCTGCTTTCAGTCTCCTGTTCATTGCTTGCGATAGCACAGGATATTACTGTAACAGGAAAAGTTACTGACAAGGAAACCGGTAAGCCTGTAGAAGGTGTTACCGTGAAAGTTAAAAATCACACTGCTTCAACTGTAACTAATGCTGAGGGAAGTTTTACACTTAGAGTTCCTTCCAGTGAATCTGTGCTAACCTTTACTTCTGTAGGCTATACGCTTTACGAAGTAAAAGCAGGTACAGGATCATTAAACATAAGCCTCGCCCAAGCTGAGTCCAAACTCGACGAGGTAGTTGTAATTGGCTATGGTACCCAAAAGGCCAGGAATGTTACTGGTTCAGTAGCAACTGTTAGCCCTAAGAAATTGGAAGATTTGCCAGTTGCTTCTATCTCGGAAGCACTAAGAGGACAAGTACCGGGCCTCAATGTTAGCGGCGGCAGTCAACGTCCGGGAGTAATGGCTTCAGTAAGTATTCGTCAACAATTTAACTGGGGTAAAGACGGCGGAGGAACTATACCTCTTATTGTAATAGATGATGTTGTGCAAATTGATCCTGCGACCAATCTGCCAACCTTGGATCAGTTCAACAGGTTGGATATGTCCGAAGTAGAGAGTATCACTGTACTACGTGATGCAAGTGCTGCTATTTACGGTACACGTGCTTCACAAGGTGCCATTATCATTAAAACAAAAAGAGGTAAGCCAGGTGCTCCAAGAATCACTTACTCCGGGAAGTTTGAAACGAACGATGCAATAAGTCATGGCAAGGTGATGAATGCAAAGGAGTATGGGATCTTCAATAACAGATTTCAACGTGGTCTTGGAAACAATGCAACTTCAAGCCCGGCAAAGTTCTTCTCCGATGCGGAATTGAACAGTATGGATTCTCTCAATTACGACTGGCTAGCGGAGGATTGGAGAAGAGCGGGTACTATGCAGCATTCAATCAATGTAAGTGGTGGCTCAGATAAAGCAACCTATTTTACAGGAGGTTCTTATTATACACAGAGTGCCAATTTGGGATCCCAGGATTTTAATCGGTGGACATTCCGTTCGGGTACCGATGTTACTGTGATGAATGGCGTAAAGTTTTCAGCTACTGTTTCGGCTAACAATACTAACCAGGAAAAATCATTTACGAAGATCAACTTTTCAGATGGTTATGCTGTTGGCGGCGAACAAAACGATTACAGCATACTGCTACACATGCCAAAATACATTCCCTGGCAGTACACAATCAATGGCGTGAATCAATATGTGTCCCCGGTACTTGGTACAGATAAACTTGGGCAAGTAAAAGGTAATAACTCCTTATCAAACTGGAATTATTATGCTTTGCTCAATAATGGCTCTTTTACCTCCAACAAAAGCTTTAGTTATACTGGCAACTTTTCACTGCAATATGATGTGCCGTTTATAAAAGGATTGTCTTTTAAAGGAAGTTATGCTTTGACTAATAATGCCGGCAATACTGAACAGGTACAGATGCCATTGTTACTGTTTCAAGCAACAAATGCAAATAAAGCCGATAATCATTTATTTACCCCAACTACTACATGGTCCTCGACTCTCAACACAAACAACTCCAGAGTTACCTACGACAATACAACGAACAGTTTAGAACAGATGAACTTCTTTGCCAATTATGACCACAGTTTTGGCGACCATGCTATTTCTGCTGTATTTTCTGGTGAACGTTCAAAAGTTGTTAATGAAGACCGTTACCAGATTTACGATAATCCATTACCTGGTGTTTATAATGGAACATCCGTTTCTGCCGGAACGTTGAATACTTCCAATACTATTACCTACAAGGAAATAGCCGGAACAATGTCATATTTAGGCCGTGTTAACTACAGCTTTAAAAATAGGTATCTGGCGTCATTCCTGTTTCGAAGTGATGCTTCAAGCAAATTTGCACCCGTTAATTACTGGGGCTTTTTTCCAACTGTATCATTGGGATGGATTGTTTCAGATGAATCATTTTTTAAAAGAATCGATTGGGTCAATTACCTGAAACTTCGTGTTTCTGTGGGAAAGACAGGTAACGATAATGTAAAAGCATATAAATGGTTACAATTGTATCAACTTGCATTGGATAAGGGGATGGCATTTGGAACTAGCGGTGGTAACTATACTTACGGTCTTACGCCAGATCCTTCACCGAACCCCAGCGTAAAATGGGACAGAACGTTGCAGCGAAATTTTGGAGTTGATTTTTCGGTATTAAGAAACCGGTTGTCTGTGAGTTTGGATTATTATTATAATTCATCTACAAATATGTTGACTTCAATGGCGGCCGCACTCAACGTGCCTATATCTGTTGGAGGTGCGTTTGCTGAACAGAACTATGGGGCTGTCGACTTTTGGGGACAAGAAGTTTCTGCAACATGGAATGACCGTATTGGCAAAGACTTCAATTATTCTATTGGAATGAATTTCGGTTTGTCTAACAATAAGGTGAAAACATATCTTGCACAGCCATTTAACTACGAATCAAGACTTAATGCAAGCGGCGTTAAGGTAGTAGGTTATTCTACTATGGGACCAACATGGGGATATCAAACCTGGAAGGGAACTTCTTCAGGAGATGGCATGTTAAGAACTGATGCAGATATCGATGCATATTGGACTTACCTGACAGACCTGGCAAATAAAGCCGGCACTACACCGTCTTTTTTTGGCTATACCAACAAGGCTTCTTTAAGGAAAGGTATGCTCGCTTATGAAGATATAGGAGGCGCTATAAATGGTAATAGTGTTAACGGTCCAAATGGTCAGCTTATAGATGACGGACAGGATTTGGTAAAACTAAAAAACAATAGCAAATCCTATGGCGTTAGCACGAATTTGAGTGTTGGCTGGAAATCCATAAGCCTCCTCGCACAGATAGCTACAAGTTGGGGAGGATGGAATAGTATTGATAGAATAAAACAAGGAACCAGTAGTACTAATGCAGGTTGGGCGCAAGTAGCATATTTGAATGATATGTATGATTCCACGGATAACCCCAATGGAAAATATCCAAACATGGCTTATTATGATTCTGATAAAGGTAACGCGTATGCCAGTTCAGATTTTTGGACCTTGCCTAGTTTTAGGTGCGTGGTTCGTTCAATGAGCATTGCATATACCTTACCTAAGGATTTGCTTACAAAAGCGCACATCTCAAATGCCAGGTTAATTCTTTCTGGTTACAACTTGTGGGATTTATATAACCCTTACCCCGGCAAGTACAGAAATATGTATGATGATCCAAAGACAGGTTATCCGACATTACGAACATGGTCACTTGGTGTTAACCTGGGCTTCTAATATTAATTTAAGTACAACAAATTCTATATGAAAAGAACATTCTTATACTTCACGATACTTTCCCTGGCGGCATTGACGCTGACAAATTGCAGAAAGAAGTTTCTGGAAAATATGCAACCATATGATAAATATGGAGAAGAACAAGTTTTTACAAATGAAGTATTGACTGGGTACTATATTGATAGGATTTACAATTACTTTTTTGTAAATTATAAAAGCCCAACCCAAGCGGAAACTACACTGGGGTCGTATGATGATTCTAAAACAAGGATGACCGAAGAAATTGGTGGAACGGTTAGTAATTACATTAACCCTAATAAAAATTTGCAATTAGCTTCGGACGCTGATGCGTATTATGGAGGAACGCTTACTTCCAGTATTGCTAATACACCGTACACAAGAATTAGGTTAGCTAATTTTTTACTTGAAAAAATAGACGCACAGGGACAATCTTTGTCTCAGTCGTTTAAAAATACTGCTAAGGGACAAGCCTATTATTTTCGGGCACTGCAATATTTTTATTTAGTACGTACATACGGTGGTGTACCACTGGTACTGAAAGTTCAGGAAGCAAGTAGCACTGATTCATCTATTAGAATACCAAGATCGACAGCTTCTCAATGTTTTGCGCAAATTGCTAAGGATTTCGATTCGGCAGCAGCATTGTTGCCTGCTGTATGGCCATCGCCGAGCACTAATTATGCCCGGTTTACAAGTGCTGCTGCATTGGCAATGAAAAGTCGTGTATTGCTTACGGCGGCAAGCCCTCTATTTAATACTGATTGGGATAATCCTGGTAGTCAAAAATGGTTAGATGCTCTTGATGCTGGTTTGAAAGCAGAAACTGCGCTTACTGCTGCGGGTTATGGTTTATATGGTACTAATGCAAAACAATGGAGCGAGATGACTTATGTAAATGACAATTCTTTTAACAAGGAAGCCATTTTCGAGATATTGCTTTCCACTAATCAAACAAGTTCTGCAGGATATAATAGCCCATGGGAAAATTCAATCAGGCCGAAAGACTATAATGGTGGTGGCGGAATTTCTGCACCTAAAGCAATGCTTGACCTTTTTCCTTTAGCGGACGGCAGACGTCCTACGAAGGCTAATGGGTATGTGGATACCTTCTTTTTTGAAAACAGGGACCCACGCTTTTACCGCACTTTTGAATTCTCCGGCGAAAAATGGGGTATAAAACAAAATGCAAACAAGACTACGTTCTTTTACAGGTGGAGGCCGAGTGCTACAGGAACTCCGGTTTATTACGGCGGTAATAATACATCCAGTCCTGCAATTATTCGCAAAATGTCAAATCCTAACGCAGATTCTACAGCATTCGCCTATTCGGGAACAGACATTTTTGAATATCGCTATGCAGAATTGTTGTTGAATATAGCCGAGTGTTATGCTGCAACTGGTAATACAACAAAAACTATTGAGTACTTGGGTAAAATTCGTAACCGAGTTGGTATCCCACAAGGTGCAAGTAATTGGGGCATTGGTACATTAGCCACTAAGTACGAAGCTATCGAAGCTTGTTTATACGAGCGTAGGGTAGAATTAGCCTATGAAGGAAAACGCTATTGGGACATACAAAGATGGTTGCTCTATGATGGATCATCGGCTACAAATCTTTCCGCAAACACTGTTGCAAAGCTAGGATTGACGCCTATTAACGGTACTAATAGAACAGGTTATTACTGGCAGGCAAAAACATACACCAGCAGCGATCCACTCACTGCAGCAGACAGGAATATTTTAATTGATCCTGACACATGGGGACCAGATTGGGCAACATCTACATTGAAAACGCAAACTGACAAGCTTAGAGCGTTGTACCAGGCTAAGTTGATAATGACACCGCTTGATACGCCAATGGATAAAGACGGTAGCACTCCTGTAAATATTTTATTCAGGCCTAATTATTATTTATCCGGATTAAGCGGTACTGTCTTGTCTTTTAATCCATGGATGAAACAAACAATCGGGTGGTTAGATTACAACGGAACTCCTGGTGATTTTAATTCAGCTCAATAATAGATTTCGATATGGGCATGACAAATGCCCATATCACTTTATAACCTGCATTTAATAATTGATTTTTAACCATAATTGACATAAACCAGTATTGATGAAAAGAAGAATTTTTAAAACCAGTGTTGTTGTCTTATCATTAGTTGGAATAGTTTCAAGTGCAAAAGCACAGTATCCAAAAATCCCGGCTGATGTTGAGAAATGGTCCGATTCATTATTAGATGCAGCAAGAAAACATTCCGATTCTGCATGGGCAGTTGCTTATCCAATTATTGATGCAGAAGCAAGAAAAGGAAAACCATATATACCCTGGGCTACACGTCCAACAGATTTACCCCAAGCTGATATTGCCGCTTTCCCTGGAGCAGAGGGCGGCGGCAAGTACAGCTTTGGCGGTCGCGGTGGTAAAGTGTATGTTGTTACTAATTTAAATGATGACGGACCCGGAAGTTTTCGCTGGGCATGTGAGCTGGGCGGTGCTCGTGTTGTTGTATTTAATGTAGCAGGAATTATTCGCCTGAAAACACCTGTTATCATTCGTGCGCCTTACATTACAATTGCGGGACAAACAGCTCCGGGTGATGGTGTTTGTATTGCTGGTGAAACCGTTTGGATCAATACACATGATGTCATCATTCGTTACATGCGTTTCAGAAGAGGCGAAACCAATGTTGGAAGAAGAGATGATGCCATAGGTGGTAATCCCGTTGGCAATATTATGATCGATCACGTTTCTGCAAGTTGGGGACTGGATGAAAACATGTCTATGTATCGTCACATGTACAACGACAGTACAGGTGCGATCGAACAAAAATTAGGTACAGCTAACATCACCATTCAGAATTCTATTTTCTCTGAATCACTCGATACCTGGAATCATGCTTTTGGTTCTACATTGGGTGGAGAAAATTGTTCTTTCATGCGCAACCTTTGGGCTGATAATACAGGGAGAAATCCTTCGGTTGGATGGAATGGAATTTTCAATTTCGTGAACAATATTGTTTTCAACTGGGTGCACCGTTCAATAGATGGTGGCGATTACAGAGCCTCGTTCAATATTATTAATAACTATTTCAAACCAGGTCCTGCTACTCCAAAAAATTCTGCAGTAGGTCACCGCATTTTGAAACCTGAGTCCGGAAGAAGCAAACTGAAATATCTAGTATTTGGTCGTTGTTATGTTAACGGAAATATTATGGACGGATATCCTGCGATTACTAAAGATAATTGGGCCGGTGGCGTACAAGTTGAAGAGCTTCCAACTACCGATAAATACACTGACTACATGAAGGTGAACAAACCTATGCCAATGCCTCAATTGACGATCATGCCTGCGCAAGATGCGTATCAATATGTATTAAATAATGCAGGCGCAACTTTGCCGAAAAGAGATGCGGTCGATCAAAGAATCACTGAGCAAGTGAGAACTGGAAAGATCAATGCTCTCACAAACGTGAAGCTGCCTGAAAAACAATTCGAGCATCGCCGTTTGCCAATTGATTCTTATAAAATTGGAATCATCACGGATCCATCTCAGGTTGGTGGCTATCCTGAATATAAAGGAACTCCTTACAAAGATTCTGACAGCGATGGTATACCTGATGATTATGAAGTTAGACATGGCCTGAATCCAAAGAATGCAAGTGATGCCTCGTTAATAACAAAGAATGGTTATTCTAACATCGAAGAATATTTGAACAGTGTAGTAGATGTTAAAAATGTTACTGCAACCGGCGCTTCAATAAAAACAACAACAACAAAATCAACTCCAACTAAATAGTTTTGTATCACTCAATAACGAAATTGAATAGTGAATGAATCTGTAAATAGCAGGAAGGTATTGCGTTCCTCCATTCTACTGGCGGCTTGCATATCTTCCTGTTTTGTTTTTGCGCAGGACAAAAAACAAAAACACTTAACACCTATCATTGTCCAATCAAACGGACAATTAACTTACACTCCTGATTCTCTCGGCAATCGTGTTCCTGATTTTTCCTATGCCGGTTATATGGCAGGAGAGAAGTCGATTCCTGATGTTCCCATAAAAGTTGTAGTGCCTGTTGTAAGTGGCGATGCAACGCTTCGCATCCAATCAGCAATCGACTATGTTTCTAAGTTGCCATTGGATAAAAATGGTTTTCGCGGAGCGGTGCTCTTGCAGAAAGGAACTTACAAAGTAGAAGGCCAGTTAAAAATTAATTCATCAGGTGTTGTGCTTCGTGGAAGTAGTGTGAATCAAACAACAATTATCGGAGCAGGAACTGACAGGCAAACACTTATTCGCATTGTTGGGTTAAACAATAAAATTAAAGGGAGAGAAATTTCCTCTGCAGACGCTTACGTTCCTGTGAACGCAACTAGATTTTCTGTTCAGTCAGCCAATAATCTTAAAGAGGGTGACCATGTCATTATTCATCATCCATCGACATTGAAATGGATCCAAACTTTACATACCGAAACATTTGGTGGCGGCATTAGTGCTCTCGGATGGAAGCCTGGCGAAAGAGATTTGTACTTCGATAGAAAAATTGTTGCTGTCAACGGCAACACAATTACGCTTGATGCTCCATTGACAACTGCGCTTGATACAACTTATGGCATATCAACCATTGCATTTTATTCATGGCCCGGACGAATTCAAAATGTCGGCATCGAAAATTTGAGTTTGGAATCAACTTATGATGCAGGCAATCCAAAAGATGAAGCACATCGCTGGATGGCTATCACAATGGAAAGTGCCGAAGATGCATGGGTGCGACAAGTGAACTTTAAATACTTTGCAGGTTCCGCAGTGAATCTTTTGGAAACAACAAAACGAATTACTGTTGAAGATTGCAAATCACTTGAACCTATTTCTGAAATCGGCGGACAACGCCGTTACACTTTTTTAACTACAGGTCAGCAAACTTTATTTCAACGTTGCTATGCCGAAAATGGCTATCATGATTTTGCTGTAGGTTTTTGTGCACCAGGACCAAATGCATTTGTGCAATGTCAGTCGGAACTGCCTTATAGTTTTTCAGGCACAATTGACAGTTGGGCATCTGGTGTTTTGTTTGATATTGTAAATGTTGACGGTGAAGCATTGCGTTTTGGTAATCGTGAACAAGATGGACAAGGTGCCGGATGGAGTGCTGCTAATAGTGTCTTTTGGCAATGTACGGCAGCAAGAATTGATTGCTACAAACCACCAACAGCAAACAACTGGTCATATGGTTCATGGGCACAATTTGGTGGCGATGGTTATTGGGAAAGTTCCAACGAACAAATAAAACCAAGAAGTTTATACTACGCACAATTATCAAACAGGCTAGGCAATGATGTTTTAAATCATGCTTACTTATTGCCTTTTGATGGAGAAGCTTCGAGTAGCCCGCCGGTAAGTGTTGCCATGGACCTGACAGAAAAAGCGAAACAGCCATTGTTGGTATTAACGCAGTGGATTAATGAGGCTTCAAAACGTCAACCCATTTCAATAAATGCAAACGGCGCAAAAACAATTGATCAAATAGGCGTTGAAAAGATTGCTCCCGTTAAATTAGCTGCGCCACTTCAAATTAAAAATGGCTGGTTGGCGAGAGGTAATGAAGTTGTTGTCGGCAGAAGGAGTGAGGTTCCATGGTGGACCGGTGGTGTAACGCCAGTCGATCTTCCTAAAATGAAACCAGCTATTACGCGTTATGTTCCCGGAAGAACTGGCTTAGGATTAACCGACGATTTAGATTCTTTGACAGATTGGATGAAGACAAATAATCTTCTTGCTCTTGAACATAACTATGGTTTATGGTATGATCGTCGTCGCGATGACCACGAACGCATACGGAGAATGAATGGTGAAGTGTGGCCTCCGTTTTACGAATTGCCGTTTGCAAGAAGCGGAAAAGAAACGGCCTGGGACGGATTAAGTAAATACGATCTCACCAAATACAATAAATGGTATTGGAGTCGCTTGAAACAATTTGCTGATCTCGCAGACCAAAAAGGTTTAGTACTCGTTCACAATAATTATTTCCAACACAACATTATTGAAGCTGGTGCTCACTACGTTGATTTTCCCTGGCGCACTGCCAACAACATAAACAACACCGGATTTGTAGAACCTGTAAATTTCGCTGGCGACAAACGTATTTTTTATGCAGATCAATTTTATGATACAGCCAACGTTGTCCGCAACAAACTGCATAAATTATTCATCAGGCAATGCCTAGATAATTTCAAAAATAACAGCGGCGTTATTCAATTGATAGGAGCCGAGTTTACAGGTCCTTTGCATTTTGTACAATTCTGGACAGATGTGATCAACCAATGGGAAAAAGAAAATAAGAAAAGAGAGCTCATCGGTTTGGCAACTACTAAAGATGTTCAGGATGCAATTCTTGCAGATAAAAAAAGATCTTCAGTAATTGATGTAATTGATATTCGTTACTGGCATTACCAGGCTGATGGAACAACTTACGAACCAAAAGGCGGGCAAAATTTAGCGCCTCGTCAGCATGCAAGATTGTTGAAGCCAAAGAAGACTTCTTTTGATCAAGTGTATAGAGCGGTGAGTGAGTACAGGAAAAAATTTCCAGGTAAAGCTGTAATGTATTCAGGCGATAGTTATGATGAATTTGGATGGGCTGTATTTATGGCAACAGGTTCAATGGCCGTATTGCCCGTACTGCCACAAGAGTTTTTGAATGATGCGTCATCGATGAAGACCGTTGAATCCAATTCAAACAAGCAATGGATTCTAACGAACGGAAAGGATTACATTGTTTACAGCACATCAAACGATCCAATCAAATTGAAACTTGCTAACGGTAGTTTTAAAGTAAACTGGATCGATCCAAAAACCGGGAAACTAGCTGCTGTTAAAGAAATAAACGGAGGAACACAGGAAATTTCTCCTGCGCAATCGTCACCGGTTGTGCTTTGGATTTCGAGTAAAATAATTTAGGATGGTCAAGATGAAGCGTATAGTTTTTGTTTTCATTTTTTTATTTGCAGCCACAAGTTTGTTTGCACAAACGATTGATAAGAGGCGGTTAAAGATTTCCGCCAATCATAGATATTTTACTGATCTGAATGGGAACCCTTTTTTTTGGTTAGGAGATACAGGTTGGTTATTGTTCTCAAAATTGACAAGAGAAGAGGCAGAACAATATTTGGAGGATAGAAGAAAGAAAGGTTTCTCTGTTATCCAGGTAATGGTTCTTCACACGGTTGCCGCAAAAAACGTTTATGGAGATTCTGCATTGGTTGATAAGAACGTTGCACATCCGTTAACTACCGATGGAAATAATTTTTCTGATAAAAAGCAATATGATTACTGGGATCATGTTGATTATATCGTCGATTTGGCTGCGAAGAAAGGGTTGTATATGGCGATGGTTCCAGTTTGGGGCAGCAATGTAAAAGCGGGGTTAGTGAGTAGGGAAGAAGCAGGCGTTTATGCTAGCTGGCTGGCGGAGAGATATAGAAATAGGTGGAACATTATCTGGCTGAATGGTGGCGATACCAAAGGATCTGATTCATCCCAAACGTGGAGGATAATTGGTACAACACTTCGAAAAAAAGATCCAAACAATTTGATTTCATTCCATCCTTTCGGAAGGACTTCTTCCACTGAATATTTTCAAAACGATGATTGGATGGACTTCAACATGTTTCAATCAGGTCACAGAAGTTATGATTTGGATACTTCAAAAAGCGAGCACCGTTTTGGTCCCGACAACTACAGGTTTGTAAATATTGATTACAACCTGAAGCCTGCAAAACCAACAATCGATGGTGAACCTTCTTACGAATTAATTCCTCACGGCTTACACGATACAACAAAGCCCTACTGGCAAGCTGATGATGTGAGACGTTATGCCTATTGGTCGGTTTTTGCAGGAGCAGCAGGGCATACTTATGGTCACAATAGCATCATGCAATTTCATAAGCCGACAGACAAAGGAAGTGCATACGGCTCCAAAAAATATTGGTACAATGCCCTGAACGACGAAGGCGCAAGAGAAATGATTTATTTGAAGAAGCTGATGTTGTCAAAGTCTTATTTTGACAGGGTGCCGGATCAATCGCTGGTAGTTGGAGAACAAGGCGAAAAGTATAATTACATTGCTGCAACAAGAGGGAATGATTACGTTTTCATTTATGACTACACTGGAAAGCCATTTGAAGTAAGAATGGGAAAAATCAATGGGGGTAGTGTAAAAGCAAGTTGGTACAGCCCAAAGAACGGAAGCAAAAAATCAATCGGGACATTTGTAAATAAAGGTTTCAGAAAATTTGATCCGCCGGGAGAACAAAGAGGCGGAAACGATTGGGTGTTGATTTTGGAAAGTGTGAAGTAGCGAGTGTTTATAGAGAAAACAACTTTTTTGTACAGGATATTTTAAGAAAGACAGATGATGAATCGAATTCTCATATTTGTTTTACTAATCGTATTATTCGCTTCATGCAATAAGAAGGCATATTTATTTTCTACGTTCAGAGAACCGGCTACTGCTGGTTTGCGTCTCGCTTATAGTTATGACGGCTATCATTGGAAAGATTTTGATACTACATTTTTGAAGCCGACAGTTGATAGCAATGTAATGAGGGATCCGTCAATTGTTCAGGGACCCGATGGCACTTATCACTTGGTTTTTACCAGTGCATGGAAGGGAACAAAAACATTTGGCTATGCAAGCTCAAAAGATTTGATTCATTGGAGTGAGGAGAGAAGCATTCCCGTTATGAAAAACGAGCCGACAACTGTAAATGTTTGGGCGCCTGAATTATTTTATGACGATGAAGGAAAACAATTCATCATTGTTTGGGCATCAACAATTCCTTATCGTTTTCCGAAAGGCCAGGAGGACGAAAACAACAATCATCGTTTGTACTATACGACGACAAAAGATTTTAAAACGTTCTCTGAAACTAAATTGTTTTTGGATCCCGGCTTTAGTGCAATTGATGCGGAGATTATAAAGCGTGGCAAAAATGATTATGTATTGGTGGTGAAGGATAACACGAGACCGTACAGAAATATTAGAGTTGCTTTTGCCAATAATCCTTTAGGCCCTTATACTAAAGCATCAGAACCGTTTACTCCGCTTTTTAGTGAAGGTCCAACTGTTGCGAAAGTCGGCGACGATTATTTGATCTATTATGATCAGTATCGTGAGAAAATTTTTGGAGCAATGAAGACGAAAGATTTCAAAACATTTACTGATGTCACAAAAGAAGTAAGTCTTCCGCAGGGTCATAAGCATGGGACTATCTTCATGGCCAAAAAGAAAACAATCAAAAGAATTCACAAGTATCTATCAAAATAAAACTCTCGTCATGACAGAAAATCAATCATCACGAAGAAACTTTTTAAAAACCACATCTCTTGCTTCAGCAGGTTTGCTTGCAATACCGCAAATTATATCAGCCGCGTACAACGGCGAAACAGCTAAAAAGAAAAGAGTTGCGATCAACAAAAATGATGTGATTCTTTTCCAGGGTGATTCCATTACAGATGCCGGAAGGAAAAAAGATGATACTGCATTCAACGCCGCCAGTGCTCTAGGAAGCGGTTATGCGATGATTGCCGCTTCTGATCTTCTTTTTAAATATGCCGACAAGAATTTAAAGATCTACAATAGAGGTATTAGCGGAAATAAAGTTTATCAATTAGCGGAGCGTTGGGAAAAAGATTGCCTGGACATCAAACCAAATGTGTTGAGCATATTAATTGGTGTGAATGATTTCTGGCATAAGATACTTGGCAGATATGATGGCACTATAGAAACCTACCGTAAGGATTACAAAGCATTGCTCGATAAAACAAAGCAAAAATTGCCTGATGTCAAATTGATCATTGGCGAACCTTATGCGGTCAATGGTATTAAAGCAGTGGACGATAAATGGTATCCTGCTTTCAATGATTACCGTGCAGCAGCAAAAGAAATTGCAGAATCGTATGACGCTGTGTTTATTCCTTACCAGGCTATTTATGATAAGGCACAAAAAGAAGTACCAGGCGTTTACTGGACGGCAGATGGTGTTCATCCAACATTAGCCGGTTCTAATTTGATGGCGCATGCATGGATGGAAGCGGTGAAGTAAGGCGGCCCCATCCCGACCTTCCCCGGTGGGAAAGGTCACCATCGGCACAAGGCTAGCTTTTCGAAGACAATTTTATTAAAAACGAAGTGTTTTTAGTGACGGAGAAAGAGGTTAAGTGCTGTTGCAAACGTCCCTTCCCTGGGGGGGCGAAGTTGAGAAATGATTCTACTGCAAACGACTCGGGGGTGGGTTTGATGAAACGAAAGAAAAGTTGATAATAGCAGGTAGCGTCGAATGTGATGATAAGAATTACCGAAGGATGAACGTAATGCGACGCAACAGACAATAATAGTAGCGATACCGTTTGGTTCAAAATAATTAACTGAATTCAGAACAACCATTAATGAAACAGAAGATCAAAATAAAATTTCTCATTCTTTCTTTCGCATTATTCATACAACAAACAAATGCACAAGACACTGTGCGATACACCGGATCAACATTGGTAAATGTGGATTACCATCATGGTCAATTAGTGCCTGCAATTGGTGTGCACAACGTGCAAGTGTTTAGAGCGAACAGGGAGCATCCTGAATTGGCAGGCGGAACGAATTGGACTTACAACCATCAGCCGATGCTGGCGTATTGGAACAATCAATTTTATCTGCATTGGTTGAGCGACCCCGTTGGTGAACACATTCCACCGGGACAAACTTTTTTAATTACTTCGAAAGACGGATACAGTTGGACTAAGCCTGTTGTGATTTTTCCTTCGGTAAAAATTCCGGATGGCACAACAAAAGAAGGTCGCACAGAAGTTGCAAAAGATCTGCTTACGGTGAACCACCAACGAATGGGTTTTTATGTTTCAAAGAAAAACCGGTTGCTGGCCCTGGCTTATTATGGAATTGTGATGGGCCCTCATGATGATCCAAATGATGGCAATGGAATGGGTCGGGTTATCCGTGAGATTTATAAAGATGGTTCATTCGGCCCGATTTATTTCATTCGGTACAATCACAACTGGAATGAAAAAAATACAAGCTATCCGTTTTACACACGAAACAAAGACAAAGGATTTATCGAAGCCTGCAATGAAATTTTATTGAATCCATTGGAAACGCAGCAATGGGTGGAGGAAGCTGATAGAAACGATCCGCTTCTTTCTTTGAAAAACGATAATCTGAAAGCATTCAGCTATTATCATTTGCCTGATGGAAGAGTGGTTGGACTTTGGAAGAATGCATTGACATCAATTAGTAAAGACAATGGCAAAACATGGTTGTACAATCCAACACGAGCACCAAAGTTTGTAAATAGTAATGCAAAAATCTGGGGACAAAAAACTTCTGATGGTAAATATGCAACAGTTTATAATCCATCCGAGTTTCGCTGGCCTTTGGCGATTTCTGTAAGCGATGATGGATTGAATTATAAAAATCTTTTGCTGGTAAATGGCGAGATCACTTCAATGCGATATGGAGGTGCTTACAAATCTTATGGCCCGCAATATGTTCGTGGCATTACAGAAGGTGATGGCACTCCGCCTGATGGAAATATTTGGGTGGGTTACAGCATGAACAAAGAAGATATTTGGGTGGCATCAATTCCGGTTCCTGTTACAGATAAAGTAGCGCAGCATGTAAATGAAGTGTTCACTCAAATGCCTGATGGTAAAGAATTGAATTTGTGGAATTACAATAGTGGATTGTGGACGCCGGTTTCGATTGATAAAATGAACAATGGAACAAAGGCATTAACATTGAAAGATTGGGATCCGTTTGATTATGCAAAAGCAGAAAGAGTTGTTCCTTCTTCAAAACGAATTGTTGCCGAATTTTCTATTACATCCGAACAAAATAATAACGGCTGGCTGGATATAGAATTTACAAATGCACAGGGAAATGCTGGTGTAAGACTATCGTTTGATTCTGCTGGGAGCTTTATTACCAAAGCAGGTTATCGTGATAAAAGCCTGATGAAGTATAATGCTGGTGAACCTTATAACATTAAAGTTGAGTTGAATTGTGATACCCGTTTTTACACCGTAACCGTAAATGGGAAACAATCGTCCGGCCTATTCTTTCAACCATTGGCGTCAATTGATCGTGTAGTTTTTCGCACGGGTCATGTTCGACGTTTTCTAAATGCCGACACTCCAACCGACCAGGATTTTGATTTGCCGAATGGAGGAGAGCAGGATAAGAAAGCGGTTTATTACATCAGCTCATTTAAAACATCTGATCGTTAACATTTATCATGTTGGTTGCATACAAGAAATATAAAGTGGTTGCTGTTTTCGTTTTTGTATTGTTATCATTGAATACAAAAGCAGGAATTACTTTACCCAAGATTATTGGTGATAACATGGTTTTGCAACGTAACAAACCTGTTGTTATTTGGGGCAATGCATCTGCCGGAGATAAAATAACTGTACAATTTGCGAAGCAAACAAAAACTGCGATTACCAACGAATTCGGCAATTGGAAAATTGTGTTGAATGCAATGATGGCTTCGGACAAACCTGCTGTAATGACGATCACTGGTGTCAATGAAACTATTGCGCTTAAAAATATTTTGGTGGGAGAAGTGTGGCTTTGCTCAGGACAAAGCAATATGGAATACACCATGATGAAGGAAAGCAAATTCGCCAATGCCCAAAGAAGCAAGGGCATTGATTCTATTCAGTTGAAGAAAGAGAATTATCCTGGCATCCGTCTCTTTTTGGTGAAACGGGATTTATTAAAGCCTGGTGATATCAATAAAGGATGGAATGAAGCTAAAGGAGAATCAATAAGAGCATTTTCTGCAGCGGGATATTTCTTTGCAAAAAAACTTTTTCAAGAATTACACGTTCCGATTGGAGTGATTTCTTCTGCTGTTCCCGGAAGTGCTATTGAGCCATGGATGTCAGGCAAACCTTCTGAAGGAACAGATTCTTTTAGTGTAGATGAAACGCAGCCGGGGAAATTTTATACAGGCTGGATAAAACCTTTGGCACCATTTACACTTCAAGGTTTTTTATGGTACCAGGGTGAAACGAATTGTTTTTTAGCAGAAACAACATCTTACTCAAAAAAGTTTATTCAACTTATTAATAGTTGGAGAGAGCTTTGGAACGAGAAAGATGCTTCATTCTATTTTGTGCAGATAGCGCCATTTTATTATTCAAAGAGTAAAGGCAAAGTAGTGTTGGATGAAGAAACTTTACCAAGATTTTGGAATGCGCAAGAAGCTGCGTTGTGGCTACCTCGTACAGGAATGGTCGTCACAACAGATTTAGCTGACAACATAAACGATCTTCATCCAACTTATAAATGGAAAGTTGGTGAACGATTGGCACTTCTTGCATTGGCTCATGATTATCAAAAAAATTTAGTGTACTCCGGACCAAATTTTAAAAACGCAACAATAGAAGGCAATAAAGTAAAAGTTGAATTTACTAATACAGGTAAAGGTTTAATAAGTATTGATCAACAGCCGCTCAATTGGTTTGCTGTCGCAGGAGCTGATGAAAAATTTGTTCCTGCAAAAGCTGAAATAAAAAGCAACACAGTAATTGTTTCATCCGATGAAGTGAAGACTCCAAAATATGTTCGCTTTGGTTGGAACGAAGCTGCGCAGCCAAATTTGTTTAATAAGGATGGATTGCCTGCAGTTCCATTTAGTACGGATGAAAATGATTCGCCAAAAGAAAAAGTTCCAGCATTTTAATTATGAAAATTATTGTGTCACATTTTTTTCTGTTCTGCATAGCCATTAAAATAAATGCGCAGCAAACGGAGACACAATACCTCTCGGGTACAGGAAGCGATAAAACCGTTAACTGGCAATTTTATTGCACGGGTGGAATGAACTCTGGCAAATGGACAACTATTCCTGTTCCTTCATGCTGGGAATTGCAAAGCTTTGGAAAATACGACTACGGTTACGCAAAAGACAATGAACGAGGCAAAGAACAAGGTTTGTATAAATGTGAATTCGCTGTTCCTTCGTCATGGAAAGGCAAAACAATTAAACTTGTTTTTGAAGGCGTAATGACAGATACGGAAGTGAAAGTAAATGGAAAGTCGGCAGGGCCAATTCATCAAGGTGCTTTTTATGCCTTTAAATATGACATCAGTTCCTTGCTCAATTACGGCAGCAGAAACTTGTTGGAAGTAACTGTGTCAAAACATTCTGCAAACGAATCGGTGAATGCTGCGGAAAGGAGAGGAGATTACTGGATATTCGGTGGAATTTTTCGTCCTGTTTATTTAGAGGCTTTCCCTAAACAACATATTGATCGAGTTGCTATCGATGCAAAAGCTAATGGAATTTTTTCTGCTGATGTGTTTACCAGGGGCGGCGACAACTTGGTTGTTCAATTGCTGAATGCTAGTGGAACTAAATTTGGAAATCCATTTTCAGCGAATGTTTCTTCAACTGGAAAAACTTTTATCTCGTCAAAATTTTCTTCACCTAAACTTTGGTCACCTGAATTTCCGAACCTGTATAAAGCAGTGTTTGGCTTGTATAAAAATGGAAAGCTTGTTCACTCTACCACTCAAAAATTTGGATTCAGAACTGTTGAAGTCAAAATACGTGATGGCATTTATGTAAATGGCATGAAAGTAAAAATGAAAGGAGTGAACCGCCATTCTTTTTATCCGACTACAGGAAGAACAACCAGCAAAAAATTAAGTATTGAGGATGTGGCGATGATGAAGGACATGAACATGAATGCAGTCCGTATGTCACATTATCCTCCGGATGATCATTTTCTCGATGTATGTGATTCACTTGGTTTATTTGTATTGGATGAATTAGCCGGCTGGCATGGGCATTATGATACGCAGGTTGGATCGAAACTGGTTAAAGAAATGGTAGAACACGATGTCAACCATCCTTCGATCATTCTTTGGGACAATGGCAATGAAGGAGGACACAATTTAGATCTTGATCATTTGTTTGATGAAAATGATATTCAGAAACGTGTGGTGATTCATCCCTGGCAATTGTTCAATGGAATAGAAACGCAACATTATCGTGAATACAATTATGGAATTGGCAATTACAATGCTGGTCGTGAAATTGTGATGCCCACAGAGTTTTTGCATGGATGGTTTGATGGCGGTCACGGTGCAGGCCTGGAAGATTACTGGGAAAAGATGTGGCATGATCCATTAAGTGCCGGCGGATTTCTTTGGGACTTAGCCGATGAAGGTGTTGTTCGACATGATCAAAAAGATTCGATTGATACAGATAAGTTTCGCGGTGCTGATGGTATTGTTGGCCCATTTCATGAAAAAGAAGGAAGCTATTACACGATCAAAGAAGTTTGGAGCCCTGTTTATTTTGAAAAGAAAGAGATCACTGATGATTTTGATGGTTCATTCAATATTGAGAATCGCTATTTCTATACAAATATTTCGCAGTGCAAATTCAATTGGAAATTAAAAAGTTTTCAAAATGCCTCTTTAAAAGAATTGAAGGGAAGTATGGCTTCTCCAAATATTCAGCCGGGACAGAAAGGCATCTTGAAAATGAATTTGCCTGCTAATTGGAAGGCTTATGATGTTTTGTACCTCACTGCAATTGAAAATGACGGCAAAGAAATCTTTACCTGGAGTTTTCCAATCACTAAACCTGCTGCTTTTACAAAAAAGCTGTTTCGGTCTAACGTAGGCAACAAGGTTTTAATAACTGAGCAGGATTCAACCTTTCACATTGATGCAAACGGAATTCAAATCCGCATCAACAAACAAAACGGTTCTTTAGTTGAAGTAAGAAATTCAAAAGGCCTGATTCCATTCAACAATGGACCAATCGTTCAGGAAGCAGTCAATAACTTTTCAAACTTTACACAGCGATTCAATGCAGATACTTTGATCATTGAATCAACATTTGATCGCAAGAAAAGCTACAACACTTTGCAATGGACTATTTATCCTTCGGGCATTATCAAATTGCAGGTTCATTATTTTCCTGCTGAATATTTCACCTGGTTTGACGGCGTAAATTTTTCATTGCCTGAAGATCAGATCAAAGGCGTTGAATACATGGGCAATGGTCCTTACCGGGTTTGGAAAAACCGTTTGAAAGGAAATCAATTCGGCATTTGGAATAAGAAATACGACAATACAGAAACTGCTGAAACCTGGAACTATCCTGAATTCAAAGGATATCATTCCAACATGTATTGGTGCAAATTCATTACGACAACACAACCATTTACAGTTTATACCGAGAATGAAGATTTGTTTTTGCGTTTGTATTCAGCCGCATTTAAAACAGATCAATGGCATAATTACGAACCGCTATTTCCGAATGGCGATATTTCATTTATGCAAGGTATTCCAAGCATAGGAACAAAAAACCAGCGGGCAGAAACAACTGGGCCAATGGGAATGAAAAATATTTTTTACGATTACGAAAAAGATCCATCCCGTTCGCTTTCGATCACACTTTATTTTGATTTCAGAGCTGATCAAACTATAAACAAATAGTCATGAAAAAAGCTTGCTACATATTGGTTATTATTCTTCTTGCTTCAACAAACTCGTTTGCTTTTGACGGAATTTCTATAGGCAATTTGAAATGCGAAATGCTGTCAAATCCGCAAGGGATTGATGTTACCAAACCGAGATTTAGTTGGCAAATTAATACCGGCCAAAGAGCAATTAAACAGATCGCCTATCAAATTATTGTAGCCTCGTCACTCGACAAATTGTCGAACAATGAAGGCGATGTTTGGAACTCCGGCAAAATCAATTCAGATCAATCCATTTTAGTTGAATACAATGGAAAGCAATTGACAAGCCGGCAACAGTGTTTCTGGAAGGTAAAAATCTGGACAAACAAAGGCGAAGAAGATTGGACACAACCTGCATCTTTCTCTATCGGTTTATTGAATGCTTCTGATTGGAAAGCAAAATGGATTGGACTTGATAAAGCATTTTCATGGGATAGCGTCTCCATGTTTGCAAGGTTATCTGCAAGATATTTTCGAAAAGAAATCAACACATCGAAAAGGATTAAGAAGGCAACAGTCTACATTTCCGGTTTAGGCCTTTATGAATTATACATCAACGGTCAAAAAATTGGTGACCAGGTTTTAGCTCCGGTTCCCACCGATTACGAAAAGACGGTTATGTACAACACCTTTGACGTTACTCAAAACTTAAAGCAAGGTAAAAATGCCATCGCAACGGTTTTAGGCAATGGAAGGTTTTTCACCATGCGTCAGAATTACAAACCACAGAAGTGGCACAACTTCGGTTTTCCTAAAATGATTTTACAGTTGGAGATAGATTATATTGACGGAACAAGACAAATAGTCTGCAGTGATGCTTCATGGAAACTAACTGCTAACGGACCAATAAGAACCAACAACGAATACGATGGGGAAGAATACGATGCGAGAAAAGAATTGAAGGGTTGGAATAACATTGGCTTCAATGATAGCAAGTGGTTGAGCGTTCAATTGGTGAAAGCTCCGGGTGGAACACTGAAAGCGCAAATGAACGAGAATATGAAAGTGATGGAGACGATTCAACCGATTTCCATCAAACAGCTTTCTTCCAAAAAATATATTCTCGACATGGGCCAGAACATGGCCGGTTGGTTAAGAATACAAGTGCAGGGAAAGAGAGGTGATTCAGTAAAATTGCGTTTTGCAGAAAGTCTTCAGCCAAACGGAGAGTTGTATGTTGCCAATTTGCGGGATGCAAAAGTTACTGATGTTTATGTTTTGAAGGGCGGTGCAAAAGAGATTTGGCATCCAACATTTGTGTTTCATGGATTTCGTTATGTTGAAATAACACGCTATCCGGGAACGCCAACAATAAATGATTTCATTGGCGAAGTTGTGTACGATGACATAGCTACAATCGGTTCACTCGAAACCTCGAACAACATCATCAATCAAATTCACAAAAATGCTTTTTGGGGAATAAGAAGTAATTACAAAGGAATGCCTATTGATTGTCCGCAAAGAAATGAAAGACAGCCCTGGCTAGGTGACAGAACTATGGGTGCATACGGCGAAAGTTTTTTGTTTGACAACAGCAGGCTGTATGCAAAATGGGTAAACGACATTAGCGATGCACAAAGAGACGAAGGAAACATTCCGGATGTCGCTCCAAGCTTTTGGTATTATTATAAAGACAACATGACCTGGCCCGGTGCTTATCTCACCATCTCCAATATGTTGTACCAGCAGTATGGCGATAAAACTTCAATCGTCAATCACTATGCATCCATGAAAAAGTGGTTGAACTATATGAAGACAAAATATCTCACGCCTGCTTACATCATGACGAAAGACAGTTATGGCGATTGGTGTGTTCCTCCCGAATCTCCGGAACTCATTCATGCAAAAGATTCCACACGACTGACCGATCCCCAACTGATAGCAACTGCTTACTACTATTATTTTTTGAACATGATGCAAAAGTTTGCGCAGATATCAAATAACGAACGCGACATAAAGAACTTTGCATCGGAAGCGGTTAAAGTAAAAGATGCGTTCAATAAAAAGTTTTATAACGACACAACTTCGCAATACGGCAATAACACAGTTACGGCTAACCTTCTTCCATTAGCATTTGATATGGTGCCGGCTGATAATCGTGAGAGAGTATTTAAAAATATTACCGATAGAATTTCGGTCCATGATGAAGGACATATCAGTACGGGTGTCATCGGAACACAGTGGTTAATGCGCTGGCTCACCAAATACAATCGTGCAGATATTGCTTACAAACTGGCCAGCAATGATACCTATCCGAGCTGGGGCTACATGGCTAAAAATGGCGCAACAACCATTTGGGAATTGTGGAACGGCAACACTGCCGATCCGAAAATGAATTCTCAAAATCACGTCATGCTCCTGGGCGACCTGCTGATCTGGATGTATGAGAATTTAGCAGGCATTCATTCCGATACAACTGAAGTTGGTTTCAAGAAGATCATCATGAAACCTTCGTTCAATGTTGATCTCAATTATGTAAATGCATCGTATGAATCGCCTTATGGAACAATTAAGTCGTATTGGAAGAAAGAGAATGGTCAACTGAACTGGAATATTTCTGTGCCCGGAAACACAACCGCAGTTGTTTACATTCCTGCCAAAGAAAACGAAGTGAAAGAAAATTTGAAGACTGCTTCTTCGTCTGAAGGAATTAGGTTTTTGAAAATGGATGCTGGCAATGCTGTGTTTGAAGTGGGCAGCGGTAATTATTCTTTTAATGTTGGCGATTATCGTTTAACGGGAAAGTGATTTAGGTCTTTTAAAAATAATGGTAATGTAGCTGGCGGATTGCTACTATCATCGTTCGTTGTGTCACTCACTGCGTCGTTCAGAACTTTTTGGACATTGTGCAAGTGCCTTCATGCAGTTGTTAACATCCCCTCCCTGGAGGGACGAAGTTGGGAAATGATTTTATCATAAACGGCCTGGGGTGGGTTTATGAACGAGGGAATGATTGCTACTAATTGTGAACGTTGGAAGTGATGATAGGCGATAAGAACGATGAACAAATGCGACGCAACAAAAGTTTCATAGTAGTATTCAGTTTGGTTCAAAAAATATTTTAGTATGAAAATGAAAACAAAAATTTTAGCAGTAGCACTTTTTACTGCATGTGCAACAGGTTCATTTGCGCAGGATAAAAACTCGGTGACATTTACTGCTGCCGATGCCAATGCAAAATCAGATGCAGATATTGTTGCGAAAGCAGGCGAGTGGACAACCGCCCTCAACTTAAATGACGCGGCAAAAGAAGAAAGAGTAAAGACTGCAATTGTTGCGCATTTAAAGACTGTTCGAGACTGGCACAATGATCACCCTTCATCAACAGTTCCGGCGGGAATCAATCCGGCAACAGGAAATCGTTTGTCTGAAATGGACAGGGATATCATTGCAAATTCCGTTATGCCAAAATCGGTTCATGATTCACTGATAAATGTTCTGAAAAGGGAACTGACTCCCGAGCAGGTAGAAACTGTTTTAGATAAATATACAATTGGAAAAGTTGCGTTTACCCTCCAGGGCTACAAAGCAATTGTTCCGGATTTGAAGCTTGAGGAAGAGACGCAAATTTTAATGTATCTAAAGCAAGCAAGAGAGCAGGCCATTGACTTCAAAAACATGAAAGAGATATCTGCCATCTTTGAAATCTACAAAACAAAATGTGAGCAGTATTTGAATAGTAATGGCAGAAACTGGCGACAGTTATACAAAGCATACACTGATGCAGTGAAAGCCAAAAAAGCAACAGAGAAACAAAAACTAACGAATTAAGATGATGAAATTGAAGTACGGCGTTGTATTGTTATTGCTGACATTTTTATTCAGCAATGCACAGTCACAGAAAACAAAACCGTGGAAAAAAGGAATTCTTGTTGATGAATTTATTTATGATACGGCACCGTTTCCATCCTGTCATGCCGCAACAATTGCAGAGACGCCTGCAGGGTTGGTTACAGCATGGTTTGGCGGCACCCGCGAGGGAGCCTCCGATGTTGAAATTTGGTCGAGCAGGTTAGTGAATGATAAATGGACAAAGCCTGCATCAATTGCGAACGGAATTATCAATGATACTTTGCGTAAAGCTTGTTATAATCCTGTTTTGTATCAGATTCCCGGAGGCGATTTGTTGCTATTCTTTAAGATCGGGAAAAATGTAGGTGATTGGAAAGGCTATTTTAAGAAATCAAGTGATAATGGTATTACCTGGAGCGAAAGGATTCCATTGCAGGAAGGATATCTTGGCCCGACGAAAACAAAACCGATCATGTTAAGCAATGGGAAGATCATTGCTCCATCAAGCATTGAAAATAGCCCGGGTTGGAGGGTGTATTTTGAAATTTCTGATGACACGACAAAGACGTGGAGAAAGGTCGGCCCGATAAATACAGGCACCGACGTCAACATCATTCAGCCTGCAATTATTGTTCATAAAAACGGGCAGCTGCAAATTTTCTGTCGCAGCAAACAAAGAGAAATATTTACATCATGGTCGAATGATAATGGAGAAACATGGTCGAAGGTTGAACCGTCTGGTCTGCCCAATAATAATTCAGGCGTTGATGCAGTGAGTTTGAAAGATGGAAGGTTTCTGCTTGTGTACAATCATGTTCGTCCTGCAGATAGTTTGAAAAATGGAAAAGGCCCACGAACGCCCCTCAATGTTGCAGTAAGCAAAGATGGAAAAACATGGTACGCTTCACTTATACTTGAAGATTCACCGATCAGCCAGTACTCTTATCCCTTTGCAATCCAATCAAAAGATGGGATGGTGCATATCGTTTACACCTGGAGAAGACAAAAAATAAAATACGTGAAGATTGATCCATCGAAGCTGACTACAAAAAAAATAGTGAGTGGCAAATGGCCGAAGATGAAAGGGTATAAAGCGCCAGGCAATGGAATAGCAACTGACGATTAATTTTTAAGAAACGCAATGAAAAGCTTGCCAATACTTGATATCACAATCATTATACTTTACCTGCTTGGGATGGTATTGGTTGGCTTTTATTTTTCGAGGAAGAATAAAAATTCTGAACAGTTTACAACAGCATCAGGTTCTATTCCCGGTTGGGCCATCGGGCTTTCTATTTACGCAACATTTTTGAGTAGCAATACTTTTTTGGGTGTGCCGGGAAAAGCGTTTGGTACAAACTGGAATTCATTTGTGTTTAGCATTTCTATGCCATTTGCTGCATGGATCGCATCAAAATATTTTGTTCCGTTTTATAGAAGTACAGGAGAAGTTTCTGCCTATACGCATTTGGAAAAACGATTTGGTCCATGGGCAAGAACATATGCAGTGATCTGTTTTTTGCTTACGCAGATCGCAAGAATGGGTACTATATTTTTTGGAATTGCACTGAGTTTGCAGGCGTTGATTGGTTATCCTATGGCAACTATCATGATCGTGATGGGAGTCTGCATTATTGTTTATACTGTGCTTGGTGGAATGGAAGCGGTGATATGGACAGAAGTGGTGCAGGGCATCATTAAAACATTGGGTGCAATACTCATTTTGTTTTTGATCATTTCAGAAATGGGTGGCGTTTCAAAAATTATTGACATCGCATCAGCCAATCATAAATTTAGTTTAGGAAGTTTCTCTCCTGATTTTACGCAGGCAACATTCTGGGTGATTCTCTTTTACGGCTTCTTCATCAACCTGAATAATTTTGGAATGGACCAGAATTATATTCAGCGTTATCATACGGCAAAATCTTCGAAGCAGGCATCGAAATCTGTGTGGATGTGTGTATGGTTGTATGTTCCTGCATCGTTGCTTTTCTTTATTATCGGCGCTTCTTTGTTTGCTTATTTTCAAATGCATCCCGAGCTTATCCAGGTGGTAAAGCAACAAGCAGCAACAGATAAATTGGGCGTACATGCTTCTGCTTCGCAAATCAATCAATTGGCTTCGCAATTACAGCCTGCAGATTATGGTGATAAGGTGATGCCGCATTTTATGGTTACAAAAATTCCGACAGGGTTGATTGGATTGATCATTTCTGCTTTGTTATCTGCAGCCATGAGTACCATCAGTTCGGGAATGAATGCATCTGCAACGGTTTTCACCATGGATATTTATAAGCGCTATTTCAAAAGGGATTCTGGTGAGAAAGCCAACTTCTTCATGCTTCATTTAATGACAATCATTTTTGGAGTATTGGGATTGGTTGCAGGAATTGCAATGATTGGCGTAAAAAGCTTACTGGACGCATGGTGGCAATTATCAGGAATTTTTGCCGGCGGTATGTTGGGTTTATTCTTATTGGGAATTGTCAGCAGGAGAACAAAGAGTACAGAAGCATTTACTGCTGTATTGATTGGTGTTGTTGTGATCTTATGGATGACATTCTCAGTGAACCTTCCTGAGAAATATGCGTTTTTAAGAAACCCGATGAATAATAACATGATCATTGTTATTGGAACCTTGACCATATTTCTTACTGGCTTATTATTAACTGCAAGAAAAAGAAAACTGGCTCTTGAACTTCCGGCAGAGGAAAGAAAGATTGAGCCTTTAAAAATTGTTAAGTGAAAAACGAAATGAAATGATGAATGAAAAGAAATTTGTTCCGGTAATGATCACGCCTTTCAACCTGAAAGCAAAGGTTGATTTGGATGTAGTATCAACACTGATTGATTTTTATTTGGCTGCTGGTGTGAAAGGATTTTTCGCCAATTGCCTAAGCAGCGAAATGTTCAGCATCAGCGAAGATGAAAGACTGGAGTTGACAAAGCATGTTGTTGATCATGTGAACGGACGTGTGCCTATTGTGGCAACAGGCTCGTTTGGATTAACCATTGAAGACAAAGCGGAATTCACTAAGAAAATATTTGACACAGGCATCGATGCCGTTGTATTGATTACAGGCCATTACGCAAAACTTGGTGAAGACAATAATGTGTTGTTAAGAAACTTTGAAAAGATGTTTAGCCTTACAGAAGGCATTCCTCTCGGCATGTATGAATGTCCTGCACCTTACAAAAGAATTTTAACTGCTGATGTTTTTAAAACATTGCTGGATAGTAACCGCATCATTTATCATAAGGACACTTCGATTGAATTGGCCCAGGTAAAAGCAAAACTGGAAGTAGTAAAAGGCTATGAAAAATTTGAATTCTATGATGCGCATACACCTAATGCCATGTATTCCGTGCAAATGGGAGCAAAGGGTATGTCATCTATTTCAGGAAACTTTTATCCTGAAGTAATGGTGTGGATGTGCGACAATGCAAACAACCCGGAAAAACAGGAAGACGTAAAATGGCTCCAATCGGAATTGACGAGAGTTGATCTTTTGATTCATGAAGCCTATCCAATGAGCGCAAAATATTTTTTGCAGAAAAGAGGTTTGCCTGTTCGACCAATCAGCAGGGCACATGTTTTACAATTAACACCGCAACAAAAAGAAACGCTGGATGGTATCTATGAAAGCTTTTTGGGTTGGTGTGAAAGGTTGAATATTACGATAGAGAAAGAATTTATTTCAATGCAATAATGGAACGACTATTAATAGATAACAAGATTAGTGATTTGACAATTCACTTTCCGAACAAATTAGTTTTTGGTAAAGGGAAATTGGACCAGCTGGTTGATGAAGTTTTTCAACTCAGAGCTAAAAAGATTTTGATCATTACCATTGAACCATTGCTTAGCCAGATCAATAGTCTCGTCGATAATTTGAAAAGCAAATCTGTTGAACTAACTATCGATACAAGTATTGTGCAGGAACCCTACTTCAGTGATTTTAAAAAGCTGATGCAAAACGTGTCTTTATTCAATCCTGATGTAGTAATTGGTATTGGCGGAGGAAGTGTGTTGGATATTGCAAAACTTGTTGCCGCACAATTAGACAATGAACAATCGTTGGAAGAATATGTTGGTATTGGCTTGTTGAAAGGAAGGAAGAAAAAATTGATTTGTCTGCCTGCAACTTCCGGAACAGGCAGTGAGGTTTCACCAAATGCAATCCTTGTTGATGATAGCGATGGACAGAAGAAAGGAATTATCAGTCCTTACCTTGTTCCGGATGTTGTGATTGTTGACCCCATGCTCACCATTTCAGTTTCCCCTTCCATAACTGCAGCAACAGGTATTGATGCGCTAACACATTGTTTGGAAGCATACACCAACAAGTTTGCACATCCAATGATCGACCTCTATGCTTACGAAGGAATGAAACTAATTGCTTCAAACATTGTGCAGGCAGTAAAAAATGGAAAAGATGAAGATGCAAGAACTGCTGTTGCATTAGGAAGCATGTATGGCGGGATTTGCTTAGGGCCAGTGAATACGGCTGCTGTTCATGCATTGTCATATCCGTTGGGCAGTATGTTTCATTTGCCTCATGGTCTTTCCAACGCTTTGTTATTGCCTTATGTAATGGAGTTTAACCTGGTTGCATCTGCGGATAGATATGCGGATGTTGCCATTGCTTTAGGTTGCGAAAGAGAAAAAGATGATTTGACAACAGCGAAGAAAGGCGTTGAAAAAACCAAAGAGATCATTGAGCAATGTGGTTTGCCTTTAAGATTAAGAGATGCAGGTGTAAATGAAGACGCCATTCTAACAATGGCTAAGGATGCAATGAAGGTTCAGCGGCTGTTGAAAAACAATCCGAGAGAAGTTACACTTGAAGATGCAATCGATATTTATAAAAAGGCTTTTTAATGGAAACAGGAAAGAAATATAATGGTGTTGTGATACCTGCAGTTACTCCTTTAACTGCGGACTTAAAATTAGATCACGAGGCTGCAGGAAAGATGTTTGAATTCTTTCGCAGCAATGGCGTTCATGCTTTTATTTTAGGAACAACCGGCGAAGGTGCATCCATTCCTTTTGCCATGAAGAAAGAGTTTATTCATCTCGCAGGTAAAATAAAAAATGAAGGAGCTATTTTATATGCATCGATTTCTTCCAATGCTTTAGAAGAATCCATTGATCTTGCTAAATACAGTTTTGATAATGGTGTAGATGTGGCCGTAGCCACGCTGCCTTCTTACTATACACTGACTGAAACAGACATGTTGAAATACATTGAACAGTTGGCAGAAGCCGTGAATGGCCCTTTGATGATTTACAACATTCCCTCCACAACACACATGTCAATTCCGTTGACAGTGATCGACCAATTAAGCCATCACCCAAATATTGTTGGCTTAAAAGATTCGGAGAGAAGCGAAGAAAGATTAAAACAATCAATTGAGTTGTGGAAAGACAGGAAAGATTTTTGTCATTTCTTGGGATGGGCTGCAAAATCTGCTGATGCCTTGTTGATGGGAAGTGATGGCTTGGTTCCAAGCACTGGAAATTTTGAAGCAAAACTGTATGCAGATCTATTCAAAGCGGCTAGAGAAGGCGATAGCAATAAAGCTTTCGAATTACAAAAGCTTTCTGATGCTTTGGGAAATCTTTACCAGCAGGGAAGAACCCTGGGCGAATCGCTTTGGGCTTTGAAAGTTTTGATGAAAGAGATAGGATTGTGCCAGCCAAACGTGATGCCGCCAATCTACCCACAGTCAAAAGAAGAAGAAACGAAATTGATAAACGGGTTGAAACAAATTTTAAACGTAGAGACAAAAAACCAGAATGAATAAACCAATAGTAGCTATTACAATGGGTGATCCTGCAAGCATAGGACCGGAGATTGCAGTGAAAGCCCTCCTTGATAAAAAAGTAACTTCTATTTGCAAGCCATTGATGATTGGCGATGCATCAGTATTCACTCAAATCATTGACAAGCTTAAACTGAACGCATCTGTAAACAAAGTGCATTCTGTAGCAGAAGCAAAATTTGAAGATGGTGTTATTGATGTTTTTGATTTGAACAATACGGACATTAGTCAATTGCAATTCGGTGAAATATCTGCCATGGCGGGTCATGCATCTTTTGAAGCAGTAAAGAAAGCAATTGAGCTGGCTATGGCTAACGAAGTAGATGCAACCGTAACAGGACCTATCAATAAAAAATCCATCAGCGAAGCAGGTCATCATTTCGCTGGTCACACCGAAATCTATGCTCACTTCACCAACACAAAAAAATATGCAATGCTGTTGGTGGAAGAAAGCTTGAAAGTGATTCATGTTTCTACACATGTTTCATTAAGGCAAGCCTGTGATTTAGTGAAGAAAGATCGCATTCTCGAAGTAATTGATCTTTTGCATAATGGTCTGCAGCAACTCGGAGAAGAAAATTTAAAAATCGGCATTGCAGGATTGAATCCACACGCAGGTGATAATGGTTTGTTTGGAACCGAAGATGATCTTGAAATAAAACCTGCCGTTGAAGAAGCCAAACAAAAAGGTTACGATGTAGAAGGACCTGTTCCTCCAGATACCTTGTTTGCAAAAGCAGCTACAAGCGCCTACGGTGGAGTAGTGGCCATGTACCACGACCAGGGGCATATTCCTTTTAAGCTAAATGGATTTAAATGGGATGCAAAGAAAAAACAAATGGAAAGTGTGAAAGGTGTAAACATTACCATGGGACTTCCTATCATCCGTACTTCTGTTGATCATGGAACTGCATTTGAAATTGCAGGAAAAGGAATTGCTAGTCCCGATGCTATGATACTGGCAATTGAATCAGCCGTTCAATTAAGCAAAAACAGAAAAGCAAATTAATGGTCGTTGTAATTGCAGATGATATTACAGGTGCAGCCGAAATGGGTGGCATCGCTTTGCGATATGGTTTAAAAACCATTGTTGCGGAGGATGTTGACGCCAATGTGAAAGCTGATGTTCTTGTCATCTACACCAATACAAGATCAATGAAGAAAGAAGAAGTTGTTGAAATAATGGCTAGCCTCACAAAAAAAGCAAGTAAACTACAACCTTCTCTTTTCTATAAAAAAACCGATTCTGTTTTGCGTGGCCATATTCTTGCCGAGATGAAAGGACAGATGCATGCATTGAATACCTGCAAAGCCTTATTTGTTCCTGCAAATCCATCATTGCGAAGAATAATCAGCGATGGAAAATATTATGTGAACGATGAACCCATACATCAAACAAGTTTTGCAAATGATCCTGAATTTCCAATAACAAGTTCAAATGTATTGGACATTCTGGGAAATGAAAATATTCCAGTCAACGTCATTAAGCATGATGATTCAATAAATGAAAAGGGAGTTTCAGTTGGAGAAGCAAAAACTAACGAAGATGTTTTAGCCTGGGCAAATAAGGTTGATGGAAAAACTCTGGCTGCCGGTGGCGCTTCTTTTTTCAATGCACTGCTTTCATTGAATCATCCTCTCAAAAATGAAAAGAAAAGAGCAGTAGAACTGTCTTCGCCGTTACTTTTAATAAGCGGAACAACTTTTCAAAAAAATGTGCACAGAATAAAAGAGCATTCGCAACTGGTAAGTTATATGCCCGCAAATATCTTCACGGATGAAAAAATAAATGATTCCACTTTTGAAAACTGGAGCGATGATATTTTGGAAAAACTTTCCAAACATAACAAAGCCATCATCGCTGTTGATAATTCAACAAATCAAAAAGCCGATTCCAATTTATTAAGAGAGAAAAAAGCAAAAATCACAGAACTCATTCTTAAAAACGCAAAGCTCAAAGAAATATTGATCGAAGGCGGATCAACTGCTTATTCCATCATCAAAAAAACAGGGTGGCAATCTTTTACTCCAACCGAAGAATTACAGCAAGGCATTGTGCGCATGAAGGTTGAAGGTGTAACCGATCTCCATCTCACCATTAAACCCGGCAGCTACGACTGGCCATCGGAATGGAATTTTAATTAAAACAAAAAACATTATCCTGTAAGAGAATCATATAACCAAATGAATGCTCGATCTAAATAACCTCGAACGTCAAACTTCAAACCTCGAACGCAAATTGCTATATGAATTCATCCATCAATATCATTGACTACATCATCATCGCTTGCTTTCTTTTAGCAACGCTGTATTTTGGTTTTCGATTTTCAAAAAATCAAAAAACAACCAAAGCCTATTTCATTGCGCATGGTCGGGTACCAACATGGGCCATCGGTTTATCTCTTCTATCAACATTAATCAGCAGTGTAACTTTTTTGGCCTATCCCGGGACAGGTTATTCTTCCAACTGGATTTTGCTAGTACAAGGATTAATGGTGCCCGTTGTTTTGCTTTGTGTCATCTGGTTCATCGTTCCCCTTTATAGAAAAGTAATTCGCCTGAGTACTTACGAATATTTCGAACAACGCTTTGGCTCTTTTGCCCGCTATTACAGCTCAATTGCTTTTGTGCTGAGGCAATTTTCAGGAATGGGAACAGTTCTTTTTTTACTGGCCATTGCATTGAACAATATTATTGGCGGAAGCATGATCCTTGTTGTTTGCCTTGTTGGTCTCATCATTATCACCGTGAATTTATTGGGCGGAATCGAAGCTGTCATCTGGCTCGATGTTTTCCAGGGCTTCATGCTGTTTGCAAGCGGAATCATTTGTATCAGCGTTTTACTTTTTTCAACACATGGCGGACCTGCAGAAGTTTTCCGGGTGGCGCAGGCAAACGGTCATACAGGATTCGGTCCTTATGATGTTGATTTTACAAGAGTGACATTGATTGTAATGGTCATCAACGGCGCATTTTATGCCGTTCAAAAATATGGAACCGATCAAACCGTGGTGCAGCGTTACCTCACCGCAAAAACAGATAAAGCTGCCGTTCGTGCATCGCTCATGGGAATTTTATTGACGGTTCCTATCTGGACCATCTTCATGTTGATCGGAACAACTTTGTTTGTTTATTATAAACAACAGCCATTGCCCGAAGGCCTGCGTCCCGAAGCCGTATTTCCATATTTCATAAAAACAAAATTGCCTGTAGGTGTTGTTGGTCTCATTCTCTCCGCAATGATCTCCGCTGCTGTTTGCAGCTTAAGCGCTGACCTCAATAGTTTGGCAGCAGTAGGTGTGGAAGACTATTACAAAAAAGCAAAGCCGCATCAATCGGACAAACATTATTTAAAAGCAAGCAGAATCATTGTTGTGATTTCAGGCATACTCACCATCCTCATCGGCATATTTTATGTAAACGCCGGCAGCGACGGTGTGTTGGGAATCATTTTTACGCTGTATGCAATTTTTTCCGGTGGCATTGTTGGCATATTTCTTCTCGGCTTATTCAGTGCCCGTGCCAACAGGCAGGGAATTACTATTGCCATTATTACCTGCATCCTGTTCACGGCTTATGCTTTTCTAACGTCAACAAAAATTGGTTTGGGCGATAATAAAAAACTTTTGCTTGACATGGGCTCCTATAATTTCACGCATGATAAACTGATGCTCGGCGTGTATAGTCATTTAGTGGTGATTGCAGTTGG
>DATMIF010000011.1:0-2539 GCA_035554655.1 Flavisolibacter sp.
AATAGTGCCATGCAGTTTTACAAGGATGATGACAGGATGCGTGAAGACTACGATTTCGATTAAGAACTTTGATTTGTAAACTAATTATTATTCGACGGGAATTTTTGGAATAGCCTCAATTAACTGTCTGGTGTATGCATCTTTTGGGCGATAATACACTTCTTCTGCATTTCCGGCTTCAATGATCTTTCCTTTTTTCATTACCATAATGCGGTCGCACATATAACGAACCACTGAAAGGTCATGGGAGATAAAAAGCATGGTGAGACCCAGTTCTCTTTTTAATTCATTTAGCAAATTCAGTACCTGTGCCTGCACACTTACATCCAATGCCGATACTGATTCATCGCAAACTATGAAGTCCGGGTTCATTGATAGTGCCCTTGCAATAACAATGCGTTGGCGCTGACCGCCTGAAAATTCGTGCGGATAACGGTTCGTCATATTAGGCGAAAGACTGACTCTTTCCAGCAGATCGGCAACTTTCTTTTTTCGTTCACGAATAGTTTTTTCAATGCCTGTGATCTTCATTGGTTCTGCAATGGCATCGCCAATTGTTAATCTTGGATTGAGAGAAGAATAAGGGTCTTGGAAAATTAATTGGACATCTTTTCTTATAGCTTTTAATTGTTCCTTCGAAAGCCGGGTGATATCGGCATTGGCATAAAAAATTTTTCCCGAAGCGGGTTCAATCAATCCCAGCAAAGTTCTGCCTAAAGTTGTTTTGCCACAACCTGATTCACCAACAAGTCCAAGTGTCTCACCTTTAAAAATTTCAAAGCTTACATCATCTACTGCAGTAAAATAATTTTTGGGCTTGCCTAACAAATTTGTTTTGCCGGGAAATTGAACAGCAAGATTTTCAACCGTCACAAGCACTTCTCCCTGTCGCTGATAACTGGTAACAGAATGATCTTCTGGCTCTGATCTCAAACTTCCGTCTTTCGACCTCTTATTGCTGTTCTCATTCCCTAAAAAATCACTCACTACCGGTAGCCTTTCATTCTTCCGGTGAGCTGCCGGCCTGCATGCAATCAGTGCTTGTGTATAAGGATTCTGAGGATGATTAAAAACGTTTTTAGTTGTATTCTGTTCAACAATTTCTCCTTTGTACATAATGGCAACACAATCTGCAATTTCAGCAACAACACCAAGATCATGAGTAATAAAAATCACTCCCATGTCTTCCTGTTGCTGCAATTCCTTTATCAGCTGGAGAATTGTTTTTTGAACTGTAACATCCAGTGCTGTCGTGGGTTCATCGCAAATGAGCAGTGAAGGATGGCAACACATAGCCATTGCTATCATCACCCTTTGTTTTTGTCCGCCACTTAACTCGTGAGGATAGCGACTGAAGATTTTTTCAGGTTGCGGAAGCTTCACTTTCTCAAACCATTCTATTGTTTGTTTTTTTGCTTCAGCGGAAGAAACTTTTTTATGGATGAACAATGCTTCCATTACCTGCTTGCCGCAACTCATTACTGGGTTTAGCGAAGTCATTGGTTCCTGGAAGATCATCGCAATTTTTGAACCGCGTATCTCACGTATTTGTTTTTGGTTTGCACCAATCAGATCGAGTGTTGTGTTGCCATCTTGGAAAATTATTTTTCCACTACTGTAGTTTGCGGGAGGCTTTGGCAATAATTGCAAAATAGAAAGCGATGTCACCGATTTGCCAGAGCCGCTTTCTCCGACAATTGCTAATATATCTCCGCGATTTACCTGCAACGAAATGTTTTTTACGGCATTGGTTGTTCGTTGCTCGGTGATAAAGTCAACCGATAAATTTTCTATACTCAGTAAAGGCTGCATTGTTATTTGCAAGGTGCATTTAAAACCTTGATGGATAATTTTTTTGATGGAGTAGGATAGTAGGCCATGCACACCATGCAATTCTGGACAGTTGTAGAATCTATTGTAAAATAAAATTCATCGCCTTCCTTTAATGAACCGGGAAATGTACAAGGACTGCCGAGGCGAAAAGCATTCTTGTAATTCTTGCCTGTTGTTTCGTCGGTCCAGCTATCAACAACCATTGACGTATCAAAATTTTTACTTTGAATACTAATGGTATAATTCATGCACAAGGCTTTAATTTCAAGCTTTCCTTTATAACAACCGGTGGGTAGTTTCTGCTCTTTGCATGACTTTGTTGAAGCGCTTACAAGAATGAAAGATGATAATATCAGCAATAATTTCATTTGCTTTTATTTTGGTTTCGCAAATACTGTGCAGCGTTTTAAAATCTAAGATGGCGAACTGTTAATCCTCCGTTGATCAATTGCTTTAAGGAATCGATGCCAATTTTTAAATGTCGCTCAACATATTGTTCTGTCACTTTTTTATCGCTCTCTTCGGTTTTAACACCTTCCGGGATCATAGGTTGATCACTCACAAGCAGCAGTGCACCTGTTGGAATTTTATTGTAAAAACCAACTGCAAAAATGCTGGCCGTTTCCATGTCAATAGCATAAGCTCTTATTTCCTGCAGATAATCTTTGAATTCTTCATCATGCTCCCACACACGGCGGTTAGTTGT
>DATMIF010000012.1:0-32859 GCA_035554655.1 Flavisolibacter sp.
TGCTTTAAGGAGCAGCCGGTTGACTATACCATTGAAGAAAACCAGATCGTGGTGATGCGAAAGAAGGCAGCCGGAGTGATAAAGGAAGGGAAAGCAGTAGCCGCTACCATAGATGTAAAAGGCAGGGTGGTGAATGAAAACGGTGAACCGATCGAAGGCATCAGCGTAAGTGTAAAAGGCACCAGCACAGGAACGAGCACGGATGGCGAGGGCTATTTTTTTCTTAAGGGACTGGAGCAACATGCCGTACTGGTATTCAGCGGAATCAATATTGTGCCCTATGAGCTGGACGTGAACGGAAGAAGCGATCTGGCTATTACCTTAAAGATGAAGATTACGGAGCTGACAGATGTTTCAGTGGAAGTGAACACCGGCTACCAGCAATTGCCAAAGGAAAGAGCTACAGGATCGTTTGATCCAATCAGCAAGGCCCTTTTTAATCAACAGGTGGGCACTACAGTACTTGACCGGCTGCCCTCGATAGGCAACAGTATATCGGTTGTGCCTTCCCGTATAGTGCCCGGCGGCCAGATGTCGCTGAGGGGATTGAGTACGATCACACTGAGCCTGGCAAAGCCATTAATTGTGGTTGACAATTTTCCTTACGAAGGCGACATCAACAACCTGAATCCAAATGATGTTGAGAGCATTACTCTTTTGAAAGACGCTGCGGCTGCGTCGATATGGGGTGCGAGGGCAGGTAATGGGGTGATCGTGATCACAACGAAGAAGGGAAAATTTAACCAGCCCATTTCCGTGGAGTGGAATTCGAGTGTGACCGTTGCCCAAAAGCCAGACCTGTTTTACCAGAAACAGATCCCTGCCAAGGATTTTACCGATGTTGAAAAATTCCTTTTCAGCAAGGGCTATTATGACAATGTCTTGCAGAACAGCTACTACCTACAGGCATCACCCGTGGTTGACATACTTGACAGTGCAAGAAGAGGGCTGATTACACAAGGAACAGCAGATGCCGAAATCAGCGGGCTTAAAAATTACGATGTACGCAAGCAATTCAACCGCTATGTTTACAGGAATGCGGTTAACCAGCAATATGCATTACAGGTAAAGGGGGGCAGTTCGAATATTGCCTGGCTGCTGTCAGGCGGGTATGACCATAACCTTAATGAACTGGATGCGGGGCTGACGAGAGTGAGCTTCCGCTCACAAAATACTTACAGGCCAGCAGCGCATCTTTCCATAACAGCATTGATCGCCTATACGAGTAACAAAACGAAGTCGGGCAAAACGGGGTATGGCGCCATTCAAACGCAATCGGGCAATATGCCCCCGTATACCCAACTGGCGGACGAAAACGGGAAGCCGCTTGCACTGGCAACGGACTACCGCAGCGCCTATACGGATACAGCAGGCCGCGGCAAGCTGCTTGACTGGAAATATTACCCGCTGGAAGATTACCAACACAACCGCCAAAGCGTAAACGTACAGGACCTGATTGCAAACCTGGGCGTGAACTACAAGCTGTTCCATGCTCTTTCGATTGAGCTCAAATACCAGCTTGAACATCAAACATCAGAAGGGAGGACACTGCACGGGGAAGAAAGCTATTTTACACGCAACCTTATCAACACATTTTCGGAGATCAACCCGAACGGCACAATAACATACCATGTACCCAGGGGAGGTATACTGGATGTGGCAAACGTCGATCTTTATGCGCAAAATTTAAGGGCAAGCGCAGGCTTTGAAAAGGAGTTCGGGAAGAGTGCCATTCATGCACTGGCGGGAAGCGAAATCCGAGAGATACACAGTTCAGGCGCTAACGGACGCTATTATGGTTATGACGACAATACGAAGGTGTTCAAGCAGGTAGACTATACTGAAAGCTTTCGCAATTATGTATACGGCTGGAACAGCTTTATACCGGACGTTTCCGGTCTTTCAGATATACGTAACCGTTACCTGTCGTTTTTTGCCAATGGTGCCTACACCTACAGGAACAAATACACGGTGTCTGCAAGCGGACGCAGGGATGCATCGAACCTGTTTGGCCTGCGCACCAATGACAAATGGAAGCCGCTGTGGTCGGCGGGCCTGAGCTGGGATATTTCCGAGGAAAAATTTTACACCTCATCGTGGCTTCCGTATTTAAAACTGAGGGCCAGCTATGGGTTCAGCGGGAATGTGAATCCCAACCAATCGGCACAAACCACTTTATTGTATTTCACCACTTCGACCTATACTTCTTCGCCGGTTTATTATGTCGACAATTTTTACAACCCGGACCTGCGGTGGGAAAAAACTGGGATGTTTAACCTGGGGGTTGATTTTAAAACCTCAAAAGCCGTTATATGGGGAAGCGCCGAATATTACAGGAAGAGGGGAAGGGATTTGTATGGCCCTGTACCGGCAGACAGAACGCTGGGTCTTGGCACTGCGAGCATTACGAAAAACTTTGCCAGCATAAGCGGGAACGGCGCAGACCTTGAATTGAACAGCCGCAATATTGACGGGAAGGTAAAATGGACGAGCAGTTTAAATTTCAGCTATTATAAGGACAAGGTTACAAGGTTCTATAACGCCTCTGTAGCCGGCAATTATTTTGCCGGCGGTAAGGGCGGGGCTATCATGGGCTATCCTATTTATTCGCTTTTTGTATACAAGTGGGCCGGCCTGGATGCCACTAACGGCAACCCGCAGGGGATTTTAAACAAACAGTTGAGCACGAATTATTACGCACTGGTCACCGATTCTGTACAAAACCTGATTTACAAGGGTCCGTCGCTGCCACCCTATTTCGGATCGCTGGGAAATACTGTTAGCTGGAAAGGCCTATCCATAACGGCAAGGATCGTATACAGGTTCGGTTATTATTTCCTGAGGGAGTCGATCGATTATAATGCATTATTTCACAATGGCCGGGGCCATCCTGATTATACACTGCGATGGCAGAAAGCCGGCGATGAAGCAGTGACATCCGTTCCATCGATGGCTTATCCCAATGACCTGAACAGGGACTATTTCTACAATAATTCGGAAGCGCTTGTTACGAAGGGTGATCAAATACGCCTCCAGTATGTGAACCTGTCCTACGAGATCATAAAAAGGCAAGATAAAGCAATGCCTTTTACCAGCTTGCGGCTGTATGCTGCAGGTAATAACCTGGGCATATTATGGAGGGCTAACCCGTTCGGGATTGACCCGGACTATTCCAACAGCCAGATACCCCCATCGCGGACATTTTCGCTGGGGTTAACGGCCATTTTTTAATGCAAATAAGAAGCAATGAAAAAGCGTACAGTTTCCATTTTATACAGACTTACCTGCCTGCTGATCGTTGTGAGCTTTACGGCGTCCTGCAAAAAGTACCTGGATGCAAAATCGAACAGTAAACTGGTAGTGCCGACAAAGCTGGAAGAGTTGCAGGGCATACTTGATAACAGCCTTAAAGTAAACCAATCTGACAACAGTGCCGCTGAAGCCAGCTCGGACAACTATTATATAACAGATGGCGATTACCAGGGCCTGGCTGCGGATGCCTATCGTAATCTTTATACCTGGGGCAAGGGGCAGGAATTTATTTCGGGAAATAATGACTGGTCAAATATTTATGACAATGTATTCAGGGCCAATACCGTTTTAGACAATCTGCCTAAAATAAAAATTGAAGGGACTGAGTTGATTGCTGCCGACAATGTAAAAGGCCAGGCTTTATTTTTAAGAGCAAGGTGTTTGCTGCAAGCGCTGTTTGTTTGGGCGCCTGCCTATGATGACGGGACAGCGGCACAGGATGCAGGCATACCGTTGCGATTAACATCGGATGTGAATGAGAAAATTTACAGGCCGAGCGTGGGTGCGGGGTACGAAAGGGTGTTATCCGATTTAAAAGATGCTGCCTCTCTCCTCCCGGGGAACCAGGTTTCGACCATGCGAGCCAACAAGGCCGCAGCGCTGGGATTAGTTGCAAGAACTTATTTATCGATGAGGAATTATGATAGCTGCTTCAAATATTCTGACCTGGCATTGCAGGTCAATAACCAGGTTTACGATTATAACTTAATAACCAACGTTAGTGCAACTTACCCTTTGCCGGCATTTAACCAGAACCCTGAAATTGCCTATAATGCCAGCATGCAATCCATACCGCTAGTACTTAATACAAGGGCGAAAATTGACAGTGTACTTTATCAAAGCTATGATAACAATGACCTGAGAAAATCGCTGTTCTTCAAGAATAACGGAAACGGAAGCTTTGGTTTCAGGGGCAGTTATGAACGCTCGTCGGCATTGTTTGACGGTGTTGCGACCGATGAACTGTACCTGATGAGAGCAGAATGTTTTGCGAGGCTGGGAAACATAGGTGCAGCGATGAATGATTTAAACAGCTTATTGAAGAAAAGATGGAAGGCAGGAATGTTTTCGGATCTAACAGCCACAAGTGCAGCGGAGGCATTGAACATCATTTTAACCGAGCGAAGAAAAGAACTTATCATGAGAGGACTCCGGTGGATGGACATTAAGCGTTTTAACAAAGAAGGACAGGACATCATTTTAAAAAGGGTGATACTTGGTCAAACGTATACACTTGAACCGAACAGTGTTCGATATTCTTTGACAATACCCGACGATGTTATCTCCATTTCGGGCATGAAACAAAATCCCCGATAACCGTATTAAAAAAGAAGAGAGCGATGCTCTCTTCTTTGTACGATTTTGATGTTTAATCCTGGCGGGACGAGGTCTTCAGCTGAATATAGTTTTCAGCACCGGCATGATTGCCGGAATAATTGGTTGTTAAATAGCTCACCAGGGAAGGGACATCTGATGCATCCGAGGTCAAAACCTGGCAGGTAAATGAGGAGCCGCCACAGTCTGCACCATTTGATACTTCCCAATTACCCTGCTGGGTGATTTGGTCGTAAGTAACGGCAGATCCTTTAAAGTGAAAATAAGTATCGAACTTTTTTGTTCCTGTGTGGCTGTTAAATGCGCTGAAGCTTAGCGCCAGCACAATTGCGAGAATCCCGAAGACATACTTTTTCATAATTAAAAATTTAGTTTCAAACTGGCCTACTCGTTTCTACAGGTTTTCGGCGTCGCCTGCTTATTGCAATGAGAAGTTTGATTTAGTTTGACGAAGTTTTGTTTGTATGCGAACTGCTATTAAGGCCAGGAAGATGAGCAACAGGTTGACCCAAAGGTGCTGCTGCCATGTGAGCGATTGGAATACACCGCCACATGAGCAGGGAAGCCCTGAACCTAACATTATTGCACAAGCGATATATAGCGTAAACACTAACATGAGCATCAAAGAGGCCCACATACCCGTCCTTCTTGTTAAAGGAATGAACAGTAATACGGCAACCAGCAGTTCCGAGAGCGGAAGCAGAACAGCGATTACCGTTCCGAAGAAGCCAATTAAGGGCAGCTGATGCAGGGTGTATTTGAAGGAGCTGAAAGAAAGCAGTTTGCTCAGTGCTGTATATATAAAAAGAAAAATAAAGACAGCGGAGATGAGGTCAAGGGTGAGGTTGCGTTTCATGCATCAAAGATGGCGACCGTTAAGGGCTTATTCCAAATTTAAGGATGTGCCTAATGGTTATAAGTATTCGGCAAACAGACCTAAGCTTTTTTTCGTGCCGCACCGGGTGTTGTACCATATACATTTTGATAAGCGTCTATCAGGTCTGCCGATCTCCACCCTGTTTTGGCAGCCGTTTCTTTGACTGATTTGCCTTCATGAAGTAAACGAATAGCCAACTGCAGCCTTTTATAAATACGATACTTATGAATACCCATTCCAAAGACGATTGAAAACACACGCTTCAAGGTACTTTCACTCGATCCCATTTTGCGTGCGAGATCTTTGATCAAAATATGCTTATCGAGATTATCGAGGATCAGGCGCTGCAGTGCGTATGCTTTTTTTTCGTGTTCCTGGTTAATATTGTTGGTTGCATTCTTTTTATTCAGATGTGCTATGACGAGTTTTCCGACAATATCACTAACCCTGTTGGCAAAATAGGTTCTTCTCCACCTGGCCGGATCGGAGTAGGTTAAAATATAGCGGATATGTTCACTTACCTCTTCATCGGTCCATTTAGCGGGGTTTACCAGGATGTCGGCACGGTTGGCCGGCGGCTCTTTCAGAACATTCAGCAATTCGGGAAAATCTTTCAGTATATGTGTGTACAATTCGGGAGAAAGCAAGGTTTCGAAACAAATGAAATTCTGATTGCCCTGGAAACGAATGAATGCTTTTGGTTCATGGGCATGAACAATGGTGAATTGCCGCTCCCTCAGCTGTACCTTTTCGCCGGTTGCAAACACAGGCGTCATGCCATTTCGCAGCATAATGGCGGCATGAAGGCCCGAGTGGTGGCTCTGGACACTGAGCTCAACGGGCTCATTGGTGTGCAGAACCGAGTACCTGAAAACAAAATCACCTCCATCAAATTCCTGGATGCATAGTTCACCGAAGGATCCGCTGGCGGAGAAAACGTTGCCCCCAGGGAGAAGCGGGCCTTGAAACTGTGCAGGTAATTCCCTGGAAAACTGCAAGGGCTGTTGACCGGAGGTGTGTATCGTGCATTTCATCAACGACATGTTTCAATTGCCGTTAAATTAAAGCAAATAAAATAAATATAATATAAGAACCCGCCTATTCTTTCATTGATACTAGATAAAATACCTGTTAGCGTAAGTAATTAGTCTGAAAACCTAAATGATGTATGGAGGTTTGGCGATAGCAGCAAGGCATAAACGGAGAATGATTTATGTCTTTTTTTTAAAAGCGAGCATGGCCCTGATCTTTCGATACGCTTCTTTTTCATTTGCTGTTTTCATTTGGGCAAGGCCCTGCCCGATATTGACTTCATTGGTGAGCTGTTCGAAGAGCAGCATGTTATCATCTGACTCACCCGCCCACTCGTCCAGCTCATCATGCTCCTTCGGCGTGATGGTTTGCTGTATGAAGCCTGCAATCAAGCAGGCTATGCGCATAGCTTTTTCATGACTGGTATTGCTTTCGCGGTTCATTATTTAAAATTAATGAGAAGTAGTACCGGATGTTGTTCCACTTTTTTAAGAAATGTGGCCTTCTGTAATAACACGAGTTCAGAAGCGAAAGTGGGTATTGTTGGCAAAATAAGAAAGGTTGAGATCTACATTAACAAGGGTCGACTCTCCAATGCGCAGGGTTGCGCCTGTCGTGAATATTGGGACGAGTTTTCAGCCCGTTACAATACAAGAGACATAAAAGACAATGAACGCTTTGAGAAAGCCATAAACAATAGCGAAGACGCTTAAAGTACAAAGATCTCACATTAAAATACTAAGAAGCCTACGGGCTTCTTTTTTATCTTTATACTATGGCAATAGCTAAGAAGAAAGCTGTACCAAAGAAACGTGCAGATCACTACGAAGAAAAAGTAAAAACTGATTTGAGTTTTGATGAATTGATTGCAATGTCAGTGAAGCCAGGGAAAAAAACTGATAAAAAGAAATGAAGAAAGTATTAGGATATTTTCTTTCCTGCATAATATTTTACTCGGTATTGGTAATGCTAAGAATCCTTGTGATGGTCTTTATCTTACGTTATCCCAAAGTTGAAACTACTCCCCACGATTTGATAGCACCTTTAATCGCTACCGTTATATGGCTGGTATTAATGATAATTTTTAGTGGGTTTAAAAAGGGAAAATTACAGAAGGGAGAAGTATAATTTTTTTAGAGGTCTTGTCACAATAGGTATATAGTTACCTATTAATACAGTAATGGTTAAGGCAGCCCAGGAAAAGCAATCAGCATACCGGCTTTTATTTGCACCCATTCGCTAATAACAAAATTGACGAAAGACGGGTCTCCGAAAGATCAGCGAAATGATCATTCAATTTTCCGGTGCTGCCCGTAAAATGTTTCAGTCCTGAACACAACTACTCAATATTTAATGAGGAAGTCATCATACTGCGCACCGGAATCTTAGGATAGCATTTGGATGATCGTCTTTCCCTTGCGCCGGTCGGTAGAATTAAAGAAAGTTACGGCATCGTCAAGGGACACAGTGGTCCCGATGTTTGGAAGCAGCCGTCCGTCCCGTACCCGCTGCACAATTTCGCCAAGCTGCGTGCGATCTGCCTCTACCACAAAGTCGACCGCAAAGCCATTGGCAGGTTTCACTTCGACCGGCCCGACAACGGAAACTATTGTTCCCCCGGATTTAACCATGGCTGCAGAACGCTTCCCAATATCACCCCCGATTACATCGAAGACAAGGTCAACTTCGCCAACATCTTCCAAACGATCATTTTCCAGGTCAATAAATTCGTTGGCACCCAAGTCAATCACCTTCTGACGGTCGGCAGCACGCCCCGTACCTATGACGTAGGCGCCTGCCTCCCGTGCGAGTTGCGTCACCATAGAACCCACCGCACCAGCTGCACCGTGTGCAAGGACACTCTGGCCAGCATGAAGATGGCCATGCACAAACAAGCCTTGCCATGCAGTTAGACCCGAGATTGGCAGGCTTGCACCCACTGCAAAGTCAACTCCGGCAGGCAGCACCGCAAGGTTGCGAGCTTCGACGGCAACATACTCCGCAAGGGTACCATTCCGATACCAGTCTGCGAGGCCAAACACCCGTTGTCCTACCGAAAACCCGGTGGTGCCATAGCCAAGAGCAGTAACCACTCCAGCCAGTTCATGCCCGGGAATCGTGGGTGTGCGGTTGGTGCCGAGCCGGTCAACCCAGGTTGAGGGCCAGTCCAACTCAGTGCCCACAAATCCAGATGCATAGACCTGGACGATAACATCGTTTATGGCGGCTTTCGGCTCGGGACGTTCTACCAGTTTCATCCCGCCTGCACCCGCAGCCTCATCTACCACTACTATTGCTCTCATAACTTACCTCCTTCTTTGTTACTAAGTAAGTGCTTTATCAATAAAGTTGCTTTTAGCATATTTTAAATATTAAGAGTTGTACTTATTTTTTTGCTATGGTGGCAAATCAGCTCAGCAAACTGCCCCAAAAAGACCTGGTTCCCATCCCGCTACGGCTTATTCAAATCATTTGTTAGCACGGGCAATTCGATAAAGAGACGACATCCTTTCCCGGGTGCGGTATCCATAGAAAATTTGCCTCCAAACAATTCTGCCCGTCTTTGAATGTTTACCAAGCCAATACCCTTTTTCACCTTGCCGGGGTCAAAGCCTACTCCATTGTCCATGATATACATCCTGATCACATGAGTCTCTAACGATAATCCAACTTTAATAACCGAAGCATTTGCATATTTGACAATGTTCTTTAGTTGCTCCTGCAGTATGCGGTATAGATTCAGTTGAATATCCGATGAGACTAACCCGGAGGTGATCTCCTGGTCAAACTCAAAATCAATTTCATACCTGTCGCCCGGATTCATATTCAACAAAAGGTCGCTGACAGCGCCTTCGAAAGAACTCATCTCCAAAAAAATGGGCGCCAGGCGATGAGAAAGATTGCGGATTTCATTTAATGCCAGCGTAATATTCTTTTTGCCCCTGTCAATCAGCTTATTCGTTTCTACATTCCCGGAACGTTTTGCCAGGTCAAGAAGCAACTGGCTGCTGGCGAGTACCTGGCAAATATTATCATGCAGCTCGGTTCCTATTTCATGGCGTTCGTTTTCCTGCGCTTTCAAAATGGCCTGGTTTACTTCACGTTCCCTTTTTTCTTTTTTTGTGACATCTATTGCGATTACCAGCAACATCTTCCTGTTCGCCAGTTCAATTGGCTTCAACCTTAATTCAACATCAATAGCCTGCCCATTTCTTTTATAATGCGTGGTTTTCCCTTCGTAAGCAACATCACCCTTAGTGAACGAAGTAAACCAGGAATGAAAACGTAGCTTTTCTTCTCCTTGGAGCCTTCGCAGGTCATAAATGGTCATCTTCAAAAATTCCGTTCTTGAAAATCCATATTTTTTGACAGCTGCAGGATTCACCTCAACAAACTGCAGGGTGCCGGTGTCAACAAAATATTCAGGAAGGGGTGAAAGGTCAAACAAGGCCCTGTATTTGTTTTCAGAAGCCAGCAATTCATCATGCAGCTCCCTTCGTTGCGTGGTGTCTCTTAAAAATGATTCTGTTGTTTCCAGTCTTCCGTCCTTGTAGTTAAGAACGACATTGCCGTCCAGATAAATCTTCCTGCCGCTTTTTGTTTTGTAAATAACATTGATCGTTGTTATTTGCTCATCCTGCCTGAAAGAAATTGAGTTGCCGCCATATGCGGATCTTGTTCCTTCGGCAAAAAGATCGGTTATATTCAATTTGCTGATTTCATCATCACTATAACCGAGTTTTTCTTTAAAAGCCCTGTTGACAAATAATATTTTGCCATAACCATCAGACCGTATAATAATCTCCCCCGTATTCTGAACAAACCTGCGGTAGTTATCCCCTGTTTGGGCCATGACTTTCTTTACATTCTTTATTTCGCGGATGGCATTTGCGGTTGCAAAGGCTAAAACCAACAACAGAAAGATCATGATATAGGATGAAGCTGTACTGATGTGCGTATTCCTGTTCTGCGCCTGGCCATAAGCCTGGTAACCTAACAATAACAAGAGCATCAGAAGCAGGATATAAGCTGCGATGAGCAGCCTGATTAAGGATATCCAGTAAAAGATGTTTCGCCTCATATTCCGTTGCCCTCTTTAACGCGAAAAGCTTTTCATTTTAAACAATATCCATATTGTTAGTGGTTATAAAATTGACCAGGGCAGCCGCATTTCTAAGATTCAGTTTCTTCAGAACATTATACCTGTGTACTTCCACTGTTTTCACGGATATAAAGAGTTCCAATGCTATTTGCTTAGACGAAAACCCTTTTTTAATGAAGCGGATAATTTCCAGCTCTCTTGCTGACAAGATGTTTGCATTCTTTGGCTCTCCTTCATCCATCATTTGTTTGGCCAGTATTTCCTTGATCTCCCCGCATATATATTTTTTCCCGTCACTAATCATTTCCAAAGCTTTAAATAATTCGTTTGAAGGTGAAGTTTTGCAGATGTAGCCCATTGCGCCTTCCCTGATCATTTTGCGGGCATAGGCCGGCTGGCTGTGCATGGATACACCCAATATTTTTGAACTGCAGGACGATTGCAGAAGAAGCGGAACGGCCTCAATTCCATTGATGCCCGGAAGGTTGATGTCCAACATGATAATGTCGGGCCGCAGGGAAGCTACCAATTCAATAGCTTCTTTTGCATTATCGCATTCAGCGGTTACTTCGTAGCCGGCATAGTTATTCAAAATAAGAGTCCAGGTTTGCGTAAGCAAGCGATGATCGTCAATAATCAGTATCGTGGTTTTCTTCATAGTCGTTGTGATGAAATCAGGAATCTGAATTTAAAATCAAAGGGCAGGATTAAGAAGCATTATTGCAACAAGGGTTTTGCATGGTTAGGATGTCACGGGAAATTCATAGGTGTTGTAAAAAATATAGTTGACGCTTCATTGTAACAGCTATCACCTTAATATTCACCTGCCCCGCTTATATCTTCTTTAAGCAAAGCCTGACTCCAACTGAAATATTTCAATAGTTCAATTCCATTCCTGCCAGGCAGGTGAATATCCGGCGATAGCTGGTTTTTATGATTAAGAATTGTTTGTCCTCCAGTGATTCTTTGCCACCCGTGCCTTGCTGACTGTCTTAGAATGATAACACGAAGTAATGAAGAGAAGGAAAGACGGGAAATAGACCATTCCCCCAATATTTTGTAGTGCGAATTGCTACAAAATCTTACAGCAGGTTCTGTTCCAGTGCGTAGCGTATGAGTTCACTGTTCGAGTGCAGGTTCATTTTTTCAAGGATACGTGACCGGTACGTACTTACCGTGTTGGCGCTTAGGGATAGCTGACAGGCTATTTCTGAAACTGTTTTTCCTGAGGCCAATAATTTAAATACTTCGAACTCCCTGTCGGACAACAATTGATGTGGTTGCTCCGTGCCACTTGTTGGAAAAGCTTCGGCAAGCTTTTCGGCAACCGCAGGTGTAATGTATTTTTTCCCCTTTCTCACCGATTCAATGGCTTTAGAAAGATCTTCATGAATGGAATTTTTATTAAAATACCCTGAAGCACCTGCCCGCAATGCCCGAACTGCATACTGATCTTCAGAATAAATGCTCATGATCAACACGGGAAGCTTTGGAAAGGCCTGCTTGATTTGTTTTAAAGCGTCGAGACCACTGCGGCCCGGCATGCTTAAATCGGAAATGATCAAATCCCAGTCTTCCTGGAATACTTTCTTTAAAAGTTCTTCTGCATCAGATGCATCACCGATAATAGAAGACGGGTATTCCTCTAACAAAATCTCTCTTAGCCCCCTGCGGACAATAGCATGATCATCTGCGATAAGAATCTTCATTATTCATCTTTATTTTGTTCATAGCGGAGCGGTACGGAAACAAATATCCCGGTTCCGTTTCCAGGCGCTGTTTCTATTTCTAATTTTCCACCAATAATGCTGGCCCGTTCTCTCATTCCTAAAATACCCAGTGTGTTTCCCTTGCAAACTGTCTCGGTATTGAACCCAATGCCATTGTCAATAACCCGGAGTGCTAGCGAATGATCGTTGCGTTCCAGATTTATATGCACTTCGGTAGCTTTTGAATGCCGCCCGATATTGGTTGTGGCTTCCTGGACGATGCGGAATAAATTGATCTTAATATTATCGGGTAAGATCCATTCTTCTTTCGGCTCCGTAAAATGGGCGGTGATACCGGAGCGTTTTTCAAAATCTTCGAGGTGCCACGCGATAGCAGCCGGCAAACCTAAATCATCCAATAAACTGGGTCGCAGTTCAGAAGCAATTCTCCGTACCGATTGAACGATATTGTCTATAAGTCCCGAAAAGGAAGCCAGCCGGCTTCGCATACTGTCTTCCGCTAGTGGAAGTTTTTTAACGAGGGATCCTACATCCATTTTAAGTACGGTAAGCTCCTGTCCCAGCTCATCGTGGATTTCACGGGCAATGTGTTTTCTTTCCTCTTCACGGACATTCGTCAAATGCTCGGACAGTGAGCGAATTTGCTCATAAGAGCTTTTGAGGTCTTCCTCAATACGTTTTCGTTCCGTAATATCTATAGCGGAACAGATGTAACAAGGCTCGCCTTCGTAGTTGATTAACTGACCGACAAAATAGAGCGGAATTTTTCGTCCATCTTTAACCGTGATCGTCACTTCTCCTTCATCACGCCCGGTTTCATATATTCTTTTAAGTATGTTATACCTTTTCTCCCGTTCTCCTCCAAAGGTGAGATCATCGACTACGTGTAAATTCCGTATCTCGCCGGGACTGTACCCGCTAACCAGCTCGAATTGTTTATTCCACCGCAGAAACCTGAACTGCTTGTCGTATAATTCAAATATCCCGGGAATACTTTCAATAATACTAGCGGAAAGGTCTTTTTCATACATGAGCTGCACCTGTGCTTTTTTACGTTCCGTAATATCGAGAATTGTGCCCATGATCGCCTTCGTTTTCTCTCCAAGCGTTCCGTGACAAAAAACCTCTATCCAAATGATGTTCCCATTTTTCTTTAATCCCTTTGCTTCATAGTGGAGTGTTTCTTTTTCACCCTCCATCTGGATGCGCACATTTTCCAGAAACCGCTCCCTATCGTCGGGATGTATTACTGCTTCTGCATCAGTGCCCATCAATTCATCCTGCGTGTATCCAAAAATTTTTGCGTACTGCGGATTGACATAAGCGAATTTTCCATTTTGAATAATATAGAAGCCCACTAAAGATTGCTCCACTATTGCTTTGAACTTAGCTTCCGCTTTTGCCCTTTCCTCGATCTCATTTTTCAATTCTGTTGTTCGTTCGGCCACCAGTGCATCCAACTGCTTGTTTTGTTCCACCAGTTGGGCCTTGTTCACCCGCAATGCGGGTGTCTCCAAAATTTCCCAGCGGTCTTTTCGCCTGGAGATCACCCATTCATGGGCGTGTGCCACCTCTGAAAAAAATCCCCCGCTTGTTTGTTCCAGCGGATAGGTACAAAAGATGATCATGCGCAAATGAGCTAACCAGCTATTGATCGATCTTTCATATTCCATGAAATGATCGTGTTCATTTGGGGTTAACCATGTTTCATTGCAATTTACCCGCATACCCTCGAAACCCCTGCTCACGGCATCCTGCAGTTTCCCTGTCAATGCGCCACTGACCATTTTTTCGTCGAACAAGCCTTCCCGCGTATACCAATCCTCGCAAGAAAAGATTTCAATGCTTTTATTATTTAGATACCTGTCGAAATCAATAATGGCTTCCTGCAGGGCGGTAAATGCTTCTTCAATAGAAATGGGATCACAGGTGACCCAAAGACAATATTCATTATTCTCCAGCCCGGCTTTGAAATAGGGAACAAGGAGGTTCAACAGGTCTTTTTTTGTTTCATAAAACTGGCAGAAATGGCTGCCCCAGGGGATATCGCCCAAAACCTCAATGCCGCTTTTTCGTAATTGCGTATACATGTTAATGAATTATGCAACGAAATGGTTGGAGAAGAACGGGTGCCTGCTTGATAGAGCGATTACACTGTCAAAGATAGGTTTATCCGGCCCTTAAATTAAAGCAGGAATAGATATTTCAGGAAACTACGCCCCTACCGGACCCAAGTAGCTATTTTCAAATTTTGTCACTTGGTTAGTATGTGCGTTGGCTTTTGAAATGTTAGCCTGCGAGGCTCAAACCGGAAATATGATCATTACTTTACACCCACTGTTTTCAGAGGAGAAAATGCGGGTCTTTCCCTTATGAACAGCAACCCTGCTTTTTATGTTCGTAATGCCCATGCCCTTCCTGGCGCAGCAGGGATTAAAACCTATGCCGTTGTCGGTATAGACGATGCGTATATACTGATCTTTCGCCTGTATGGCCACACGAACAGCAGTCGCTTTTGCATATTTCACCGTATTGTTAAACAACTCCTGCAAAATGCGGTAAACAGATAATTTAAGCTCGTTATCCATTCTGTTTTCATCGAGCACATACTCCAGTTCAACCGAAAACAGGTTAAGCTCTTTGTAATAGGAAATCAGTTCATCAATCGTGGTTTTAAATCCAAGATCGGAAAGAGTAGGTGTGATCAGCGCCTTTGATAACCCCCTTATTTCATTGATGCATTTCTGAATGATGGCTGCGCTTTTCTCCATAAACACTTCCCTTTGCTCAGGGAAGTACACGGTATTTTGTACATACAGCTTGGCGGTGGTAAGTAACTGGTTTACGTTATCGTGCAGTTCTTTTCCAATAATGCTCCTTTCTTTTTCCTGCGTATTGATAATGGCCCTTGCTATTTCTTTTTGTGTCTGTATCTTTTCGGTGATATCATTGGCCACAACAACAATATGCATGCGGTCATTGTAGAACAAACCGTCACAACTGACTTCTACGTCGATAATCGCACCATTTTTCTTTCGGTGTTTTGACTGCCCCTGGAAGCGCTTGTCCGGTTTGCCTTCGAGATATTTTAAAACGCCTATGGCTTTTATTTGTTCTTCGCGTGGCCGAAGGTCCAGCATGGACATCTGCAAAAATTCTTCGCGGCTATAACCGTAATGCCTGATCGCCGCTGCGTTCACTTCAACAATATCCAGGGTTTTCTCGTCAAAAATCCACCTGGGGAAAGGACTGTTTTCGAATAAAAGTTTATAGCGCTGCTGTGAAAATTGCTCTGTTTCTTCCAGCTTTTTGGCTTCCGTAATATCGCGGAGAGCGCCAACCATCCGGATGGCCCTTCCTTTTTCATTGCGAATGATAACGGCCTTGTCCGAAACATGGATAATGCTTCCATCTGTTTTGACAAAACGGTATTTTTCTTTCCAGTAACAGCAATGAGGATCTTTTATAGCTGATTTCTGCGACGCAATGACGCGGTCCATATCATCCGCATACAGGTGGCCCCTCCAGAAAGCATCGGGAGCTTCGTTTGCTTCCGGCTGCACGCCGTAAATAAAAGCAGAACTATTGAAAAACACCTCACCCGTTTCTAAATTACGGTCCCAGATCACATCACTGGTGGCCATCGAAACAAATTTGAAACGCTCATTGCTGATCTTCAACTCCTCTTCCTTCAGCCTTCTTGGTGTTGCATCTTTTGCCACGCAGCAAAGCAATGTCTTATCCCTGTACCACTTGGCCGACCATTCTACAGGAACGATTGAACCATCCTTTCTTATCCAGCGGTTCTCAAAATCGATGATCTCCCTGCCTTCAAAAACCCGCTTAGCCACAATGGAGGTTTTCGTATAATCTTCCGGGTGAACATAGTCAGTAAAGCTGGTGCCTGCCAGTTCCTCTTCGGTGTAACCCCATACACGCTCGCAGGCTGCTGAAGCACTAATAAACCTTCCTTCAGCATCAAAAGAGCAAATTATGTCGGGGGATGCGTCCAGCAAATTTTGTAGCTCAATGAAACCGGCTTCATACCCTTTGCTTAGGGATCGTTGAATCGTCATAGGATCGTTTTAATTATTGTCGGTGTCGTTAAGCAAGAGTGGGCAGCCGCAAAATAGAAATTCTACCTGTAAGTTTTACGACGAAATTGTCCCTGTAATGGTTTTTACTAACAGTCAGCCCCGGTTAAATAACTGCCTTCGCAACAGGGAGCCACAATGCGGTTATCAATAGCCGGATTAAGCCTTCCCTCATTCTTCGCTTTATACCGTGCACGGTCAATTCAGTCATGCTATACTGCTCCGCAATTTGTTGCTACGGTATGACCAAGTTTAATATGGACTTCTTCTAGTGAACCTCACTTGTACAGCTCTTAATTTCACTCTGCTGTTACCCGTGCCTTGCGTTTATAAAACTAAACTTCAAAAAATATGAACAGCTGGTAAACAAACCACCGGCTTAGATATCAATTTTGTTGAAATAATTCACGAGTTCTGCCGCGTTTCCCAGGTTTAGCTTCTTTAGTATATTATAACGGTGTACGCCAACCGTTTTTACTGAAATGGATTTTTCAATAGCAATTTCTTTAGATGAAGACCCTTGCCTTACCAGGTCGATGATCTCAATTTCCCTGACAGAAAGAGTGTTGAAGTTTACCTTGTTTTCATCTGAAATAAAATTACCTGCAAGTGTTTCCCTGATTTCTCTGCAGATATACTTCTTGCCTTCGCTTACTTCAATAAGCGCTTCTTTCATTTGCTCCTTTGGGATGCTATAAGTAGGAAATATCTGCGACGTTCTCTGATTGCCTTTTCCATATTTTTTGATCGCATCAACAGCCTGCGGTAGCAATGGAATTACAGCGATCATCCCCGTTTTTGTCTCTGCTTAATCATCCACAAACGATCTTCTCGTTCAACAATATCATGTTGGGACAGCGATGACAGATCAGTATAAGATAATCCAGTGTGACATTGGAAAATAAGCAAGTCTCGAACAAGCAAACAGGCTGGCCTTGATGAACGATTAAGACGAATGTCTAATTCAAAAAACTATCTTGCATCTACAAAATAAAATCGAACAGACTTATAAGTTTATTCAAATGGAAGTAAAAATAAATCACCTGCAACATGTTGGAATACCAGTAACCGAATTATCAACCTCTCAAAACTTTTATGAACGACTGGGTTTTAAGAATGTTATGAGCTCAACTTTTGAATGTAACAACGAAAAAGGAAAGGTCGCAATGATGAAACTTGGGGAAATCATCCTCGAACTCTATCAAATGCCTGAACCGGAACTTAACGAAATAAAAAACCGCAAAAACGGAAAAATTGATCATGTTGCTTTTGATGTTGACAACATTGATCAAACTTACGCAGCAATAAAATCTGCTGGATTTTCCATTATTGAAGATGGCCCGGTATTTCTCCCATTCTGGGAAAAAGGCTGCAAATATTTTAATATTCTTGGCCCCGATGAAGAACGGTTGGAGTTTTGTCAAATATTATAAAACCGGATCCCAAAAAGCTGACTTTCGGACTGTATAGCCTTCTCAAATACGCGAATATTCTTCTGGATATTTACATTTTAAATTTAATTTTCCAGTGGGCCATTTATAGTTGTTCCCATGGCAGGCACTTTTCCTTTTTCAACTTTACTTATTACTGCATAACCCCTCCATCCGAAGTAAGTCAATACCGTAAAGCATACCAGCGGAACAGTGTATCCTAGTTTAATGTTGCCTGTCAGATCGCTGAGCACACCGAAAATCCTTGGAAGAACTGCACCGCCGGCAATGGACATGATAAGCAAGCTACTCCCGTACTCAGTGTCGCCACCAAGGTCAGTAATGCCAAGTGCAAAAATGGTTGGGAACATAACAGACATAAAAAAGCAAATTAGGATTACCGCATATACTGTAATAATCCCGCTTGCTGTAATTGCAACAACGCACAACAATGTATTGGTTGCAGCATACATAGCAAGTAACAGGTTTGGCCTAATGTATTGCATTAAGAAAGTCCCAAGAAACCGACCAATGAGGAATGCTACACCACAGGCACCCAAATAATCAGCAGCTTTTACTTCGCTTATGTTCGCCGCCCTGGTCGCATACAGAATAAACAAACTAAAAACACAAACTTGAGCACCTACATAAAAAAATTGAGCAACTACTGCCCATGTAAGATGCTTATGTTTGAAAGCATGCAATATATTTTCGCTTTTCTTTCTCCCGGTTTCCCTATGTTGAATTGGTGGAAGTTTGGTTAATGCAAATGCAAGCGCAATCACTAACAACACGCTTCCTAAGATGAGATAAGGTGTTTTGACAGAAGAGGCTTCTGAGGCCAGCGCAATTCTTTTTGCATCTGCTGTCATTGACTTTAATTGAACGTCAGTGTAGCCTTTTGTAAGAATCATCCTTGCACCAATCACAGGAGCCAACGCAGCTGCGAGGCCATTAAATGATTGTGCAAGATTCAAACGTTGCGTATTTGTTTTATGTGGACCTAACGCCGCCGCATAAGGGTTAGCTGCAGTTTCTAAAAAACTCAATCCACAAGCGATTACAAAAAGTGCAAACAAGAAAAATTGATAGGATTGTGTGTTAGCTGCAGGAATAAATAAAAAAGCGCCAATTGAAAAAAATATTAATCCTATGATGATGCCAACCTTATAACCAAATCTCTTCATCACATATCCGGCAGGCAGTGCCATCAAAAAATATGCTATATACACTGATGAATCCACTAATGTTGACTGAGTTGTGGTAAGTGTGAATGATTTTTTCAGATGTGGTATTAAAATAGGATTGAGATTATTTGAAAAACCCCAGAGAAAAAATAATGATGTCACCAAAATAAAAGCAAACCTGGTTTTGGCAGTGATAGTTGCCAGCGGTTTTTGCGGGAGGACTGTATTCATATAAAATGTAATCTTCTTTATGGTTTATTTAGGGATTTGCTTCTCACCGCGATGAGCCGCGGACTTAAAACTGCCCTTCCGTTATTTGTTTCGCTATTACTTTCTTCTACACCACTTTGTACCGTTTTTTTAAATCATTTTCCTTCGTGTGCCGAAAGATGTTTTTTTTAAGGATAGCAAAATCTTGCTTGTCCAAATGCGGATATCGTAGATTATTGGTCACTTTAAAAATCGATAAGCACTTCCACCCTTAAATAGTTTTCAATGATAAATGCTTTTCATTTGCCTTGCCTCCAGAGATTTAAGCTCGCATCAGTCCCTTGCGAACTTAGTGACACACCCATGCTGTCATCTCTTCCAGGATACTCACGTACCAATGCGCATTGCCGCCCGTTTACAAAGACTTCCACAACACTTTTGTCTATAAACACATGCAGTTTGAGAGATTCATTATGAGCAATCAAAACAGGTGCTGTCTCAGGGGCACGGGAAAGAACATCACCGAGCCGAGACGATAGGAAGTAACTACTTTATCAAACTGCTGCGCGTCGAAGGGAGCAACGATACAGGCACATAATTGCGTCCGGTACTGTAGCCCCTTCCGCGGAAAAGAAGAATACGGATATATTCTTTTTTCCCCAACGAAGAACATCCGGTTCTATAAGGTCAACTTTCCCGAGCCATATTTTCTCCATACAGCAATGTTCAGAACAAGTTAGCCTGATACTGCCTGGGGCTGATTTGCTTTTATTTCATTGTTATATAAAATTTTGGTTCCGGTAAGTTTTGAACAGTTCAATTGAATATCAGCGTTTTCGAAAATTTTTACGCGCAGAGTTTTTACTCTGCTTTAAAAAAAGTAACCTCATTTTTTTAAAATCGTAAGCCTGCATTGCCAGCTGATGATGATTAAACTTTAAAAAAAATAGCCGGGCTGATTTCAGGCTATTAAAATTTTCAATTAAGAAGGTGGCAGACCCGCAATAAATATTTAAGCATCCTTATTTTCATTTCTGTAACATTCTTTTTGAAAATTCTTCAGATTTAGATTTAGCATCTGATTAAAACGAAGATTTGAAACAAAAACGAAAATAATTTCAACGAAAACATAAGGTTTATCGAAAAAAAGGGTTCACCTTGCCTTTGAAGATTGCTGTGTATGACTCCAATTAAGAAGACTCCCCTGCTTTCAATACGAACCCTTGTTTGGTTGTTTTTGTCCGGTTTAATCTTAACCGGGTGCTCCGAGACCAGGAAAGAAAAAAATTTCCGCATTGGTTTTTCGCAATGTACCGGCTCTGATAACTGGCGGAAAAGCATGCTTGAAGCCATGCAAAGGGAACTTTCCTTTCATCCCGGAACCGAATTAATTTATCGCGATGCAAATGACAATAGTGACCTGCAGGTGAAGCAAATCCGGGAACTACTTAGCGATGACATTGACATTCTTCTGGTATCACCTAACGAGGCCCAGCCACTGACGCCGATTGTAGAAGAGGTTTTTACAAAAGGAATACCGGTGGTGGTTCTTGACCGTAAGACTGCATCAAATCTTTACACCAGCTTTGTCGGTGCCGATAACTACCAGATTGGCAAATTGGCCGCAACTTACGCAGCAAACATTCTTAATGGCAAGGGGAACATTATTGAAATTATTGGTTTGCCAGGTTCAACACCTGCTATTGAACGTGAGAAAGGGTTTTCAGATGGCCTCCGGCAATTTCCGCAACTGAAAATAACTTCAGAAATTTATGGCAACTGGCAAAAAGAAAAAGCATCCGTTCAGCTGGAAAAGAACCTTGATAAACTATCACAGGCTGACCTTATTTTCGCACACAACGATGTTATGGCACTCGGTGCATACGAGGTATGCAAAAAAAACAATCTGGCAAACCGAATCAGGTTTGTTGGGGTAGACGGGCTTCCCGGACCGGGTGCAGGAATCGAATTTGTTTCTGACAAGATCCTCAATGCGACTCTTTTATATCCAACAGGCGGAGAAGAAGCCATTCAGACCGCATTAAAAATATTAAACAAAGAGCCGTTCGAAAAAGAGAACGCTCTCCAAACCCTGGTCATTGATTCCTCGAATGTTCGGCTCATGAAACTGCAGACGGACAAAATTAACAGCCAGCAAAAAGACATCGAACGTCAAAATGATGTATTAAACCAGCAAATAAAAATTTATAACAGCCAAAGGTCAATACTAAATGCCACTATCATAGCGCTCGCCTTGATCTTTATTCTTGCCGGCTTTAGCTTCTATTCATGGCGAAATAACAAGAAAGTCAATCGAAAGCTGGCGGCTCAAAACGAAGAAATTCTTTCTCAAAAGAATCAACTGGTGGCCATGTCAGAATTAGCACAGCAAGCCAATGAAGCAAAACTCAACTTCTTTACTAATATTTCTCACGAATTTCGAACACCGCTGTCACTGATTTTAGCGCCATTGGAAAGTATCCGTCAAAACTCCAAACTCTCCGTCACATTGAAACAAAATTTGGAGTTCATCAATAAGAATGTACTTCGATTGCTCAGGCTGGTGAATCAACTGATGGATTTTCGCAAAATCGAACATGGCAAAATGAAACTCAGGGTGACTGAAAATCATCTCAATGATTTCGTGAAAGAAATTGCCGAGGCATTCAGGAGCCTCGCACAAAAAAAATCAATCTCCTTTAACCTCTCTATGCGAGAACGCGATCTTAAGGTTTGGTTCGACATCCAGATGTTGGATAAAGTGTTGTTTAATCTGCTATCTAATGCTTATAAATTTACGAATGAACACGGATTTATTAACATCACTGTCTACAAAGAAACAGATGAACAATTTGCTGTAATCAGGATCGAAGATTCAGGAATTGGAATGAATCCCGAAACAGCGAAACACGCTTTTGATTTATTTTATCAGGCCGATGAAGCCAGCCTGAAAGGAACAGGAATTGGCCTTGCACTATCAAAACAACTTATCGCTTTACACAATGGTAGCATTGAATTGAAAAGTGAAAAGTGGAAGGGAAGTGTTTTTGAAATCAAATTACCCTTAGGTAAATCGCATTTTGCCGCAGATGAAATAGATGAAAAAAAGGAAGACATAGCTATTAACTATGATGACGTTCGCATCTATTCTGTAGATGCAGAATCTGTGCCTTCCATAAAAGACGATACAGAAGCAGGGTTCGAACCTGGGAATGTTTCGAAAGAGCACTCAGTGTTGATTATTGAGGATAACAATGACATGCGCTCCTTTCTTAAAATACAGCTTCAGAAGTCTTACGAAATTCACGAAGCTGAAAATAGTGCCATAGGATTAAATATGGCATTTGATATTGTCCCTGACCTTATCATCTGCGACATTATTTTACCCGGGAACAGTGGCCTGAGCATAACTGAAAAACTCAAAAATGATATTCGTACGTCTCACATTCCCATTATTATACTTACCGCAAAAGTCGAAATTGAAAATCAAATTGAAAGCCTGCGACTGAAGGCCGACGCTTTCATTATGAAGCCTTTTAACCTGCAGTTTCTGGAAGAGATGATAAAAAACCTTTTAAGAAACAGAGAATCTTTGAAAGAACACTACACAAGCGAGTTGCCTACAGAAATAAGAACAGGAACTTCTAAAAAAATTGATCGAAAGTTTTTAAATGAATTTGCGGCAATTGTTGAAAATAATATTTCCAATGAAAAATTTTCTGTCGAAGACATTTGCCGCGAGATCGGAATTTCGCGGGTACAGTTGTACAGGAAACTCAAGGCATTGCTTGGGGTAAACGTGAACGATTATATTCTAAACGTGAGATTGCAAAAGAGTAAATACCTGTTGATCAATGAAGACCTTACCATTGCACAAATAGCTTTTAAAGTGGGATTTTCATCCCAGGCTTATTTTTCCACTGTATTCAAATCGAAATTTTTAAGCACACCTACCGAATTCAGAGAAGCGCACAAGAATATTAAAATGATTTAAATAAAACGAATTGCTACAATTACAGAATGTAATTGCCATCAAAATATCTGCTGTAGAATGCGGCTCAATTTTTTATTTACAAGGAAGGTTAACGGAATTTAAATTTCGATAATAGCCCATTTCCAATTCTTTTTTCAACCAGATGGACCGCAGCGGGTATATTTCCATGTTGACCATCGTGATCGAACCTTCTATTGAACTCAATTCATAGCTTTTATCAGTTGACTCAGGATAAAAGAGTCTTGTTATGCTGTTCTCGCCCTCATTACCATATATTTCCACTGAATTTCGGTCAATCAAAATCCTAAGCCTGATTCTGTTCTTCGAAGGGATAAGATTTATACGGCTATCCATAAACGTTAGCTTTCCCGATTTTGTTTCGTAAATTGCTTTTTGCCCACGTATTGCAAAATCGATTTCTTTTGATTGTCCGATGTCAATGTCAAATATCATTTCATAAACGTCACCAGATAAATTTTTTAACGGATTCTCTCCTGGGCGAATTGTTTCATTTTGTAAAAAAATTCCCTTGTCACGAAGTCCTTTAATGCCGTCAATTGGATTACGACAAAGCTGAATCCTGCCATCAATTGTTTTCAGTGTCAATTCTACAGGGAAAATTAATTGCTGGCTCCATGTCCTGTTCTGAGTCGGTGCTCCCTTAATCATCATAAATGCCATTTGGTAGAATGGCCCGTCACCCTCATAAGATTGTTTCCAGGTTTGCGTTGCATAGATATCCTTTGTATAGTAATTGATCCTGTTGCCAACTCTATTGTAAAATACTTTTTCTCCCAGGTATTTTTTCTCCTGTTGTGGCGAAAATATTGTCCCATCAAATTCACCAATCGTGTACGCTCCATTGCCATCCATTAGCACCCATTTTTTATTATCTTCACTTCCATCAACCGGCATATGTATAAAATCAGGGCATTCAAAATATCCTCCCAGCTTACTTAAAAATTGCCAGCTTAAAAGATCAACTGATTTATAAAATGATACTCCCGGCTCCTCGTAAATTACCATACGCCATGACTGATCTGGTTGATACCAAAATACCACCGGATCTCTAAAACCATTTTTTATTGGCATAAGTGGATTATTCTTGTGACGCACCCAGGTTTTCCCGGCATCCTTGCTATAGGCTAAAGAAATTCCCCGACCATAGTCTGTATAAAATATTGCAATCGTTTTTTCTGTGCCTGTTTGAAGCCTTAAGGTGTTATTCCAGTCAATGATTCCACTACCACTTCCGGGCCGGTTATCGATAAGAGTATTGAGCACCGGCGGTTGTTGCTCCCAATGAATGCAATCCGTACTTATGGCATGGCCCCAGTTTTTATTGTCCCTTCTTTGTTTTGACCATTCATCAAACATGTAGAAGAGATGATAAATGCCATTATATTTTATGAGGCCTGTAGGATCTGCAATCTGCCCAGCAATGGGAGTATAATGCACTTGCGGACGCAGAGGCTGGTCATAATGCATGTTCTCGTAAACATCCTGGTAGTTTAAGCGAAATGAGTCGGTTATCTCCGCCCTGCCATTGGCGGTTGGGCCGTTAGCAGACACCACTGAATCTTTTGTATGCTGTTGCGTGTTCGCTGCCTGGAAAAAGAAAACAACTGATAAGGCGAGTAGTGTCTTTTTCATATTGATCAATTTTCAAATTATCCCTTTCAAATGTCCCAATATCCTTTTAGCCCCGGGCCACCTGCAGCTGTCGCTCCTCTACTTGCACCGTCAGAACCTTTGCTTACCCAAAATGAATAAATCTTACCCTTAACCAGGTAAAACTTAAACCGAACCGGCGTGCCGGCAAGCGCCTCAATGTCCTGATTATTTTTCCATTGCACAAGCCTCTTCGTACTATCTCCTTTTAACGGGATGCAATCCTGCCGCGTATAACCGGGAATTGGATTTCCGTCTTTGTCACAAAGAACCACACAAAGCTGCCCATCGGGTGCATCCAGGTTGACAAAAAGATATTTCCCGGAAAACTTCAAAACCCGTGAATATAACATCTGCTCCTCTTTTCCTGCCTCCATTGAAGCAAAACCATCACGACGCAGTATTGCAAGGCCCGTCGATGCTTTTGCATACATCCCACTCCAATATTCAAGTGGATTTTTGTTTGATTCATCGCCTTGAAAGGCTGTATAATAGAAGTATAAATTGTCCCCCACTATACAACACACACCTCCTGTAGAATGTATATAAGCACGTTCCCAACTATCCTTTTGCAGCGTCGCTCCGATAAAGGTTTGCCTGTTTGTTCTATCCCAATGAAAGCCATCCCTGCTAAATGCAATTTGTAACTCTGTTAGTTTTGGGAATCCTCCTTTTGCACACTGCTCATTTGGTGGTCCATAATGAATTTGCAAAAAGCCCAGCATCAAGCTTTCATAACCGACTGCATCAACCTTGTACAGTTGTGGCTCATTGCTCAAAGGATAGTGTCTCCTTTTATTGTCGAACTTGTCGGCTCCAAGCCAAAATACGGGGTCGTATACGTCCCAGTTTTCCAGTGCCGCAAAAAAATCTTTATTCTCCCAATATGAGCGGGCCCTTCCCATACCTCTCTTCTCTCCAGGCTTTTGATCGTCCGACCATGGCGGTGCCGGTCGGCCTTGCCTGCGTACCGTAAACACCCAGACTTTTCGAAAGGGATTATAAAAGAAAGTTGTGTTGTCTCCACTTGACCCAATTCGACCTCTCCAGTTCCAATGAATCCCATCCGGACTGGTGAGTAGATGCCCCCCGTCTTCCTTTAATACCCTGCCGATTGCGCCCTTGCGTGCCCACCAATACATCTTAAAACGTTCTGCAGGATTTTCCGGGTCATGATCTAACCATACAGAAGCGCCATCTCTTCTTAAGCCTTCTGGGTTCAACACCAGATTGGTACCTGGCACTTTATTAACATGGGGTCTTTGCCAGTGGATACCATCTTCACTGATCGCGAAGGCCGTCCCGTCAAACCAGCCTGCCATGTACCAAAGCTTAAAGAGCCTGTCAGTTGGATCATAAAATACGCCATCGGAAAAAGGTGCAGCGACCGGGCAATACCTATTATTCATTTCACCTTTTGTTTCAGGCTTTAGAACCGGGTTCATTTTATACTTGACCGGCTGGTGGAAGCTACGTGTGAGATCAGTTTTCTCAATCAGGAAATCATCTACAAACAACTGTCTTCCGACATCAATTGGAATTACCTCGGGAGGAGACTTTAGATAAGGTAGTGGCATAGGCTCGTAGCTGTTTGGATCCATATCCCGAGGCGGCCAGTCAGAAGGTAAACGAATTCCATTATACAATTCTTCACCATTTTCTAACGCTTGCGACAGACCGAAGCCAGTTGAGGTCTTTTCGGGCCGTTCTGGGACTTCAGTACTAGCGCCTGTCGACCCGGTCAAAACCGCACCCGTCAGTACAGCACCGGTTCTTAAAAACTTGCGGCGATTGAATTTTTTTTGACTCATATTTGGAATACTGCGAAATTTATATATATATATTACAATGCATTTTCATTGTTCTTATCCCTACCCTTTGGTTCACAGCAAGAGAAAATAGTTGTCGTGACCAGGCACAATTATGTTTGCCACACCCGCAATTTTTTTATAAGAGCGTAGCGATTCTTCAACGTCCAGGGCCTTAAAGTACATCCTTCCCTCATCCCAAAAATCTTTTGTAGCCACTGCATCGCCTACGGCAAAAACGGATAATCCCTTATAATCGAACCGCAAGCCAGAAGTCCCTGGTGTATGCCCGGGCAAATGAACGACATCAATTACATCATAAATCTTTTCACCTGCCGGCTCAACCTTTTTTGAAAAATGAGTGTTGGCATTTATAGATGCTGCTACCAAAGGATTTGCGAGCCATCTTGCATTGGGAAAATTAGGCATTCCTATATAGTGATCTTCGTGTTCGTGCGTTACAAAAACAATATCAATTTTTTCGGGGGTTAATCCTGTTCTTCTTTGCAACTCCTCTGCCATCGCCCTTTCATCTTTCAATGAAGGGTCTACAATAACATGATGGCCATTTACAGCAATAACAATCGTAGTACAGATAACCGGATGAAGCGATTTCTCCTCGCTTTCCCCCCAATAACGGTTGCGTGAAAGGTTGCCGATAGTGACCACATCCCAGTGTGTAACTTCGGAATTGTTAGAACCCTTCAACTTAATAACACCATACCGCGCAGCATTACTTAAATGCTTCGAGGGGGAACAACCGGCTGCAATAAGTGTCCCCATACCAATTGACGTAGTTAAAAATTTTCGACGCTTCATATGGATTGTTTAGTGATTAAATGCCTGCCTCATCAAAAAATCTTCTTAGTACCACCAGGTCATTTTTCATTGCTTTGAACACCTCGTCTCCTGGAATGGTAAGCTTTCTGTCACCATTCTGTGCGCCACCCAAGTCATAATCACACATAAGAGAGACCGGCCCCTGTATGTTATATTCCTTAAGCAGGCCGCAATATTTTCTAAAATCCACTGCGCCCTTACCAAGCGGCATTGGTTGAATCTCCCATACCTTATTTTTTTCTATCCATTTAAAATCTCTTATGCAAATAGTTTGTACATAATTGTGAAGTAATTTCAGTGTGACTGGCCATGAAAAGGGACCATCAATAGTAGCATGTTTGATATCGAATTGGCATCCCACATATTTTGGATCCAGATCTCTAACGGCAAACCACAGATCCCAAAGTGCTGCTCCAAAAACTTCACCTGAATGATTGAGAAAATCACAATGCAATCCGTATTTCCTGTTAAGGCCTTCAAGTGATGCAAATTTCGCTTTGATTTTATCAAGGTTTGCCGGAAGATCCATATCCGGTTCATAATTAATACCACCGCAGCGGTAACACTGAATGCCAAGCGAAGCCGTAGTTTTTAATATAGTCTCTGCATATGGACTGGAAGCGTCTTCAATATCGGTACTGATCATATATACTTTAATTCCGGCAGCATTCGCCAGATGCACGACCTTTGGCAAGTCCTCAGTCACGCGCTCAGGCAAAACATGGCCGTTGGGTCTGACCGTCAGATCTATACCATCGTAGCCCATCCCGGCTACTGCAGGAATTAAATCCTTATAATCCAACCACTGCAACTGCTTTGAGAAAATGCAAATTTTCATCTTCAGGCTCGTTTTGGACTTTGGATCTGCCATAGACGAATAAGGGAAAGCAAGTCCCGCTGTCGCTAGTACCGATGATGAAATAAAATCTTTTCGTTTCATATTGCAGTGTTGTTATTCTATTTTCAATTACCAGGAAGCGAAAACGCTACATATGCATCTCCGGATTTGGTCTTCATTTTGCCGCCCCCACACGCAATAACCACATATTCCTTCCCGTTAGCTTCGAAAATTGAGGGTGTGGCAAAACCAGGCGCGGGTAAATCTGTCTCCCAAAGTAGTTGGCCGGACCGCTTATTAAATGCCCTGAATTTTCCGTCTTTTGTTGCGGCAATAAACAATAGCCCTCCTGCAGTGAGTACAGGACCTCCATAATTCTCTGTACCGCTTTGAATACCTTTTGCTTTTAGTTCGGGATAATCCCCCAATGGGATTTTCCAAACGATTTTCCCTGAATTCAGATTGATTGCACTTAGACTACCCCAGGGCGGGCGAATAGCAGGGTAGCCTTCCCTCGTTTCAAACCTGGTAGGCCTTGCACTCCCCATCGATGTATAAGGAATTTTAAAATAAGGGTCTTGCTTTTTTGATGAAGGAATAAATTTTTGCCGTTGCAGTGATTTGATATTTAAAATAAATGAAGCCAGCGCATTTTTTTCTCCTTCGCCTAACTGGTTAAACCCTGGCATTCGCCTGCGTCCTGTAGTAATTAGGTTTTTAAAATCGGCGTCAGAATACTTTTTTTCAAGACCAAGCAGGGGTGGAAAATCGCCTCCACCCTTTCGTTCCGGCCCATGGCAGTTAATACAGGTGATGTTATACAAAGCCTTACCTGCTTCCAGATTGTTTTGATTGGAAGTCATTAGTTTTTCCTTTCTTTCCACCATGGTGAGTAACCTCGGCACTTCATTAGCATTGATATAAACAATTCCTGTTCCCGGATCATAACAAGGTCCGCCCCATTCAGCTCCGCCCTGCATACCAGGAAAAATAATGGTTGGTTTTTTTGAAGGCGGGTTAAACAAGTTTCCGGTAATATATGTGGCTAACTGTTGCCTGATTTCCTGATACGATGAATCAGGAATGTCCCGGTTAAGTTCAGTATCGGACACCGTCTGTCTTACAAATGGAGGGTAAAATGTCGGACAGGGTTGAGTCGTCGAAAGCTTTTCGCCGGCTAGGTCTGTCTCAACGGGCACCAGTCTTTCCTCTATAGGATAAAGAGGCTTGCCTGTTTTTCTATCAAGTACAAAAAGAAAACCTGTCTTGGTTACCTGTACCAGGGCATCGATTTTTTCCCCTTCTTTAGTAATGCGTACAAGAGCTGGCGGAGCAGGGAGGTCCCAGTCCCATACATCGTGATGCACTGTCTGAAAGTACCATCTTAGTTTACCGGAAGCCGCGTCAAGAGCCAGGATACAATTGGCAAAGAGATTTTTCCCCAGTCTTTTTCCACCGTAAAAATCGTAGGAGGCTGAGCCGGTTGGTGCATACAATAAACCCGTGCTTTCATCGAGCGTAAATCCCGCCCAGGAATTGGCTCCTCCGATATGTTGATAGGCTTCTTTATCCACCCATTCCTCGTAGCCTTGCTCCCCCGGATGAGGAATCGTATGAAAAATCCATCGCAATTTGCCGGTGTGGACATCATAAGCTCTTATATGACCGGGTGCAGCCGCTGCTTCCTCAGACACATAGCTCCCGATGATCACTAGATCCCTGTAGATCATGCCAGGACTTGTAGAGGTAATAAACAGGTCTTTGACATTCTTCCCAAGGTCATTATGCAGGTCAACTGTACCATTGGTTCCGAAAGAGTTCCAGGGTTGACCTGTTGAAGGATTGATACAATAAAGCAGGGATCCCACTGTGTAGAATATCTTCTTATCAGATTTTCCGCCATCATAAAAGCTAACACCCCGACACATGTTAATACCTCCTGGCTTTCTGCCGGATGAAGTATCGGCAAAGGGATCAAAAACCCACCTTTCTTTTCCGGAAGCAGGATCCAGCGCTATGAGCTTTAGTTTCGGTGAAACGCCATACAATACGCCATCAACCACAATCGGGTTTGCCTGCATTTGACTTGCGCCTTCAGCATCGCCGGTATGATAAACCCACGATACCCGAAGCGACCCCACATTGTTCGTATCAATCTGAGACAATGCTGAATATTGAATGCGTGTTTTACTACCGCCATATACCTTCCAATCCGTATAGAGTTCTGTCGGGCGCAGTCTTACAAATAAGACGACGCCTGTTATGACAATAACAAGAATTAATAAGCCAAAAAACAATAGGTTTTTTTTCATATCTAACTTTTACGGGCAGTAGAAAATTAAATCGGGGGACGATTACAATAGATTTACCTGTGTGAAACAATTTACAGCATCTTAAATCCGAACAAGCAGATCCGATCTATGGTTGCAATTACCCATACCCTGTCTTAGATATAACACAGATTAATTTTTTCGTGTGACGCTTGTGAAACAAATCCTGGAAAAGAAAAGGACGTCCCATAATACGCAAGCAATTTTTTGTAAAAAACTTATTATTCGGGATTCAATTGCTTAGAATTTGTTGCAAAAGCTTTCGTAATGATATCGCAGATCAAAAAACCATAGGCAGCTTCAAATAAATAATTTACGGATGATTATTATAGACAATGGATCAGACTTTTTCAATTTTCTTACATGATCTTTTAAAATCGGATCAACAGGTCCTGTTTATGTCAGCCAGGCTAATTCGGGATGAATAGTTCTGCCTGCATGTCCCTATTCAACTGGAATTTTTGCAACAAGTACGACGGTTGTTTACAAGTGTTCCGGCCCGAAGAATACTTCAATTTTGACTTGTGTAATACTTCATTTAACTGAAGAGATACAAACGTTCATGCACGACCGCAGGTAATGGGTTGTCCAGGCTTGGAAACATTTTTATTTTGTACAGTAGCAAAAGAAGGCTAAGCCGGGAAGTTCTTAATTAGTTAGTTTTAGAGAAAGCAGGTTGCCGATCTCAATAGCAGTTCTCTCCAGGTTCTCTTCTGTGAGTTTTAACGCGCCGGCTAATTCCGAAGGTTGGTTTCCAATTGGAAATAATACGTCAAAATACTGCTGCATTTTTGTACTTTTTTTAAGTGGTACAATTCCTGCAAGACCGATTACCGGAATCCCTTTTTGTTTCGCCCGACAAGCCACTCCAAAAGGCCCCTTACCATCCAGCGTTTGATTATCGATGCTTCCCTCACCCGTAATAACAAGATCTGCTTTGCCAAGGGCCAATTCAAAATTGGTAAACTCTAAAAAATAGTCTATCCCGTTCACAAGTTTTGCATTCAACAGCGCATATAGTCCTGCAGCAGCACCACCGGCTGTACCTGCGGCTGGTAGATTTACTAAATTCTTTTGAGTCTGCTTCATTGCCAGTGCAGCAAATCGATCCAGGAATTTTTCCAGTTCCTTCACAGCTGCAGGCGTAGCTCCTTTTTGAGGACCAAACACAGTTGCCGCACCATCGCTACCTAAGAGCGGATTAACGACGTCACAAAGTACGATGAACTCACAACCCCGAATTCCTGGGTCCAGTTCCGAATCATCGATGCTTTCCACATTAATCAGATTTTCTGGTGAAGGAAATAGGAGTTGTTTTTCGTGATCCAAAAAACGAATACCGAGGGCACTAAGAATACCGCAGGCTCCATCAACAGTAGCGGAGCCACCCATTCCAAGTATAATTTTTTTGACCCCCTTATTGAGTGCGTCTTTTATCATCTCACCTGTGCCGATGCTCGATGTTTTCAAAGGGTTCATTTCTTGCTTATTGAGTAGATGTAAGCCCGAAGCACTGGCCATTTCAATTACAGCAGTCTTGCCCTGATCGATCAACCCGTACCAGGACAGTATCTTTTTCCGTAGGGGATCCTGTACTTCCAGATCAACTCTTAACCCGGATTTGCTTTTAACAATTAATTCTCCTGTGCCATCGCCTCCATCACCTACCGGAAAACACTCGTGATCAAACTGAAGTGGACTTTTTTGAAGACCAACATAAATGACCTCAGCGACTCTTCCCGCAGATAGGGAATTTTTAAATGCATTGGGTGCGATCAGGATGTGCATTGGGTAGAAGCATTAAAAAATTAAAAAATAAAACCACTCTTATTTTAACCGGTCAGGTATTCATAACTGCAAACCAGAACTATCCCAAACTCACCACATTTTTTGGATTGCCATTCAGAAAATCCCTAAGATTTTCAGTGACCATATCCATGAGCCGTTTTCTTGACTCCTTTGTTGCCCATGCAATATGTGGAGTAACGATGCAATTCCGCGCAGCGAGAAGCGGATTATTGCTTACAGGAGGTTCAACCCCCAGAACATCAAGTCCTGCGCCTGCGATT
>DATMIF010000013.1:0-81118 GCA_035554655.1 Flavisolibacter sp.
GGAAGTGTTATGGCAAAAGCTTCAGTATATGCATCAAAATCCTGTCAGGGCTGGTGTGTGCCAGTGGCCGCAGGAATACTATTGGTCTAGTGCCGCGTTTTATCAAACAGGAATAGATAATTTTGGATGGCTTACCCATGTGATGGACTAGGCATTCAATTCAGTTGTTGGTGCAGCCGCAACACAAAAGCTATTAAAAACACCAACAACGGCAAGTAAATTTTTCATTGGAGAACAGATTTGGAAAAGATCGTTTAAATCCGATGAATAATGATCATTAATCATGGCAAGTTTAGCAGGCCGGAGCACTAATTTTAAATACGAACGCAAATCCTTTGTTTAAAATAATCACATGACTTCATTTAAGTTGCTACTGGCTTTGTATGTTTTCACCTGTATAGCCTGCCAGCAGAACAATTCAGTTAAGCACAGCAATGAAACTTCCAACTCTGATGCTAAAGCAGAACATTATAACAAAGACCTGACGCCCTCAGAAATCAACTCCATTATTTTTGGTAACGATTGCGGAGAAAGCAATAATTCTGCCTGGGTTTATAGATACCAGCTACTGATAAAAGATACTGTGCTATTATTAACTGATACATTGCACAAAAAAGTTGTTATAGACTCTGCTGCATACCTGAAGCCTTTATCGGATACAGCTAAAGTAAATAGTGCAATTGCATTACTAAGCGCCATACCGGGCAGTTTATTGCAGGACTCAAATACTACTCAGTGGTTTCATTGTGACGACTGTCCTCATTTCTGCACCGTCTTTTTAGTGCTTCAAACAAAAAAAGGTAATAAAAAGATTTCTTTCTCTCACGATTACAAGCATACTGCAAGCCCTGAAATTGAAGACTTAAGAAAGAAGTTAGATTCAACAATCACACGTATGCTTAAGTAAAGTATGACTACCGCTAACAATGGCATTTGCAAAAGCATGGCTGAAGTACTAATTTTCACCAATAAAGCCATTAATTAACATCAAAACAAAGGTTGGGCAGACTGAATTCTAATTCCATGCCTTCGCAAATGCTTTGACGTTAACTGCAACATCTATCGACTTAGATTTTAATTTCGCCTGACAATTGACATATGACAACGACGACAAAAAATAGTAAAAATATTATTGTAGGACTTTTGACAGCGACGGCAGCATCGCTTTGCTGTATAACGCCAGTTCTAGCCTTTTTAGGCGGCACTAGTGGTCTGGCTTCTTCCTTCTCCTGGATTGAGCCCTTCAGACCGTTTTTAGTTGGATTGACTGTTGTAGTTTTTGCATTTGCATGGTATCAAAAACTAAAAGGGCAGAAACAAACTGACTGCAATTGTGAGACAAACAACAAAAAATCATTTCTACATTCATCTGCTTTCTTGGGTATTGTCACGGTAGTTGCAGGGCTGCTTATTGCTTTCCCATATTATGAAGCGGCCTTTTACCCGAAGAACAAACAGACACAAGTTGTTATCAGTACAAATGCCGATATTAAACAAGCGGAGTTCAAAATAAAAGGTATGAGTTGTGAAGGTTGCACAGAACACGTAAATAGTGAAATCGCAAAAGTCAAAGGTGTTATCAACTATCAAACTTCTTTTAAAAAGGCCAACAGCATGGTAAAGTTTGATAACAGCAAAACTTCCGTTGACAGCATTGTTGCTGCAATTAACAGCACAGGTTACAAAGTGACTTCCCAAAAAATCAGCAACTAATGAACAAAGCTGTTATACTTCAATCCGTTATTACTTGCCCTGTTTGTGGACACAAAGAAGATGAGATCATGCCAACGGATGCTTGCCAATATTTCTATGAATGTAAAAACTGTAAGACACGACTAAAACCAAAAGATGGTGACTGTTGTGTATTTTGCAGCTATGGCTCGGTAAAATGCCCACCAATACAAATGGGAAGTTCTTGCTGTTCATAGATTAGGACATGCATCTAACGGGGTTTTCGAACGTAAGGTTCGACAAACTAGTTTACTGCAGCCCAATAATTAATCAGCATTGGTTGCAGGCTGCACGAACAATGAATGTGGCGACATCGCCAATGCCTCAACGTTAGCGGCCATTATAAACCGACATACTCCATACAAAAATGAAAGCAACGATTCTAAACCTTCTTTTATTTATTTTACTCGGACAAATTTGCTTCGGACAGAAAAACACAAGAAAACCAATAATGGAAACAAAGACAAAGAATAAACTCCTTTTTAAAAGTGGGTATTCAGAGGTTAACGGTCTGAATATGTATTATGAAATTTATGGAGAAGGCAAACCACTTGTCCTTATTCACGGTGGCGGCTCTACAATTCAATCAAATTTTGAAAAAGTTATTCCGTTGTTCGCACAGGGAAGAAAGGTCATTGCAGTAGAACTACAGGCACATGGACGTACAAAAGACAGAAACACAGACCTGACATTTGAACAAGATGCAGACGACGTCGCCACCCTTCTTAAAAACCTGGACATTGCCAGGGCCGATTTTTTTGGTTTCAGCAACGGTGGCACCACAACTTTACAAATTGCAATTCGACACCCCGAGATCGTGGATAAAATAGTCTTGGGTTCTGCACTTGCTAAACGCAACGGAGTTCCAGAATGGTTTTGGGAATTTATGAAACAGGCAAAATTAGAAAATATGCCGGAGCAACTAAAAATGGCATACAAACAAGTTGCACCGGACTCCAACGGTTTGCAAATAATGCACGACCGAGATGTAAAGCGAATGGTCAATTTCAAAGACATTTCAGACGAACAAATAAAATCCATTAAAGTTCCGGCGTTAATTATCATTGGCGATAAAGATGTAATTACACCTGAACATGCTATTGAATTGCATCGACAAATTAACAATTCTGAATTAGCAATCATTCCGGGCGGACACGGTGAATACATTGGAGAAATAACAACAATAAAACCTGACTTTAAAGAAAGCGAACTTGTTGTTCCAATGATTGAAAAGTTCTTAAACAAAAACCAGGACAAAACACAGAACCGTTGACATCGGGGAGTTACAGTAGCAAGTACTGCAAACAAAAGTTTTGCAGTCATCCTCTGGCAGACAGATAACAATCATCATCTGTTCTTTACTTCACTTTATAAAACTTACCAGGCAGACGATCGGGGACTCGGGGCTCATCGGCAAAGCCTTTGCATTTAAAAAGAAAAGAATTGTGTAGGTTCTATGGGTGCAGCACAAAAGCAGTTCTCACAATTATTGGCTAGAAACGAATTGAAGGAAATTATTTCTCCTTAAACAGCTTCCAAAATGCCAAATAAACTCCATTCGTCCATCCAAATCCATCCTGTGTAGGATACTCCCCTCCTCCACTTTCCAAATGGATATCTTCAACATTGTATTTCTCCAACATTTTTCCTGTTGAAGCAAAAACTCTTTCATTAATATTCATCCAGCGTTCAGCAATCTGTTTAGCTAAATCTTTATAACCATAATGCATCAAACCCTTTACCGTAATAAATTCAAGCGGCGCCCATCCATTTGGCGCATCCCATTGTTCGCCTGTATTAAAAATTGAAGTGGTTACGCCTCCATCTTTCAAAAACTTTTCTTCAACATTTTTTTGAACGCCTTCAGCCTGTTCTTTTGTTGCCAGGCCACAGAACAATGGAATGCCTCCAAGAATATTCCACCTGCCGGTTGTTTTCTTTTTCCTTAAATCATAATCAAAAAAATAGTTTGCATTTGCATTCCAGCAGTATTTTAAAACAGCTGCTTTTCTTTTCTGTGCTTTCAGCTTATACATTTTTTCTTTTGCCGGTTGGCCATTAGCTTTTGCAGCTTTACTCAAAAGCGTTTCATAAACGTAAAGCAATGAATTCAAATCAACAGGGATCAAATTGCTGGTTTCAACTGTATTGATGTGCATCGTATCCCGGAACCAACGGCTGCTAAAATCAATTCCGCTTTCCGCACACCCTCTTAAGTTTCTAAACACCATTCCATCGCCATTTTTATAAACCTTGCTTGTCGCTACATCTTCGGCATACGATTCCTGCCTCGGTAAATTCACGTCATCCCAGTTCCGGTTAAGTATAGAGCCATCAGGCATTTTTACCACGCGGCGATGTGCCTGCATGCTCTTCAACTTCTCCGTTCCGTTCATCCAGAATGCATACTCTCTTTCCATTGCCGGAAAATATTTTTTGTACACAGCATCACCATTTTTTTCATGAAGCAATTCAACCATCATGGCAAAATATGGAGGCTGTGCTCTTCCTAAATAATAATTGCGGTTACCATTTGGAATATGACCATAGTGCATGATGAGGTATGAAAAATTATTTACCATGTCCTCAATCAGATCATAGCGTTTGCTCACCGCCAAACCCTGCATGGTGAAATAACTGTCCCAGTAATAAATTTCACGAAATCTTCCACCAGGAACAATATAACTGTACGGCAAAGGCAAGAGTGAACTCCATTTTTTCACTGAATCTTTTTGACGTGTCAGGACATTCCATAATTCTTCGAGGTGCTCTTTCAAAGAAAGTCCCTGTGTAACTTTTACATTAGGAGATGATGGCAAGTCGAAATTTTCCAGCACAAAAGTTTTTAAGTCAAATGCTGCCTTGCCTTTTTGCTGATTGTATTTTTTCAAAATAACTGACGGCTCGTGTTTCGGAAGGCAATCAACAAAGGTTTTGTTATCACCAAGTGTATGGGTCATTTGAACATCTTTGAACAATTGTCCCCATAAAACGTCAGGTGTTGGCGTAACCTGTGCCTGTACAAGCTGGCAGGCTATCAACAGCAGGAGAAACATTCTTTTCATGCAGCAAGAGTTAGGTGCTTAAAGATAAAAGAATATTCTTTGATGATGAGTTGAGTAGAATAAATGGGATTTATGGAGCAGGCTAATTGCTACTATCAGCACTGGTTGTGTCACTCACTTCACCATTCTGTAATTCTATTCAGGATATGGGAAGCGTCATGACTTACACATTTCTCATGCTGTGAGACTTGGACAAAGCCCTCTCGGGGATGACAATCTTTTATGTTGTAGTGAATGATCGAAATAAATGATACGGCTTTGGATCTGATGATAAGAATTCAACTTGTAGGACTTTCCTTCGCCGGTGTCATGGGATCGATGCTTAATCACAAACCGAATCACTCCGTTCTCAGATTTTTTACAGGGTTTGTCAATGCAGCTTTCACTGCCTGGAAACTTATAGTTAATGGCGCAATAAATAATGCACAGAAGCCTGCAACGAGGAAGATCTACCAACTCGCCGTGATCTTGTAAGTAAAATCTTCGAGCCATTTGTTCATGGCCCACCATGCAACAGGTGCTGCAATAAGAAATGCGATAACAACCAACTGATATAGTCATTAACCTTTAAATAGTTTCTTAAATATAACTTAGGTTTTTAGTTTCTTTCCCAAGTGGTTTGTTTTTGACGGGTTGGTTATTCTGCTCTTAAACTTTTCACCGGGTTATTTCTCGCAGCCCTTATGGCAAGAGATCCTATAGTTATTATTGCTGTCAACAAAGCAATGGCGCCTCCAATAGCAAACATCCACCAACTAATGCTTGTTCTATAAGCAAAATCGTTAAGCCATTTGCCCATGATCCATCCCCCTAGCGGAAAGGCGATAAGACAGGCAATAAGCACTAATTTTAAAAACTGTTTTGTAAGCAACATAACAATGCTGCTTACACTTGCTCCTAACACTTTGCGAACGCCTATTTCCTTTGTTCTCTGGATAGTGTTGAATGATGTAAGACCCAGCAATCCCAAACATGAAATAAGGATAGCAAGTATGGCAAAGCAAACGAACAACTTTCCAAAACGCTGCTCTGCGAGATATTGTGCATTAAACAATTCGTCTGAAAAGTAATAGATCATTGGCAGGTCAGGTGCCATATTACGCCACCGGGTTTGCACCTCTTTTATTGTACGCTGCAAATCATCGGAATTTACGCTCAAGGTTAAAAAAGTTAGAAAACCGGGACTCATCATGATGGTAAGCGGGGCAATTTCCTCGTGCAGCGAATGAAAATGAAAATCCTTTACCACTCCAACGATCTTACCTGTTTTACCCCGTTGAGAAAATTTTTTTCCAATTGCATCTTTTGCGTTTACATAACCCAGCTTCCGTACCGTTGTTTCATTAACGATCATACTCTCATTGTCGGTCGGAAAATCTTTGGAAAATTCTCGTCCAGCTACCAATTCAATTCCATACTGTTTTAAAAAATTGTAATCGACAAAGTACCCGTCACATTGAAGTTCAATTTTCTCATTATTGTTTGCTTCAAGCGTCGTAGGAAATTTTTTGTTTGGCCGTCCGGGCACACAAGACGATGCACTTGCAAATTGAATACCCTTTATGTCGGTCAATTCAGACTCAACTGCCTCAGTATGCTTCCTGATACGATCATCATAATGAAAATCGATCACCAGGTTATGCTGTTTTTTAAATCCCAACTGTTCGTTTTGAATAAAATCTAATTGCCGGTAAACAACGAGGGTGGCTATAATCAAAGCAATGGAAATGGTAAACTGTGTCACTACCAGGCCATGCCGCAAAGACACCCCCCGGGAACCATGAGACAGGTTCCTTTTAAGATTAGCCACTACGCGGTTAGCAGAAAGAAAAAACGCAGGATAAATACCGGAGACTAGCCCTGTTACAATTGAAATAAGCAAAAACAAAGAGAGATAGGGCACGTTGTTGAATATACCTGTGCTGATTGTTTTACCTGTAAGCTCATTAAACCGCGGCAACAAAAGGATACACAATACAATGGAAGCGATAAATGCTATCAGAGAAACGGCCACCGAATCAGTAAGAAATTGAAATACCAATTGCTTTTTGGAAGCACCTAAAACCTTTCGAACACCAACTTCTTTTGCCCTTCTCAATGAAAATGCAGTAGTAAGATTTATAAAATTGAAACATGCAATAAACAACACAAGCAATGCAACAACCGAGAAAATAAAGATACTTTTATAATTTCCGGTAGTAGTACTACCTGCTTTATTTGCTCTTACTTTGCCATGAAGATAGAGCTGGCTTAACGGTTCTAACTCTAATGAATAGGAAATATCTTCTTTGTAAGGATGCGTTTTCGCAAAAACACTCAATTTGTTATTTAACCGGCTAACATCTGAATTTTTGTTCAGCAGTACATAGGTTGAAAACCCAAGCCAGTTCCAGTTCTTCTGCCAGCCAGAATCAAAACTGAAAAGTGTTGACATGGAAAGCAAAATATTCGTTTTGAAATGTGAATTGACAGGAATGTCTTTCATAACACCCGTTACCCTCGCAGTCATTTTTCCGTCGAGTGTTAGCGTTTTATCCAGGCAATCGGTACTACCGAAATATTTTTTCGCGGCGGATTCAGAAAGCACCATGTCAAACGGAGCATTAAAAGCGGTAGAAGCATTACCTCTTATCAGCGGGAAAGAAAAAACATTGAAGACGGAGGGATCAGCATAGGCCAGTGTCTCTTCTCCAAAATTTTCCTGGTCTTTTTGCACGATGTAGTAGTCAAGAAAGATCCTTGTTGATGTCTTTATTTCAGGAAAAGTTTGTAAGGCTTCCGCCATTGGTGCGGGTGTAGTTTCATGATTAATTCCGGCAGGCGTATTTATATTCATCCCTACCCTGTACACATGGTCTACATTCTTATTGAATTTATCATAACTCAACTCAAAACGGACGTATAACAGCGCAAAATAGACCACGCATAACGCGGTGGCTAATCCTACGAGATTAATGGTCGATGCCATTTTATTTTCCCACAGATAACGAAACGTTGTTTTGAGATAATGTCTTATCATAAGTTATTGCCTATTCGTTTTTCAGTAAAAATTTTATTTTCTTCTATTCTGTTCTTAAACTTTTCACCGGGTTGGCAGTTGCAGCTCTCAATGTGTTCAAACTCACAACAATCAATGTTAGTGACAGCACAACAATGCCGACAATCACAAACAACCAAACACTTATATTAATGCGGTAAGTGTATTTATCCAGCCAGTTATTCATAAACCACCAGGTTAGTGGAACTGCAATTAGAAATGCAATTAACACCAGTTTTAAAAACTCTTTTGATATCAGCACTAATAACTGTTGCACGGTTGCGCCAAGCACTTTACGGACCCCGATTTCGCGGAAACGTTTTTCAATGGTGAATGATGCCAATCCCGCAAGGCCAATACAACAAATGAAAATGGCAAGTGCAGCGAAGATGTTTGTGAGCTTGCTGATCAAATCTTCTGTGATAAATTTCTTCTGGAACTCCTGGTCCACAAACTGGTATTCGAAAGGCACAGAAGGATTGTTTGTTTTGAAAACGGATTCAATAGACGCAAGCGCTTTTTTAAGTGGTGCGGATTTATTTAAGCGAATGCTTATTGAATTTCCATTGCCCGGGTCAAAGAAGATCATCATTGGATCAACAGGCTTGAAAGGAGATTCCATGATAATATCATCCATAATGCCGATCACCGTTGAAGTTCTGCGTCCATATCGCATTTGCATGCCTATTGGATTTTTCAAACCCATTGCATCCACGGCCGCTTTATTCAACATTACTACATTAGAATCAGATGGAGTACCATAAAATTCTCTTCCCTGCAAAATTTTCACTCCCATCGTTTTTGCAAAATCAACATCAGTAGTAAGTCCTGAAAAAATGATCGTCTGATTTGCAGGCTTTCCGTCATAATCAGGACCGGGCGTTTTCCACCAGATATCCGTTATTGGCGAAAGCGTTCTTGTAATCGAACTAACCATCCCCGTGCTCAGTAATTGTTGTTTAATAACGGTAAAATTCTTTTGCGTATCCGATGTACCGGGAATCATAATAAGGTTATTCGGATCATAACCCATATTACGCTCCCTGATATGTTGTATTTGCTGATAGACGATGATGGTTGCAGAAATGAGCAGGATAGAAATTACAAACTGCGCTACTACTAAAATCTGTCTCGGAGTGGTTGCAGCTTTTCCTGCAAGAAAAGTTCCCTTCAAAACCTTTATCGGGCTAAATGAAGAAAGGTAAAGGGCAGGATAACTCCCTGCAACAATCCCCGTGAAAGCAATAATGAGTATTGCGCCCAACCAGAATGAAGGTGCAAAAAGATTTAATGTCAAATGCTTATCTACAAGTGTATTGAACGGCGGAAGCAATAAATACACTATTCCTACAGAAAGAATAAAAGCAATGAAAGCAAGAATCATTGATTCGAAAAAGAATTGAACGACCAATTGCTTTTTATCTGAGCCCAATGTTTTCCTGATGCCAACTTCCTTGGCCCTTCTTTCAGAACGTGCAGTGGAAAGATTCATGAAGTTGACACATGCGATCAGTAAGATGATGATAGCAACAATTGTAAACAGCCTGACGTACTCAATCATCCCGCCTGTATTTTTTCCATCTTTAAAGTCGCTGTACAAACGCCACTTGCTCATTGGAAAAGGGAAATAGTGGCTGATCTTTTTATCGCCGGGATCGTGTTGGTATTTTATATCGTTAATGTTTTTCTGCAATACAGCCATATCAGTACCGGCGTTCACCTGGATGTAAACATTCCATGATGAATTTGTCCATTCGGCCATCGACCGTTTAACACCCTCATCAGAATAATTGAAAGGCGTTACATAATCAAACTGAAAAGTTGAATTACCCGGAACATCGTCAACAACTGCTGTAACTTTTGCAGTACGATCGGCACCAATTTTCAATACTTTATTAATTGGACTTTCGTTTCCGAAGACTGCCTTTGCCGTTGATTTAGTGAGTACGATTGAAGAAGGATCACTGATTGCAGTTGATTTATTTCCCTGCAAGAATTTCCAGGAGAACATGTCGAAGAAGTGCTCGCTGACTGTGTAACCCTGCTTATTTATTTTCAGATCGTTATGCGTAAGCACCAATGGCTGCTGAAGCGTTGTAACCACTGCATTCTTTATTTGCGGAAGTTTGGCTTCAAGCTCTTTTGCCAATGGCAAAACCATGTGTTCATCAGTAAATACCTGGTTATTAAAATCACGATTCGCCAGGAGCTTATAAGTATTATTGTAGTTTGAATGAAACTTATTATAAGTCAGCTCATCCTGCACCCATAAAAAAATAAAAATGGTACAGGTAATGCCAATAGAAAGTCCTAATAGATTAGTAATTGAAAAGCTTTTGTTCCTAAACAAATTTCGCCAGGCGATTTTAAAATAACTTTTGAGCATATGCTTTCGTTTATTCGGTTCGTAAACTTTTTACCGGGTTGGCCAGTGCCGTTTTTATGGTATGATAGCCAATAGTGCATAAGGCAATTAATGCAGTAACTAGTGCGGTAGCAATGAATATGTATGCCTGAACAGAAATCCGGAAAGCAAAATCCTGCAACCACCTGTTACCTGCCCACCAAGCCAGCGGAATGGCAATGATCACAGCTACACTGACCAATTGCAAAAAATTTTTTGCAACGAGCATTGTAATGTCACTGATGTTTGCGCCTAATACTCTTCTTATTCCAATTTCTTTAGTTCTTTGAACAGTTGTAAAAGCAGCAAGACCAAACAATCCCAAACAGGCGAGAATTATTGCCAGTCCTGCAGCAACACCGAACAGTTTTGAAGTACGTTGTTCTGACAGGTAAAGCTTACTGTAATCCTCATCCAGAAAATGAAAATTGAAAGGCCTGTCAGCGATGCGTTCCTTCCAAACGGCTTCCAGCCGGTTTAATGTTCCCTGCATATCATTACCGTTAATGCGGAGCATAAAGTCACGGGAGAAATTTCTGCCCAGGAAAATCAGAAGCGGACCAATAGGATTATGCAGGCTACTGAAATTAAAATCCTTTATAACACCAACTACGGGACCTGTTGCACCTTTTTCAATCGTTTGATTAATTGCCTGCTGTGGTGTCCACCCGATCTTCTTTGCCAGGGTTTCATTGATAATATATGCCTGGTGAAAATTTGCATAATTGTCAGAAGTATCCATCAATGCAAAATCAGACTGCTGGAAATCGCGGCCTGCAACAAGTTCCATTTTCATTGTTTTAGTAAAATCAAGATCAACAGGCATGGCATTGAGAGAAATTTCATGTTTACCTTTTTCATCAACGGCAGTAATACCATCACCCCACTCTACAAATTCAGGAGTTTCATATGAGGCAGTAATACTTTCAACACCTCTTACCTGTGCAAAAGCGTCTTTCAGGCTTTGAAAATTATTGGACATGCTGCCCCCAATCGGAAGCACTACAACATGTTGCTTATCATAACCTAAATTCTTTGTTTGCATGTAATGCATTTGCTGCAAGATGATGACCGTGTAAATGATGAGGAATACTGAAATGCCAAACTGCGCAACTATCAACGTTTTTCGAAGCATGCTGTTACCACCGGTAAAGTTGAACCCCTTCTTCATCACCTTCATGATCTGTGTACCGGATAAGATAACTGCGGGATAGGTACCCGCAAAAAGACTTACCACTAATGAAAAGCCAGCAAGCGAAACAAGAGGAAGCGGCTTTAATAAACTATTTGAAGTAAATTCTTTTCCTGTGATGCTGTTAAAATAAGGGATAAGTAAAATGCCGAGTACAAGTGCAGCTATTGCAGCAATAAAAGTAATGAGGGATGATTCACTCATAAACTGGACAAATATCTGTCGCTTCGATGCCCCCATTACCTTGCGCATGCCAATTTCGCCACTTCTTCCGGTAGACTGCGCCGTTGAAAGATTGGTGTAGTTAGCGCATGCAATAATCAATATCAATAGCGCAATTACAGCAAACATGTAAATGTTAGTAATGCTGCCATTGGGCTCAAAACCGCCGAGTGAGGAATAGAGATGCACCTTTGTAAGCGGTTCTAAATTGTAAGTCAGATAGTCGCCACCCTCCAGGTTTGCATCTCTTGTCACTGCAGGCGTTTTCATATATGCTACAATCTGTTGTTGCAGTGCCGGAATGCTTTTTTCATCGCGTACTAAAAAATAAGTTATCCAGTTTGCAGTCCACCAGGTTTCCTTTTTAACATTGTCTCCAAGATTTAAAAACTGCGTAGCGAAATCAAATTTTATCTGAGAATTTTGTGGCACATCTTCACACACTGCAGAAACACGCAAGTCCTTTCCACCACTTATGAGTGTTTTGCCAATTGCGTTATCATTGCCAAAATATTTTTTTGCCATCGATTGCGTGATAACAATTTTATCGGGTGCATCCAAAGCTGTAGTTGCATTACCCTGAACTATGTGAAAAGAAAACATTTTAAAGAATGCAGGATCTGCATATAATACACGAGGTTCGTCAAATATTTTGTCGCCGCTTTTTACAACGTTCGCTCTTATGAATGTGCGGACATAGTCTTCAATTAGCGGGAATGTTCTTTTAAATTGAGGTCCGGTTTTGGTTCCGCTGGTTTCTGTAGCAGTTATCGAACCCGCCTTCCGATATTCCATCGTTGCTCTCACTATACGGTTCGCATTTGTATTGAACTTGTCATAGCTCAATTCATGTATAATATATACGCCGATCAACAAACAAGCTGTCAGGCCAACTGTTAAACCAATGACGTTGATAGCAGAATACAGTTTGTTTTTGCGCAGGTTGCGAAATGCTGTCTTGAAATAGTTTTTAAACATACAATCAATTTATTCTGTTCTTAGGCTTTTTACTGGATTTGCAATTGCTGCTTTAATTGCCTGGAAGCTTACTGTTAAAAGCGTTATTACAAGTGCACCAATTCCTGAGGCAATAAAAATCCAGAATGAAATTGTCGTGTGATATTCGTATTGTTTCAGCCAGCCATTCAAATAATACCATGCTAAAGGAATGGCAATGAAGCAGGAAATGAATACAAGCAAAGCAAATTCTTTTGAAAGCATGTGCCATAAATTATACACCGACGCACCCAGTACTTTTCGTATGCCAATCTCTTTCTTGCGGCGCTCCGCAACAAAGGATGCAAGACCGAATAACCCGAGACATGAGATGAATATGGCAAGTATGGTAAAGAATGTCGCAAGCTTACCTACACGCTCCTCGTCAGCGAATTTCTTTGCATAATCCTCATCATTAAAAGTGTAATAGAAGGGAGCTTCGGGATTATATTTCTTAAAGACATCTCCTATTTTGCTCAGTGAGCTTTTTATTGGTGCTCCTTGTTTAATCGCAATCGTAATAATGTTTGCCCAGGTATGATCGCATAAAAAAACAGTTGGCGTAACCGGCTTATAGGGTGATTCCATTATCATATCCTTTATTACACCAATCACTGTATAATTCTTATCGTTGAACTGAATGGTTTCTCCAACAATGTTATGCTTCATTCCAACTAACCTCACTGCCGATTCATTTAAAACCATGGCCAAACTATCCGTCGCAAAATCTTTAGAGAAATCTCTGCCCTCTTTTATTTGCCAACCGATAGTTTTTCCAAATTCTTCGGTTACGGCAATTGTCCCAAAGCTGGGAAGTGAGTTCGGGTCTTTCCCCTGCCAGTTATATCCAATTTGGTTACTCCATACCCCTGTTGTTGGGCTGGAAGATTGGGCCACATTATCTACAACCCCTGTTGCGATTAAATCGGACCTGATGGCATCAAAGTGCTTAACCAAGTCAGGCGTCGACATGTTAATTGAAACCAGGCCTTCGCTCCTATAATTAACAGGCCGGTTTTTAGCATGGTGAATTTGTTTGAACACAATGATAGTTCCTATGATGAGTGCTATAGAAAAAGTAAATTGAATAACAACTAAGATTTTCCGGGGAAGAGATGCAAATCTGCCAACACGAAAAGTTCCCTTTAACACTTTTATTGGTTCAAACCTGGACAGATAAAGAGCCGGGTAACTACCGGAAATTAAACCGGTAATAAAAGTGAACGCTACTATGATGACCCAGAAGATAGCGTTAGTCCATGGCAAAGCCATGCTTTTGTCAGCAAGTTTGTTGAAGAGTGGCATCAGCAGCATTACAAAAATGATCGAGAATGCCAACGAAACAAATGCCACTACAACTGATTCGCTTAAGAACTGTCCAATTAGTTGTCCACGAACAGAGCCAACGGTTTTGCGAATGCCAACTTCTTTTGCTCTTTTCTCGCTGCGGGCAGTTGAAAGATTCATGAAGTTTATACAGGCGAGTATTAAAACAAATATTCCAATAATGGCAAACAACCAGACGAATTGTATGCGACCATCAGTTGGTTTTCCGTTTTTAAAGTCACTATACAATCGCCATTTATCCATCGGGAATAGATATGCTTCTTCTATGCCCTCCGTTTTTGCATTCTTATGCACCATCGCAACGTTCTTTATCTTCTTTGTCTCCTTATCTATGTCAATATGATCAGCAACTTGCACGAAGGCCTGCCAGGAATGATTATTCCATTGTGTTGCTGCATCTTTCAGCCACTTCTCCGTGGTAATATATTTCTTCCACGGTATAAAGATTTTGGTATCATATAAAGTAGTGTTGTGAGGAAAATCTTCAAACACACCGGCAACTTTAAAATTTTCCTTATTATCAAGCCTTATAGTTTTATTGATGGGATCTGCATCGGCAAAAAAAGTTTTTGCAAGAGAGGCATTAATTAAAATAGTGGAAGGGTCTGATAGGGCATTGATATTTCCTTTCAACATTCTTACTGAAAACATGGAGGGAAAATTTGATTCTACCCACATGCCGCTGGCATTAATCTTCTTTTGATCCATTGCCAACACATGATCAAAATTCCACGAAGCCATCGATATATTCTTGAAATCACTCCCATATTTTCTGCGCAGCTCATCACCTAACGGCATACAAACTGCTGGACCCGTGCCCATCTTGCCATCATTGTCTGTATAGGTTGTCATTACTTGTGCAAGCTGGTTGTGGTTTGCATGGCACTTATCATACGTCACCTCATCCCAAATCCATAATGCAATTAATATGGCTACTGCCATGCCTGCAGCAAGACCAAGTACATTTATAATTGAATAGATCTTGTTTTTAAGAAGATTTCTCCAGGCGATGATGAGATAATTTTTTAGCATATGGTTTCGTTCATTCAGTTCTCAAACTTTTTACCGGGTTGGCCACTGCGGCCCTGATCGATTGAAAACTTACCGTTAGCAATGCGATAATTAGAATGGCAACAAAGGGTAAAACGAAATACAACCAGTGAATATCAATCCTGAAAGCATAGCCCTGCAGCCAATTTGAAATTACGTACCATGCTACCGGCACAGCCAAAACAAATGCAATCACTAACAGCACTGCAAATTCCCGGTACAATAGCTGCAAAATCTGGAGCACAGATGCACCCAACACTTTTCTTATTCCTATTTCTTTTGTTCGTTGAACAGTTGTAAATGATGCCAGGCCAAACAAACCGAGGCAGGCAACCAATATGGCAAGCGAGGTAAATAATCCAAACACCTGTCCAAATCTTTGGTCAGCCTTATATTGCTGATCAAAATGATCATCAAGGAAAAAATATTCAAACGTGTTGCCGGGAAAAAATTTGTTCCAGCTCGATTTTACCTGTGCTATGGTTTGGCTTGCATTTGAAGCAGATGTTTTAATTGATAAATAACCTCTCAAATCGGGAATTAAACGAAAGATAAGCGGCTCAAAACTTTCGCGCAGAGATTGCTGATGAAAATCATCTGCAATACCAACGATCGTATACTGCTCGCCCCAAAAATCTATTTTCTTACCAACGGCTTCTTCCGGTTTATTCAAACCTAATTGTTCGAAACCTTTTTTTGTGAATATCACAGCATGATCATCGCTGCCGAAATCTTTAGAAAACGTGCGGCCTGCAATAAGCTTGATTCCATACAACTTCATATAATCGTAATCCACGCCAATAACACGATATTGCTTTTGTGTTGATTCATCTGTCCCGACAAGCTTTATTCCTCCTGCGTTCCAGTCAACCGGCTCGCCGGGAATACTGGTTGATAGGGCAATACCATTCACCGAAGTTTGTTGCCTCAACGTTTCTTTTAACGCTGTCATGTTTCGTGCGTATGTGGAATCTGTCAACACAGTTGGGGGCTTTACCACCAATGTTTGATCAATATTGATCCCCAATGACTGCTCTCGCATGAACTGAATTTGCTTGTACACCGCGAGAGTGCCTATCAGCAAAAACAACGAAGCTGTGAATTGAAATATAACCAGCCCTTTTCGAAGTAAAGAGCCCTTTGTTGTTGTTGTCATTTTCCCTTTTAATACTTCGATAGGCTTGAAACCGGATAAAACAAATGCAGGATACAATCCGGAGAAGAAAGTGCCAATAATAAAGAGCGCAACCAGGCCTAGCCAAAAATTATTTTTTGTGAATAATATAAATGAAAGATGCTGACCTGACAGTTCGTTAAATCCAGGTATTGCGGCTAAAACGATCAGAATGGCCAGCACTATTGCAAATCCGTTCAATAGAGCAGATTCTGAAAGGAATTGAAAAATGAGTTGTGTTCTTTGCGAGCCTACAGTTTTTCTAATCCCAACTTCTTTTGCCCGATTGATAGCACGTGCGGTTGCCAGATTGATATAATTGACCCAGGCAATTACTACAATAAAAAATGCAATGCCTAATAAAAGATAAACTGTTTTACCATCACCATTCGATTCGGGCTCGCCCATGTAATGAGAATATAAATGAACGTCGGACAGCGGCATTAATGAGTAGTTTACCGCAGCATTGAACCGTTTCATATCATCTGCAGTAAACTTGTCAACAACAGGTTTAAATTTTTTTTCTACAGTATGAGGATCCGCACCCTTTTGTAACAACAGGTAAGTAAGGCATCCATCCCACAACCACGCTGTTTCAGGGCCTTTCCCTGTTGAATCTGTATTGCGTTTTGCAAAAGTTGGATACGAAAGAAGCACATCCGGTTTCAATTGGGTATTGGCAGGTGCATCTTTATACACCGCTGTAATATTATAATTGTCCCTCCGATTTAAGGTTAGCGTTTTGCCAACGACATTAGTGTTTCCAAAAATTATTTTCGCCGTAGATTCCGATAAAGCGGCAGTATAAGGTTCCGTCAGTGCTCTGTTTTTATTACCGGCAACGAGTGGATAAGTAAAAACATGAAAGAAAGAATTGGTTGCAAGAAATACTTTTTTTATTTGCACCGGTTCGTTTTTCACTTCAGCAATTGAAGAGCGTGGGCCCAATACTTTTACATAATCTTCAATTTCAGGTATAGCATCTTTAAAAGAATTGCCAACTGCATAGGCACCTGCTGCCCACTCTGTGCTTAGTTTACCATTATCGTACCTATCCTGTTTTACCCGGTAAATACGATCCTTATTGACCTGGAAGTTCTCATAGCTTAGTTCGAACGAAACATATTGTAAGATCAACAAGCAGGCGGCAACACCAATAGACAAACCTATGATGTTGATCAGCGAATAGCCTTTTTGTCTCTTAATATTTCTCCACGCGATTTTAAAGTAGTTCCTGAACATATAGTTTCATTTATTCTGTTCGTAAACTTTTCACAGGGTTAGTAATTGCAGCTTTGATAGATTGGAAGCTGACTGTTATAAATGCAATCAGTAATGCAGCAACGATAGCAATTCCGAAAATCCACCAACTGATGTTCACCCTATAAGGAAAATCTTTCAACCAATTATTCATTGTCCACCATGCGATCGGAAAACTTATGAGGGATGCTATTAAAACAAGGATCAAAAAATTCCTGGAAAGCAATCCTACAATATTGAACACATTTGCACCAAGGACCTTCCTTATTCCAATTTCCTTTGTTCTTTGTTCAGCACTAAAAGCTGCCAGTGCAAACAATCCCATACATCCTATGAAAATGGCCATGATAGTAAATATCCAAAGCAGTTCACTTAGCTTTTCCTCGCTCTTATACATTTGGCCGTAGGTTTCATCCATGAACTTATAGTCAAGTGGATAAGTAGGAACAAATCCACTCCATTTTCCATTGATGAATGAAAGTGTATTCCTAATACCTGCGGTTTTCAACTTCACAGCAACCTTGTAAACCACCTGGGGATAGAGCTGAATAACGGAAGCTGAAACTTTTTCATGAAGGTTTTTATAATGGAAGTCCTGGACAACTCCGATCACCTTACCTTTCTTCATTGGCTGCATTGTATCTTTTGGGGCCCATTCCTTCCAATAAATTGGCTGACCAATTGCTCTTTCTGCAGTGCCAAAACCCCATTCCTTTACTGCAGTTTCGTTTATGATAAAAGCTTCTCTTTCGTCTGTTGACATTTGTCGTGAAAAATCCCTTCCAGCAATGAATCTTAATCCAAGTGTTTTTGCATAGTCATAATCGCCGATGAAAACATTTGATGGATATTCTTTCTCTCCTTCTTTTGTTGGCAGTGTAATACCGTCACCTGCATATTGGTCTCCCGGCAAACCATAGCCAGATGTTACAGCGAGAATGTTTGGATTATTTCTCAGTTCCGATTTGAAAGTTTCTAAAGTTTTTGGATTTGAATCAAGGCTATCCCTCACTTGGAAATACACAACTTGCTCTTTATTAAATCCCAGGTCTTTGTTGTTCAAATACTTTGTTTGCTTATAGACAATTATTGTGGAGACAATAAGTAAAACAGAAAGTGCAAATTGCACTACAACAAGTGCATGACGAATCCAGGAGGCACCTCCACTTCCAACCATCTTCATATTTTTCAGCACTTTTATTGGTTGAAACCCTGAAAGAATCAACGCAGGGTAGATACCAGCTAGTATTCCAATTCCGATTCCTGCCGCTATTATTATCAATGCAAGAAGAGGATTAGTAAACGGATTAAAATGGATGGCTTTATCAGTAAAACTGTTTAGCCAGGGAACAATAATGAATGTGGCCATTGTCGCAAGCAGCATTGAAAACACAGAAAGCAAAATTGTTTCGCCAATAAACTGAATAATCAATTGCTTCCTGTCAGCGCCAACAACTTTCCTTACTCCAATTTCCTTTGCTCTTCTGAACGATCTTGCAGTTGCAAGATTAATGAAGTTGAAGCAGGCAATTACCAAAACAAATAGTGCAATTATTGATAGTGCCTTTACATAGGTTTCGTTTCCACGAACAGCGTTGTCATATACAAACTCTGACGATTTTAGATGAACATCTGTCAATGGCTGAAAAAAAGGAAGGAAAGTAGAACCAACTTGCGTCAATGTTGGAAAAATATCTTTCTTCATGTGACCCTGAAATTTGTTCTGCAGTTGCTGCACGTCTGCTCCGGGTTTTAGTTTTACATAAGTATAGAATTGGTGCCATGTCCATCTTTGCATTCTTTCGGCAGGAAGTCCTGCTGCCGACATAGGCATCAGGTATTGAAACCTTAAATGAAAATGTTCAGGAAGTTTTGCAAAAACAGCCCTGATGGTGACATCTGATTTATTGACTTTAAGGATTCTTCCAACGGGATCTTCATTCCCAAAATATCTTTGTGCAATATCTTCTGATATCACCAATGAATTAGGATCGTTCAAAGCAGTATTCGCATCTCCTCTTAAAAACTTTATTGGGAAAATCTGGAAGAAATTTGAGTCCACGATTAAACCCTTTTCTTCATAACCTTTTTTCTCTCCGTTTTCTATCAAAAACTTATCATTCGACATCAATATCCTTGTCGTGTTGCTCACTTCAGGATATTCGTGTTTTAAAAAATCCGCAAAGGCAGGCGGCACACAGGCAGCATAGCTAATTGCATTATTGTCGTTCCGCTGTTCGTAAATACGATAAATGTTTTCCGCACCAGGAAGAAACTTATCGTATTGCTTTTCATCCCACACAAATAAAGCAATCACCAAACAGCCAACAATACCAATAGTGAGACTTAGGATATTAATGAATGAAAAACCTTTGTATCTCCACAAATTCCTTATGGCCGTTTTAAAATAATTTTTGAACATGATAATTAGTTTATTCTGTTCTCAAACTTTTTACAGGATTAGCAATTGCAGCTTTTACAGCTTGGAAACCAACGGTCAGCAACGCAATGGATACAGCAACAATTATAGCTATCGCAAACATCCACCAGTGAAAATCTATACGATAGGCAAATCCTTCTAACCATTTATTCATAGCATAATATCCCACAGGCATTGCTATCAGCGTTCCAACCAAAACTGGTTTTAATAAATCTTTTGAAAGCAGCAAGACAATGTTCTGTACTGATGAGCCCAGCACCTTTCGTATTCCAATCTCTTTTGTTTTTTTAACCGCCGTGTAAGATGCTAATCCAAATAATCCAAGGCATGCAATGAAGATGGCAATGATTGAGAAAATGCTTAACACAGATTGTTGTCTTGATTCCGTTTTATAGGCTCGATCAAATTGTTCGTCTAAAAAACTGTATTCAAATGGATAGTTAGAAGCCGCATCAGCGTAAACTTTTTTGATGCTTGCAATTGTTGATTGAAGATTGTCTGTCCTTAATTTAATTAAAGCGAGACGCCTATCCCTGCCTGGAGTTATAACTAGTGGTTCGATTTGCTTTTTTAAAGACTCAAAATGATAATCCTCAACCACGCCAACGATTGTTCTTCGCAAACTGTCCTTTGAACGGTTCTTTATCCATTTACCAATTGCCTGTTCAGGTGTATAACCAAGTATTTTTGCTGCTGTCCGGTTAATCAAAGCCGACTCCAAAGAATCAGTTTTAAAACTTTCTGAAAGATCTCTGCCAGCAATTATCTTCAACCCTAGCGTTTTTACAAAATCCATGTCTACAATTTCCGTGCGGAATAACATATCTTCTCCAGGTTTAGCTTCTGCTTCGAAGGCATACCCGTCATGAAAGCCGCCCGGTTCTCCTGACATCAAGGCCACGCTTTGTACTGAAGGAATATTCTGCAACTCATTTTTAAATTGCATTTTTCTCCTTGATATGTCAAGGTTATCAAAGCGAACGATCATCTCCTGTTCCTTATTGAAACCAAGATTTGTGTTTCTCATATAGTTCATCTGGCTCATTATAATGACGACGCTTATGATGAGAAGCACTGAAACTCCAAACTGAAATACAACTAACGTTTTTCGAAAGAAGGACCCGCTCCTTCCGATTTTAAATTTCCCTTTTAATGACTCAATTGGTGAAAAAGATGAAAGCAACAATGCAGGATAACTTCCTGCCAGTAATCCAACAATTAAAATAACTCCAAAGAGAAAGACATAAATAAGGGGATTGTTCCAAAATGATGGAAGTCCATAACCCAAGACGTTTGCATAAGAAGGCATTAATAACTGAACCAAGCCAACTGAAAGAGTACAGGCAACTGTTGCATATAAAAGAGATTCCAGCATAAACTGGCTCACAAGTTGCTTTCGCACAGCACCTAAAACTTTTCTTAATCCGACTTCTTTTGAACGGTCGGTTGCTCTTGCCGTAGACAGGTTGACGAAGTTGATGCAGGCAATAATTAAAATCAAAATGGCTATACACATAAAGATGTACACCATTTTTTTATTGCCATGTTTCACGTTATCCAAAGCATCTGTGCTAAAATAAACTTTATTCAAGGGCTGAATGGAAAGTCCCATCTTAAATCCCGCTGTTGCATAATATGCTCCCAAATATTTATCCATAAACGCCGGGAAACGTTTCTCCAGTTGGAGAGGGCTTACGTTTGGATTTAATCTCACATAAGTAAATAATCCATTGCTCGGCCATTGTGTAAACCATTCAGGCTGCATAGGCCGAAGCAGTTCCAAAGGAATCACCATATCAAATTGCAGGTGAGAATTAACCGGAACATCTTTACAAATGCCTGTTACTTTCAATTGCTGATCTTTATTAAACTGAAGAACCTTACCAATAGCTTCATCATTACCAAAATATTTTTTAGCTGCTGTCTCTGTAAGTACGATGCTATTTGGATCTTTCAATACTGTGGATGAAGTTCCCTTTACAAGATGAAAATCGAAAAATTCAAAAAAGTTTTTGTCGGTAAGAACAATATTTTTTTCATTAAAGGAAATGTTGTTATAATTAATCAAATCGTTATCACGCATTACTCTCACTGATGCTTGAATTGCATCCGGATAATCATTTAGGAGTGCAGGACCATAAGGCGGAGATAAATAAGGAATTTCACGTCTTTCACCATTATTGTTTCCAACTCTCATTACGCGGTAAATATCTTTCCCATTCTTATGAAAATTATCATAGGTCATTTCGTTCATGATGAATAGGAAGATCATGAAGCAACAGGTAATCCCCACAGTTAAACCAAGTATGTTAATAATGGAAAACACTTTCTGCTTTCTCAGATGTTTAACAGCCAGCAAAAAATAATTCTTGATCATTTCGTATGATTTATTCTGTTCTTAAATTTTTTACAGGATTTGACGTGGCAGCCTTTGCGGCCTGCAATCCAACAGTGAAGAAAGCTACAGCGGCAGCAATGACTCCTGCAAGAATGAAAACCCACCATTGGATATTGATACGGTAAGCAAAATCCTGCAGCCATTTATGCATGGCAAACCATGCAGCAGGGAAAGCAATCACCGCCGCAACAATAACCAGCTTCAAAAAATCTTTCGATAGAAGGCCAACAATATTGTTTACACTCGCGCCCAACACTTTTCGAATACCGATTTCTTTGATTCGCTGTGAAATGGTGAATGCTGAAAGACCAAACAATCCAAGGCAGGCAATAAAAATGGCGATGAGCGAAAAAGAAGTGAAAATGCTTTCCTGCTTTTGCTCCGCCTCATAAAGTTTGTCGAACCTGGTATCAAGGAAACTATAGTCAAACGGAGTTTCAGGCAAATATTTCTTCCAAACTTTTTCGACAGTTGCAATACTTCCGGGGATATTTGTGCCAGATAATTTGACAGAAATTCCATTTAAAAAATTGGGATTAGGAAACATAATGAGCGGGACTATTTTCTGGTGCAGTGATTCAAAGTGAAAATCTTTTGTTACTCCAATGATTCGTCCCTTTTGCCCGCCGTAAACCAATTCATTATTGATTGCTTTTGAAGGATATTTCCACCCAAGAATGGCAGCAGCACTTTCATTTAAAATATACCCGGAACTATCAGTTGGATAATCGGTTGAAAAATTTCTGCCGGCAGCCATGCCAATTCCAAAAGTTGGGATGAAATTGTAATCAACAACGACCATCTTAACATCAACTTGCAAAGGCTTTACAGAATCACCTACAGGCAAACCAATTCCCTGATCGTCGAGTAGTCTTCCTGAGGGAATTCGCGAGGAGCGGGTAACATTTTTAATAGAGGCATTTTGGAGCAATTCATTTCTGAAACTTTCAAACCTGGTGCCGAATGCTGCAGGGTTATTCATCAGGATAATATGATCCTTATTAAGTCCTAATGATTTTTGTTGCATGTATTTCAACTGGCTGAAAACAACGATTGTGCAAATGATGAGGATAATAGAAATGGCAAATTGCGATACCACCAACACTTTACGTACTGACAAATTTCCTTTTACCTTGAATACACCTTTCAAAACCTTCACTGGTTGAAATGACGACATGAATAAAGCGGGATACAATCCCGATAAGATGCCTACTGCGAACGGCGCAATGATAATGGAAAGAATTACCTGCCACCTAAGTAACGTATCAACAGAAATGTTTTGTCCTGAAAATTTATTAACTAACGGCTGCAATAAAATGGTAAGTGTAATAGCCAAAATAATAGCGATAACTGTTACCAGGACAGATTCGCTCAAAAATTGAAAAATAATTCCTTTTCTTTCTGCGCCAACTGTTTTACGAATGCCTATTTCTTTTGCTCTTAATACAGATCTCGCAGTCGAAAGATTCATGTAGTTAATACAGGCAATGAGCAATATGAAAAGCGCAATGCACGAAAAAATATACACTCTTTTTATATCACCGTTCGTTTCAATTTCATCGTCGAGATGGGATCGCAAATGAATATCAGTAAGCTTATGTAAAAATAACTTTGTTGTTCTTGAGCCTTTGAAGTCTGCCGGCTCGCCAGGGAAGTGATAATACTTGTCAAGAAAAGCAGAAAACCTTGATTGCATTTTTTGTGGATCGTAATTGGCGGGAAGGACGATATAAGTATAAAACGAGTTATTGCCAAAACTTGTCTGAAGATTCCTTTCACCATAAATGGTTGAATCCTTTAAAGTATTAAAAGAGATTAGGACATTAGGATGCAAGTGTGTGTTTGACTGAAAAGGTTTGTACACTCCTGAAACTTTGCATGGAAGGTTATTGTCAAGTTTTACAATTTTATCAATAGGGTCTTCATTACCGAAATACTTCTTCGCAATTTCATCGGAGATCATAATTGAAAAAGGGCTTTCTAAGGCTTTCTTAGGGTTACCCTTTATCATATCAACCTTAAAAATGTCGGCGAGGTTTTCGTCGGCGAAGTACACCTTCTTTTCATAAAATTTTTTGTCGCCATAAACAAATGCAGTGTTACCGTTCGACAAAAGTCTTGTCATCTTTTCAATCTCAGGAAATGCCGTTTTTAACGGATCGCCAAATGCAGGAGCAATGGCGCTCAGATGCAGCGTTTGTACGCCGTTTCCATCAAGGAAGCTTCTTGAAATTCGATAAGTTCTATTAGCATTCGGCTGAAACTTATCATAATTTACTTCATTCAAAATGTAGGAAAGAATCAAAAGGCAACATGTCAATCCCACGGTCAATCCAAAAAGATTAATGAAGGAAATAAACTTGTATTTCGTCAAGTTGCGCCAGGCAATTTTTAGATAGTTGCGTAGCATGGTTTTCGTTTTATTCGGTTCTGAGATTCTTTACGGGGTTGGACAATGCCGCCCTTACCGCCTGCAAACTGATGGTGATAAATGCAATAGCAAATGCCAGCACTGCTGCCAAAACAAACACCCACCATTGAATATCGATCCTATAAGCAAAATGCTCCAACCATTTTTGCATGCTCCACCATCCCAAAGGCGCAGCAATAGCAAATGCAATAATCACAAGCCACATAAAATCTTTGGAGATCAAGACCACGATGTTTGGAATACTTGCTCCTAACACTTTTCGTATACCAATTTCTTTTACCCTTTGTGTGACGATCAGCAGCACCATAGCCAGTAAGCCCATGCAGGAAAGCACAATAGCAATGATGGCACCGGAAATAAATATCTGGCCAAGCTTTTCTTCTTTCTTGTATTGACGGTCTATGTTCTCATCAAGGAAAGACCCCTTGAATTCACTATTGGGAAGAATTTTTTTCCAAACATCTTTAATCAATGACATACTAGCAGGCAAATTTGCAGGCACCACTTTCACCAATGCGTAATGCACACCGAACGGACGTTCTATTGTAAATGAGATCGGCTTGATTTCTTTATGCAGTGATTCATAATTAAAATCCTTTACTACACCGATAACGGTCATATAACTTGCACTGTCGTGAATCGGCAGTTGCAGACCGATAATTTCCTTTTCTCCCAATTGCTTGGCCATTGCTTCGTTGATGACAACTGCATTGCTATCTGTTGGAAACGTTCTTGAAAAATCACGACCGGCAACTAGTTTAAGGTCCAATGTTTTTGCAAAATCGTAGCTCACTCCCATCCATGCTGTACGCATGTTCTTGTTTTTATAATCAAAACCAATTGATGAATTACGACTGGAACCATCCAGACCACGACCGAGGTTGTTATAAATACCACTTACACTTTGAATATTGGGATAACCATTTAGCTTTTCACGCAATCTTTCTAAAACAGTATTCGGATCCTGGTCACCTTCAATTGGAACTGAAATCACCTGGCTGCGGTTATAACCCAAAGGTTGGTTGCGCAAAAAATTTACCTGTTGCCATGTAATGAAAGTGCAAATCATTAATAATACAGCGATGGCAAATTGCACGACGATCAGACTGTTTCTTATGCGTTGTGAACGCCTGATGGAAAATTTCCCCTTCAAAATATTGATCACATTAACTCTTGCAATCAGCCATGCAGGGTAACCACCTGCAATAAGCGATACGATTAGAAAAGAAGCCAATACCCAAAGCCAGGTTGCAGGTTCAAGTAATAGCTCTCTTCTTACGCTCATGTGAAAAAGTTGTTTGTAAGAAGGTAAAAGTGCATAAGTAAGCAATGCACTTACCGCCAAAGCAAAAAGGCATATGAGCAATGCTTCTACCCAAAGTTGAACCACGAGTTGCCAGCGTAATGCTCCCAAAGTTTTGCGCAATCCAATTTCGTGCGAACGGGTGAACGAGCGACCAATACTTAAATTAATAAAATTGATGGAAGCGATCAGTAGTATTAAAATAGCTATAGCTAGCAAGAGGTATAAGTAATTTTTGCTGATGGAGCCACCTTCGACAGCAACATCTGTTTCCGTGTGCAATTCTTTCAAGGGAAGCAGACCTAAACTCATGTAAGAGCCATCTGCCGCGGGTTGGACACCATCACGTTTTAACGCCGCAATGTCGCCTGCAAAATGAGCATTGAAAAAAGGATTTGTCTTACGGGCAAACTGTTCGGCGGTGACGCCGGGCTTTAGCTGAAGGTATGCACTATGATTCCAGTTATCCCATTCCGTTTGGTTGTCCTTATAAATTTCAACATTTTCAAAACGGGTGATCATGTCAAAACTAATGCTGGAGTTTTCGGGCGGATTAGCAGTAATTGCCGAAACTGTAAACGGCCGCCAATCACCGCCAATTTTTATTTGGAATGTTTTGCCCACAGCGTCATCATCTCCAAAAATTCTTTTAGCTGCCCTTTGACTCAACACTACATTATTGAGGTCGTTCAACGCAGTTTGCGCATCTCCCTGCTCGAAACCAAAAGAAAACATTTTGAAAAAGTCAGGATCAGTGTATCTAAGATCCTGCGATAGTTGCTTGCTATTGTAAAGAATGTTTCCATTGCCGGAAATGTAACGGGAGAAGTATTGCACATCCGGATATTCCTGTTTTAAAGATGGCATCATGGCAATAGGCAGCGCAGTACTTTTTGTAACCCCATTTGTGCCGGATGCATTTATAAATGCATGATAGATCTGGTTTTTGTTCTTATGAAAATTATCATAGCTGAATTCAAAGAATACACCTAAAAACAGGAGAAGCGCCGCAGTAAAGGCCACGCAAAGTCCGAGCAGGTTGATAGCTGTGTCGCCCTTATGCTTCCCCAGGTTGCGCCATGCAATTTTGAAATACGTTTTTAGCATAAAATATTTTATTCTGTACGAAGACTTTTTACTGGGTTGCTTTGTGCAGCCTTAATGGCCTTACTGCAGACAGTAAAGAAGGCAACTGCAAAAGCCGACAAGCCGGCAACTACAAACGCCCATGGTTTAATAGTTGTGCGATATGCATAATCAGCAAGCCACCGATTCATCATATACCATGCAAGTGGAAAAGAAATTAAAAATGAAACCACTACCAGTTGAAGAAAATCTTTCGATAAAAGCATTACAATATTGCTCACACTTGCACCTAAGGTTTTGCGAATACCGATTTCCTTCACCTTTGTTTCGGCGCTGTAAGTAACCAGGCCAAACAAACCCAAACAGGAAATAATAATTGCGATAGCTGCAAAAACATTGAATAGTTTTCCAATCCGCAAATCCGATTTGTACAACTTATTGAAATCTTCATCCATAAAGCGATACTCAAAAGGATAGGCTGAATTATATTGCTTCCATAATTTTTCCACTGCGGCAATAGCAGCATTTGCATCTTTAGCTGTTGTTTTTACATACATCTTGTAAAAACTCCAGCCTGGGTTATAGAAGATGACACATGGCGCTATCTTGTTCTTCATGTTGGTGAAATGAAAATCTTTTACAACACCGTTAATCACACCAGCACGATTATGAAATGTTAATCGCTTTCCAATGGGATCCTTGATGCCCAATTCTTTTACTGCTGTCTCATTTAAAATATAGTTGGAAGAATCGGCAGGTGTACCACTAAACCCGGTACCATCAGCCAGTTTCAGGTTTAACACTTTTAAAATATTGCGTTCGGCAGACAATTGGTTAACTGTTACTGAGCCCATGTTGGATGGCTTTCCATCCCAATCAATATCACCCGTAGAACTTCCGATGCTCATGATATTTCCATTAGCAGCAGTAACTCCCCATATACCCGGTTGCCTTTCTAATTCAGCTCTTACCGCATCGTAATGCTGCAGCATGTCAAAAGAGTTGAACGTAAACACATTCTCTTTTTCAAAGCCAAGGTTCTTCTGGCGAATGAATCGCAATTGATCACCAATGATTACAGTTGAAATGATCAACACAACCGAACAGGTAAATTGGATAATAACTAAAGCTTTACGGAATGTTCCTCTTCTGCCTAAACCTGGTAATTGTCCTTTTAATGATAGTGCAGGTTTGAATGAAGAAAGCAGCAATGCGGGGTATAATCCGGCAAAGGATAATGTCACAAGCAGGCCGGCTCCGAAAAGCGTTAATACTCTTGCGTCAGACAAGCTGAATTCGAGTTTCTTTCCCGATAGTTCATTATAGAAAGGCATCAACAGGTAAATAAGACCAATGGCGATCATAGTGGCCGCAACAAATACAACAAACGATTCTGTCATAAACTGCCAGAACAAATGTGCTTTGCCCGCACCAACTACTTTGCGAACGCTGATCTCTTTTGTACGCTTGATCGATCTTGCTGTAACCAGGTTTACATAATTGATGCAGGCAATAAGTAGGATTACTACGGCAACTACAAAAAATATTTTGACTATGCTCATGCCCCTATCCTCTCCATTAGCTCTTTGCAAATGCATTTGTGTAACAGGTTGAAGCAGGTAGTTCAATCCATTATTAAAATCGCCTTCCTGGTTTTTACGATGAATGTCGGCGAGTTGCTTTCCGATGGCCTTTGTATTGCTGCCATCTTTCAATAACAAGTAGGTAGTATAATCAAAATTGCCCCAATCGCTGTTGAGTGTTCGGCCACTGCCAGCATATTGGTCATTTAGTACTTCAAAATTGAAGATAAAGTCATAATTGATGGTAGAATTGCCGGGCATGTCCTTCATCACGCTGGTAACTGTAAAATTCTCCTTGTCATTAACCTTGATGACTTTACCGACAGGATCTTCATTGCCGAAATATTTTTGCGCAACGGTTTCGGAAATAATAAGCGAGTGTGCATCTGCAAACGGCTTTTCTTTATTGCCTCTTACCAGAGGAAAATTGAACATGTTAAACAAGCTTGCATCCGCAACACCACATTTTCTTTCAATGAATTTTTTGTCGCTGTACTGCAAAAGATATGCGTTGTAATAGTCGGAAACCCTGCACGCATTTTCAACAGCACTGATCTGTTGTTTTGCGAATACACTTAATGGCGCAGGACTTGTTTCCCAAACCGTTTTGGCATCGTTAGAAAATTCTGCAGCAACGGCATACATCCTGCTCGAATCTTTATGAAATCGGTTAAAGCTTAATTCATCCCAAACCCACAGCAACAGCATAATGCTGGCTGTTAAGCTAATGGCAAGTCCTGTAACGTTAATGATGGAATATGTTCTATTCTTTACAAGGTTTCTAATGGCTATACTGAAATAATTCCTTAGCATGGTGTATCGATTACAGCTTGGCAATTTTGTGTGTCATAATTCCCAATGAGTCACTAACACGGCGAACCAAAGCATTCTTTTGGGCTTTACTCCATCCCTCTACATCGAAACTGTTTTCATAATTAAGATTCTTGTTATCGGACATATAACGGATCCGGATGGTTAGCGTCTTATCATCATCACGTACGCTTTTCATTACCGATGCATTCTTATTCTCTGTGAAGGCAGAGAAAATGCGGAAAAGTGATTGAAGGAAAAAAGCAATTGGTTTCATATAGTTGAGTGGAAGGTTATACTAGCACGTTTTCAAGAACAGTTTGTCCATCCAGCATGCGAATGACGCGATGGCTGTAACGGGCATCATGTTCCGAGTGGGTAACCATAACGATGGTAGTTCCCTGCTCATTCAGATCAGTGAGCAATTGCATCACTTCATTACCATTTGATGAATCGAGGTTACCCGTAGGCTCATCGGCAAGAATTAGTTTCGGACGATTTACAACAGCTCTGGCAACGGCAACACGTTGTTGTTGTCCACCGGATAATTGTTGCGGGTAGTGATTACGGCGATGCATGATCTGCATTTTATCCAACACCTCTTCTACCCTTTGTTTTCTTTCAGAAGGTTTGATGCCGAGATAGATCAAAGGCAGTTCAACGTTTTCGAAAACAGTCAATTCATCAATCAGGTTGAAGCTTTGAAAAACGAAGCCGATATTGCGCTTGCGAAGATCAGCCCTCTTGCGTTCATTAAAATGAGCCACTTCAATTCCGTTGAACATGAAACTGCCGGCATCAGGATCATCAAGCAATCCGAGAATATTTAGCAGGGTTGATTTGCCACAGCCCGAAGGTCCCATCACAGCTACAAACTCTCCTTCCTTTACTTCCATGGAAAGTTTATTCAAGGCAACTGTTTCAACATCTTCAGTGCGGTAAATTTTTTCGAGGTCTCTGATCTTTATCATTTGTTTGGTTTTATATGATGACTTAGAATTGAAATAATATTCCGGCAGGCACAATGTCCATGTTCGATGTAACTGCTTTTGCAGTTGTTGCCTTCGGATGGCATGTACAAACTTTCTTTGCGTGTACTTTACTTGCCGTTTTCGTCGGCGTTGGCGTAATGCCGCAAAGAAGGATGATTAAAAAAATAAGTTTCATAACTGTGGTTTTGATCGGTTAATTTTATTTTTTCAGAACAAGCTCCTGCATGTTCCCGTAGTTCTCATAGCTGGATGTTACCACTTTATCGCCAGGTTTTAATCCTGACAGCACTTCATAATAATCAGGATTCTGGCGGCCTAATTGCACATCAACTTTGTAGGCAGTTCTTCCATCGTTATCCAGTTTGAAAACCCAGTTGCCACCCGTTTGCTGGTAAAAACCACCTTTTGCCAATAACAAGGCTTGTGTTTCATCACTTAATGCCAAACGTATTTGAAGCGTTTGTCCGCGCCGGATACCTTCAGGCACTTTATCGGTGAACAACATATCAACCTGGAAGCGTCCGTTGTTGACCTGTGAATAAACTTTTACAATCTTCAACTTGTAATCTTTGCCTGCAAATGAAGTTTCGCCATTCAATCCAATCACTACTCTTGACAAATAATGTTCATCAACATCAACGCGTACTTTGTATCCGCTCAACACATCAACCTGACCAAGACGTTCGCCTTTGTTTTTGCTCTGGCCTATTTCAGCATCCAAAGAAGTTAGCTGACCATCGATCGGAGCACGAACTATCAAATCGCCAACTTTCTTACGCATCACATTCAAAGCATTTTGCGAACCGTTGTATGATTGTGCTGCCTGGGAAACTTGTTGAAGATTGGAAACTGAGTCCTGTTTCAGCAATTGCTTTGTAAGCTTTGATTTTTCCAGTTGGTAATTGTAGTTATTCTCTGCTTGTTTGAACTCCTGCAAGCCAATCGCTTTTTGATCGTACAAGTATTTATCAAGTTCATAAACTCTCTTTGCTTCCTTCAACTGGTTCTCTGCATCGGTCATTTGGTTTAGTTTATTCACTGTATTTTGCTGTGCAGCGTTTCTTGAAATCTGCATTTGAGTGAGGAGGTTGTAAACTGATGTTTGCTGATTCACCAGGCTCAATTCAATATCAGTATTAGATAACCTTAAAATAGGTTGATCCTTTTTCACGAATGATCCGTCTTCAACATATTTTTCTTCCACCCGGCCACCTTCTACAGCATCCAGGTAAATGGTAGTAACAGGAAGCACTACTCCATTCACAGGAATAAACTCCTGGAATGGACCCTTTGCAACTTCGCTGATGGTAACCCTTTCAGCATCTACATTCAATTTGCTTTTGCCGGTTGTAAAATAAATACTGGCAGCAATCAAGAGCACAAGACATGCAATTCCAGCGATCGTCAGGATTCGCTTTTTACTCCATTTTTTCTTTTCGATTATTCTATCCACGGTGGTTGATTTTTTAAAAACCATCCCACAGACTTTCTGCGGGATGGTTCATTCACATGCAGAAACTGTTCTTTTGTAAAACAATCCAGTGCCAATATTTGACGTTTATGGAAATCAATAGGTTACAAAAAATGCCATCTACGAAGTCGTTCGTTTCCGTACAGATTGTGTTCGCTTTTGATACAGTGTATTAAGAACCTGGAAAAAACAATCCTGATAATCCGCGATTTGTATTATCGGCATAGTTGTAGATTCGCCAAGAACAGTCTGTAGTTGATGAATTGCTTACGACAAGAAAACGTTTCAGAGTAAGAGGCAACTACAAACTTCAAACTTCACTGAATATGTCTTTAAAAACTGCGTCCATCTTAGTTATTGACGATGATGTAGATGTGCTGACTGCCGTTCGGTTGCTGCTGCGTCCCGAAGTAAAGGAGATCGTTACTGAAAAAAACCCTGAAAACATACGTTCGCTTTTATCAAAGCATGATTTTGATGTGATCCTGCTTGACATGAATTTCAACAGTTCCATCAACACAGGCAATGAAGGCATTTTCTGGCTGAAGAAGATCAAAGAGCTGAAGCCAAATATCTGCGTGATCATGATCACAGCCTATGGTGATATTGATCTCGCCATCCGCTCATTGAAAGAAGGCGCATTTGACTTTGTTGTCAAGCCCTGGCAGAATGAAAAGCTTTTGGCAACGATAAAAGAGGCTGTAAAACGTAAAGAAAATAAAGGCTCTGCTCCATTGGTTACCTCCTCTATTTTTGAAACAGAATTGTTAGGCCAATCGGAGGTGATGCAGGATATTTTTTACAAAATTCAAAAGATCGCTCCTACTGATGCCAATATTTTGATTCTTGGAGAAAACGGAACAGGTAAAGAGCTGATTGCAAAAGCCATCCATCATTTCTCTCACCGCAGCACCAAGCCTTTTATAAAGGTTGATGTCGGTGCCCTTACCGAATCGCTTTTTGAAAGTGAATTATTCGGTCATAAAAAAGGCGCATTTACCGATGCAAGAGAAGATCGCACGGGAAGATTTGAAGCAGCAAATACCGGAACACTTTTTCTTGATGAAATCGGAAATATATCGCTTCACCAGCAGGCAAAGCTTTTGAGCGTTTTACAAAACCGGCAGGTCATAAAACTGGGAACAAATGAACCCGTTCCAATTGACATCCGCCTTATTTGTGCAACCAACATTCCGTTGCAGGAATTAGCAAATGAAAGCCGTTTCAGAAAAGATTTAATTTACCGCATCAATACCGTTGAAATAGTTATTCCACCCTTAAGAAGGCGCAGCGGTGACATTCTTTTACTGGCAAAACATTTCAGCAAGATTTATAGCAGCAAATATTTGAAGCCTGAGTTGGAGTTTGACAGATCGGCTATAGACAAGTTGATGAACTATCATTATCCCGGTAATGTTCGCGAGTTGCAGTACACCATTGAAAGAGCAGTGATCATGGCTGAAGATGCCACGCTGTCGGGCAGAGACATCATCTTTTCACCGATTGAATCAGCACCGGTTCATGCGGAAGAAGTGAACACCAATTTAAGCACTGTTGAAAAGAACACGATCTTGAAAGTAATAGAAAAAAATAATGGTAATATTTCAAAAGCAGCAAAAGAGTTAGGAATTACAAGAACAGCCTTGTACAGAAGGTTGAGTAAATACGATATCTAACCCAGACAATTGATTTTTGAAAGCAAACAGAATCTTGAAATGTCAAATACCGATAACGAAACATTAAGCATAAACGCACCTACTGAAGAAAAAATTGCTTCACCATTCAAAAGGTACAGCAACGGCTCTCCTTTTAAAAGCACACAGGGCTTTCAGGGAAGAATTCTGTTTAGGGTGCTCCTGCTCTTTATTACACTCTCAGCCGCGGCATTCTTTTTAGTGAAAGAATGGCACCTGGCGCTGGCCCTGATATCCCCGGTTATTTTCTATCAATTGATTGAATTCATCCGCTTTCAGAAAAAAACACATGAAGAATTGAATGAGTTTGTTGAAGCGATACACTACCGCGACTTTTCAAGATATTTTGATGTTAAGCATGCGCCTGCAGATATTCAGTCGTTACGGAAGGGCTTTAATGAAATCAACTCAACCTTCAAAGTAATAAGTAAGGAAAAAGAGACGCAATATCAATACCTGCAAAAAATACTGGAGCTTATTGATACCGGAATTCTTTCCTACGAAATAGAAAGCGGCGAAATCGTTTGGATGAATGAGTCGTTGAAAAGAATGTTGCAACTTCCCTATTTAAAAACTGTTCATTCGCTGGAAAAACGCGACCGTGTTTTATTTGAAGAGATCTTTGATCTTCAGCCAGGCGAAAGCAAAATTGGAACTGTCCACCTGGAGAAATCTTTTTTCAAAGTGTTGCTGTCAGCAACTGCTTTTCAAACCGATGGGAAAAGATACAAGCTCATTGCATTTCAAAATGTGAACGAAGCATTGGATGAAACGGAATCAAAAGCATGGCAAAAATTATTGAGCGTAATGACGCATGAGATCATGAATTCAGTTGCTCCTATTTCTTCATTAGCCGACACACTGAAAAACCGTTTACAGAAAACAGTTGATGAACCTAACGATCCCGGGGCGGTGGAGGACCTTGAAATTGGAATCGAAACCATCAAGCGAAGAAGCGAGGGTTTACTCAAGTTTGCCCAAACCTATCGCAATCTTAATAAGATTACCAAGCTAAGTTTAAAAAGATTGCATGTTCACGAATTATTTGCGAACCTTCATCAACTCATGCAACCGACATTCGAACAAAAAAATATCGATCTTGAAATCATCCTCCGAGAAACAGACCTTTCTTTTGAAGCGGATCCTAGCCTGATTGAGCAGGTTTTAATCAACCTGATAGTAAATGCTATTGAAGCGGTAAAAGAACAGGAACACCCACGCATTGTTTTATCTGCAGAGGCTTCGGGCAAAAAAGTGATTTTAAAAGTCGCTGATAATGGTGTTGGTATGCCTGAAGAATTACTGGATAAAATTTTCATTCCATTCTTTAGTACCAAAAAAAGCGGTAGCGGCATTGGATTAAGCTTGTGCAAACAAATTGTGATGCTGCACAAAGGAAATATACAAGTTCAATCTGTACAAGGCAAAGGAACTGTTTTCTCGCTCCAATTTGTTTAGCCTTCTGCATTTCATAAAGAATTAATTTGCAGAAGATTTTTTTCTCACTCTATCATTCAATTTTGGCCCATGAGAAATTTTCTTCTTGCACTTATACTATGTAATGCATTTGTGTCTAATTCGCAGATCACAAGACCCGGAAAAGTCAATTCAAAAGTTCTTCTTCCCAATGGATGGAGTTTATCTCCTGCCGGAAGAAGTTTGCCTCTTGGCGATCTTCCGCTTAATATCGCGGTTTCCAAATCAAAAAAATGGATTGCGGTTACTAACAACGGGCAAAGCACACAAAGCATTCAATTGATAGATGTACAAACTGAAAAGCAACTGGATTGGGTTACTATTCCAAAAAGCTGGTATGGATTGAAGTTTGCTAACAACGACAAGTTTTTATACGCTTCCGGCGGCAATGATAACTGGATTTTGAAATATGCCATTGTTAACAACAAACTTAAACTAAGCGACAGTATATTACTTGGAAAAAAATGGCCTAACGCAATCTCACCAACGGGTTTCGATATTGATGAAGCAAGACAATTGATGTTTGTTGTTACAAAGGAAAACCACGGGCTTTATATTGTTGATCTCAAAACAAAACAAAAAAAAGATTCCCTCATGCTGGAAGGAGAAGGTTATACCTGTTTGCTTTCTCCTGATAAAAAACAATTGTACATCAGTTGCTGGGGCTGTGATAAAATAGTAGTCTTCGACACCTGGAAGAATACGATCACAAGAGAGTTTCATGTTGGCGATAATCCAAACGAAATTCTTCTCAGCAAAAATGGCAACTGGTTATATGTTGCCAATGCCAATGATAACAGCGTTTCTATTATCAACACCAAAAAAGAAGAAGTTGTAGAAACATTGAATGCTGCGTTGTATCCAAACGCACCGAGCGGTTCAACAACAAATGGATTGGCATTGAGTGAAGATGAGAGAACACTTTTTATTGCTAATGCAGATAATAATTGCCTTGCAGTATTTGATGTTTCCAATCCCGGCCAAAGCAAGTCGAAAGGTTTTATTCCTGTTGGATGGTATCCTACCAATGTAAAAGTGATTGGTAAAAAGATTTTAGTTGCAAACGGAAAAGGGTTTTCTTCTTTAGCTAATCCTCATGGTCCAAATCCTTTACAACCAAATGCAGTGTGGTACCAGGGTGGCGATAAAAGTCCAAGAAAAGAGGAGTACATAGCCGGATTGTTCAAAGGAACGCTAAGCATTATTGACATGCCAACAGAAAAACAAATAAGCTGGTACTCACAGGTGGTTTATCAAAACACGCCATATACAAAACAGAAAGAAACCACTGCCGATATTGAAGAAGCAAATCCAATTCCTCGAAAAGTTGGTGACAAAAGCCCGATCAAACATGTGTTCTATATCATTAAGGAAAACAGAACTTTCGACCAGGTGCTTGGTGATATGAAAGAAGGCAATGGTGATACTTCTCTCGTTTTGTTCGGAGAAAAGTATACGCCCAATCAACATGCCCTTGCACGAGAGTTTGTATTGCTCGATAATTTTTACTGTGATGCTGAAGTAAGTGCTGATGGACATAACTGGAGTTTGGGTGCTTATGCAACTGATTATCTTGAAAAAACATGGCCAACAGATTATGGCGGCCGGGGAGGCCATTATGATGCAGAAGGAAATCGTGCCATCGCTAACAATAAAGATGGTTTTATTTGGGACAATTGCAGGAGAAATAAAGTAAGCTATAGAACCTATGGTGAGTTTGCCGATGACTATAAGCCAAACATTCCTGTGTTGAAAGATCATTATTGTCCATACTTCACAAGTTGGGATCAAACGGTAAGAGATACAACACGAGTGAATCAATGGAAAAGAGATTTTGATTCTTTGCTTTCCATTGGGAAATTGCCGCAACTTAATACACTAAGATTGATCAACGATCATACAGAAGGCATGCGCAAAGGCAGGCCCACTCCTTTTGTTCATGTTGCCGACAATGATTTGTCAGTTGGAATGTTTATCGAGTACTTAAGTAAATCGTCAATTTGGAAAGAGAGTGCTGTTTTTATTATTGAGGATGATGCACAAAATGGTGCCGATCACGTGGACGCCCATAGAACGACTGCGTATGTTGCAGGCGGATTTGTCAAAAGAGGATTTGTCGATCATACCATGTATTCCACAACCTCAATGGTAAGAACGATTGAATTGATTCTTGGATTACCCCCAATGTCGCAGTATGATGCAGCGGCAACACCTATGTGGAGATGTTTTTCTAACACCCCTGATCTTACTCCTTTCAGAGCAAGGCCAAATAATATTGATCTTGGAGGAAAGAATATTGCCATCAATGAATGGCAAATGCGTTCCGAAAAATTTGATCTTACAAAAGAAGATGCCGTTCCTGATTTAGAATTCAACATTGTCCTGTGGCATGGCATCAAAGGAGATCATGTTCCTTTTCCTGCACCAAGAAGAGCGGCGTTTGTGAAGTTGAGTGACAAAACCGATAAGGATGATGATTAGAAGCGAAAAATCTTATCGTAAAAACTAACGTGAATTAAAAAGACTATTAGTCAACATCCTGTTCAATTTACAAAACAAAAAGTTTCTTATTGTTTAATAATCTTTTCCGACTTCATCCATCCGTCCATTACTACCTTAATGATGTAGTTGCCTGCCGGCACCTGGCCTAGGGAAAGATAATATTGGACACGTCCTTTATCGGGCTTAGAAAGAGCAAGCTGTTTTTGAAGTATTCCTGAAGCGTTGTATAATTCGACGCTGACTCTTCCTGTAAGTTCATTACTGATCTGTAGCTGGAAACCGCTTGCAAAAGGATTTGGATAAAAGCTAAGCAATTCCCCTGAAGTCGAAGGCGTTGCAGGTGTTATTTGAACTTTTGATACCGATGCAGCACTAACTGTTCCACCTACACCTCCGATTTCAAACCAGTTAAAGTTCCAGCCGTTGGATGCAGAATAGATCCTTATGGTTTGCGTACCTGCTGCTAGTGTGATGTTTGTATTTACTGTCTGCCATGCCTGCCAGTCGCCGGTATTAGGAACAGTCACAGTTGCAAGTATAGTCCCTGCGCTATTTTTAATTTGCAGTTGTCCTCCCAGTGGGGATGCTACCCTTAGATTGACCGCATAACTGCCCGAAGAACTGACACTAATGCTGTAATCCATCCAGTCTCCCGTATCAATATACCCAATGCTTTGCCCTCCGCCTACATCGGTGGTAGTCTCCTTAACCACCCCACTCATACTGGTATAAGTTTCGGCTTCTATGCGAGTAGTAGTAGAAGACGGCGGGGGTGTAGAAGTCGTCCCTCCGATAATGTCCATCCAATTAAAGTTCCATCCGTTAGATGCGGAGTATATCCTCAGCGTTTGCGATCCCTGGGGAAGTGTAATCGTTGTACTTACCGTTTGCCAGTTCTGCCACCCTCCTGTTGCCGGTATTGCTACTGTCGCAAGCACAGAACCTCCACTGCTCTTTATTTGCAATTGTCCGCCTGATGGCGAAGCTACTCTGAGGTTTACTGAAAAACTTCCTGATGACGGGACCGTAATATTGTAATCCATCCAATCACCTAGATCAATGTATCCCACATTTTGGCCGCCGCCTGCATCTGTGGTATTCTCTTTCACCACCCCGCTCATGTTACTATAGTTTTCTGCTTCTATATGAATGACTGAAGAAGAAGGGGGCGGCGCTGTACTGCCTGTTATGATATTTATTGGCACATGCGACCAGTCAGACCAAATACCATCCCTTTGCACCCTGGCGTCATAGACGCCAGGTGCTGTAACATACAATATGTTAGTAGTGGCTCCTGAGATTACATTTCCATTTAGCCGCCACTGGTATGCACTGAAACCAGGAGCAATGCCGATTGTATCACTTATCGCCTGACCTGAAGCATATGTTTTAAGACCGCCGATCATCCAGGGATTGGAGCTATAAGCGTTATTTATAAAAGGCCAGAAATTGGACTCTCCCCAGAAGTTATACCAGGTGTTATGTCCATCCGTAGGGTAAAAGCTTTCTTTAAAGTTGGCTCCATATTTTGCCATTGTATCCGCAATACGTTGCGTTTCGGCCGGCGTAGGATGTGTATCCTGCCCACCCTGCGATACCCAAACAGGTGTGAATCTTTTGCTCTTGAAATAGTTCCCTGTATTGCTCCAATCAACAAACGCTGTGGGTGAGGACATTGGCATTATTGCACTGATATATGTGGGATAGCTATTGAGCATTTCCCATGTTCCCACACCACCTTCTGACAGGCCATTCACCACTATGTGAAAAGGATCCACTTTGTTGTTGGTGATCATGTACTTCACGATATTCATGATATCATTGAGTATGCCCGCGTAAAAGACTGTCGGGTAACTAGAGGCATTATTTTGAAGTTGCGGTACTATTACATAGCCATCATATTGCCCGTTTTTTATAGCATTATCAAATTGCGGCGGCCCCTGCAATAACTGAAACTGATTATCATAATTGTAACTTCCGCTTCCGGGAGGTTGAGGTCCCAGGTAAGTGTTGTCATTCTCTCCCTGTCCATGCAAAAAGATAATCAGCGGATATTTTTTCCCATCATTTATCCCAGGACTATAAGTTTTTGGGAATTGAACTCTAAAAGAAAGCCCGTTATAGTTATAAGCTTTATAAACATCGCTGTTCCAATCCGGATTTCTACTTTGCACAGCGCCATTTGCCACGTTTAAAGTGCGAACCCATTTCACCAAAGGATGAAAATAATCAGGTGGCGTTGGAGGGTGAGTTGCATCATATTCAAGTACAGGGTCGCTTGGATTGATAACACTTTGAGCCTCGCAGTATTGAAAAAAGAAGAAGGAACACAGAATTGCGCTGCACAGAATTCGCCTGGTTACACGTACCATAATTACGGAATACATTTAAAAGTTTTAGTGATAACAAAAGCTTTGAAGCATTATGCTCTATGCTGATGATTATCGGAATTCGATTACCTGTTCAAAGGGATTATGATATATGATTAACGGGTTATGCAAATCCTGAGCCAGCGGTAAGTGGGGTTGTTGCTTGCTCAAATATTACACGGCTTACCTATAAAATTGTCACAAGGTGTTTGACAAGCAAGATATTCAATCGCCTGCGGAATGGGCACACTGCGTGCGCCATGTTCAACTTTTAGAGGAAAACGCAACGATCGTAGTGGAATGGTAAGTCTGAAGAATGCGATTGTCCCTTCTTAGTAAACCTCTACATTACTGATAAGAGGACAAGCTTTTGAATCTTTAATACTTACCCGTAGCTTATTTGTTTCAACAGGCGCAATCTTTAAAATTCTTTTATAGCCGATTGTCGTTCCAGCTGCAACTTCTTTCCAGCCATTGTCTTTCCATACTTCCACCGTAAATGCTTTTACTCTTTGACCGAGTTTAATGTATTCCTGCATCAGGATGTATTTAACTGGAGAAGTTTTAGCAAGTTGAATTTCAAAACTGCCGGTTGTTACATTATCGTCCGTCGCCCAATAGGTATTTTTGTTTCCATCAGTAATATTTGCTGGCGAGAACGTTTTTGATTTACCACGACAACTGCTTGCAGTAACTTTTGCATTCTTTGCAAGATTTATTGCGAATTCTTTGTCCAGTAACTTCCTAAACCCTTGTAAAGATTTTACATCATTTTCATGAAACAGTCCTCTTCTGTCGGGAGGAACATTTAATAATAAAGTGGATCCTCTTCCAACTGAAGTAAGATAAATTTTAAACAACTGCTCTGGCGTTTTTACTAATGAATCTTCTTTTGCATGATAAAACCAACCAGGCCGGATGGACACATCTACTTCCGCCGGTATCCAACTCTTTCCGTCAGGTGAGCCTGTATTTAATAATTTTTCAACCCCCGGTTTTCCTGCATACAAAGTGTCTGTTGAAATCGTATTCCAATTGGTTTCTCCTGCAACGCCACTTTCATTTCCTACCCATCTTACTCCCGGACCTGCATCGCTAAAGAAAATTACATTTGGTTGAATGGAGCTAACCAGATTTAATGTTGTTGGCCAATCGTAATAAGTAGCACCATTAATTTTCCTGATTTCTCTTGCGCCTCCATAATAACCATCGCCACCATTGGCTCCATCAAACCACATTTCGAAAACAGGGCCATAATTAGTGAATAGTTCTTTTAATTGGTTGCGATAGTAAGTGATGTAAGCTGGTGTTCCATAATCTGCACGATTCCTATCCCAGGGGGATAAGTACACACCGAATTTCAATCCATATTTTTTTGCAGCGTCACTGGCTTCCCTTACTACATCGCCTTTACCGTTTTTATAGAGACTGTTTTTAACTGAGTGCTCTGTATACTTTGATGGCCACAAACAAAATCCATCATGATGTTTACATGTTAAGATCATCTGTTTGAATCCAGCGTCCTTCAATGTTTTTGCCCATTGCTCCGCATTTAATGTTGTTGGATTGAAAACTTTTTCGCTCTCATCTCCATAACCCCATTCTTTGTCAGTAAACGTATTCGTTGTGAAGTGAACGAATGCGTTCAGCTCCATTTCATGCCATTTCATTTGCGCCACAGACGGAATTGGGTAGACAGGCGCAGGAGGAAGCACCGTTTTGATTTGTGCAAAAAGGTTTAGGGAGATCAACGCAGTCAAAATGATTACTAATATTCTTTTACAGTTCATTGTTAAAATTAGTTTTAGTGCACTTTGATTACCCATACATAATCCGTTACAGTTTTTTCGCTTTGCGGTATTTCAATTTCAGCGCCGCTAGATGTTGTCTTCCATTCCACTTTCTTTTTGCTTCCCAATAACTGGAGCTTTGCATTTTTTGCAAGTGCAATTTTATTGAGTATCACTTTATCTTCCGGAAAGTTGAAAAGAAAAATGTATTGTGTCTTCCCATCTTTGCTTTGCGTGAAACGAATATTATCGCCTTCCCCAAACACCTTGTACATTCTTGTGCCGTAGATTGCCTCGCTATTTACTTTCATCCATGATCCAATTTCTTTCAGTCTTTGATAAGCATTTGGGTCTAACTCACCATCGGGGCCAGGACCAATGTTCAAAAGATAATTTCCGCCTTTGCTTACAATGTCAACCAATTTTTCAATGATTTCGTTGGCAGGTTTATAAGTATCATTAGGTACGTAGCTCCAACTTGTGGCCATGGTCATGCAGGTTTCCCAGGGATAAGGCAAACCATTTTCAGGAATGTGTTGTTCCGGTGTAAGATAATTTTGTTGCTCGCCCGGCACGGCTCTGTCTACAACAATTAATTTTGGTTGTTTAGTCCTTACTTCTTTTACCAATCTTGGCATATCAATATCCTGGCTTTGAGGGTTGCGTGCCCAACGATTATTCTCCATTGTATCAGATAATTCCAATTTGATCTCTTCATCAGTTTTCTTTCTCACCCAGCCGCCATCTAACCATAGAATATCCATCTTGCCGTAGTCACTCATTAACTCATTAATTTGATTATGGGTGTAGTCAACAAACTTCTTCCATTGGTCAGGATGTTTTTGAATGGAATAATTGCAATTGCGGTCGCTCTGAGGAAATTGTTTCCACCAATAATAATCACTGTGCCAATCTGGCTTAGAGAAGTAGGCGCCCACCCAAAAATTTTCTTTTCGGAATGCAGAAAAAATTTCTTTGGCAACATTGCTTCTAGGGTTTTTTGAGAAAGGACAATCTTTATCGGTTATTTTATAGTCAGTGTACTTGGTATCAAACATGCAAAAGCCGTCATGATGTTTTGTAGTAAAGACAACATATTTCATTCCTGCATCCTTTGCTGCCAAAGCCCATTTTTCAGGATTGAACTTCGTTGGATTGAAAGTTGTTTTAAGTGCCTCGTATTTTTTGAGATAATCGTAATAAGAGTCTGCAACTCCTTTTTTTCTTCCGCCAGTTGCCCAGCTTAAATCTTCAGGACAAATGCTCCAGCTTTCAACAATGCCCCATTGGCTGTATGCACCCCAATGCATCAGCAAACCGAATTTTAAATCCTGCCACTCTTCTAAACGATGTTGAATTGCAGTATCGGGATCGGGATAATATTCTTTGTGTTGTGCGTTTGAGGAAACACAGCATGCAGCAAGTGCTGGAAAGATGATTGCTCTTAAAAAAACTGAAGCTTTCATTGATTTGATTTATTCGTCGAGAATGATTGATCAAAATTAGTTGAAGCGCTTTGATTGTTATTTACCAATACCCCCCGCTTTGGCGGGGGGCTGGTAACTATAAAATCCTTTCTATTGTTTCTTAAATTCACCTTTAGACCAGGTATTCATCCATTCTGAAAAAACTTAAATAAAGACCTGTAAGACTACAGGTCTTTTTACATTGCTATATGAGAGACCGAAAAATTTTATTTAACATCCCAGAAAATTTTTGTTGTTGCCTTGTCTGCACTTTGTACAGTTGCATAGTTTGCTGTATTCAAAGTGCTTTCGGAAGCTGGATACAACAATCTTGTGGGCACGTTTGGTGCAGCAGTTGAGGCATTATCTGTTGGGAATGTAAGTGCTGGTAGTTTTGTTCTTCTCCATTCAGCCCAGGCCTCGTTTGCCCGCAACACGGTGTAATCAATCCATTTTTGCGTCGCTATTTTTTGAAGATTATTTGTTCCATATGCTACAATTGGATTCGCCAGGAAAGCAACAATTTGTGCTTCGGTTGGAGGCGTATCTTTTGTTGCTGCTCTATCGCTGTTATTGTTAATTGCATACCAAAAGGCAATTGATTGGCGTATACCTGTTTCATATGCAGTCTGTGCAGATCCCCCGCCCCATCTTTCATAAGCTTCTGCTTTCAGAAAACTTACTTCTGCAGCAGTAACTAAAATGCCAGGCAACAAATGATTTTCAGAAAACGTTGTTGAATCCCATCTTGAAAAATCTCCTGACGTAATTCCTGCAGTTACCTGTACTTCTGTAAGTGTGTTATAAATGCCTTTGTAAGTTCCGCTTGCATTTTTGGTGAAATACACCGGCAATCTTGGATCGGCGGACGGAAGCATGATATCATTTACCATTTTACCCGGAGCATAAGGAGCAACATCAAAACCATTCCTGATCTCATTCTGATCTGCAGGAGCCAGCGTACTTGTTGGACTGTTTGGTTGAATAACGATGCTCTCACTTGCTGCATTTACCAAAGGATATTGGGTTGCGTTACCAAGAATGGTTTGAACCAGCGATTTCGCTGCAGCTTCATTCTTGTACGAGGTTCTCATTGCAATACGAAGTATGAGTGAGTTGGCATACTTTCTCCATTTCATAAGATCACCTGCATTCACATAGTCGTAGGCTTTCAACTGGTTCAGGTAAAATGCAGAAGGTGAAACAGTAGTTAAGTAATCAGATATCCTTTTCAATTCAGTCAAGGCCTTATTATAAATATCCTCGGCCTTGTCGTAAGATGCAAGCACAATTCTTCCTTCAGCATTGAGGCTGCCTGCAGTTGAAAACGGAATATCTCCCCACATGTCCACCATCTGCGTGGTTTGATCATAAAGAAATATTCTTGCTGTTTCAAGAAACAGTTGGTAACCTGCTTTCTCGGCATCGCTGGTGAGACCATTGTAATACTTCTCAATTTCACGATAACGTGCAATAGTACTTTCGTAAAAATAATCCCACCGGTTGCCCGTGTAGTTAGTAGGTTGTTCGTAAACACCTTTACCATTTGTATAACCGGCCGTTTGACTATATGTTCCCATCACCGGAATCTGGAAAGTGTACAAGTTCCAGTAACGGGGCAATATTTTTTCGTTGTAGAATAAACCTGCATACAAGCGAGGTATGTCAGCAGTTACTGCTCTTTCGGGATTGTAATAGAAGCCAGAAAATTCACTTTTCTTACATCCTGAGAAAACAATTCCTGCCAAAACAGTGATTGAAAAATATATGATGAACTTTTTCATGATCGAGTTTTTAAAGTTTAGCGGAAGTTTTTAAAATGTTAAGCGGATACTCGCACCTAATGAACGTGTGGCTGCACTACCACTACCAAAAGAAGTGGACCTGCTTACCCAGCTTGTTCCAACACCTTCCTCAGGATCAAGGTTAGGAAGTGTTTTATGGAAATAGAACAGGTTTCTTCCGTAGACAGTGAATACAAGATTCTGCATTTTCAATTTAGAGCGAATATTCAATGGCAACGTATAAGAAAGTGAAGCTTCTCTTAACTTAACAAAATCATTATTAAACACTGCGCCTTCGTACAAGCTTCCTGACTGATAGCCAGGCCATGAACCCCAGGTGTATGTGGTCAGATAATAATTAGCCGCATCAAGGATGGTTTCGTTGGGTTTACTATCTGATTCTCTTACGCCGCTGACAATGATTCCGTCGTGATAAACTTTCTGGCCACCGGGTCCCTGTGTTGCATTGTCAGCTACTCTTACATATTTTCCATTAGCATCCACATAGTAAGGAATACCTCCGTGAGCAGCATCTCTTCCAGCTAGTGAATTTGTATACATACCTGCTCCTGTGTTGTACAACATACCTGCAGAAATAACCTGTCCACCATAACGGAAATCAACAAGAACATTTAGGCTGAGATTTTTGTAGCTTATGGTATTAATAAACCCACCAGTTACCTTCGATTGAATATTTCCTGCTTTCTGCATCTCGTCGTAATTCACGATGTAAAAGCCATTGTCGTCAACAAGATAATTTCCACTTGCATCGGTTTTTCTTTTGTAGACATAAATATTACCGGCAGCTTCGCCTGGCTTCGAACGAACCAGCAATGACCCGTTGTCAATATTAGCTTGGTCAAGATAGTCGAGCCCTTCCATTAACTCAATGACCTTGTTACGATTAAACCCAAGATTTAAACGACTATCCCAAATAATTGATTTTGATTTTATCGGAGTTCCGAAAACGGACAATTCAACACCGTAGTTACGCATATCACCCACGTTCACAGCTACACTTCCAGAACCGACAGTGGCAGGTGTTGTGAGGTACATAATCTGATCTTTTACCTTATCATTGTAATAGGTGATGTCAAACCCGACGCGGCTTTGAACAAATCTGCTTTCCCAACCAAACTCCAATCCGCGTTTTGATTCATTTTTTAAGTCCCGATTACCATATTGGCTTTGAGGTGGAGTGAGAATGGGTATACCCTGTACTGATGAGCCAATGTAATTGACATTGCCAAAAAACGCCGGAGGAGGGTTTCCAACAATACCCCATGCAGTTCTCAACTTGCTATAGCTTACAAATGCAGGCAGTTTGAAAGCATTGCTTAGTTCAAATGACGCACTTACGCCTGGATAATAGAATGTATTCTTATCAAAATATAATGAAGAGGTGCGTTCTCTCCTAATGGTACCCTCAAGAAATAGGTAATTATGATAATCGAAACTCAAAATTCCAAACAAACCGTCTTTAACTAAACTACCTCTTGACGCATTACCTGTTGGTGTGTTTTTTGAAGCATTAAAGCTAAACCAGTTTTCAGCGGTCAACCCATCTCGTGTGCTGGAATTTGCATAACGATAATCTTCCTTCCTTGCCTGGTATCCTACTGATGCGGTGACACCCAAGTTCTGAACGATATTGTGCTGATATGATAATAACAGGTCGCCATAATTAAACATGTACCGGTTGTTATCAACATTGTAACCTCCTGAAGCTCCAAAGGACAGAGGCTGTGTGCTCCTAAATTTTGACTCCTGGTAAAAACCGGTATAGTCAGTGCCATAACGTCCGCGAAGATTGAGCCCTTTTAAGATATTGTAATTAACAGTAGCTGATGCGATCAAACGATTCGATGTTTCATCATAGCTATTAGCTAACTGGTTCCATAAGAAATCAAGGAAATCTTTTGGACGAATATTGTACTTCAATGCTTCTTCAGGATCGAGTTGGGTTTGGTTGTAATCTACCCATTTGTATCCCTTCGTTGTTTGATACTTGTTGAACAGAACATCCATGTGCTCTGCAGGACTAAAGAATCCACCAAAATTGTTAGTGAGATAATAGATCTGCCTTGGCCTGTTGTGCACTTTTTCATTGATGTAAGTAGTAACAAGGTCAAGAGAAACTTTTGGAAGAATTTTAAATGATGAATTGAAATTGAAAGTATTCTTTTGACTGTTTCCACCTATTTGTATGCCTTTGTAATCATTCCTTGTATAGGAGAAACGATAATTCATTTTATCATTGGCATTGTTCAACGCAATATTGGCAATGGTGCTATAGCCGTTCCTGTAAAAAGCTTTCCAGTTGTCTTTTTGAGGAGAGTAGTCTCTCATCTGGCCATCCCACCAATATACTTGCCTTCCATCAAGCTTAGGCCCAAACTGGCCATAAGCTCTGAAGATTGGACGAACTACGGCCTGACCATTTACAGTCATGTGAATCCATCCTTCATCATCGGAACCAAAAGACCCAACATTGGTTCCCCTGTCATAGCCCGGGCCATACTCTGTTTGCAGGTCAGGAGTTACTGCAACTGTCTCCGAATTTGCAGAAAGATTTACATCTACTCCAATGCCTTTGTTATATCCTTTGCCATTTTTTGTTGTAATAACAATAACACCAAAATTGGCATCAGAACCATACAATGCAGAGGCGGCAGCACCTTTTAAAATATTGATTGTTTCAATATTCTCTGGATTGATGTCCAAAAGACCATTTCCATTTAATTTTTGGTTGCCACCCCAATATCCCTCATTATTTGCATCGCCATTACGTACGATAACACCGTCTACAACCAATAAAGGTTGTCCCTGGTTTGTAAGCGAGTTAATGCCACGAATCTGAATACTCACAGCACTCGTAGCACCGCCAGGTTGCGTATAAACTTGTACGCCAGCTGCTTTACCTGCCAAGGCCGATGCAAAGTTTGTGGGAGCAGTTTTAATAATTTCTTTGCCTGTAACTGTTGTAGTGGCATAACCTATTTTGCGTTGTTCTCTTCTAATACCTAACGCTGTAACCACCACTCCTTCCATAGAGTTTTGATTTTCTCTCAGGGTAACATCATAAGAAGAAGCGCTACCTGTTTTGATTTCTGTTTCACCAAGTCCAATATAGCTTACAACAAGTGTTGCACTTGGAGTAACACGAATGGAAAAGGCACCATTCTGATCGGAAGCAACAATATTGGATGTGCCTTTTTCCCTGATTGTGGCGCCTTCCAATACTTTACCGGCATTATCTTTTACGACACCGGTTACTGTTTTCTTTTCTTGTGCGAATACTGCTATGCTCAACGCAATAAAACACAGCAAGGCAAGAAAACGATGGATCATTTTTTTCATTGCAGTCTGATTTTAAAATTTAAAAATTTAGACCTTAGCTACTCTAAGCGGTCTGTTTAGTTTTCCTGTTTTTATGTTGTGTGAATTCAAGTGTGTCGTAATGTTCCATTACCAGGGCTGCAGCACCAATAAGTTCTGCCTGGTAGCCCAGTTGTGAAATTTGCACTTCAGTGTTTTCAGCAATCATAGGAATGCAGTGTTCATTGATGGCTTGTTGAATGGGTGCAAGCCATATCTTTCCTGCTGCCGATCCTCTTCCACTTAAAATAACCAGTTCAGGATTAGCCAGGTGTATTAAAATAGCCACTCCTCTTCCAATGTTGTATCCTGCTTCTGACAATAACTCCACAGCAAATTTGTCTCCCCTCGACGCTGCATCCATTATCGTCTTATAGGTTTGTTCAACATCTTCCAGTGAGAGATTCTTTAAAATAGAGATCTTACCTTTCTTTAGTCCTTCTATTGCCTTTTCTGCAATTACAAGCAGCGAGGTCTCTGTTTCAAGGCATCCTGTCTTTCCGCAACTGCACAGCTTATTGTTTGTAAACAGTGGTATATGGCTGAACTCTCCTGCAAATCCATTTGCTCCTCTGAAGAGTTCTCCATTTACAATTACACCCAGCCCTATTCCCCATCCAATGTTGATCACCATTACATTCTTTTTATGGCGGGCACTTCCAAGCCTTAGTTCTGCAAGTGCTATTAAGCTGGAATCATTATCTATTACTACAGGAAGATGAATGATGGACTGGATATAGCTTATAATGCTATATCCCTGCTTTGGTTTTAAAAAGGAGTGGTTGATGCCTTTGTTCACATCCACAAAACCAGGCATACCTATACCTATGCCTACGATCTTGTTTTTTGAAACTCCCGATTTCTTTATGAACCGTTCTATATGGGAAGTAAGCTGCTCAAGTGCTTTTGGATTATTAGTTAATGGAAGCTCTATTTGCTCCACTTCTCCAACAAAGTGGTTTTGCATATCCATTAAAGCTATACGGGTAATGAGCTGATCCATGGCTACTGAAACTGTATACATGAGCTCAGGCTTCAGTGCATAAATCTGTGGGCGTCTTCCCCCGGTCGAAACTGCATACCCTGTTTCAATTACTTTTCCCTCTTCAAGCAATTCATTTAAAACCTTTATGGTAAGCGGAAGACTCTTGCCTGTCAGCATGCTTAAATCAGAACAGGAAAGGGATCCCGCGAAATACAACTCCTTCTTGATTTTTCGCCTGTAAGCAGCCTGTTTGTCCAGCATATCGTTAGAAGATGTTTTAAGAAATACTTTCAAACTTGGCGTAAGTTAGGAAACTTTCATAAAAAATTTAAAAAGTTATAAACTTTTTTTAAGAATGGCGTAACATCAATTTTTTATTGATTTTAGGTGTAAAGCGTATTGCAATTGACTATCAAATAAAAAAAGCCGGTTATTAGCCGGCCTAAGTTTTTTTAAGAAGTGAGAAAAAAGTTATTGAGCGGTATTCATAACCCCAAGAAACTTTATATCCGATGAACTATTACCTATCATTAGTTCAATTTTGTCATTTTCGAACACAAACCTTTTCCTGTTTTCATCCCAGTATTTCAGATCATTTGCTTTTAATCTGAGCGTTACCGTCTTTCTTTCTCCGGGCTTTAGTGTTATGCGTTGAAAAGCCTTTAGCTCTTTCTTTGGACGAACAACGGTTGAATTCACATGACGAATGTATAATTGTGCAACCTCATCTCCCACCCGCTTGCCTGTATTAGTTATATCTACATTCACATTAACTATTGAGCCATCTCTAATAATATTGTTACTTAAGCTAAAGTTTGAAAAGGAGAAAGTAGTATAGCTCAAACCATAGCCAAATGGATACAAGGGTTCTCCTTTGAAATACATATATGTCCTTCCGTTGCGAATATTGTAATCCATCATCGGTGGCAGTTGTTCCATTGACAAAGGCCATGTCTGAACAAGCTTTCCTCCCGGGTCATAATCGCCAAATAAAACATCAGCAAGTGCATTGCCTTCTTCCTGGCTATTATGCGCCATGTGAAGAATAGCGGGTATATTATGTTTTGTCCAAACGACAGCATATGGAAAACTTGAATTAATAACTACAATTGTATTTTGATTGAGTTCATATACCTTCTTTATCAACTGCTCTTGTTCAAGATAGATCGTCTTCCTGTCAACAGCTTCTCTTCCATCGCTTGGCACAGGACATTGTGCCCACGGAGCATTACACCACGGATGATTACCAACAATCATAATAACATATTCAGCACTTGTCGCTAGTTTAACAACACTATCGGCATCGTTGCCCGTTGTCCACTGAACAGAAATATTGTCGCCAACCTTATTTTTAATTCCTTCTAAAGAAGAAAAAGCATATGGGGGCGAGCCACTATACCAATCCAATAATACCTGGTTTGCATATTGACCAATTACGGCAATTGATTTTATTTTGCTTTTATCAAGAGGAAGCAAATTATTTTCATTTTTCAGCAACACAATAGATTTTTGAGTGACCTCTCTAACAAGCTTTTTATTCTTTTCAGTAAGCCAAGGTTCTTCTCCGTCTTTAATGGATGCATAAGGAACCATTGATGGAGGATCAAGCAAACCCAATTTTATCATTACACGGAAATTGCCTCTTATTACTGCGTCAATTTCTTTTTCCTTAAGAATCCCATCCTTCAACGCATTCCTGATTGGACCTGCATAACGATCAAGGAATTGATTAATGCCCGCTTTTACTGCCGCCGCAGAAGCCCACGTGCTATCGGAATAATATTTATGTTCAGACCATAATAGTTTCATAGCACCGCCATCGGTACAAATAATGCCATCCTGCCCCCATTCGTTTAATGCAATTTCTTTTAGTATAGGATGAACCATCATTGGAATGCCATTGTATTTATTATATGCGGCCATGAATGCACGACTGCCTGCTTCGATGCCCATTCTGAATGGCAGTGAATAATATTCGCGAAATAAGCGTTCATCAAAATCAGATGAAGATCGTTCACGGTCGTTTTCATTACTGTTGGCTAAAAAATGTTTCATTAGTGAAGCAGCCATCCAATAACGCGGATGGTTCCCTTGCAACCCTTTCACATAGGCTTGTGTCATGCAGCCATTGAAAAAAGCGTCTTCTCCAAAACACTCTTCCGTTCTTCCCCAGCGAGGGTCACGGCCTAAATCAGCATTCGGTGCCCTAATCACTAATGCACCTGTATTATATTTTTCTGATTGAAAAATATACCTTGCTTCATAAGCCTCTGTTTCAGCAACTCTCCTGATCAATATAGTATCCCAGGTTTCTGCTAAACCATATGATTGAGGAAATGTTGTAGTAGTAACGAATTTTCTTCTTCCCCAACCACCGGGGATACCTAACGCCACTCCATGTAAACCTTCAATATGACCTGTGCCTTTTATTCCCAACCTGGGTATGGAAGGATTAGTGCTTAAGCAGGAAATCTTTTCTTCGAGTGTAAGTAATGAAATGATGTTGTCAATTCGTTTTTCAATATTTAAATCAGGATTTTGAAATGGATATTGATATTTTGTTTGCGCATTGCAATTAATTATCGAAATAGTTGCAAGCATAAAACAAATCGTTTTGAAAAAAATTCTTGAAATCATCTTCTTTCTTTATAAGATTGAATTGCCCATTTGACTTTACCATTGTATGGATCGTTATTAATTGAATACTTTCCATCGGTTCCATTCAGGTTTATTTGATGAAGGCCGCTATCACCGGGCGTATAAACAAAACCTTTTGCAGCACTTGTTGTTGAATATACAACAAGCTGCAAATTATTCCAGTCGATATCCTTTGTTGATTGTGCAAGTTTCGCATGAGGAATTACTGCACCATCTCTCACTAAAATAACAATCGGAATTTTTCCTCCTTTTAAATGATGCCAGCCTTTTTCATACACTTCACCGCTTTGATAATCGATCCATTTCCCACCAGGTAAATAAACATCTCTTTCATAAGTGCTGTCCTGGAAAAATGGAGCAACCAAAATATCGGAGCCAAATAAGTATTCGTCTTCGACGCTCCATGCGCCTGCATCTTCCGGGAATTCAACAAACAATGCCCTCAACATGGGCAATCCGTTTTCGCTGGAATGTTTTGCCTGTGCATAGATGTACGGCATTAGCTTGTAACGCAATTCATCATCTGCTCTGAATTCATCCAAAAATGATTTGCTGTATGTCCATGGTTCTTTTGGTGGCGTACCGTGATTGCGTGTATGTGAAGTTAAAAATCCAAATGGCGCCCATCTTCGCATTACATCTTCAGGAGTTCTTTGCACAAACCCTCCGATGTCGTGGCTCCAGAATGAAAAACCGGATAATCCAAATGATAAACCACCACGCAATGTTGTGTACATAGCCGACGATGTTGGTGCAGGATCGCCGCCCCAATGCACAGGATGACGTTGGCTGCCAGCCCATGCTGCCCTTGCCCAGATAATGTTATCACCGTTTTCATATTTCGTTATGTCTGCGGCAGCTTTATTATAACGGAGCGGATATAAGTTGTGTTCGTAAAACCCTGTCTTGCCAGAGGCATACAAACCAGTGTGTGGTGCGGCTTCACCAAAATCGACTTTTATGGCAGCCACTCCCATCTTCAGCAACGTATCCAAATGTGCCTGGTACCATTTAACTGTTTCAGGATTCGAAAAATCAAGTATCGCATCTTCATAAGGAAGATTTCCTTTTGCATCTTTTACATACAATCCTTTGCTGATGATCTCGGGAAATAAACGATTCTTTGGAACGAAATAAGGAAGCTGCCACAATGAAATATGAAAACCATCTTTCTTCAAATCAGAAATCATCTTCGCCGGATCTTTGAAACGTGTTGTTGAAAAACGATAATCAGTTCTCCAATCTGTTTCAAACCAGCCAACATCTAAGTGAATAACATCAGCAGGAATTTTATTCTGTCGAAGCTTTGCTGCAATGTCTCTTGTTTCATCTTCTGCAGAATAAGAAATGCGGCTCTGCCAGTAACCAAAACTCCACAAGGGAGGCAATGGTGATTTGCCCGTTACATTGGTGTATTCATTCAAAATTTCCTTTGGCGAACCGATAAAAACAAAAAGGTCCAATTCATCATCACCAATCATTAATGAATTCACTCCATTGAACGACGCACCAAAATCGCAGGTAATGGGTGAAGAAGTATGCATGAACATCCCATATCCATTACTGCTCATAAAGAATGGAATTGGTTTATACATGGTTGGATTTTGAACACCGTTTGCATCATCTGTCCACAAGACAATCTTCTGTCCTCGTTTATCAAGTTTGGTATATGATTCGCCGCAACCAAAAATCTTTTCACCGGGAGACAAAGTGAATGATGCTGAAATGCTTCTTGAAAGATCAGATGCTCGTCTAACAAAAGCAAAAGGCATCACCGGAGTGAATGTTGACTCATTATCTAAATTATGATTGCTTGACATTAGCAGCTTTCCTTTTGCATCTCTTGCCTCAATATGCCATGGATAAGGTTTAATCAACACTGAACCTGCGGCGCTTGTGTAGAGATGACCCTCTTTCACTTTTGCGTACTTCCATGAATTATCAGTAACAGGTTCTTTGGCCAACATTAAACTGTCTTTCTCTTCATGTGTCGTGAATCCAGTTTTGATTTTTATTCTGAATGAACGAGGTGAAATAAATTGAATGCTGAATGGCAGTTCAGGGTCGATTGCATATTCTGTTTCGGGAAAAACTACATTTGGACTGCGACGCAGCACTGCAAGTTCATTGTTAAATGCCATGCGTCTTACAAAACGGTTTTGCTGCCACTTTAATATTCCCGATACTGTTGTAGGATTGAATGACACCAGACTATCGGCAAGAAAATAAGAATTCGAAAAATTCCGGAAATCAGGGCTGATATCAATTGGCTCGTTGACGAGGTAATTGTTTTCTGTTTGTGCCGAAGCTGACGCGGAGAGAATAAGAATAAATGTAAAGCACAGCAAAGTGATCTTTTGTTTGTATTTCATTTAGTATGCTTTTGCAGATGCGACAATACGTGGCCTGTTTTTTTAAAAAGGAATGGGCTATGAAAAAATCTTTATAACATTTGCATAATTCAATTCGTCAAAAGTTTTTCCAGGCAGAGAAACGGTCAAACCATTTTCCTCTCTTTCAAAGCTTAAAGATTGCTTTGTTGGCACCCATTCTATTTTTTGAATTTCTTTAGGGAAATGTCCGCTGTTCTTTTTAAGACTTTTTATAAAGAGTTTCCCATCTTCAGGCCAACCCAATGCAGTTGCATAAAGTACATCTCCCTTTGTTACAAAGCGGATATCCTCATAGGTAAAAGGCTTGCCTTTCCCTTCGTTAAAGCCGGGGCCGTCCAATTTTGCTGTCTTTTGTTGTGCAGGTCCTTCGCCAAACATTTTCCATGGCCTCGTGCCATAAATACTTTCGCTGTTTAGTTTCATCCAGGCACCTATACCTTCAACTATCTTTCTTTCTTTTTCATCAATTGTTCCATCTCCACGAACCGGAATGTTCAACATCAGGTTACCATTCTTACTTACAATGTCAACTAAAGTTCGAATAACAGTTGCCGGTGTTTTGTAACCATTGCGTTCATACAATCCCCGATCGTAGTGCCAGCCACCGATACAGGTGTCAGTTTGCCAGGGTAAAGGTTGAATCTCATTTGCCTGGCCTCTTTCAATATCCCAAACCATGGCCTTGCGTTGATTCTCATCCAAAATTTTCCCATTCACCACTGCACGAAGCTCTCCATATTCTTTTATGCTTTTATTGTACAGGTGTGCAGCAAGTCGTAAGCCTACATCACTCACTGGCCACAAAGGCAGTTGCGAATCATCGAAATAAACCACATCAGGATTGTACTTATTAATCAAGTCAATGGTACGGTTATAATACTTATTGCAGTAATCTTTCGAAGGAGTGGTAATTATTCCTTTTTTCCACTCCCAGTTATAGCCTTTACTCAATTCATGATTTTGTGCATACAATTCCTGTGGATCTAGTCCATCCCACCATTTCCCACTACCATCTGCTTTTGTCAATTTCCCATCGTAAGGTATACCTGCAAATTCTCCTTTTATGTCAGCAAGCTGAGAGGGCTCGTACCACATCCATGCATGCGATGCATGAACACTTACGCCAAATGGAAGACCATTATTTTTTGCTGCTTTTGCCCAGCCCCCGATCAAATCTTTTTTGGGACCAATCTTTGTTGCGTTCCAGTGCTTTTGATGTTTGCTATCATACAGATCGAAATTGTCGTGATGATTAGCAAGCGCCATGAAATATTGTGCACCGGCATTCTTGTATAAGCTCACCAGTTCTTCAGGATCCCAGTTCTCTGCTTTCCATTCGTTGATCACATCTTTAAATCCAAATTTGGACGGGTGTCCGTATTTTTTAAGATGATACAAGTAGTGAGAAGACCCTTCTTCATACATTCCTCTTGCATACCAGTCTCCGTGTTCAGGTTGACATTGCGGTCCCCAGTGTGCCCACATTCCAAACTTTGCATTCCGGTACCATTCCGGTGTTTGATAGTTCTGTAAGGATTCCCATGTTGGCTTGAATGGGCCTTTTGCAATAGGTTCACCTAAATAGAATTCAGAGAAATCATTTCCTAATGCACGGGACAACCATAATGATGGCACTGCAGCAGCCATTCCTTTTATCAATATTCGCCTTTTCATAAGCAGAATTTCGTTTGTTTAAAATTACGGCAGCATGTTTAAAGCTCATGCAGAAACTGACATTGTAACCCCACGAATAAAAAAAACACGGGCACTATAGAAATAGACCCGTGTACGATTCTACTGAAAACACTGTGAGTACAACTAAAGCTTTTGTTTATATCATTAATTGATATTTCAATCATCTGTTTTTACATTACCCCGGTTATGCTTCCGGTTGAATTCAACCGCCAGTTTGTTTCGTACGCTATAACATCTGCTTCTGTGTGAAAGATCATCAGTTAGCAACTTTAATTTCCTGCGAGTCAAAATTTTTTAGTGTGATCTTTTTACCCTCATAGGCTACTTCTTTATCGCTGGCATCAAAATCCAAAGACTTTGTCTTGTTTGGTGAAATGATGTTGATGCGAAATATTCTTTTCTGCAACATGCCTTTGAATGATCCTTTGCGATTACCAATGGTTATTGCTTTTGTTGCTTCGTTATATTTTATCGGAATGATGGAGAATGCGCCTTTCTCATAATTGTAATTCGTTCCTTCATCTTCATACAAATTGAAAGAAGCATCAGCACCTGTGTAAACATTAAGTGTGATAACATCAGCAGGTTTTTCGGAAGTATATTGCAATTCAGGACCGAATGGGATGATGGAACCTGCCTTTACGTAAACAGGCATTCTTTCAAAAGGAGCATCGCCATTTATTTTTTGTGTGCCTGCATAAAATTTTCCTGAGTAGAGATCATACCATCCTGCACATTTGGGCAAATACAGTTCACGGCTACGCTGTTTGTAATTATAAACAGGATTGATCAGCAGAGAAGATCCAAACATGTATTGATCACCAATATTCAAAACTGCAGTGTCCTTAGCAAAATCCATTGCCAGTCCACGCATGATGGTATAGTCGTCATGATAAGCTGCACCTGCTAACGAATAGCTGTAAGGCATCAAACGGTAACGCAATTGATCGTAATACAAAAAGCTTTTGTATGCAGGATGATCTTCCGGCGCTGTGTTAAAAATTTCCCTGAATGGAAATTGTCCATGCACACGGAACAAAGGAACAAATGCACCGAACTGGCTCCAGCGTGTTGTCAGTTCTCTCCACTCTTCCAAACTTTCAGCATTTGGTCTTTCAAATTTTTCAGGAACAACAAAACCACCAATATCCATTGCCCAGTAAGGCAATCCTGACATAGAGAAATTAATGCCGGCAGCAATTTGATTTTTCATATCATCCCACGTAGAACCAATATCACCGCTCCATATAGCTGCAGCATAACGTTGTGAGCCTGCATAACCTGAACGTGTCAATAAAAAAACTCTTTTGTTCGGATCAGTAGAACGTTGTCCTTCATAAATACCTTTTGCATTTTGTAATGGATAAGCATTTAGATATTCTGCTGCACTACCCAATGAAGTCGGTGACATTTGCAGCTTTCTTTTTTCAGGATCCACATTGGAGAGAATATCAGGTTCGCTTGCATCCATCCACCATGCATCAATTCCCTTGCTGTAAATTTTATTGTTGATCAAGTTCCAAAACCCTTTTCTTGCATTTTCATTAAAAGCATCATAGAAAGTGGAAATGTAACCTCTACCAATCCAGTCACGTTGTTTGTCGGCAATGTTCTTTTTATAGAGCCACCCATTCTTATCAAAATCATTATAAGCGGAAATGCCTTCATAGAACTTCGGCCATACGGAGATCATGATCTGCGTGTTGTATTTTTTGTGCAACACATCAATCATGCTGTCCGGAGCAGGAAAACGCTTCTCATCAAAGTCCTGGCTTCCCCACTCTGCTTCTCTCCAGTAGCTCCAGTCCAAAACAATATTGTCAATAGGAATTTTTCTTTTACGGAATTCATCAACTGTATTTAAAATTTCATCCTGCGTTTTGTATCTCTCGCGGCTTTGCCAAAAACCAAGCGCCCATTTAGGGACAATAGGTGCTTTGCCTGTCAGATTCCTGTAACCGCCGATCACTTCATCCATATTATTGCCATAGGTGAAGTAGTAATCCACCTGCTGGCCTGCTTCCGAAGAAAATGAGAAACAGTTCTGTTGTTTCTGCGAAAGTGGTTCCTGCCACTTGACTGATAAATAAGATTCGGTCCCTTCAGGAAGCCATTCAATCTTAACCGAAACTTTTTCGCCGCTTTTCAAATTAACCGGCAACAATGCAGGTGCAGGATTCCATGCCTTGCGCCAGCGATCTAAAACCAGGTCATTGTTCAACCAAACCTTTAATGTGCCTCCAAGTGTAAACCTGAATTGATGAACACCGGACAATTCACTTGCAATGCTTCCCTCCCATGTAACAATACCTCTTTCAGGAGTAAAACCTTTTGGCAAAATGATTTTAGAATCGCCCAGGAACTCCATATTAATATTTGTCTCGGCCCTTTCAATGGCAACAACATCGGGCTTCTGCTTATCATTAGAATAAGAAGCCGTTAACCAACCGGCTTCACCTTTCTTTGAAAAAAGCTGCAAAGAATTAAGTGGATGAAGTGGCCTTACATCACCCACTTTGGTAAGAGAGTAGTTATCCCAGAGGATACCATAGTTTTTGGCTGAAACAAGAAAGGGAATCGCTACCTCAGTATTGTTCTGGAAAAAGCTCACCTGCTGACCACGATAATTGACCACACCATCCTGGTGTTGGCCCAATCCATACCATGCATCGTCGGCAGTTGACTCAAAAGTTTGGGTAAGATTGTAATAACGTTTGCCATCAAATACGGCGGGTTGAAAACTACGTCCTGTAACTGGTTTTTCGCCTAATATTTTTTTACCCTTTTTATCGAAAAAGGAAACTGTTCCGGTTTTAAAACTAACAATAGCAGTTAAAGCTTTTGTTTTTAGTGTAAGATTATCTTTTGAAGGAATTACATTCCAGATCAGGTCAGTTCTTTTGGAATAAACCGTAATTAAGCTTTGAACGGGAAGAATTTCGTTCCCCGGCGCGGCAATCACTCTTATTATATTATCAGAAACAACTTCCAGCTTAACAGCATTTGAAGTGCCAGTAAACATTGGATCGGTGAAAATGATAACACCATCCTTTGTTTGAATGTAAGATGGAGGAGCTGCCAATAAGGCATTAAGACAGGACACACAGAGAACGATTAACAGCTGCAGTCGTAATTTCATAAACAGCAATCTTTCACATGAATCAATACTGTAAAACTATCTGTGAACAACTGAAGTTGACGGTCTCGATTGTTTCTGATTGGGGTGCCAAATGTTAATCAGCGCTGATTTCTATCAGGCTTTATCAAAATAGCACCGTGTTGGAACATTTACTTACTGTGTCTGAAATAAGTGAGCTGGCTTCAATAAAGTTATCCGCTCCAGATGAGATGGAATATTGGGTTACCAATTGCATGCTACTATCAACTGCTGTTGTGTCACTCACTTGTACAGTTGGAAAGTCTATGGACCATTGTGCAGCCATTTCATCGCCGTAGCTTAGTCGCTTGAGGCACAAGCTTGTCTTAGCTTAAACTCATAAAATCATCTTTCTTTTTCCAATCGTTTGCTACATTCAACTGGGGTGAAGCAAAAAGAAAAGGAGGAACATCATAAAACAAACCTACTGTATGAAATATATCAGTGTCATCATTATCTGCCTTATTTGCAAAACATCATGTTCACAATTTGCATGGAATATTTCGCCGATACATTTAACTAAAGCGACGAAAAAGTATGACAGCACTGTGAGCAAAAGATAGTAATCAGGTACACTACAAACCCTTATGGGAAGGTAATTGCAGCCTGCTATCTCAGAAACGAGTCAACTTCATCGGACCAAAAACTAATCATCGACGCCAAATTAAGAACATTGGAGACTAAGCCCATAATACATACTCCGGAAGGTATTTGCTACAACGGCAATTATACATTCTGCTACACCGCTGAAGGTAAACTGTTGTTACAGTTCCAGAACGCAAATAACCTTTGGCTCCTTAGATAGAATATATTTATTGCAGCAACCGGTTTTTTCAAACAGAAGGTAAATCATGATTAGCACAGATAACAGTTTATATTAAATGGTGTCAAAAATGAAAAAGATAGTTTCTGCAACGTTTACTTTAATAATATTCGTTGTTCTTATGGCTAAAACGGCAAACTGGTTTCTAAATTTTAATGAAGAAATAAACCAGTTCCTAAACGTTGTGATGTTTAGCTTAATCGGACTGGCTTATTTGGTCATGGCGTATGTGTGGGACCAAAGACTCTTAAAGCTGGTTATAGCTATATGCGGCATATTTCTGATAGCAATGAACTTGGTTGAAAAGAGTATTACGATAGATATAATTGGAATTGTTTGCATCTTGACACCTATGTTGGTCGCAAAATTCCAGGCAGAAAATATATTTGCAAGGCGCTGATTGTTGGCCAGATCAATCCTATCGCTTAAAAAGATTCAAAAAGAAAACATCATTCTCTCTTATCACAAACTCTTTCGAAAAAACTTTGGATGCGCCAACCGTAACAATTTCCTTCGAAACCGGTGCGCCAGTGTTTTGTTTCTTAATTAAATCTACCTGCTGCTTGGTAAGTTGATTTGGCTTGCCAAGTGACAAATAAGTTGAATAAGCATCATTCACTTTATAACCGACTTTATACACTTCAACCGTGTATTTTCCCGTAGGCAGATTTGATATATTTATTTTCACTTTTCCTTTTTCTTTCGAAGGAAGGTCCTTTATGTAATACGCCTGGTTATTTATAGAGTCAGGAAGTGTGTTGGTGAAATCCCAAAACAAGACTTGTGCTCCTTTTGCATTTTTACATGCCCATGAAGAGCTATCAGCATTGTTTAATTCAGTTTCACCAAGCTTATTGAGAAAACTATAGGAATAGTAAGCCGGCTTTTTTATGGACTGGTAATTCAGCAAACCAAAGCCTCCGTGAAAAGGCGTGAAACGTGGGCCGGGTTCTTCAAAAATATCAGTGAATACCCAATACGACATGGAATTGGGTGCATCGTCAACCTGTTTTAATTTTTCAAGAATGTATGCCGCTTCCTGGTAACTATCGTGTATGGGATCAGCAGGCGTGTAAGAAGCACTCCATTCTGTGTAGTGCAATTCCAGGTTTGGCATTGATGAATTGGAAATTTGTTTGCGTGAATTAATGACATCACCGCTCACACTCCACCTGTTTCTGCTAAGAACAGTTCCTGAATTTCCATACTCATCTAAATATCCCTGGTTCACTCCATAACTATGCGTACTGATGAAATCAAGTGGCAAAGCATTTTTAGTACAAAACTGGATCATTTCCGGCACCCATGCTGCACCTGCAGTGGCAGGGCCGCCGACACGATATTCTTTGTTCACATTTTTAATTGCCTGGGCAGTGTACTTGTATAACTTGAAATACTCATCTTGTGTGCTGCTCCAAAATCCGGGTGATAAATTGGGCTCATTCCAAACTTCGAAATACCAGGTCTTTATTTCGTCAACACCGTAACGTTCTGTAAAATGTTGTGTCAGGTTGCGAATCAGATCACTCCATTTATTATAATCTTTCGGAGGCGTTACATTGCCCTTCCACCAAAAAATAGTTTGCGGACCACTGGCAAGTGCCTTGGGCATAAAGCCCAATTCAACAAAAGGTTTCATGCCGATACTTAAAAGGAAATCGTAAAGGACATCTATATATTGGAAATTGTATTCCGGCTTACCGTTTCTGTCTTCCTTGTACACTCCCATATCATCTGTCAGCAAACCGTGCATGCGGATGTATTTGAAGCCGCAGTCTTTTTTTGTCATGGTTAACTGCCGTTGCCAGTCAGCTCTTAAACCTTCGTTGGCACGCCCTGCACCAATACATTCTTTGAACATGGTGTTCAACTTGCCTTTAGTTTTGGAAAAATCGATATTGATCGTCCTGGCAATTTGTGTAAATGCAGGAGTTGCTATGATAAATACTAACGCAAAAAGGATGAGAAGGTTTCTTTTCATTTTATCAATATTGTATCGCTAGAAGCTTGTAATGTAACAAGTTCCTTTGTCAGATTTTATGATGGTTGTGTTATTGCGCAATTTTCTATTTCTTCATCGACAAAAGCTATAAACAGCAGCAAAATTATTTTGTAAACAATAATCTGAGGAACGCTATTTGTTTACAAATGGGGGTCTATTTGTTACACGGAAGTTTTTTCGGCTTTTTAAACGGTTTCTAGGAGTTTCCTTTCTCTGAAGAATACTGTGAGGGCAATACTTTGAATTCCTCTTTAAAATATTTAGAAAAATTCTTTGGGTTATTGAACCCGACTTCGTAAGCAATCTCAGAAACGCTCAATCCGCTTTTCTCCAAAAGCTGCGCAGCTCTTTTTAAACGGATAGACCGGATAAACTCTAACGGCGCCTTGCCTGTAAGAGATAATATCTTTTTATACAAAGCCACACGGCTCATACACATTTCGCGGCTGAAATCCTCCACTGAAAAATCTGCATCGTCCATAAACTTCTCAACAACTTCCAACGCCTGCTTCAAAAACTTTTCATCCACAGGTGTTACTGTCACCTCACTTGGATTGACTTCGATCTGCTTTTGGAATCTTTTCTGCAATAGTTTTTGTTGAGCAAGCAGGTTCTTAATTCTTGATGCCAGAATTTCAAAGGTGAATGGCTTGGTTATGTAATCATTCACACCGGCATGAAAACCTTCAATCTGTTTTTCCTCGCTGCCCACTGCTGTTAGTAAAATAACCGGAATGTGTGCAGTCAGTGTATCGGTTTTAATTTTCTTCGCCAGCTCAATTCCGTCCATCAACGGCATCATAATATCACTAACAACAAGGTCAGGATTCAGCAGTTTAATTTTTTTCCAGCCTTGTCTTCCATTCACAGCTTCTTCTACATGATACTGAGTTCTCAAATTTTCTTTAAGATAAAAACGCAGGTCCTCGTTATCTTCCACAATAACAATTGTTTTTCTTTTCCCATTGCTTTGGCGTTCTTCAAAAACAATTTGCTCTGCATCTTCAATTAATACGGGGGCGACCACTGAATGAGCAGAAGCTTCGTGAATCTTCTTTGCCGGAAGTGTAACAGTAAAACAAGTTCCTTTTTCCGGTTCACTTTTCACCGTAATCACTCCATTGTGCAGCCGCACAAATTCTTTTGTAATCGCCAACCCAATTCCTGTACCCTGGTTCACCATACTTTCAGGAACATCAGTCTGAAAAAATCTTTCGAATATTTTTTCATGCTTGTCAGCCGGAATACCAATACCAGTATCCTGCACTTCAATAGCCAGCGTGCCCTCCTCTTTTTCTGAACGCAGCGTATAAACCAATTTCACACTCACCATTCCATTATCATTCGTGTACTTAAATGCATTCGAAAGAAGATTGAATAATATTTTCTCGATCTTGTCTTTATCAAAATAAATTTCAAGACTATCTACGTTTGAAGAAAAAGAAAATGCTATCGATTTCTTTTCAGCAATATCAGTAAATGAATTACTGATGTCTTCAGCAAATTTTACAATATCACCAATGGCAGGATGTAGCTTCACTTCCTGCACTTCCATCTTCCTGAAATCAAGCAACTGATTAACCAGGTTCAATAATCGCTTTGCATTGCGATGAACAAGATTGAGTTGTTTCTTTTGATCTTCATCCTTTGTATTCTTAATGATCTTATCCAACGGCGAAATGATCAAACTAAGCGGGGTGCGAAATTCATGGCTTACGTTGGTAAAGAATTTTGTTTTGAGTTGTTCAATGGCATGAACTCTCTCTGCTTCTCGTCGCTGCTGCTGCATTTCAAATCGCATATGGATTCTGTCAAGGGTAATTTTCCTAATCAGCAAAAGAATTCCCAAGACGGAAAATGTGTACAGTATGTAAGCAATGGGCGTTCGCCAGAAGGGCGGCGCAATATTTATCTTCAGGGCCTTTACATCACTCCACACTCCGTCGTCGTTTAATACTTTTACTTTGAAAGTATAATGGCCGGGATCGAGGTTGGTGTAAGTAACCCTTCTTTGGCTGCCATCTGCATATAACCAGTCAGCGTTAAAACCCTCAAGCATATACGCATATTTATCACGATTGCTGTGAGAGAAATTCAGCGATGCAAACTCTATTGAAAAAACGTTTTCCTTATATTTTAAATCAATTCTTTGCAACTGTGGCAATGACTGCTGCAACAGCACCCGGTTGTTAATCTCCTCCCCGACTTCTACATCGTTATTGAGTATCTGCAAACCGGTGAAAACAATCTTTGGATGATTTGCTGGTTTAATAATTTTATTTGGATCAATGATATTAAAACCTGAAGGTCCGCCGAAAATTATTTCACCTGCTTTTGTTTTGAGCGCAGCATTTTCATTGAACTCACGGTTTTGCAAATTGTTTGTTTCGTCATAGTTAATGATGGAAAGACTCAGTCGTTCTTCTTTCTGTTTGAGAACAGCATTGCACAAGCCGTTAGGAGTGGATATCCAAAGCGATTGATGATTATCTTCAAGAATATTCAATATAGCATTATCAGGCAAGCCGTCCGCAGCAGAAAATACCTGGAAGGATTTTGTTTGTTCGTTGAAAAGATTCAAACCTTCCCGTGTTCCCACCCAAACTCTTCCCTTGCTGTCTTCCAATAAACAAATGACGTTGTTGTTGCTCAAACCGTCTTCATGCTGATAAAAACTGGGTGTTGTTTTATTTTTTTCAAAAACTGCAACCCCAATTGCGGTACCAATCCACAGGTTTCCTTTTTTATCTTGCAAAATGGCAGAAATATAGTTCGATTTCAAGGTACTTGGCTTTCCTTCCTGGTAACGGTAATGTTCAAATCGATTCGTTTTCCGATCTAAAAAATCAAGCCCGCCGCCGAGAGTGCCGACCCATAAATTATTCTCGCGGTCTTCAAATATTTCCCAAATGTTGTCATTTGACAAACTCGAAGCATCAATATCATTATGCCGGAAGTGTATAAACTTCTTTCCATCAAAACAATTCAAGCCGCCATAAAATGTTCCAATCCACAGTTTGTCCTCATGATCCATCCACAGGCTTACAATTACATTACTGCTTAAGCTATTGTTATTATTTGGATCATGGAGGTATTGTTTGAAACTGTTGTTCTTCCGGTCAAAGTAAATCAGTCCGCCACCATTGGTGCCGATCCAAATATTTCCCAGTTTATCCTCTACAAAGCGATTGACATCATCATACTGAAGGCTTTTTGAATTGGACTCCATGTGATGGTAATGTGGAAATTTTACAAGATTTCCATTGAGATAATTCACGCCCTGCTTATATGTTCCCAGCCAGATGATGCCTTTGTCATCTTTATATAATGAAGTAATGCTGTTTTGACTGAGACTTCTTGGGTCTTTAGGATCGTTGAGAAGATAGTTTGTACTAAAATTATTTTTCTTGTCGATAAGCGTCACACCTCCATGATCCGTCGCCACCCAAACCAATCCGCTATTATCCTGTACAAGCTGTGTAACAAGGTTTGAGCTTAGCCGGGACGGCGATGTGTTTTCATTAAATTGTCGAATAGAATTATCCTGCGGATGAAAAAGAAATACACCAAAAGGAATACGCCATATCCATACATCTCCATCCTTATCCAATATCATGCTATAGGCATTAACGCCTTTGTTGAGTTTTTGCAGGGCATTGCTGGAGAAAATAATTTTGTTGGCATTGATATCATACTGCTGCAAAAAACCATTTTGATACACCAGCCATAATTTCCCGTCTTTTGTTTCACTTATGGAAGTAATCTTTTCCGAAGGATCGAATTTGAAGTTATACCTGAAAGGTTTTGCTCTCTTTTTGACACTTGAATACAAGTAGAGATCGAGGCTGTCGTATAAAAACCAGTAACGTCCTTTGCCGCCTTTTAAAATATTGATGATGGACCCTGCAGGTAAACCAAGTGTGTTTAAATAATTCCTGTAACCGGCATCAAATTTTTCTGTTTGTGAATTATAAATACATGGCGTATCTCTTGTCATCACCCACATCTTTCCATCGGGCAGTTCGTAAAGAGAACTGATGTAGTTATCATATAAAGATGTGCTGTCATTATGTTTGTTGCGAAAGACTTTACAGGAATATCCATCGTAACGGTTGAGGCCCGACATAGTACCAAACCATACAAAGCCATCGGCATCTCGCAGAATAGAATTCACCTGGTTATGAGAAAGGCCATTGTAGATATCAAGCTTGGAAAAATTATAATGCTCACTTTGTGCATAAAAAGAAAGCGAAGCCAGGAGCAAAGCAATCAAAAAAAGAAAACGCATCACAACAGGTTTATCTCAGGAAAAGATTTTGAGTCTTGCGTACACAAATCCTGCCTGTATTCTCTTAAAAATCGGCAGGTAAGCTAAACAAAAACAGTGAGATTAGAGATTTTTTTTGACAGCTGATTTAATATAATTGTCTTTTACACCTTTAATTTTCTGAAGATCAATATCCGTGCTGTTCTTTAAAACAAAAGTTGATGTTCCGTTTCCAACTTGTGCCTGCACATCATATAAAATTGCGCCTTTTACATCATCAAGAATAAAAGCGGGCCGAGGCTCATCGTTCATGAAACTTATTTGCACATCATGCATTTTCAAATTCTTTACATGGCGAACGAAGAATCCATAAGAAGGCATTACACCCCATCGGGACGGCTCAGGATAATTTTTTTCAAATTCAGGAACGCTACGGTTGATGGAATCTTTCGGTCCTCCGCCTTTATAATAAAAGCGAATATTACTTAGTTGAAGATCTTCAATATCATGCCCTGGTAACCCACTGATGATAGCTCCGTATTTGGGATCAACATTCCACGCAACAACATTCTGAATAATAATTCTCCTGCACTGGCCGATCGGAATAGTATCAGGTCCACGCATTCTTGCACCAAGACGAACAAAAATCGGAGCATTGATGATATCACGCATGGTGATGTTTGAAATGGTTACATCTTCCAACAACGCACCATCAACAGTTTCCAGTGCAAGGCCGCGACAAAAATCAAAAACACAATTGCTGATGGCAATGTTCTTAAAGCCGCCGTTTGATTCCGTTCCAAATTTGATACGACCTGTTGGTCCGCCACCATCGGGAATTCTATAACCGCCTTTTTTGTAGGTACCATCAAGCAAAGAGCCTTCTTCGTATCCACTCACCTGGCAATTGGTGATGGTAACATTTTCTGTTGCCCGTGCATAGCCAAGGCCAAATGAACTCTTCAAACAAATACCGTCGTCGGAAGGTGAGTTAACCGTACAATTGGAAACCCGAACATTCTTGCAGCAATCAATATCAAACCCATCACGATTCGTATCTACTTTCAAATTATCAATCGTAAAATTGTCAACGCCAGTTGCGAGGATTGCAAACCATCCACCGTGGTAAATGGTAAAATCTTTCAGAATAACATTAATGCAATTTAAAAGTGCAATAGCCTTGTTTGGTTTTTGATCGCCGTTCCTTCCGTTGCGCACCAAACCTTTTCCCCAAATTTTTCCTGAGCCGATTATGGACACATCATGGATCTTTTCTCCCCAGATAAAACTGTTATGCCAGTGGCTATGACCATAGTCCTGGTAAATATCATTTACACTGGCTTCGGGCTTATCAAAATCTGTTGAATCAGAAGATGCAATGAGTGTTGCACCTTGTTCTAAAAACAAACAGATATTACTCTTGAGGCGAATGGAGCCTGACAAATAATTTCCTGCAGGAAAATAGATAGTGCCGCCACCTGATGCGGCTGCATCTTCAATGGCTTTGTTGATGATTTTTGTATCGGGCGTAACCCCATCGGATCTTGCCCCTAATTCCCTTACATTATAAAATACCTTCGAAGACTGTGCGATTGAAATGACCGAAATAAAAAGGAAAGAGAGGACTAAACAATACTTCATACAGCAAATTTTTCATTAAAACGATTCTGAAACTTCCGACTCGGAGCAAAATAAACAATCATGCACTATCATGTTCAGGCTATAAATTTGCTTTCGATTTTATCACCTAAAACCAATAACATGAGAACAAGGTTCTTTATCTTTTTTGCAATTGCTTTTCCTTTTTTTTTCGTTTCATGCAATAATTCATCCTCTTCTTCAGAGGAGAAAAAAGATTCGACAACGGCTTCTTCCCGGTTAAAAGAAGATAACACTACTTACAGCGCCGACAATGTTAACATGAATGGCTATGTGGTTTATAACGACAGTGTGCAAGGCAAACGCCCTGCAGTACTGGTAGTACACGAATGGTGGGGCCTGAACGATTATGCTAAAATGCGTGCAAAACAATTAGCAGAACTAGGCTATGTGGCCATGGCCGTTGACATGTATGGCGATGGTAAGACTGCTGCTGATCCCGATGCTGCTATGAAATTAGCCGGACCGTTTTATCAAAATCCGCAGTTGACAAAAACAAGGCTGGACGCTGCATTGGCTAAATTAAAAACTTACCCGGAAGTCGACACAAATAATATCGCTGCAATTGGCTATTGTTATGGAGGCTATGTTGTTTTGAATGCAGCCAAGCTTGGCGAGTCTTTAAAAGGTGTTGTAAGCTTTCATGGAAACCTTGGCGGTGTTAAGCCTGATAAAAATTTATTGAAAGCAAAAGTATTAGTACTTCACGGAGAAGCAGATCCAATTGTAAAACAAACCGAAGTTGATCAATTTAAAAAGCAAATGGATTCGGTTGGAGCGGATTATACATTTAAGTCATATCCAAATGCAAAGCATGCATTTACCAATCCAATGGCTGATTCGATAGAGAACAAGTATCATATTGGTGTCGGCTATAACGAAGCTGCAGATAAACAATCGTGGGATGCGATGAAAGAGTTTTTACAAAAGGTATTTAGTAAATAAATAAAGGCTGTTGTTTGACAGCCTTTCAAATTTTCATGTAGATTAATCATTGGGTTCTTCCGCTATAATAATCCAATATCTTTTTTGTCAAAACAAAATTATACTTCGCATTTACCAGGCTAAGGTTTGCCCTGTCCAACCTGTCTTTTGCTATTAAATAATCAATAGATGTCCCCACTCCTGCTTTAAAACGTACTTCTGCAGCTTTGTAAGATTGGTCATATGCATCTACCTGCGTCAATAAAACTTTGTAACGTTCGTAAGCGTTGTTCATGTTCAGATATGCCTGGTCAATTTGCTGGTGCAACTGTTGTTTGGTGTTAGCTTCTACCAGCTCATTATCCTTCACCGTAAGGTTTGCCAATTTAATTTGGTTTCTGGCGACCATTCGGTTGAAAATGGGCACACTCAGTCCTACCCCAACATAATTACTACGGAAGTTTTTCAATTGATCTGTGTAAGGCATTTTTGATGTGCTGGCAACATTTCGTGCAACGCTTGAATAGTAAGTATTGATACCGCCACCTAAAGAAAGCCGCGGATACAGTTGCCCCCTTGTCGCCTTCAAACCATATAGAGCACTTTCCCTCCTGTATTCAACTGCCTTTACCCAGGCAAACTGTTTTAAGGAAGTTTGAAAAACATCATTAGGTGTTGCCGGGTAGTTGGTTAAAAACTCGCCTGCATTGATTCTTTCCAGCGTCATGACAGAATCGTAATCTTTATTCATCCACTGCAACAAAGTAAGCTTGGAAGTTTCGAGAATATTTTTTGCAGATAGAATCGTTAGCTGATCACTCATCACCTGTCCTTTTAAATCACTTACATCAGAAGGTTTCACTGCTCCTTCTTTATTTAAAATTTGTATGCGATCAAAAGTAGCCTGCGTTATGGCAGCCTGCTGGTAAGCAAAACTTAACTGGTCCTGGTTACTTAAAACAGAAAGGTAAGCAATGATCACGTTCAGCACCAATGCGTCCTTCGTCTGTTGCAGTTCCATTTTACTTGCCTCGTACGCAAATGAATTTTGTTTTACGCGGTTCTGCAGCGTCATGCCGTTAAACAACACAACACCGGAACTAATACCATAGCTTGCGCCGTTTGTATTCTGGCTTACATAATTATTCGTTGAAGGATCGATGCTGCGGCCGGAATACAAGCTATGCGAAAGGTCTGCACTCAGATCAGGCAATTTGTTTGATCTTGATTGCTGCCAGTTAACCTGGGCGGCTTCGGTTTGTAAACCTGCTCTTTGTACGGGAATATTATTTTTCAATGCAGTATCAATGCACTGCTGTAAGGTCCATGTGGTTTGGGCCTTTGAAGTGAATGCAAAAAATAAGAGAATACAACAAATGAGTACACGGTTCATCTTAAACTTGTTTAACTGGTTTTTGCGCTACGGATTCTATTCTTCCATCGAGTAAATGAATGATGCGGTGTCCATACTCCGCATTTTTTTCGGAATGCGTGACTTGTATAATGGTTACCTTTTCTTCCTGGTTAATTTGTTCAAAAAGATTCATAATCTCCTCGCCCTGCTTTGAATTGAGGTTACCTGTTGGCTCATCTGCCAGCAATAATTTTGGTTTTGCGATTAATGCTCTTGCAATACCAACAAGCTGTTGTTGTCCGCCCGAGAGCTGTGCGGGAAAGAGATCTTTCTTGCCCACAATATTGAAGCGATCCAAGATATCCGCAACCATTGCTTTTCTTTCGGATGATTTTACATTTTGGTACAACAATGGCGTTTCAATATTTTCATAGACAGTCAGCTCATCAATTAAATGATAGGCCTGGAAGATGAAGCCTATGTTGCGTTTGTACAAATCGGAACGTTGTTTTTCTTTGAGCTCATAAACCGATTGCCCGTAAAAATCATAAGCACCTTCGGATGGAAAGTCCAGCATGCCAATAATATTAAGCAAGGTTGATTTACCCGAACCTGATGGCCCCATGATAGAAATAAATTCGCCTTCTTCCACTTTAAGGTTAATGTCTTTTAAAATAAAGTTGGGTCTTCCGCCAACGTTCACCCATTTGGAAATGTGTTGCAGTTCAATCATGTTCATGAATTTAAAAGCCAAGTTAGCTTGTGATTGTGAAATACGTACCAATTCGTAGAGGTATTGAAAAACAATTATTTAGAAATTGCGGCTTAAAAGAAGTGTGCGGTTTCGATACAGTTATTGTTCGGTTTTACCTGCCTTGACTGAATTATTTGGGCCACAAGACACTAAGGCACGAAGATTACCTTCCTTGTGCCTTAGTGTCGATTTATAAAAAATCCCCCTTCTATAGAAATAGAAGGGGGATACTAAACATCCTATATTATTGCTAGTGAGAATTGTTAGTCTTCACTTACCATGCAATTAATGGCAAGGCCTTGGTCAAATTCATTTAACCCCAAAAGGAAATTTTTAAATGGTAGTCTATGTTATATCTACCTGAAAGAGAACGCCACACCAAAATTGATAGTGTAATCGGAGAAGGCAGCATCGCCTTGCGAATACACACCTGTCTTTTTTGTTTTTAACTTATCAGGAACACTCTGCGTTCTGTCTCGCTGTACGGCGTATGGAATTGAAATATAAAGTTGCGTATGTTTTACTTTATATGCTACCACAGGTTCTACACTTAAAACATAACCTGGTCTTCTAAACCCATTGCTACCGCCAATCAGATCGTCGGCGGGCACACATTCCATACGCATACCTGCGGAAAAATTAAACCTTTCAGCAGCCAAAGATGCGCCTGCCCGAATCATGTATTGATCAGGAACACTCATCACATCCGTTCCATACAAAATATCCAGCACAGTTGGAGTTCCTCCGCGTTTTGTAGATACTCCGTTTTGTTCCCTTGGATTCGACAAATAAAATCCGTTCACAAATGCACTTACTGTTTTTGAAAAATTATAGAAAGCATTTGCCTCCAAGGTAATTCCTGTACCGCCATCACCCAACTGTATGGACTGATCAACAGGACCGAGCGCTTTTGTTGAATCATTTTTCCAGAAATAATCCTGGAACCTATAATCACCGGTTGGCAGCTTCACTCCCATTCCAAGTTGCACATTTGCTTTAGACATTTTTGCGGGGTCAATTAACCAGTAGTACGTTGCAAATCGAATGTCACCAAGTCCAAAGGAATGCGTCTTTCTTCTTGCGTTTGGGTTCGTGCTGCTATTGCCATAATGCTCATACATCGATGAACGTGCATTGCTGGAAATGGGTGCAAACAATGCCAACGACCACCGCTTATTAATCTGCCGCGTAATACCTAACTCGGTTGAAAAAACATAGTTGATAACTTCCGTACCTTCTTCTACCCTTTGCTTTTGTTCGGCAGTTCCAACAAAATGACGAAAGGATTTAAAGTAGCGATTGTTCATGGCAAATGTCCAGAAATCGGATTTTGCTGTTGATGCTTCATCATGTCCCATCATTGTACATGTGCCGCCGTTGCTGCGAATGGCAACGCAGCCTTGCGCATCCGAAAATTTATAAATGGTGATCAATGCAAAAAATATAATTGTGTGTTTCGTTAGTTTCATAAAACAGTTTTTGATTACTTAAGAGATGCAGTGTTCTCGTTCTTTTTCATCTTCAAACGGGTTACGACTAAATCTCCAACCTTTCTTCCAAGTTCAGTACTTATAATACAAGAATGGTGGAAGTGAATGCCACCATAAAATCTTGCCCAGTTATTTTCGTCTGCTGCATGCCGAAATGATTTGTAAGAGCGGCTTTTAATCCCAAATTCCAATTCACTAGTATCAGTGTAAGCGAAGTTGTCACCGAAAACACTGGTCAGTGCTTCAGCAGCTGCGGAAGAACATGTTGAGTGACCACAGGTATATTCAGGAAATGGAGGTGTTTGCAGGTAAGGTCTCCATTCCATGTCAATGGTTTTGTTGATCACAGTCTCAGGCCTTGCTGTGTTGTAAGTATATTTTGCATCCCAGCATTGAATGAACGCGTCGTACAAAGCAATACTTGTTTTAGCGTAGGCATACACTGTGGTTGCAAAATCCGCATTGGCTTTTTTTGCAGCAATACCAACAATGCTTTCCCAATGGCCAGGAGGAGAAAATTTCTTTGTGCCATACATAACGTGACCAGATACATTTAACTTGAATGGATTGTCATCCCAGAAGTCGGCAATATGTTTTTGTTCATCCGTCAAATTCTCAACAGCCACTTTGATCTTCATGACCTCTTTACAATAATCGCTGGTTGAATCCTTCATGTTGTATTGATAAGGAGGCGGTGCAGGAAATTGTCTTGCGCTGTCCATTACCAATGTCCTGATCTCGGCCCAATGCGGCTCCATTGCAGAGGCATAAGCAGGCGGTGTTGGTATCCATCTGCCATCCATATCCATTACAGTGTACTTGGTTGCGCTCCTGGTTTGTGCATAATTATCTGTTTTACTCCAGGCCATAATTGCTGCTGAAACACTATCTGCAAAGGCTACTGAATTTTTCAGGATGTCCGAAGGCATACCATGATCCTTAGCCATCTCCTTTAAGCTGTCTACATATTCCTGCATGCTTCCCTCGGGAAACGTAACAGCTTCTCCCAATTTGCAATAGGCAAGCAGGGAAGCGAATTCAAAATCGATAGCGGTATTGGCAGGAGCTTTAGGAATATTCTTAAGTCCCTTAACCTGGCCCGCGAGGGAATAATATTGCCCGGGGTAACCGGCAGCAATTACTTCGTACGCTGCAACACTTGCATAGAGATAGTTTCGGGACGCAACAATGGGAGGGAAATTATTTCCCATCACAACCTGGTTCAATTCATGGACGGTATTGCTAAACAATATTGGGTCGTGCAGCAATTTTTGATAATCATTTTTTTGATTGCATGCAATAAAGAACGCTGATATGCACAGCAGCAACAGTAATTTCTTCATAACTGGAAACGGTGGAATTAATTTAGTTTAAAGCAATTGGAATTAACAAGAAAAAAATGGTGAGTGTTTCGGTGGTTTCCTTTGCTTTAAAGAATGACCCTCAGAAGTAAAATAATTGTGTTGAACGAAAGTGGGTCTCTCATTCAAAAAAGATGTTGCAGAAAATATTTTAAAGGGCTGAAAGAAATCAGGCAATGATATTTTTATTGTCGTATTCTTTTTGGGTGTTGAAGCCTGCCCGTCGGCAAATGATTTTGTCAACTCATTGTGAACCTCTTGCAGCTTTGTTTTTACCTGGTTGGGCAAACATAAAAGTTCAAGGGTATCATTGTGAACGCGACGCTTCACATACTGATAATTGGCGCCGTTGATATCAATGGAACCATAAGCTCTTTCAAATTGATTGGAACCTGTATAATAAGGTAGGTTCAATTTTGTTTTGATAGTGATAAGATCACTCTCATCGTATTTGTTTTGATCAACCTTTTTTTCCAGATAAGCTTCGCTGTTGGATTGCATGTACGAAATAAACAGCCTGTAGCCGTAGAAGTTAAAAAGTATAACTGCAATAAATGCTATAGCAGCAAATCGTTTCAAAGCAAGGTGTCAATTTTCAGCAAAAAGTTAAGAAAATTTATTTAACTACATAAGTTTTTTTCTGCTGCCCGATGCCTGTTAAAGTCAAAGATTTCCATGAAGACGGTAAAACTGATTTGATTTGCGTAATTCCCTTGGGTGTAATTTCCAATCCACCAAATCCCATTAAAACCGACTGCAATATTCCACCTGCACCTGTGGCAAAGTATGGATTGGTTCCTCCTTTTGTTTCCGCAATCACTCTGAACGGTGCATTCAGGTTGGGTTCATATGCATCTTTAAACCACTGATAAGCCCTAGCTGCATTGCCAAGGCGTGCATACAACAAAGTGAAGACTGCCTGCGTCATTGCAGGTGTTCCTTCGTTGGGCACTCTCGTCTCATAATACTCAAGATCTTTTTGAATTTGCCTTGCATCAGTAATTTCTTTTAAAGGATATGCAAGAAGATTGACGTCGGCTTGTTTAATGCCTTCGCCATGATAAGCTGCGTGTTCCTGTGTAACTCCATTTTCCATTTTCAGAATAGGAATGTTGTTAGCAACATTCATCCAATCCGCGTTAGGAATGATGCCAAGGATATTTGCCGCCATTGTTGCATATTGAAGGTTTGCTTTAGCGGCAGCATTGGTAAAAGCATTGTTGTCTACATTCTCCGCCCATTCATCTGCAGCCACAACATTTTTAATATCATAATGACCCGGGCCATTTCTTTCAACGCGGCTAGCCCAGAAATCTGCAGTGGCAGAAAGTATCGGATAACCTTTTTCCCGAAGCCATTGTTTGTCTTGCGTTACTGAAAAATAATTCCAAGCGGCAATCGCAACATCCGCTGTAATGTGATGCTCAAAAGGCCCGCTCAAAGCCCACACAGGTGTTTCCTCCACTCCTGTTTCTGCACTTTCCCACGGAAACATGGCACCTTTGAAACCATTTGCAAACGCATTTCGTTTTGCAGCTTCTAATTTTTGGAACCGATATTCCACCATGCTTTTTGCCAGCTCGGGATGAAGCACCAGCAAAGCCGGATACATCCAAAGTTCTGCATCCCAAAAGACATGTCCATTATAACCAAGGCCGCTCAAACCCATTGGCGAAGGCGAATAAGCCGTTCCCTCTCTGACGAAAGAATAAAGATGATACATCATGCTATGAACATCCTGTTGCGCTTGCGCATCACCATCAATTATAATATCGCTCTTCCAAAGGCTATCCCATGCCCGTTGATGAAATTTTAAAAGCCTGTCTCTTCCTTCCAGCTTTGCATAAATGGTCAGACGTTCTGCTTCATTCAAAGGATCATCATGATGTGCCGATGTAATTGAAGAACCGGCAATGGAAAAACGATAGCGCTCTCCCGCCCTGATAGCTTTTGAAAACTTCATCAGGTGCATATTATTATCCCACATCTCGTGAATGACACGCGGCTCCTGTCCATGCTGTTCGCTAAATAAAAAAGTATTGGAAGCACACATCAATAATTTACCTGTAGGAGATTTTGCTGTAGAGGTCAATAAACTAATCACCACATGTGGGCGGTCTATTTCATTATAGTAGTTCTGAACATCACGCAAAGCATCTGGTGCTTCCATTACACTTGCACCGGTTATAGATATCTCTTTTTTTGCAGTAATAACTACATCCATCAAAACAGTAAAAGGCAAATGGCGCAGAGAATAATAAGTATAAGTAACCGATGCTTTATCTCCATAATCAAATGAAGTAGTAAAACTCGCTCCATGCATGTCCAAACTTTGTTTCATATTGCTGACATTATTTGCAGCAATGCGTCTTCCGTCAATTTCCAGATACATATTCAGCAGGTTAAAACTGCGAAGGAAATTGCTTACTCTTCCTCTTCCGTACAAATCATAAGCACCTGCGAGCACTACATCTTTTACTTTGAAAGGTTCGGGTGATGAAACAATCCCGATCATTCCATTAGCGACAGTAACACCATAATAATTGGAAGGATCGATCTTATTGGCTTCAATTTTCCATGGGTCTTGCGCAAAAAGAATCGATGGTAAGAAAAAGAAAATGAGTATAAGCAGCCGGTTCATAAAAGCAATCATTTAAGAGAATTGAATTTACGGTGAATTCGCAATAAATTGAGAGCTGAAAACAATTAGTTTGCTGTATGAGAAAATGGATTGCAGTCTTTGTCATTCTTCTTTTGGTCCTGCTCTGCGCATATTGGCTTATTCCCGGAAAGACAAACGTTCATCAGAAAACGATCGTGCCAGTAAACACAAGAGCATTTGCAAGAGAAATTCTTGATGAACAAAAATGGCAACAATGGTGGCCGGGAAAACAGACGCGATCTTCAAGCTTCAAGTTCAAAGAAAATACCTACAGGTTGGAGGAAAAGAAACTGTCATCATTAATGATCACTATTAACAATGGAACTGATTCCCTATCGACGGAGTTGATCTTTGTTCCACTGCAGGCGGATAGTATTGAGTTAAGCTGGAACGGAATCAAAAACTCAAATACGAATCCTTTACACCGTTTGCAAAATCTTTCCTGGACAAAAAACTTAGATGCAGATATTAATCTGCTGCTTCAAAAAATAAGGTCATTTTATTCCAATGAAGACAATCTCTATGGTTTTCACATTGAAAAAGCTTTGGTTGCAGATTCAAATCTTATTTCAACTTCAACCACAACACGGGCATATCCAACAACGGAAGTCATCTATGCTTTGGTAGACAAACTCAGAAATTACATTCAAAAAAATGAAGCGAAGGAACTTGGATATCCAATGCTTAACATCTATAAAAATCCCGACAGCTTTTATCTTGTTAGGGTGGCCATTCCAACTGATAAAAAGCTTAATAATTCAGGCGACATACAATACCGATGGATGTTGCAGGGAGGAAACATACTGGTAACAGAAGTAAAAGGCGGCCAGCAGCAAATTGAAAGAGCCTTTATAAAAATGGAAAATTATGTTGAGGATCATCGGCGAATTGCACCTGCTATTCCTTTCCAGTCGCTTGTAACAGACAGAAGGCAGGAACCTGATACAAATAAGTGGATAACGAAAGTATATTGGCCGGTGATGTAATTCCGATTATTTACGTTGTCCGAACTTAACAACCATTGCACTATCACTATTTCTTGCAAGTATGAAGCATGGCTGGCGGTTGATCGTGATCGGCTGAATATGCCGCACCTGCCCTTTCACACTTAGCCCATTTAACGTACTGCAAACAAAATCGCCATTGCCTTTATTGATCAGCAAGGTTCCAAAGTCTGCATCATAACGTCCCATTTCTATATTACTGTCATAATAATTTCCCATCAATAAAATATCTGGCCTATCATCATCATTCGCATTTACAACAACAGCGTCTTTGTAAGGTGTGAACTGGGCTTCTTTAGGTAAAGCTTTTATATCAAAATTGAGATTGCCTTTATTGATGAGAACAGCGTTCGATAAATAATCTACCGTCAAAACATTAGCGGAGCTTAATTTGTTCTCACCAAAAATTTCATTGAGAGAGGCTTTTGCGAAATCCTCGGCATACAAAAATTTCTTCTTCAGAACAGGCATTTGCTTCTCCAATTCTGCCTTTGTGGCAAAAGGAATTTCTTTACCGTTCAGATAATAGGTTAAAACTTGTTCCTTTCTCCCATTGTCATCGAAGTCGTTGAAATAAAGTTTCAAAGGTTCTTTTTCTGAAGCCTTCAGGCGGCTATTTAAGCCAAGATTACCTGCAATCAAATCAACATTGCCATCACTGTTAATGTCGCAAGGCAAAATAAAATTCCACCAGCCTTTTTTACCGCTTAATATTTTCTTTTCAAACTTGCCATGATTATTTATGAAGGCAATAATTCCGCCCCATTCCAGCGAAAGCAGCAGATCCTTATCGCCATCTTTATCAATATCAAACCACAAAGCATTTGTAATCATGCCCACGTGTGAAAGTTCTTTTGCAAATTGCGATGTTACATCTGTAAAGGTTCCATTCTTATTATTCAACAACAAATACGACTGCGGTATTTGCCCATAGGCCCATGGGACTACTCTTCCTCCAACAAATAAGTCCACATATCCGTCCTGATTAAAGTCGTAAGGCGCCACGGACGAAGCTGTCATGTAAATATTGCTAAAGGCATTATTGAGTTTTGACAAATTTCCTTTGCCGTCATTGAGATACACTCTTGGCTCATTGTGAAAATCGTCGCCATAAAATTCATTACCACCGCTGGCAACAATCAAATCAACGTTGCCATCGTTGTTGATGTCCGCCCAGCATGCTGCTACATCTTCATAAATACTGTCTGCATCCAAAACAGGTTCGGGCACCTTCACAAATTTTCCGGAAGGCTGCTGGAGAAAAACAACGCTTTTATGATCTCTTGCACTACCAACAAAAACATCATCCAAACCATCTTTATTGATATCGCCAACAGCAAGTGACGGGCCTTCTGTTGAAACCATATGTGGTATTAATGGCTCACGATCAAATTCAACAAAACGATTTTCCTGGTGCAAATAACTTAACGCTGTTTGAGATGTAACATCAGTTACAGGAACCGATTGATTAATTGCAAATTTTGTAAGCATGGAAAAGTCAAAAGCAGGCAAGCCGGTTTTATAAATAACTTTTTGAGAAGTATTTCCCGATGACACCTGTATACGCTGGTAGGTTCTGTCCGGCCATATTAAAAACAGGGAATCAATCTTTGTATTTTTCAAACCTATGTGCAATGGCACCTGCATGCTAGATAAAAAACCCTTTACCGGGAAGTTCTCATATGTCCTGATTTCATTGCCTGAAAACAGAACTGCCTTTGCACCAATTGCATTTTTATTTTGTGAAGGGCCTTCAAAAAAAAGTTCTAAAAATTGTTTTACCGAATTATAAGATCTGTTCTCATAAACCAAAGCAGGATCGTCTATATTATTGACAACAATATCCAGGTCTCCATCATTATCAAGGTCTGCATATACAGCACCATTTGAGTAAGCAGGACCATTACCATCCACCATTGCATCTTCATCACTGAACGATAGATTACCATTGTTCTTAAAAAACTTATTGGGGATTTTTATTTCCGGGAATTTTTTAATGAGTGAAATATCCTTGCCCTGCATATCATTGTTTGTGATCTTCTGTTGTATTTCGCCATTGCTTACGAAGTTTACATAATCGATATCATTCATTCTTTTTGGAATACCGTTTGAAATAAAAAGATCTTTCAGTCCATCGTTATCAAAATCCATCCATAAAGGTGCCCAGCTCCAGTCGGTGGCAGCAATGCCACTGTACAAACCTATCTCGCTGAACATACCATTGCGCCGGTTATATTGCAGATTATTCCTTGTGAATTGGTAAGAGTAACCCATGCCGATCTTTTCATGAAACAAGTCATAACTGTCTTCGCCAAGCGAACGTTTCAAAATGTATGGATCTGAAGGAAGCATATCCATCGAAATGATCTCGGGGTAGGCATCATTATTAATATCGGCAACATCAACACCCATTGAATACTGGCTGGTGTGCATTAAACATTGTTCACTTTCATCTTTAAACGTTCCGTTCTTTTGATTAATGTAGAGATAATCATTTTCATGAAAGTCATTACCGACATAAATATCAGGGTAGCCATCAAGATTAATATCCGCGATCACGACTCCAAGACCATAACTGATGCTTGTGCTATTGATGCCCGTTTGCTTCGTTACATCGGTAAAATGATTCCCATCGTTCCTAAAAATCCTGTCACCTGATAACGAATCATATGTCCCTTTAAAAACATCACGTGGGCGGAAGTTGTTATTCTGATGAACAGAGTGGTTCAATAAAAAAATATCCAGGTCGCCGTCATTGTCATAATCAAAAAAAGCAGATTGTGTGCTGAAGCCTGAGAAATCAAGTCCATAATCTTTTGCTTTGTCAACAAAATGAGGAATACCATTTTTATCAATACCTGTATTAATTAAGAACTGGTTCCTGCTGTGCAGGGTTTCATATTGGCCAACCCGGCAAACATAAATATCAAGTAGACCATCATTATTAATATCAACAACTGAAACACCTGTTGACCAACCCCCATCCTGGGGAATGGCGGCCTGGTTAGTAACATCTTTAAATTTTAGGCCACCCTGGTTGAGGTAAATTTTGTTTTGTTGCTGGTTAGATGCGAAAAACAAATCGATCTTTCCGTCATTATTAAAATCGCCGGCAGCAACCCCACTGCCGTTGTAGAAATACATGTACTTAAAAAGATTGAATTCTGGTGAATATGTGAGATTGTTACTGAAGTCAATTCCAGTTTGCTTACTATCAAGGGTTACAAATAAAGGGTGCTCTATCTTTTTCTTCGCATTGCATGCACAGAAAAAAACCAGCGTTGTACAAATAAAGTATATGGGAAAGATGTTTTTTCTCATGGTTTATTTCAGTTCAAACAGAAGGGGTATACTATCATTTTGAGTAAAGAGGAACTGGTTTTTTCTTACTTCTTTGATATCCTTTATTTCTCCTTTCAGCATCAGTCCTGTTTGTTTTGTTTCCATGTAATTAAAGTTTCCTCTCCCATCATTTATCA
>DATMIF010000014.1:0-290412 GCA_035554655.1 Flavisolibacter sp.
TCTGAAGTAGTTATGGTCCTCGATTGCCTCCGCGATCAGTTCAGCATGCCTGCCAGTGAATGGATATGACTTCACGAAATCACACCAAAAGGACCAGCCGGTAACTGGCTGATGAAAATAACTGTCAGTGTATAGGATGACAGGTTCGCCATTCCTATCAATATCAAAACCTTCAATGATACTGAAGTGTTGAAACAGGTTACAGGTTGAAAGCGGATCGAAGGAAAGAGAATTGATTTCTCTGTTGGAGTCTGAGTAGGTAATGCTAAAGCCATCAATGGCAAAGCAGAATGAAATAATCTGATTCATACGTGTTGTAATTAGGTACTGCGAATATACATCGCATATACGTATATACCAAATATATTTCAAAGAATTTTCAAAACACTAACAGATATATATCTACTTTTGAGGTATGGCAAGCTCAAAAACAACTACAGGGTTTTATTTCAACCTGGACCCTGATCTAAAGAGGAAAGCGAAAGTGATTGCAGCTATGGATGAAACGGTGCCTGATATCACATCTGTGATACACAAAGCCGTTGAGGAGTTTATTGATAAGTGGGAAAAGAAAAACGGACCTATACCAGCTCCTAAAAAGAAGTGATCTATACTGCCAGCCTTAACAGCTTCTTACTCCACATTTCTTTCATGTGAGCATTCAAACGTTTTGCGGTGTCCAATTTGGAAACCCGTATATACTTCATGAATGCTTTTTCTGTTTTATGGCCGGTTATTTTCATTATTTCGAGTACTGGAAACCCTTCGAGGAATAAGTTAGTAGCGAATGATCGGCGGGCTGTGTGGCTGCTTATGCATTCGTGCAGTGGCCTTTCGGGATATGCAGTTAAACGTCCTTTCTGATTCAACCCTGCAGACTCGCACACCTGGTGCAGATAGGCGTTAAATTTTTGGTTAGATATTGATCTGGGTAGCTTATTTGGATTGCTTGCGTACTTGTTGAATATTTGAAGCACTACGGGATGACAAGGGATAAAAACAACTTCACCAGTCTTTTGTGTTTTGATCTTGATAAATGTATCTCCATCCTCTTCAATGATGTTTTCAGGCTTTACATTCGAATAATCGGAAAAACGCAGGCCAACCAAGCAACCGAAAACAAATAGATCCTTGACGTTCTCCAGCTTCACGGACCCGGTTTTGTATTTGAACAACTTTACAATCTCATGCTCTTTAAGATATACGGCATCTGTCTCTTCCTCAGCATAGGTAAAATCATCATGCTTAAATGCCAGGTTGTTGGTATAGCCAAGGCTTACACCTTTGGACATGAACCCCTTTAAAAAAGTGATGTCCTTGGCAATGGTGTTGTGAGATAAACCAATGATGTTATTACCGTCGCTATCCTTTACATTTTGCACGAATTCTTTTTTTAGAAAGGATGTGTAGCTGTAAAAGAAATCAACTGTAATGGTCTCAAAATCGATCCTGTACTTATACTTTTCCTGAAATGCCTGCAGGTGAAGTTTAGTGGCGTTGTAATTCTGTAAGGTCCGATTGCTTTTTTCCCTGCCTCCTCCCCGCCTGCCAGATTTTTTTATCTCACCGGAAACAAAGCGATCTATCAGCTTAAACAATGTTGGCTTATTAGGATCCTGCTTTTCATCATTCTGGTTAATGAAATCATCCAGATGCTTTTTCAATGTAGCCGGCAATGGGATGCCGTTCTTTAGCTCTGTATTGTAAGCAGTCTTACAAGCTCTTACCAAATTGTTCAACAGATCATTGAGCAAGTGTTTTCCATCTTCAGTGGTCTGGTTGTTGTTCTTTACACGCTGCCTCTTTTTAGACCAGTTATCCGGATCTATGCTCTGCCCTGGGTAATACTTTAGTTTCCGGCCATTGTATTTAAAAACGAGATAGATGGGAGTGATATCTGCACTCGAATCTTTGAGGTAGAAGTTTACTTCACCGGCCATAGCTTTAACATTTATTGCGGAGGGGACCGAAAAGGGGACCGCAGTTAGTGAAATATGTACTCAAAGTTAAAAAAATGCCGTCGCTTGTGATGTGGATAAACAGTGAATTTCATTAGATTTTTATACACATTTACCAATCGGTGAGAAATCGTAAATAAAAGGTTCAAGTACTCCCCCTACAGCTACATTTTTCATGTGTTATATTCAGCCTCGTACTTTCACCCTTGCGATTGAGAGACGAGGCCTTTTTATTAGCAGTCTTTTGCAACACCTCGGTTATAGTCTATAGAAAAATCAAATTAGAATTTTGAAGCCCCTCAATTGAGGGGCTTTATTTTAAAACCCTTTCGGGCTGAAAGTATTATTTTTTCGATTTACATCAGGAAGCTTTTTGTCAGGGTCAAGAGTCACATCTGTGATTTTGGTTGTAGATGGAACTTTAAATGTCCACACGGGTCCACGTTGCCAAACTTCAACAGGCAAATCAACACGATGTTGTTTACCATTGTCTTCCTTTACTAAAACGGTAACAGGCATCACCATTTGATCGAGATTTTCTATTGTGATATCTGCACCCTTTTTCGGGTCATTATCATCATAAACAACGCTGGTTGCTTTTTGATCAAGCTTCCAGTTATTGAAAACCCATTCTCTCCAAAACCAGCTTAAATCCTCACCGGCAACATTTTCAATGGTTCTGAAAAAATCCCATGGTGTCGGATGTTTGAATGCCCAGCGATGAACGTATTCGCGGAAGGCGATATCAAAACGGTCAGGTCCTAAAACAACATCGCGCAATGCATCAAGCATCATAGCAGGTTTATCATAAGCTGCCACACCAAGATTGGATTGCTGAATAACTTCAGGGACAGTCCACAATGGATCCATAGCAGGTTGAAACGCCTGTGATATTCTATAGTCGGGTGGAAAAAAAGAAAAGCTTGCAAACTCACCTTTATTAAAAGCCCTGGTTGAAAGTTCATTAATGAATGTGTTGAATCCTTCATCCATCCACGCATATTTCCTTTCGTTACTGCCAACAATCATAGGGAACCAGGTATGCCCAAATTCGTGGTCAGTGACGCCCCATAAGTCGGCACCCGTACTTTCATAACCACAAAAAACAATTCCAGGATATTCCATTCCGCCAACAATACCTGCAACATTTGTTGCTACTGGATAAGGAAATTCAAACCACTTGCTTGAATAATGCTCAATCGAGCCTTTCACCATCTCAGTGCTGCGTTGCCATCCATCTTTTTTAATGCTCTCAACCGGATAGGCACTCATTGCCAAGGATTTTTTCCCACTAGGAAGATTGATTCTCGCAGCATCCCATACAAATGCTTTTGATGCGGCCCATGCTACGTCACGTGTATTTTGAATTTTAAACCGCCATGTAATATTTCCACCCGATGGTCTCGATTTAGGGTCTTTAATTTCTTCTTTGGAACGAATCATTACTGTCTTATCGCTGTTTCTCGCTGAAGCCAGTCTTGAAATTTGTGCTGGGGTAAGAACATCTTTTTCGTTTTGCAATTCTCCGGAGCCAACAACAATTAAATTAGCAGGAGCGGTAACACTGTATTCAATATCACCATATTCTAAATAAAACTCTCCTGCGCCAAGATATGGAAGTGTATTCCATCCTTGTATATCATCGTACACAGCCATTCGTGGAAACCATTGCGCTACTTCATAGATCCACCCGTTTTGCGTATTCAATCTTCCCATCCTGTCTGTTCCATATTCAGGAATAACGAATTCGTAGTTGATCGTCATTTTTATTTTGTTGCCCGATGACTTCAACGGTTGCTGCAGCCAAACCTGCATTCTTGTATCTGTAGTGCTGTACTGCGGAGAATATTTTTGTCCTCCATCTTCAACTGAAACTAATTTGATCACATCTCCCTGGGTAAAGCTTCCGTTAGCCCAACGGCCACCGGTTTGCGTTGTTGTTGCAGAGGCGCGGGACTCCTGCTTATAAATATTCTGGTCTAGCTGCAACCATAAAAATTTCAGGTTGTCCGGTGAGTTGTTTGTGTAGGTAATTTCAACCGTACCGGTTACTGAATGCTTTACGGTGTCTAATGTGCAGCCTATTTTATAATCTGCTCGGTTTTGCCAATACTTTGGACCGGGCTCTCCGCTTCCACTTCTGTATTCGTTTGCACTAACCGGATAAAACTGTGGATCAAAAGCTTTTCTTTGATCGTATTTGTTCTGGGAGAAGCCAATTAAAATGAAACAATTGGCAAGAAACAACAGGCTGATTTTTTTCATTTTGCAAAGTACCTGAAAAAAGAACTTATGAAGAATGTTGTTATTTAAATGGCATGTGAATTAGGGAAACATTTGTTCTGCTACGACTACACTCTCCGATTTTCCCACGTCAACCCATCTTTCCCCTGTATGGTCATATGCTGCAATCTTATTTTGAGGTGCTAGTTGCAAATAAGCATCTATCAAAGAAAATTTTCCTCTCAATGTAATTAAATCCAATGCTTCCGGCTGAAAGATAGCCATCCCACTATATGCCTTTTCAAAAATGTCTTTTGCTTCAATAACAATTTTCGTCTCGCCTGTTTTTCTGTTTCTCCAGCCAACCAAACGATTGTATTTGTTGAAAAGCAAGTAGCGTGATGTATTCCGGTCACTTACTGCAACAGTGATCAGGGAATTCTCGTGCTGGTGACGCACTAAAAAATCCTTGATGTTGATCTCGGTAAGAATGTCAACATTCAAAGTAAGAATGGTATCCCTGAAAAGTAAATGCTTTGCTTTAAGTAACCCGCCGCCGGTGTCCAGCAATTCATCACTTTCATCACTAATTGTTATTGTACTTCCCCACCCGTCGTTTTTATCAATAGCATCAATAACCTGGTCAGGAAAATGATGAACATTCACTACTACATCGGTTATATCATATTTCTGCAAGTACTCAATATTGCGTTGTAATAAAGTTTTTCCATTAACTATCGCCAAAGCCTTTGGATGTTTATCGGTCCATGGCTTAAACCTTGTGCCAAGCCCTGCGGCAAATAACATTGCTATCAAGTTCCCTCCTTTTTCTCCAGTTTATTAATCCAGTTCTTTGATTCCTGCTCACGATGACACAATTCAATCTTCACCTTGTATTTGTTTCGCAAATGTCTTGCCAGCGCATCAGCAGCATAAACACTCCTATGTTGACCTCCTGTGCAACCAAAATTTACAGCCAGATCCCTAAAGCCCCGTTTGATGTATTCCTCAACTGAAATATCAATGAGGTCAAATACGCTATTCAAAAAAGTTTGCATTTTGGTTTGGCGTTCCAGAAACTCAATTACGGACTTGTCCCTTCCGTGAAACTCTTTGTAATCTTCGTAACGTCCGGGATTGTCAATTCCCCTGCAATCAAAAACAAAACCGCCACCATTGCCACTGGCATCTTCGGGAATTCCCTTTCGGTAGGAGAAGCTGCAAATTTTTACCACCAATGGCGTCTCATCCTCTGCCTGGATCGGTGAGAACCTTTCAATGATATCATCATTCGTGCAAATAGTCAACACACGTTTAAATTCAGGAAGCACAATTCCCAGACTCTGATTTTCAAAAAACCATTTTAAATTTTTTAATGCTGCAGGTATACTGCTAAGAAATTGTGCCTTTCTTTCAAACAAGCCTCTGAAACCATAGGCGCCTAAAACCTGCAACAAACGAATCAACACGTATCCATTATACTGGCTACGAAATACTTCACGATCAACCGTGTTTTCAATAATTGTTTCAAAAGAACTGATATAATCTTCAAGCAAATCAGTTTTCCAGTCATCCGGAAGATTTGCTCTCGCCTGCCATAACATACTCGCCACATCATATTGTGGTGCACCTTTCATTCCGCCCTGGAAGTCGATGAAGTTTACTTGTCTATCATCCGTTACAAAAATGTTCCTGCTTTGAAAATCGCGGAACATGAAATATTTATACTCGGTATGTGTGAGATAATTGCTCAGCGCCTCAAAGTCGTCGATTAACTTTTGCTTATCGTAAGGTCTTTGAATAGCATCCAAAAAATAATATTTGAAATACAGCAGATCGGCGAGAATTGCCTGTTTGCCAAACTCCTCGTTCGTTAAGCATTTTTTGTAATTCAATCCCTCATCACCTAACACCTGCAGTTTGGCCAACTGGTATAAGCTTTCCTTGAATAAATCATAAACTTGTTGCGTGAGGCCATTTGCTTCAAGAATGTTTAATAAAGAAACGACACCTAGATCTTCCTGCAGGTAAATCGTTTTATCATAGCTCACAGCAAGTATCTCCGGCACATGCAATCGCTTTCTTCTAAAATGATCAGCGAAATAAATGAAGGATTCATTCTCAGGCACGTTCAGCCCGTGCGTTGCAATAAAAGTTTTTCCCTCTTCATTGTGCAAACGAAAATATCTTCTATCGCTGCCCGATTGCGGCAAAACATCTACCTGTGCCGGTTCCTTTCCGGTCCAGCTTTTATATAACTGCGAGACGGCGTTGATCATTTCCTGCATAAAACAAATGTAGTGGTTTGCAAGATTTGATTGAATTTATCCAATTGCGCTATTGAAATTTCCTTAACCTTATGGATACCAAGTCAGCGAAATATGAAGTAAAAGTTGTGATATTATCTGCATTGCTACTATGTGGCTTCGCTTGCGACGCTCCTTTTATCGTTCAGTATTCTTCTCATCAAAGTCACAACTGGTGTGTACTTGTGTAATCTTTTCAAACTGAAAGCAGTTCAATCGGAGAACAACAACGAGAGTATAATATTGGTTGAAGGTCCGACTAACTATTATTTTCCGAAAATGCTGTTCAGTAAACCTGCCAGATGAATGCCACCCTTCAATAACTGTTGATTCAATAAAGCAAGGTGATCATAATTATATTTGTAGCCAAGCCTTGGATTGGCTTCAGTTACTTCGTTATGCAGGTTTTGCGCAATGGTGTAAGAGTCGTATAACCATTTGCTCACCGGTTCAGCCTGCATTTTTTTTCTTTGTGCAACAGTTGTATGATTCAGATAATTTGAGTACTCGGTGTAACTTAACTGCTGTTGTTCAATCAGGTCCGAATCCCAAATACGGTGAAGATTAGAGGCCTGGCTAAACCATTGCACTTTAATATCATTGCCGCCCATGGAACCAACTGGGCTTACATGCAGCGGTTGATGAACATCACCTACAATATGAATGAGCAAACGTAGATACATTTGCTTTTTATAGAAAGGCAAGCTTTTTTTTCTTAACTCTTTTGACAGGAATGTAATTGCTGTATAAGCATCGTTTACCTTACCTGTGTCCTTCTTCAGCACATCTTTCAATTGAGCATACGTTAGGTTCTTTTCAAAATTGATGTAGTGCCAGGTATCCAGGTATTTGAATGTAGTATCCGATTTTACAAAATCCGCCCAATTACTTGCCATGGCAATTGATTCATTGCCCAGTATCTTTTTGATTTCAGCTTTTGTTTTTGATGTTAGATAACTATCTGCAATTTCAGCCACAATGCGATGACCTAATTGCCCCCAGCACATAGCTTTCAATGGAAAATAAAACAACAAAAGACCGAGAGCAACTTTCAAAATTCTTTTATACATAAGGAGAAATTAAGCGCCGCAAAAATAATCATACTTAATGCTGCATCGATTAAGATTTGAAATACACAAACAATCTTCCAAAGTTCTTGCTATCGTTTTCAATGCGATTATATAAAGGTTTGATGTGCGGCTGTTGTAAAAAACGCTCCACCTTTTTCCGCAATTGTCCACTTCCTTTACCTGGAATTATTTCAACTTCCCGTATCTTTTTTTCAATAGCTTCATCAAAAGCCTGTTGCAATGCCTTGTCAATTGCAGTGCTGTTATTATAAATGTCGTGGAGATCTAATTTAATTCTTGCCATTATTCCATGATCTGTTCATAATGTGTAAACAAGCCATCCCTGGTAATTCCCTCAATTACTACGCGGAAGGACTTTGTAACATCATTATTGTAAAAATTCAGTTTTACACTTTTATTTTTCGCATTGGTTGTAATCAAGGGGTTCCAGTATAAAGTTGTCCGAATATCCAAATGATCATTACGCGGATCAAACCTGTCGTAATTAGGAGAATAAAATTGTTTGATGGGCGTATAACCTGCAACTGTGTTGGAAGACAGACCGCCACCTTTACTTATTGTTTGATCACCACCTTTTCTCGTGTAAATTGCAATGGCGCCATTACCTCCGCCCATACCGCCCATAAATGGCGGACGAAATACTTTTATGTATGCAATGTCACTCACAGGCACACCGGAAATCATGTCAACATCGGTTTGCATCTCATCTAAATAAACGGCAGGCGAACCACCACGCCACGAAAGGGAAGGAGGATTGGATGCAGTATTAATTTGCAAACCCGCCACTTTACCTTGCAGATAACTAAAGATGTCCATGTAACCACCAGCAAGCGGATCATTCACCAAGTCAAACTGGTAACCATCGCCGCCTTTGAACATCCCAGAAGAATACTTTTCATCCATCACCTGGACAGTAGGCTTTTTTGTTGTTTGAATCACTACTGTTTTCATTACATGCCCTCTGTCGATGTTTGCTAACTCAAGCGACTTGGAAGCAAGCAAACTATGGTGATAAGTTCCCGTTGTATCAAAGATCCTATTGGAGTAAACAAAATTTTTGCTGAATGCCGAATAGTTGGGAGTTGGCAACCGATCAACCATAAACCTAGCTTCGGCCTGCGTTAAAAATTTAGATTTTAAACTATAGTATACTTTCAATGTATCAAAAAGTATGAGATTGGGATCGCCAAAGGTTCCATCCTGGTTAATACCCATGATCATCATTTTAGAACCTGTTGTGTCTTTTGTCATTAGTGCTATACTTTCTCTTCCGCTAAGCTGACTTTTGGCAACGCCAAAAACTTTTCCGGATAAAGTAAGGTAGGCTGTGTCTTTGGGATATTTGATCTCGGGCAATTTTCCTTTCGCAATATCTTCCCATTTAAATCTTCTCCATCCGTTAGTAAGCATTACAAGATCGAGATGTTGTGCGAGTGAATCACTATTATTAGAAAAATAATAAGCCGGATTGTATACCCTTCCCCTTATTTCACTGCTCAACAGAAAGTGTGAAATGATATTGTCAGTAGTATCTTTTTCAATAGCAGCATCGGTTACAGAAATAGAAAGATTTGCATCCTGCAAACTGTCGGGAACCGATATTTCGATTTCATTTCTTTTTCTTTTACTCAATCCCCAACGTTGTACTTCCATTTGCGCCTGAAATGAATAATCGTTGTTGTTGATGAACGTAATTCTTTCAGCAATTGCGTTCCAGTTGTTATCAAATAAAGTGAAAGTAAGAATACCGCTTGGTAGATTTGTCGTTGGAATAATTCTCTTGGCGCTGCTGTTCTCCGTTAGTGAAATATCGTTTTTAAAGATCAACGTCTGATTCATTGTTCCAACGAGATGAACCTGCTTCAGATTTTCAAGCTGCCCTCCAGCATTAATAATAACAACTCTTTTTTTGTTTTCAAGACTAATCTGCATTGATACACCCGAAGGTTTAACCGACGGAAGATTCGCTGTATGTTCTGTATTCTTTTCATCGGTCCATTTAACATTGTAAGCAGCCCCGGTTTGCGGCGCAAAAGCAAAACTGCCCATGCCATCGTGAATGGAAGAAGCAGATTGTACTAAGGTTCCTTTATTGTCAAACAATTTTGCTTTCACTTTCACTGGTCTTCCATATTGATCATTGGCTTTGAAAGCAACCCTGTTTACTACGCCGACAACAAGATCTCCGCCTTCAGGAAAAAATTGAATAGAAGGAACAATGCTAATTGCTGTCTTTGTTGTAACAGGATCTTTTGGAAGGATTCGAATGTCTTTACTATATATGAAAGCGGTATCAAAATTGAGCATCCATCTTGTGTAGGCACGTACGTGAATGAAATCAGAATTGTATTCTGCCGGCACTTCAAACTGTCCGTTAGTGCCCGCATCAACAACAGGACTTACTGTATGAGAAAGCACGGTTCCATTGTCTGCAATCCAATCAACATACAAATTTTTGCTCTCGCCTGCAGGAAACATTCCTTGCATTAAATACGCTTTAAACCAAATGGTTTCGCCTGCGTAATAAGAAGATTTATCATACTGCAGGTAAACTTTCTCGGGTTGATAATTGGTCGCAATTTTTGATAAGGTGGAATCAAGCGACTGAGTTCTGCCAGAGAGAAAAATGAAAACCAGGGAAACAAGCGACAGTATCTTCCTCATAATGCCGTTAAGTTACAGCAAGAATGATAACTGCAAAATTCATTAACAGATTTGCAACATCAATTAACCTTGACTACATGTTTCTTCTATATTGTCCACCTACTTCATACAAGGCATGAGTGATTTGTCCGAGCGAACAATATTTTACCGTTTCCATTAATTCAGCAAATAAATTACCGTTGTTGACAGCCACATCTTTTAAACGCTTTAATGCCTCTTCGCTTTTTTCTTCATTCCGTTTCCAAAAGGCATGCAGGTTTTGTATTTGCTGTTCCCTCTCTTCTTTGGTGGAACGAATGACTTCATTCGGCAAAACGGTTGGACTTCCTTTTTTATTGAGGAAAGTATTAACACCTATCAAAGGCAATTCGCCTGTATGCTTCATGTGTTCGTAATGCAAACTTTCTTCCTGTATTTTATTGCGCTGGTACATTCTTTCCATTGCACCCAACACACCGCCACGTTCAGTAATGCGGTCAAATTCTGCAATAACCGCTTCTTCAACGAGATCAGTCAGTTCTTCGATAATAAAAGAGCCTTGTATAAAATTTTCTGTTTTTGCCGAGCCCAGTTCACGATTAATAATTAATTGGATTGCCATTGCACGGCGAACACTTTCTTCAGTTGGAGTTGTGATGGCTTCGTCGTAAGCATTTGTATGAAGCGAATTGCAATTATCATAAATCGCATACAGGGCTTGCAAGGTTGTCCGGATGTCATTGAAGTCGATTTCCTGCGCATGTAAGCTTCGACCGGAAGTTTGAATATGATATTTCAATTTTTGTGAACGGCTATTGGCTTTGTATTTATACTTCAAAGCTTTTGACCAAATTCTTCTTGCTACGCGGCCGATTACACTGTATTCAGGATCCATTCCATTTGAGAAAAAGAATGAAAGATTAGGGGCGAAATCGTCAATGTTCATTCCACGGCTCAAATAATATTCAACATAAGTGAAACCATTTGACAAGGTGAATGCTAGTTGAGTGATCGGATTGGCTCCAGCTTCAGCAATATGATAACCAGAAATAGAAACACTATAAAAATTCCGAACCTCTTTTTGGATAAAATATTCCTGCACATCGCCCATCAATTTCAATGCAAACTCGGTTGAAAAAATGCAGGTGTTCTGCGCCTGGTCTTCTTTTAAAATATCCGCCTGTACGGTGCCACGAACCTGTGAAAGTGCCTGTGCTTTGAGTTTTTCATAAATTTCTTTTGGCAAAACTTCATCACCGCTTAGGCCTAGCAATTTTATACCAAGTCCATTATGTCCCTGCGGTAATCTTTCAGGAGATGATGGATTATAATATGTGGGTTGCGTATCAACTTTAAACTTCCTGCTTTGAACTTTCTTTACCTCATCCCACAAACCATTTGGCTCAATGTATTTTTCACATTGCTGGTCAATAGCTGCATTCATAAAGAAAGCGAGCAACATTGGTGCAGGGCCGTTAATAGTCATCGACACTGATGTCCGCGGATCGCAGAGATCAAAGCCGCTGTATAATTTTTTTGCGTCATCAACCGTAGCAATGCTTACGCCGCTATTTCCAATTTTGCCGTAAATGTCGCGACGGTAAGCTGGATCTTCACCATAAAGTGTAACACTGTCGAATGCAGTTGACAGTCGTTTCGCCGGCTGATCCAAAGAAACATAATGAAAGCGTTTGTTGGTTCTTTCTGGGCCGCCTTCGCCTGCAAACATTCTTGTTGGATCTTCCTCAGAACGTTTTAATGGAAATACACCTGAAGTGAATGGAAATTTTCCCGGAAAATTTTCCTGCAGTCGCCATCTTAAAATATCGCCCCAGTCTTTAAAACGCGGAACTGCAATTTTGGGGATTTTAGTTCCTGATAAAGATTGGGTGTATAAAGGTTGCTGAATAAGTTTTTCGCGAACGTGGTATTCAAAAAACTCTTTTTGATAATTGCCTTTTGTTTCTTCCCACTCGTTAATAAGTTTTTTGCAAAGCGGGTACAGTTGTTTGTCGAAATGAGCTATTTGTTCTTCAACCGCATTTAATGCGTCCTGGCTGTTTGCGCTTCTTAAAATTGCTCTTGCACCATGCAATTGGTAAAGCTTAGAAGCAATGCCAGACTGTTCCTCTGTCAACCTATTATAGTTTCTTACTTCATCAGATATTTCAGAAAGATAACGAACCCGTTTAGGTGGAATGATCTGTGATTTTGTAGTAGTATCCTGAACATGCGCATGCAATTCTATCTTACCAAATTGAACCTTGCATTTCCTCTCAACTGATACCATTAGTTTCTCGAACAGTTCATTAATGCCGGCATCATTGAATTGGGCGGCAATGGTTCCGATGACGGGTAAGTCTTCATCTTTTGCGTTCCACAACTGGTGATTACGTTTATATTGTTTGCGAACATCATGCAAAGCATCTAATGCACCGGCTTTGTCAAATTTATTAATGGCAACTACATCGGCATAATCGAGCATGTTGATTTTTTCAAGCTGCGATGCCGCACCATATTCCGGCGTCATTACGTAAAGACTAACATCGCAATAATCTAAAATGGAGGCATCGCTTTGACCAACACCTGCACTTTCCAGGATAATGAAATCGAATTGTGATGCTTTACAAATGTCAATGGCCTCTTGCACGTATTCGCTTAAAGCCCGATCGCTTTCCCTTGTTGCCAACGAACGCATATAAACCCGCGGCGAAGAAATTGAATTCATACGGATACGATCGCCTAGTAAGGCACCCCCCGTTTTTTTCTTGGAAGGATCAACAGAAATGACAGCGATAGTTTTATCGGCAAAAGCATTTAAATAGCGACGAACAATTTCATCTGTTACAGAAGACTTACCGGCGCCGCCGGTTCCGGTAATTCCCAGAACGGGGATTTTCTTTTCCATTTGGGTCTTCCCATCCAGGTCAATACCATTTTCAACATTGGTAATTAACCTCGCTATTTTTCGAATATCTTTTACTTCGCCCAATGTCATTGGCTTTTTGTAGTCGCCATTCCCATTCAAATTGAAATCGCATTGTTTTATAACGTCTTCAATCATTCCTTCAAGCCCCATTTTACGGCCGTCGTCGGGAGAGTAAATTCTTGCAATACCGTAATCATGCAGTTCTTTTATTTCCTGTGGAAGAATTGTTCCGCCGCCACCGCCGAATATTTTAATATGACCACATCCATTTTCTTCCAGCAGGTCCCTCATATATTTGAAAAATTCCACGTGGCCCCCCTGGTAAGAAGTTATAGCAATTCCATGCGCATCTTCTTCAATAGCGCATTCAACAATTTCGTGAACACTGCGATTATGACCGAGGTGAATAATTTCTGCACCTTTGCTCTGTAAAATGCGGCGCATAATATTGATGGATGCATCATGACCATCAAAAAGCGAAGCTGCGGTAACGATACGGATCTTATTTCCTGGTTGATAACTCATATGGCAATCGTTGGAACAAATTTAGGTCAAAGTGGCTCTGTTAGTGCATTACAACAAATGAGACCATTCAGGAATAGCATTTTAAAATTCTGTTTGCAACTTACATAATGATGATAAGAATTGCTGAACAATGAACGTATTACCCATTCGCCTTGCTCAGATTAAACTGTGCAACAGAAGTTCAAGTAGCAACATAGTTGGTTTATAAAAATTTTCATCAAATTAAATACCCCAGTTATGTGAATAAATTTTTCACTTATCGTGCATTATTTTTTACTGCTGACAATTTGATTCTTCATAGCGGCAGTTTATTTTCGCCTTAATGACACTGGACGAATTCACACTGATGAATGAAGCACGGCAAGCAGAAGCTTTGCTTGAACGCGGCACCTATTTAACAGACAGGCTGTACAAAAACTTTTCAATCTTTCTTTACCAGCTGGATAATTTTTACGTGGAAGTTTATCATAATCTTCGATATGACATTATGCAGGGCATGCGTTGTTTTGAAGATGATGATGCGCTTCAACCTTATCTTGAATCAATAGATATCTCCTGCCTCGTCAATAGTTAATCGTTGTATTTCCCCCAATAACGTTCGTAAAACAGGCAAGTAGTATTGCCATTGTCTCGCATTTCCTTCGCTTCTACATTTGGCTCGCTTTCTGGACGAAACGAACCATTTCATGGCAAGAGAAAAAATTTTAGTGGTCGACAAAGACCTGGATAACTTATCAAGAATTTACCTGGCATTAATTCACCGAAAGTTTAAAGCTGAAGCCTGTAACAATTCTGAAGAAATTTCTGCAAGAATTAGACGCTTCAAACCTGCTATCATCATTCTTAATTTACCAGACTACAGTTCCATTAGTGATAAATTGAAAATTCCTGCTATAGTCTTGCTTGAAAGTGGGGATGCAGGTGCAATCTTAAATTACGGAGATCTATCGCTTAAAAAACCTGTTCAAATTGATGAACTTATAAAAACAATTGAAATGATTGTTTAGAGATGGTCGAAGATGGGGTTATCTAATATTTCTCTTATTTTTTCTTTGGCCTGTGATGCCAGTTCTGCGTCTAATTCTTCCACTTCAATCAGTTCACCATATCTTTCAATTACTTTAAAAGAAGGAGCATTTTTATTTGACAGCGTTGGTTGAAAATTAAATTGCTTCCGATCCTTATCGAAATCGATGTAATATTGGGTAGGAATGTTATCCACCCTGAGGGTAAGGATTTCTCTGATCATGATTTGGTTGCTTAGTAAAAATACGATTTAACAGCGTAAACATACTAAGCGATTTCAGTAAAAACAACATGCGGCTGAAAAATATTTTTAGGGCCTATTCCTGTTCAATGATTTGAACATTCCACCGGTTCCGAATGAGATAGGTCGTCAGCATCATCTTCATATTTTCGATAGACATGCCCAGGTAGAGTGCAACCATCGCCAGTATTTCACTTTCGTTTTCGTCAATCTTTCCGTCGGCAGTCATTAATTCGCAACACATGGCAAATAGCGTTTCCTTAAAATCTTCTGTGATCAATGGTGCACAATGCTCGATAAGCAGCCTGCTTCCGTGAGCGGCTTGTAGCGAAAGTGCTTTAATAGTGAGATCATTTAAAGAGGAAGATTTGAATTTTGACGATAGCACAAGCATTCTTGAAAGTTGCTCGATCTGTGATTGGTTCATGGGTTTGTTGTTCGCCATTACAGAAGAAAATAAAATGGCAACAGCAGCTTCCTGCTCATTGGTTATGGGTATCTCTTGCATAATTCAAATGTAATCAAGTCGTGTTGAAGCGAATTGAATTTCTTAAACCATTAATTGATGAAAATCATTGGAGCATCGTCGTAATCTTTTTACCTTTTCAAAAAGATTTTGCTATGCCGCAGAGTAGAAAACGCCATGGACATAAATATCAAAAGCCATCTGATATCCCTGCAAGCCAACGCACAAAAGGAAGAATTATCTGGGCTATTTTATTTGCTGTATTTGGTATTGTGCTTGCTTTTTTCGCTACTGATAATTACATCATATTAATCGTTGCCGCTCTTGTTGCGGGATTAATTGGCTACACCGTTGGCAAGAATATGGAGCAGGCAGCTTCCGAATAGTTTTTGATATGCACTATCTGCACTATTACATCTATCACTTATCTCACGGTGGTTCTGAGTGAAGTGGTATGGACACCTTTATGCTTTATAATTCTATTCACCCTAATTTTAGGCTCAATCTCAAACCATGGGCATTCGCATTTTTATTACTGGTGGAACTTTCGATAAGGAATACAATGAATTAACCGGCCAGCTATATTTCAAAGACTCTCATTTACCTGAAATGCTGGAGTTGGGGAGAAATTTAGTTCCGGTTGAAGTAAGAACATTGATGATGGTTGACAGTTTGGAAATGAGTGACGACGACCGTGCACTGATAGCAGAACACTGCATGAAAAGCCCGGAAGATAAAATCATTATTACACATGGAACGGATACCATGGCAGATACGGCGGGAGTTATTGCTGAAAAAGTAAAGAACAAAACCATTGTTCTTACCGGGGCAATGGTTCCTTATAAATTTGGATCATCGGACGGATTGTTTAACCTGGGAAGTGCCATGGCTTTTGTACAAACACTTTCGCACGGCGTTTATGTTGTGATGAATGGGCGATGCTTCAATGCCAACAACGTTCGCAAAAACAAAGAGACCGGCGAGTTTGAAGAAATTCAAAAATCATAATTATGGATTTTGGTCGCGTTCCCGAAAATGAATTGAACAAAGTTGATTTTAAGCTGCCGCCTGAGCCGCCAATTAATCAAACTGTGTTAAAAGGAAAAAAGGGAAAAAATCCCGAAGTATATATTGGTTGTGCAAAGTGGGGAAGAAAAGAATGGATTGGAAAAATCTATCCCAAGGGAACGAAAGAAAAAGATTTTCTTGAATTGTATGGGAAGCATTATAACTCGATTGAATTAAACGCGACGCATTATAAATTGTATAGTCCAACTGATCTCCAAAAATGGATTGAGAAGGTTAATGACAAAGATTTCAAATTCTCCCCGAAAGTCTACCAGGGCATTAGTCATTTTGGTTCGCTCAAGGACAAAAAATTTTTGACCGATAGCTTTTTGGAAAGCATTGTGACTTTCGGCGAACACCTGGGACCTATTTTTCTGCAGGTTAGTGACAAGTTTGGACCAAAAAGAAAGGATGAACTATTTGAGTATTTAGAAACATTACCAAAAGATGTTCAATTCTTTCTGGAAGTGCGCCATCCCGATTGGTTTATCAAACCAACAAGCGAAGAACTTTTTAAAAAATTGAAACAATTAAAAATCGGCGCAGTAATTACGGATACTGCAGGAAGAAGAGATTGTTGCCACATGCATCTTACCATTCCAAAAGCTTTCATCCGTTACGTTGGTAACAGTTTACACAAAACGGATTACACGAGAATCGATGCCTGGGTAGATAGAATGAAGTATTGGTTGGATAACGGGATACAGCAAATTAATTTCTTCATGCATATGCACGATGAAGCTACATCGCCCGAACTGACTGTTTATTTAGTTAATAGAATAAATAAAGTCTGCGGACTTAACCTTATTCCACCTAAGTTTTTAGATGATAATCTCGAATTATTTTAGAAACTCTTAAGCTTTCTTTTGATTAACATCCTTTCCGATTAAAGATGAGTCAAGTACTTTTGGGCAATCAACCGTGTATAACCAAAATCAAAATCATGAAAAGTGCACACTTCTTTCTTATTTGTTTTAGTGCAATAATATTTACATCGTGTATCAGCAAAAAGAAATTAATGGCAGAACAGGATAAATATGCTAAGCTGAATACTTTTTATATGCAGGTGCAGGATGATCTCAGAAGATGTCGCGACGATGAAGCTGAGTCTGCAAAGAAGAAGGCCTTACTTGAAACCGAAATTACAGGCTTAAACAAACAGCTCGATTTTTTGAAGCAGAATAATAACACAATGATCAACCAGCTAAAAGATCTTTCTGTTATTTCCAGCTCACAAGCACAAAGCATTCAAAAGTCACTAGAGAATATTCAATCAAAAGATTTATACATTCAAAATTTGCAATCGGCCATTTCAAGAAAAGATTCATTGAATATGGCACTGGTGATGAACTTGAAAGGAGCATTAAATGATATCAACGACCAGGATGTTGAGATCAAAGTGGAAAAAGGAGTCGTATTCATTTCTATCTCCGATAAAATGCTTTTCAAAAGTGGCAAGTACGAAGTAACCGATAAGGCTATGGACGTGTTAGGAAAAGTTGCGCAGGTCTTGAACAGCAAGCCCGATATAGAATTTATGGTAGAAGGACATACAGACAATGTTGCCATAAAAAACAATTGTATTGCTGACAACTGGGATTTAAGTGTGAAGAGAGCAACATCTGTTGTTCGTATTCTCCAGGACAAATTTGGTATCGATCCAAAAAGAATGACTGCAGGCGGCCGAAGCGAATACATTCCATTACAAAGCAACGATACGCCGGAAGGGAAAGCAGCAAACCGTCGTACAAGAATTGTGATTCTACCTCAACTCGATCAATTCTTCAAATTATTGGAAACGCCGCAAAACAATACAGGAGCAAATCCATAAAAAAATTAAATCCCGCATAAAGCGGGATTTTTTATTTAGAACAATCTTAATTGAACTCCCTTGGATCGCTTAGGAGGTTTTGCATCTCCGAAAACTGTTTTACCTCCATACTTCCAGCTTTCTGAAATTTCTTTTTCAATTAATTGCTGAAGGTTATCTGTAGAAATAAAATCTTTTTCAGTCCTTGCCGCGATCTCGTGAATTTTTTTGATCGCTTCTGCTTTATCAGTCTGACGAATCTTTGCACGTTGCACTGCCTTCTGTAAGGTGCTGATTACCTCATCATAAGTTTTTGTGGGCACAGGAAACGGATGACCATCTTTTCCACCATGTGCAAATGAAAACCGTGCAGGATCTTTAAATCTTGACGGTGTCCCGTGAATAACTTCACTCACTAATGCCAATGATTGAACCGTTCTTGGACCAACACCTTCCAATAACAATAACTCTTCAAAATCTTTCGGTTGCGAATCGTGCGCCAGCCAAAGCACAGTTCCCAATCTTTTCAAATTCACATCTTCACTTCTTACATCATGATGACCCGGCATAATTAGATGCTGAATCTCCTGCATCATCAATTCAGGTTTCTCATGAGTGATATCCAAAATCTTTTCCCTCGTGGTATTCGCTTCCGATGCAGTAAGATTTAAAATCTGGCCTTGGTTCTGTCCACAAATTCCTGTATGTGGTTCTTCAACAAAACTTTTTACATGTTGCGAATGCCAGTGATAACGGCGAGCCATGGCATCACCTTCACGCATGCCCTGTTGCACCACCGTCCAGTCGCCTTCATTACTCACAATAAAATTGTGAATGTATAATTGAAAGCCATCCTGCACTGCCGTGTTATCAACCTTTGCACTCAGCTTGCTGAATCGAACAAGATCATTTCCATTCAATCCCGTTTGTTCACCAACAAGAATCAGTTCCTTTGGAGTATCTTTTGAAAATTTTCCCTTGCCACCAGCAATATAAATTCCAAGTTCTTTCGAGTGAGGATTAATGGTTCTCTTCAAGGCACCCATCACTGAAGTTGTAATGCCCGACGAATGCCAGTCCATGCCCATCACTGCACCAAAACTTTGAAACCAAAACGGATCACTCATCCGGCTTAAAAATTCTTTCTTCCCATATTCTTCAAGAATAGCTTCTGTGATGGCAAAACCAAGCTTGCCCATACGCTCGTATAACCATTGAGGAACGTAACCATTGTGTAAAGGAAGATCTGCAGAACCACTACGCTTCATGTTTTAAAAATACTGAATTGCCAAGGGTTCTGGGCCGGAAAACTGTTAAGATAAGAGTCGCAAAAACTTTGTTTATTTACGTTGTTAAACTAACCATCATGAAAAAGTTAACTGCTGTGTTATTTCTGGTTTTTGCTGCGTTCAGCTTTGCAAAAGCACAATCCTCAATTACTACTGCTTCTTATAATAAAACAAATCAACCTGCGCTGATGTTGGAGCTCCCATATAACGAAGATGTTTGCGGAGATTTTATTGTTGACAACCTGAAAAAAACGGGTTATGACGTTGAAACCAAGGGAAAATTATTTTGGAAGCAGAACAAGGTGAATGGCTATTATACCTATAAAGACGTCCGGTTAAATGGACTGGATTACACGGTAGATCTCTATTTTAAAGTGGAACCAAAAAGCCGCAAGTCAAAAGATCAATCGATTATTTACATGCTGATGGGAAAGGGTGAAAACTATTTCATCTCTTCATCTGATGACAAGGCATATGAAGCAGGCAAAAAATTTATGAATGGATTTGTTGACCAGGCAGCCGCTTTCAAATTAGATCTTGATATTAAAGCGCAGGAGCAGGCCGTAACAGATGCGCAAAAGAAATTTGATAAGCTTAAGGATAATGAAAAGGAAATGAACAAAAAAATTGATCAGCTTCAACAGGACCTGAAGAAGAACCAGGAAGATCAAAAGAATCAACAGCAAACCATCGAAAACGAAAAAAAGAAGTTAGAAGATTTGAAAGGCCAGGTGAAAAATGGATAAATAAAATAGACTAATTAACAAGGGGCCGAAAGTAGGAGTGTGCTTTCGGCCTCTTGCTGTATGCTATGGCTGTCACTCGTTTTCTTGAACACTACGTTCGTCTTTTTGACTATGAGCATCTCGTGCTTTTTGCTCATCTGATTCATTCATTATATTGCTCATCGATTGTTTCTGTGTATTACTTCTTCGCTGCCCGTCAAATTCATGAATAGGCGGAGTATTGTTTTGTTGCCCTTCCTGGTGAGGATGATCCTGGTGATTCACACCTGCATTTTTTCTGTCTATGCTCATAACTTTTGTTTAAGCCATAAGTATCAAAAGCAAACTATCAAACACCAAACTGCTGAAGATGATGATCCAGATGTTTATAGTTAAACAAGGCGTATTCCTGAGATGATAATTTGCCAAAAAATGGATGGACAAACGAGGTAACCGTATATCCTTCGTTTGAAAAACGATTTACACTGCTCAACAATTTGTCTTTTTCCTCATCAAAGTTCCTTGAGTCCGTTATTTTAAACTCTTTGGCAGTTGGTAGTCCTCTTCTCCATGGCTTATTGCTGATCAGTTGCTTAAATGCAATTTTCCCAAACAGCAATCCCATTAAATCTCTCTTTACTTTCTTTTCTTCAAAATAAGTTTCCAGTGGCCCGCTGCAATGAGCAAGCATTTGCGATACATTCATTTTTCCCCATTGCGCCTGTGATGTTGGCTGAAGTTTTTCGATGCGGGAAATAATTTGAGCAGCAGTCGTTGGTTCGAACAGAGTATGCATGTTGCAGGAATTACAATTGAAATTACAAAAATATTCAGTTGATTTTTCCGAGCTATTTGCATTGCTACTATCAACGTCTGTTGTGTCACTCACTTATGCGTTCGGTAATTCTATTCAGCATAGTTCACCAACCATCACTAAAAACATGTCGCAACAAAATCGAAAAGGAAACAAGACTATTTTATTCGTCGTACAAAACCTGGCAGGTATTGCAGAAGAAGGTTCGGCGCTGTGTTTTACCAAGGTATTCTTTTATGATTTTATCGCCATCTCTTGCACATGTTTTCTTGGTATGTGCCAGCCAGTGTTTGCGTAGTGTATATTCTTTCTTCCATTTCAAAAAATCAAAACTATAATTGCGAGCCTCTCTAATGAGCTCATTTAATTGCTTAGTTGGCAAGTCACCAACTTTGTTTTTGGGATGCACTTTGATTCGATATAAAACTTCATTCTTGATAATATTACCAACTCCTGCAAAAATGGTTTGATCCAGCAATGCATCAGTGACCATCATATTTGGAGCAGCCTTCAGCTTTTTCTTTGCTGCTTTTGGGTCCCAAGCATCACTTAATACATCTGCCGCCCAATCATAAATTTCGTCGAGTGGTTCTTCAATAAATTTTACGGAGCAAGTGTATAAATTGATCTCGCCATCTTTGAATTGCATGCTTAGTCTGGCATCGACTTCACGCCTCGCATTCACTAAATATTTTCCAAACATCAAAAAATGAATTCGGATTGTGAATCCTTTAAAACAAAGCAATAAATGCTTACCCCAGGTTTTGATGTCGAGTAATTTTTTATTGAGAATTCTTTCCTTGTCCGTTTTCGTATTACCTGAAACAGTAATCACTTTCTTGCCAATGAATGAATTCATTTCCTCTTTTGCAATCACTAATGAGGGACCTTCAGGCATAAAGTTTTTTATACCTTATACAAACGATGAGCCATGCTATTTTACCTCGTACAATTCTTCCCATCTTGTAGTGTAACGGGGAGAGTGAAACTCCTGGCGCATTTTCCAGTTTCGCTTTATGCCGGTAGAAGCGAATTTTACAACATCATTTCTCATGCTAAAATTAATGTTGTCCATCATCTCCATCAAAAAACGTCCAACACTTTTTGACGGCGGCTCAAACAAATTTGCCTGTATAGAAGTATCGGGAACCAATCCACTTAAAATCACGCCTGCTTTTTTATACGATCTGCCCGGCTGATAAATTCGTTCAGCCATTTTCATTGCCGGTTTTATCAATTCATTTGTTAGTACTGTCGGGGTTGACAATATAGCATGTGTTCCTACGGTTGGCCCGTGCCTGAAAGCGTCGGTTTTATTTTCTTCTTTCGGCACTACAAAAATATTAATTACACTTGCAGCACTGTGTTGACGACGTAATTTTTCAGCGGCACGAGCAATGTAAGTAGCAAGCGCTTCTTTAATATCACTCAATTCAGTCACCGGGCTCCCAAACATCCTCGTGGTGGTGATCATTTTTTTATTAACCAGTTCATCATCCATCAAAATCGATTCCTCACCGTGTAGTTCTTTGAACAATCGTACGCCAACCACACCACCTAAAAATCTTCGAACCCATTCTTCGGATAAATTATAAAGGTCCCATGCGGTCATAATTCCGAACGAATTGAGTTTGTTTGCAAATTGCGAACCCACTCCCCACAAATCTCTCACTTTGGCTTTCTTCAGTGCCTTGGCAATTTTTTCTGTAGTGTTTAAGACAGTCACACATTGAGTAGCCAGCTTATCTTTTTTAGCGATGTGATTTGCCAGCTTGGCCAAAGTTTTTGTCGGCGCTACTCCCACAGAGACCGCAATGCCTGTCCATTGCTCAACCGTTTTTCGAATGTTCATCGCGGAATCAAAAAAATTGCCATTGAAATCATCTAAATCTAAAAACGCTTCGTCAACGGAATAGACTTCAACATTATCTCTTCCAACTAAGTCTCTTAAGGTGTTCATTACTCTCATGCTTAGATCACCATACAGGTTATAATTGGAAGAGAATACTGCAATATTGTTCGTTTCAATGATCTCTTTTGCCTTGAAATAAGGACCGGCCATGCCAACACCTAACTTTTTAGCTTCGTCGGTACGTGAAATAATGCAACCATCATTATTGCTTAACACCACAACGGGCCTGTTTTCAAGATGGGGTTTGAAAACCCTTTCACATGAGCAATAAAAACTATTACAATCAACAATGGCTTTCATTATTTCAGTTATACACTGTGAATGACATAAGTAACCACACCCCAAACCAAAAATGTGTTGGACTCATTGATATCAATTGGTGAAAGCTTTTTAGTGGCAGGCAACAATCTTTTTTTGTTTTCATTAATTTCTAGCCGGCGGATCAACATCTCTCCATCCAAAACAGCTATGATCACCTTTCCGTTTTTTGCTTCAAGCGAACGGTCAACAATCACTACATCACCATTATGAATTCCTGAACCAATCATCGCATCGCTATTAACCCGCATAAAAAACGTGGCCGGTTTATTTTTTATAAGCTGTTCATTTAAATCAATTCCACGTTCAGCATAATCATCTGCAGCTGCACCAAAACCGGTTGCATTAGCTGTTGGTACGTCCCACTGGTTATAATCTTTTGATCCTTTATAGTTAGCTGCGTAAAAAAAATTGTCTTCCATATGCAGTGATTTACTAAAATAGTTAGTAAATTTATGCTAAATATTTTACTGGAACGAATTTCAAAAATTGCTATGGAAAATTTGAGTGGTGCAATAAGTCTTCAACCGGGTATGGATTTATGGGAATATCTTTTAGTGGCGCATCCAAGTGAAGAAGTGCATGTAAAAATTCTAAACGAGAAAAGAAATTTTGAGATTCTGCATGAACTGGAACCAGATAAAAACTTTTATCCTTATATAACCATCGCCAACTTCCTGGCAAAAGAACCAATGGAAGAGACATTCATACGCTGGATTCAGAACATTTGCAACCTGCAAAAAAGCTTTACTGTTACATTAAATAATTATAGTGCATTCCCCACTTCAGGTCTTTATTTGAGAGTACAAAACGAAGAACCTTTTAAAAGATTAGCCAATGCATTGAAAATTCTTGATGGCTTTATACAGTCGAACGATTGTCCTCCGGCAAGATTAGTGAGTAAGGCTCACATAACTTTCGCATCCGGTTTATCCCAATACAGCTTTGACAATGTTATAAAGGAATATTCACGAAAAGTTTTTCATGAATCTTTTAAAGTTGAAAAACTGGTCTTGTTGAAAAGGGATGTGTACATGAAATGTCATCTCATCAACACATTTATTTTTCCTCCACCCTTAACCTTATTTGATTAAACGCTCTGTATGTTGGTGGTTTAGTTGTTCAACAAAGTCCCGCTAATGCGGGACTTTACTTTTTTTACTTTGATTGCGTGAACTGCCCTGTGGTGGCGTGCTTTCCTTCACTCAATTCTTCAATCATTTTTTTATTGAAAGCTTCGAGGTCTTCGGGGCTACGACTCGTTACCAAGCCATTGTCAACTACAACTTCCTTATCAACCCAGTTTACTCCTGCATTTACCAAATCTGTTTTCACTGACCAATATGAAGTCATTGTTTTTCCGTCAATCATCCCTGTTTCAATTAATGTTTGAGGACCATGACAGATGGCAGCCACGGGTTTGCCTTGCTCTAAAAAATGTTGGGCAAATGAAACCGCTTCCTTGTTTAATCGCAATTTGTCTGGATTCAATACACCGCCGGGAAGAACAAGCATATCATAATCTTCCGGATTTGCATCTGTCAAATTTTTATCAACCTGCAATTCAATGCTCCAATGATCATGATTCCATGCTTTTACTTTATCATTTTGAGGAGATATAATATGAACAGTTGCGCCAGCTTGCTCCAATGCATTCATCGGGCTGGTAAGTTCAACTTCTTCAAAACCGTTTTCGGCTAAGATTGCCACTTTCTTGTCTTTAATATCTCGTGCCATAAAATTTTTTCTTTAAACGCCACAAAAACTAAACCACCTGCTTTATTGTTGAAGGAATTAAATTGTTATGTATTTTCAATCGCAACAAATTATTTATGAGCTTGTATAAAAAATTATTTTTTCTCTTTTGGTTCTGTTTGATCGTGATCTTCTTTAGTTGTAATCGTGGCCCTTATACTTCAACTAATAAATCGTACAAAAAGCAGGCAAAACAATTGTCGAAAACGATCAAGCAAGCACCATTAAAAGATTCTATCGTTACAGGCAATTGGGTGGGTACGACAAATTTCAATCTTCGCAGACCTAACTTTGTGATCATTCATCATACTGCACAAAACAGTTGTGAACAAACTTTAAAAACATTTACAACTCCAAAAAGCCAAGTGAGTGCACATTACGTTATTTGCAAGGATGGAACAATTCATCACATGCTTAATGATTATCTGAGAGCATGGCAAGCGGGCATTAGCAGATGGGGAAACAATACTGATATAAACTCATCTTCTGTTGGCATTGAAATAGACAACAACGGTTTTGAATCTTTCACGGACCAGCAAATAAGCAGTTTGATTACTCTATTAGGAACACTCAAAAAAGCTTATAGCATTCCAACTGCAAATTTTATCGGCCATGCTGATATTGCACCGACACGAAAGAATGATCCCAATGTTTATTTTCCATGGAAGCAACTGGCAGACAGCGGATACGGCATTTGGTGGAGTGATACAACCAATGTTGTAGTTCCTCCCGATTTTAATTCGATGCAAGCTCTGAGAATTGTTGGTTACGACATCCGCGATTCTATTGCCGTAATCAAAACCTTTAAAAGAAAATATGAACAGATTGAAGACAAAATTTCAATTTTAAATGATGCTGACCGTAAAATTCTCTACACCCTTTATAGAAAGTTTGAATGATAATTTGTCATCGTAGTTTTTCTCGGTTAGCCTACTATTGACTTCTTATTGGAAAATTGTACCTTGTCTCCAACAAACCGTTGCCTATGAAAGTCTTTTTACTTTCAGTGATTTTATTTTCCGCATTTGCTGTTAACGCTCAAAAGCAGATTGAATCTTTACCCACAGGTAAATATGAAACCATCATAAAAACCAATGCAGCAAAATGGGAACGCGGTGATATTATTCTTCTCGATGCAAATAAATACAAATTGTCTACCAGTAGCGAAATAGGCGAATACAGATTCAGCAGTGCGGCCCAACGACTGTTCTTCACTTCTGGACCTTTGAAAAGTTTGTTTGCAAAAACTTCAATAGATAATAATTCTCCCGTTATTGTTCTGCCAGTTGCAGAAAATGACCAAATTGGATTTAAACTTTCTGCTGAAGTATGGTGCTATTACAGGCACTAGCGCTGGCAATTGATTTGCATATCTCATCTAAAAGTTGGTTATGAATGTTAAACGAACTTTTGGGATCATTCTCACTGTTCTTGGCATTGCCGCATTGATCTATTTTGCTATTTTATTTATCAAAGCGACAGGCACCGAAAGACAAATCAAGATATTAATTGTTTATGGAGTGCTTGGGGCTATATTCTTCTTTACGGGAATTGGCCTCATCCGCAACACAAGAGACGATGCTCGTCCTCCTATCGATTGAAAGATTTTCATTTGTAACTTGCCGCTGTGAGTATTATTCTAAATATTGATACGGCGGTAGAAACCTCTTCCGTTTGTCTTGCAAAAAACAATAACCCTATTGCAGTCAAAACAAATCCTTCGCAAAAGCATAGTGCAGCCTGGCTGCATATTGCCATTAAGGATTTGATGAAAGAACACAATCTGACGCTTAATGAATTGGATGCTATTGCGGTTAGTGAAGGCCCGGGTTCATATACCGGTTTGCGTGTAGGAATGTCGACTGCAAAGGGACTATGCTACGTTGCTCAAAAGCCACTGATCGCAATCAACACCCTTCAAATGATGGCAGTTGCTGCACAAGACGAATCAACGGACTTAATTTGTCCGATGATCGATGCCCGAAGAATGGAAGTATTTACTGCAGTTTTCAGCCATCAATTGGGTTATATTTTGCCAGCAACCAATCTTATTTTGAATGAAAACAGTTTCGAAGACATCTTAAAAGATCAAACGATCTTATTTTTTGGTAACGGCAGTGCCAAGTTTCAGCAATTAATAAAGCATCATAATGCAATATTTAAAACCCTAGAAATAAGCGCTTTGTTAATGGTTTCGCTTTCTAATGAAAAATTTGTTAAACAGAACTTCGCAAACCTCGCTTATTTGCAGCCTTTTTACGGTAAGGATTTCCACTCATCACCAAAATTATCTTTGTAAAAAAAGGTTCATTTGTACTTTTTTGATTTGCAATAGTGTGGTCAAATGCTACTTTTGTATTAACAAGAGGATACCTATATGAATAATGAATTACTTGAACCCACGGTTACTTCTTCTTCTGAACTCAGGATTGATGTATTACAGCTTAAGAAAGCTGCATTGATTTTGAGAGCCGTGAATCATAAGCTTCGTCAGCAAATTATGAAGCTGATTCACCAGAACGGGAAGATGACTGTGACAGAAATTTATGTTAAGCTCAGGTTGGAGCAATCTGTTGCTTCACAACATCTGGCTATTTTACGCAAGGCAGGATTTGTGAATACTTTGAGAGATGGCAAATTCATTTTTTATTCGGTGAATTATGCACGTCTTGACCAGGTACACAATATCGTACACGAGTTGTTAAAATAGCCCGCTGAACTTACTTATTAAATCTTTGGTAGCAATTAGAGTAAATTTGTTGCCAAAGATTTTTTTATGTTCATTAAACAACTATATACTGGTTGCCTTAGCGAAGCGGCATACTATATTGAAGATAATAACGAGGCAGCTATAGTTGATCCTTTGCGAGATATAGAAGTTTATCTTGAACTGGCAGCCGAACGAAAATCAACTATCAAATACATTTTTGAGACACACTTCCACGCCGATTTTGTCAGCGGCCATATTGATCTTGCAAAAGCTACCGGCGCTACAATAGTTTATGGTCCGGATACGCGAACCAATCTTGACGTTCGCATTGCAAAGGATGGCGAGAAATTCCAGATAGGAAATATTTCAATAGAAGTATTGCATACACCCGGTCACACTTTAGAATCTTCCTGCTATTTATTGAAAGATGAAAATGAGAAAGATTATTGTGTATTCACAGGAGATACTTTGTTTGTGGGTGATGTAGGCCGGCCTGATCTTGCGCAGAAGGGTGAGGAATTGACAATGGAAGATTTAGCGGGAATGTTGTACGAAAGCTTACAAAAGAAAATCATTCCTTTGGCAGATGAGGTAATTGTTTATCCCGGGCATGGCCCCGGAAGCGCTTGCGGAAAAAATCTTGGTCCTTACACCTATAGTACCATCGGAGAAGAAAAACAAACCAATTATGCACTGAAAGCAACAACTAAAAATGAGTTTGTTAAAGACGTTACTGAAGGATTAACCGCACCTCCGCAATATTTCCCGATCAATGCAAGAATTAACAGGGAAGGGTATGAAAGCCTTGACAAAGTTTTAGATCAAAGTTTAAAACCCTTATCTATTGAGGACGTAAAGAATGCAATTGCAGAGGAGATTTTAATTCTCGACACCCGCAACGAAAATGTATTTACAAATGGATTTATTCCCGGGTCGATTTCTATTGGGTTAGAAGGACGTTTTGCAGAATGGGCTGGAAGCCTTTTATCATTTGATCAACCTATGATTATTGTTGCAGAAGTGGACAAAGAAAAAGAAGCAGTCATTCGTTTGGCAAGAGTAGGTTTCAGCAATGTTATTGGATATGTGGCAGGTGGCTTTGAAGCATGGAAAAAGGCAGGTGAAGAAATTGATATGATTATTAATGTAGAAGCTGATGAATTGGCAATGGATATTCCTTTTGATGAACATCTTGTAGTGCTTGATGTAAGAAAGCCGACAGAGTTTGCGGAAGGGCATGTTAAGAATGCCGTCAGTCTTCCTTTAAATGAAATGATTGACCCGGTTAATCTTTCAGAACTCGAAGAAGACCAAAATATTTATGTTCATTGCCAGGGCGGTTACCGGAGTATTATTGCCTCTTCACTTCTTAAGCGCCAAGGCATTCATAATATTCGCAACGTTATTGGAGGATACAATAAAATTCGTGAGCAAAAAGGCATTGAGACCGAAAAAGAAAAAAGTGTTTTAAACTAATTCATTTTTAAAAAAGAAAAACAGTTACTGATTGTGACTGTTTTTTTTATGCAATGATCTCTCCGTACTCTGGTTTCCATTCATGTTTCCATCTTCTGTGGCTCCATAACCACATCTCAGGATTTGCCCGGATCACTCTTTCCAGGTATTGAATGTAAATTTTAGTGAGTTCTTTCTCTGGTAATTTCCTCGGTTCTAATGTCCCTAGTTCCGGATGTGCCTCATAATAACCGCGTTTGGTTTTTGTGAAGTTGATAAAAATAACAGCAGTATCGTTTGTTCTGGCCCCTTTCTCCGGCCCTGTAACAAATGGGGTTGGCTTTCCAAAGAAATTAACCCAATAGCCTTTTGATGGAACACCGGGATTTTGATCAGCAACCAAGGCAAGCAAATACTGCTTATCCCTCCATGGAAGAATGGCCGTTCGCATTTGTGTCGCCGGCAATAAAACAGATCCTGTTTTGGCTCGTATTTTTTTAAACAGCCTGTCAATAGTCGCGTTGTTGATAGGCATGTAAACACTCAGTAAAGTATAAGGAGTGTAAAATGCCATTGCCAGGTTTGCAATTTCCCAATTGAAATTATGGCCAAGATGCACCTGGCATTTCTTTCCTTGCTGGTACAGTTCATCAAACAGCTTTGTATCGCTTAAGTAATGTTTGCGGATAAAATTTTTTCCTGCGCTTATCAGTTTTATCGTCTCGATGAAATTGTCGGTGAAGTTTCGATAAAATTTTTTGGCGATCAGCTTTCGTTCTCTTTCGGCTTTCTCCGGAAAAGCAATGGATAAATTATAGAGCACTACATTTTTTCTATAGTCTGCTACATGATAAATAATAAAGTATGCAAAGTCAGAAATGAAATACAGCACTCTTAAAGGCAGAAGAGACAACAAATACAGCAGACCATAAACGATGTAGTACATAAGCAGCCCAAAGATATAAACGCACAAGTGAGTGACACAACGGGTGCCGAACAGAATTGTTAAGCTGGTTACAAAACAATATTCTGTACCAGGTCAGATTTATAAGGATAATCGGTATTATAATGCAAGCCACGACTCTCTTTCCTGAACGCCGCGCCTTTAATAATTAAATAACCTGCGGTGATCATGTTCCTTAGTTCCAGCAATTGCGGAGACACAGTTGTTGTTTGGTATAACCCTTCGGTTTCATCATACAAAAGGTCAATTCTTTTCATTGCCCTTTGCAAACGAACATTATTGCGAACAATACCGACATAATCACTCATCACTTGCTGCAGCTCCTTCAAACTCTGCGTGATAAGAATCATTTCCTTTGGATGAGATGTTCCCTCCGCATTCCAATCCGGTATCTCAGGTATTTCTTTCAAAGTATCTATCCTGTTTACCGCGTCAACATAACAGCGGTGTGCAAACACCATTGCCTCTAACAATGAATTACTTGCCAAACGATTTGCTCCATGCAAACCAGTACTAGAACATTCTCCACAGGCATACAAATTCTGAATAGAGCTTCTGCCCCACTCATCAGTTTTAATTCCTCCGCAACTGTAATGTGCCGCAGGAGCAACAGGTATCATGTTTTTTGTGACGTCAATTCCGCCGGACAAACACTTTTCGTAAATATTTGGAAAATGTTCTTTGAAATTTTCAATTGGCATATGACGGCAATCGAGATAAACATGTTCGGTACCCGTTATCTTCATTTCGTTATCGATTGCCCTTGCAACAATATCTCTTGGCGCCAGGTCCTTCCTTGCATCATATCTTTCCATAAAAGCCTCACCATGAATATTGCGAAGAATACCGCCATCACCTCTAACTGCTTCAGTAATTAAAAATGCCTGGCCCCTCTTACCAACTTCATACAAAGCAGTCGGGTGAAATTGAATGAACTCCATATTCTCGATTCTTCCTTTCGCCCGGTAGACCATTGCTACGCCGTCGCCTGTTGCAATGAACGGATTAGTAGTGGTGCGATAAACTTGTCCGTTCCCTCCCGTTGCAAGTAAAGTAATTTTGGAAAGAATTTTCTCAATGCGGTTATTAATTGCATTGAGCACATACACACCATAACAATTAATGTCTGGAGTTGATTTCGTTACAAGATATCCAAGATGGTGCTGTGTAATAATATCGATAACAAAGCAATGATGAATAACGTTGATGTTAGGCAAACGTTTAATAGCTTCAAGTAAAGCTCTTTCCATTTCAAGCCCTGTAACATCCTTATGATGTAGAATCCTGAATTCAGAATGTCCGCCTTCTTTTCCTCGTTTGTAATCTCCTTCTTCATCTTTATCAAACTGAGCACCCCATTCAATTATTTCGTTGACTCGTGCTGGTCCTTCTTTTACTACAATTTCAACCACCTCTTTATTACATAAGCCATCGCCTGCGATCAAAGTATCTTCAATGTGTTTTTCAAAGCTGTCGTTCTCTAAGTCATTCACAACTGCAACCCCTCCCTGTGCGTACTTCGTATTGGTTTCATCCGGGGTAGCTTTTGTAATAACAACAACTTGCTTATCGGGACAATGTTGCGCCACTTTCAATGCGTAAGTGAGTCCTGCAATTCCGGAGCCTATAACTAAAAAATCTGCTTGCATGGTTATGATTAGGTTCGCAAAATTATGCACTATGAGGTGTAAGAGAGAATTTTTATGTACCAAGCCATGTTACTACTATTGGCTACTGTTGCACAGTTTATCCTGGGCAAAGCGAAGGATACCCTTGTACCTTCGGGGTACGCATCACTAATCACATCAGTCTTTACTCGTTTGATTGTTCTTTCACAGTTAAGGCCAACAATATTTTGGATTCACACCTACTTTTGCGCAAACAGATAACCTCGATTATGAAAATAGATGCGATCATTTTTGATCTTGGCGGTGTATTAATTGATTGGAACCCTTCCTATGTCTTTGATAAAATGTTTTCCGATGAGGAACAAAAGAAACATTTCTTCGAAAACATCTGCACCCATGAATGGAATGAGAAACAGGATGCGGGGCGACCATTGAAAGAAGCTACCGAGGAACTGGTTCATAAGCACCCAGAATGGAAAGAATACATTGAAGCTTATTACGGAAGATGGGAAGAAATGTTGGGCGGCCCGGTTCATGAAACTGTTGAAATTTTTAAACAACTTAAGGAAACAGGCAGGTATAAAATATATGCATTGACCAACTGGAGTGCAGAGCTCTTTCCTATTGCTTTGGAACGCTATGAGTTTTTGCATTGGTTTGATGGAAGAGTAGTTAGCGGTGAAGAAAAAACGCGGAAACCTTTCCCGGAATTTTACCGTTTGATATTAGATCGCTTTCAATTAACACCAGAAGAAACCTTATTTATTGACGACAATCTTCGCAATGCGGAAGCGGGAGAACAAATTGGATTAAAAACCATCAGGTTTCATTCGCCTGCTCAATTAAAAAAAGAATTGATCGAACTGGGAATTCTGTAACTTTTAAAGATGCGATGGATTCTCATCTTGTTCGTTGTATTTCAGTGCTCTTCGTGCTGGCTAATTCGTGCGTACAGGTTGCGCCATATGAACCTGACTGATTACAAAAAACTTCCGTCGGTCAAAATTGAGAGAGGTATCACGGTGTTTCAATTCATTGATGGCACAGAGCAACCGCAGTACAACTTCCTGAAACGTTATCTTGACTCCAGTTTATCTACAACTCATACTGCTGCATTTTTAGTGATCAGGAACGATAGTATCATCTATGAAAACTATTTCGATGGTTTTACCAAAGATGATATTCTTCCATCCAACTCTATGACAAAATCATTTACCGGAACATTGGTACGCATTGCAAATAATGAAGGAAAGATTAAATCTCTCGATGAACCTATCACTAATTATATTCCTGAATTACAGAAAAGAGATTCCAATTTTAAAAAGATCACCATCCAGCATTTGCTTGACATGAGAAGTGGGCTAGATTTTAACGAAGGCAGGTATGATTTACATGATGATGCCATTCGTTACGGATTGCGCCGAAACATGAAAAAGTATTTGCTGAAAATAAAAATTGCAGAACCTCCGGGAAGGTTCAGGTACCAAAGTGTGAATACCCAGTTCCTGGGATTGATCACAGAAAGAGCAACAGGGAAAAAGCTTTCTTCTTACCTCGAAGAAAAATTATGGCAGCCATTGGGAACAGAACACGATGCCACATGGAATGTTGACAGCAAAAAACAAAAAAGAGAGTTTGCTTCCGCAGGATTGAACGCAACAGCAAGAGATTTTGCAAAGCTTGGACAACTCTATCTCAACCAAGGAAAATGGTATGGTCAACAAATCATTGATGAAAACTGGATACACACTATTGCAAACGCCGATACCATGAACAAATACAATGGATATAAAAACCAATGGTGGAGCAGAACCAACAACCGAAACGGCGCATTCAGCGCTATTGGTTTTTTAAACCAATATCTCTATGTCAATCCTAATAACAATGTTGTTATCGTAAGAATTGGAAAGAGATGGGCTAATAGTTATGGCGTTTCTACGAGGTTTATTTATAGTTTAGGAGAAAGTCTTTAAATAGGACAAGAGTAAATATTAGATGTCATTTCTTTTGAATTCAGTTTTTCTAATATTATTTTGAGAGGAAACTGTTATTATGAATATCGAAACAGACATACAACAACCTTCCAATGACCTTTTTTTAGAACAAGAGTTCTTTCAACATGAATATGCTTCAACAGGCCAGCGTTTTTTGAACTGGTTAATAGATAACCTACTTATGCGTTTAGGCTTGAGTTGGGTTACCGGCTATGCCGTTGGTTATTTTTTAGCCCAGTTTTTTCCGCATTTTTATCTAGATATGATAGAATCAAAGGGGTTCGAATGGTATTTAACGCTTTACCTCGTTGCGTTCTTTAACTATCTTATCTATTACACGTTTTGCGAAAAAGTTTTTAATGGCTATACGTTAGGAAAACTAATAACGGGAACAAGAGCGATAAGAGAAGATGGAGCAGAATTAACACTAAAAAATGCCACATTAAGGAGCCTGTCACGTATGGTGCCTTTTGAAGTTTTTAGTATTTGGGGAGATGGATTATGGCATGACCGGTGGACAAAAACGATGGTCATCAAAACAAGATAGAAAAAGTCCCTCAGTAGCGGGACTTTCAATTTATTCCAAAACAGGTCTTAACCATCTTTCTGCTACTTCTAAACTCATCCCTTTTCTCTTTGCATAATCTTCCAGTTGATCCCTGTTGATTTTACCAATACCAAAGTAGTGGCTTCCCGGATGTGCAATATACCAACCGCAAACGGATGCTGGCGGATTCATTGCCAAACTTTCAGTCAATTCTATTCCCACATTTTCAGTTGCATGTAGCAAATCAAATAGTTTCCATTTCTCTGTGTGATCAGGACAGGCGGGGTAACCCGGAGCCGGACGAATACCGTGGTATTCCTCCTTGATCAATTGATCATTGCTTAGGCTTTCACTCTTTTCATAGCCCCAATAATTTTTTCTCACCTGTTCATGCAAACACTCAGCGAAAGCTTCCACAAAACGGTCCGCTAAAATCTGCACCATGATCTTGTTATATTCATCATGCTCGTCTGCAAATTTTTTGATCCACGGCTGTGCTCCCTGGATGGTCACCGCAAATGCCCCCATATAATCCTGTGTTGTATTTTTAGGCGCAATGAAATCAGCCAAAGAATAAGATGGTTGTCCAACCGCCTTTTTCATTTGCTGGCGAAGCGACTCCAATTTTACTTCGCCATTATTTGTTTGAAGTGTTATGGTGTCCCTATCGTTTGTATTAGCCGGCCAGAAACCAATTACTCCATTTGCACTGTACCATTTTTCTTTTACAATTTTTTCAACCATTTTCTGCGCATCGTTGTATAAACGAGTTGCCTCTTTACCAAAAATATTATCGCTAAGGACTGCGGGAAAATGTCCAGGCATTTCCCAACCGATAAAGAAAGGTCCCCAGTCAATATATTTTGCAATAGTAGCTAAATCAAAATCTTTGAACACTTTCACACCATCGACCTGGGGCTTTGTCGGCTTATAATTCTTCCAGTCAAAACGTTCTTTAGTTACCACAGCTTCCTCATAAGGAATTAAAACCTTATGCTTTTGCTTATTAAGAAATTGATTCTTTAAATGGAGATATTCACTCTGTGTCTGCTCTAAGAAATTTTCTCTCTGTTCCTTGCTTAATAAATTGCTTACAACAGTTACACTGCGTGAAGCATCGAGTACATGCACAACTCCTTTGTCATATTCAGGTGCAATCTTCACTGCTGTGTGTGTTCTTGAAGTAGTTGCACCACCAATCAACAATGGCTGTTTCATATTTCTTCTCTTCATTTCCCTCGCAATGTGAACCATTTCATCAAGTGACGGCGTAATCAATCCGCTTAATCCGATTACATCTACGTTTTCCTTTTCTGCAGTATCTAAAATTTTATCGGCAGGAACCATTACACCTAAATCAATCACGTCATAGCCATTGCAACCTAAGACCACACCAACGATGTTTTTTCCAATATCATGCACATCTCCTTTTACTGTCGCCATTAAAACTTTTGCAGCACCTGCAGCTTCCTCATTTTTTGTTCCGGCGGCAAGATGTGCCTTCAATCTTTCTTCTTTCTCAGCTTCAATGTATGGCGTTAATATAGCCACGGATTTCTTCATTACCCTTGCACTCTTTACTACCTGTGGCAAAAACATTTTACCGCTTCCAAACAAATCGCCGACAACATCCATTCCTGCCATTAATGGACCTTCAATCACATCAAGCGGCTTTGGATATTTCTGTCTTGCTTCTTCTGTGTCAAAGTCAATATAATCAGTGATGCCATTCACTAATGCGTGTTTCAAACGTTCTTCAACAGAAGTGTTTCTCCATGCTTCATCTTTTACCTCGCCTTCTTTTCCTTTTGCTTTTACGGTTTCAGCAAATGCAACCAGGCGTTCAGTCGCATCAGGTCTCCGGTTCAGAATAACATCTTCACATAGTTCTTTTAATTGTGGTTCAATTTCATCATACACTACCAATTGGCCGGCATTTACTATGCCCATGTCCATTCCAGCTTTGATAGCATGATAAAGAAATACAGCATGTATTGACTCACGAACATGATCATTGCCACGGAAGGAGAATGAAACATTACTTACGCCACCACTTACTTTGACCAAAGGCATTTTTTGTTTGATGATGCGAGTGGCTTCAATGAAATCAACTGCGTAATTATTGTGTTCTTCGATTCCGGTTGCTATTGCAAATATGTTGGGATCAAAAATGATATCCTGTGGTTCAAAGCCAACCTCCTCCGTTAATATTTTATATGCTTTTTCACAGATGGTAACTCTTCTTTCCAAAGTATCAGCCTGTCCCTTTTCATCAAAAGCCATTACTACAACCGCAGCACCATAAGCCTGGCAGATGAAAGCTTGTTCAATAAACTTGTCAACTCCTTCCTTCATGGAGATGGAGTTGACTATGCATTTACCCTGTACACACTTCAATCCTGCTTCAATAATCTCAAACTTCGACGAGTCAATCATGATGGGAATCTTGGCAATATCAGGTTCTGCTTGTAACAAGTTGAGAAACGTCGTCATTGCTTTTACTCCATCAAGCAATGCATCATCCATATTCACATCAAGAACCTGTGCGCCGTTTTCCACTTGTTGACGAGCAACGGAAAGTGCTTCTTCATACTTATTTTCACGAATGAGACGTGCAAATTTTTTGGAACCTGTTACATTGGTACGTTCACCAACGTTTACGAAATTTGATTCAGGACGAATGATCAATGGCTCGAGGCCTGAAAGTCGTAGATAAGGCTTGATTACAGTTTGTTCGCTCATGATTTTTTTATGCAGTTATTTCTTCTTGTTCTGTCTCTTTTATGTCCACTTTTTCAACAAGAGGCAATTGTCTCGGTTTAATATTTTTCACATGCTCGGCAATGTGGCGAATATGATCTGGAGTTGTTCCGCAACATCCTCCAACAATGTTTACAAAACCTTCCTTTGCCCATTCTTCAATAAAATGGCCTGTGTCTTCCGGATGTTCGTCATATTCTCCCATTGCGTTCGGTAAACCCGCATTTGGATAAGCTGATGTATAACATTCAGCGATCTGGCTCAGTTCTTCAATGTGGGTACGCATTTCTTTTGCTCCAAGTGCACAATTGAGTCCAATACTCAACGGCCTCGCATGACGAACGGAATTATAAAATGCTTCAAGAGTTTGACCACTCAAAGTTCTTCCGCTGGCATCAGTGATGGTTCCGCTGATCATGATCGGGAACTCCTTTTGTTTTGTGTCACGGAAATACTTTTTAATGGCGAAGATGGCAGCTTTTGCATTAAGTGTATCGAAGATGGTTTCAATAAGAAGCAGATCAACACCACCGTCCACCAAACCTTTTACCTGCTCATAGTAAGCAGCAACAGCTTCATCAAAGGTCAATGCCCTGTAACCTGGATTATTTACATCAGGCGAAAGCGAAAGTGTTTTATTCATCGGGCCTATTGCACCCGCAACAAATTTTTGTTCGCCGGAACCAACCAATGCACAGGCTTCTTTTGCAATTTTAGCAGCCGCAACATTAATTTCATAAGCCAGGTCCTCCATATGGTAATCCGCTAACGAAACTCTTTGTGCATTGAACGTATTAGTCTCAACGATATCAGCGCCTGCTTCAAGATAATGACCATGTATTTCACGGATGATGTGTGGCTGAGTTAAACACAATAGGTCGTTATTGCCCTTGACATCTGAAGCCCAATCCTTGAAACGTTCGCCACGGTAATCGGCTTCGGTTAGTTTGTAGCGCTGAATCATGGTACCCATAGCGCCGTCAATTATTAAAATGCGATGGTTAAGAAGATCACGAATAGTACTCATTGCTTATAATTTAGAACGGCGAATATGCCGAATATTGTTCTGAACGTACAAGAGTGCGACGCAAGAGAAGTTAAATAGTAGTAAGGTTCGCTTGGTGCATCATCTGCTTTACTAATAAACGAGGAAAAACTGCGAGAGAGTTTCAACGTTTATTAGTTCTGTTATGGCCGAACAATAAACAAATCCGCCGGGCACAAAGGTAAAAAGTAAAAGGCAAAGGGCAAAAGGTTAAACAATTTAGCGGCTTGAAACATAACTGTCGACAGGCAGGCGGTTTTGAAGGCTTCTTGCCAATGTCATTTCATCTGCATATTCTAATTCACCACCAAAAGCAATACCTCTTGCAATTGTTGTAACCTTTGTATTTGCAGGTAATTTCTTTTGAATGTAATAAATGGTAGTATCTCCCTGTATGGTGGGACTTAAAGCAAAAATAACTTCTGATGTTCCTTCTTTTTGCACACGATGGACAAGGGTTTCAATGTTGAGTTGATTGGGTCCGATTCCGTCTAAAGGGGAAATGACACCACCTAAAACATGATAGGTTCCGTTGTATTGCTGAGTGCTTTCCAGTGCAATTACATCGCGGATATTTTCAACAACGCAAATCATTTCCTGCTTGCGCATGCTGTTAGAACAAATAGAACAAATATCTGCATCAGCAACGTTATGGCAGCGCTGGCAGAATTTGATATCCTTACGCATGCGGCTCACCACTTCGCTAAAGTGCTGCACTTCTTCAGTGTCTTCTTTCAACAAATGAAGCACCAGACGCAAGGCTGTTTTTTTACCGATACCCGGTAATTTGGCAAACTCATTAACCGCATTTTCCAATAAGGAAGAGGAGAATTGCATAGGGTGCAAAAGTACAAAAATCGAGAGGGAAACGCTGTTAAAAATGGCTTACAAAACCACTTCAAATTCATTGTCCCAATTGGCTTTGATGGTGAACTGTCTTTCGATTGGGTGAATGATTTCAGGCTGTCTTTTTTTACCGAAAAAATTTCCCGTATCCCATTTGCCATTTTGGTTTACATCATCAAAAATGCGGAGATTATATTCACCCGGAACAAATAAAGTCTCGCTGTAATTAGTTCCTGTTAGTGGAACCGATTTTATTACCTGGTTGTTTTGTACAAATTGCAAAACAGGGTGAGTATACTTATTAAGATTTTTGAACTTTAAGGCCAATGATCCATAATCGCCAGGCTTTTTTGTGACGAAAGAAAGCGTGTCGGTTTTTAGAAGTTGTCTTCCGGCCGTGTCGGTCGCAAAGTCCTTTTCAATTATTAAATGATATTGCGTTCCTTCTTTCCACTGTGTTTTTAAACGCACCTCTTTTTTTGTTGTATCAAGCGAAGCAGTAAAGTTTGCAGGAGTGAAAAGGCTATCTGTCGCTAAGCGCATTTTAGTAGAATCGAAAGCTTTCAACGGAACCGGGAAGGTCAAAGCAAAATCACCTAACAACTCCTGTTGAGATGTTGTGCTTGGTGTGAACCTTAACCTTCTGTCATTGGCGGGAATTTTTGTAGTACCAAGATTTAACGAAGTTCTCGCGGCCGGAAGTTCGGGACGATAAGCATACAAAAGAACTGAATCTGCTTCTCCTGCTATGACGGTTGTGTCGGCAAAAGCAAACGGCTGATTGTTGGCATATCTTCTGCCCCCGAATGCATAAACGGCAAATGTGTCTTTAGGCAAATTATGGAACCGGAAATTTCCATTATGATCCAATCGAACCACGTACTGCGGATTTTTACTTACAATCGCCGAATCTCTTAAATCTTTGTAGAGTGCAACATTCAATGTTGTATCCACTCCGCCATTTTCTGCAAGCAAAATCTTTCCCGATATTTCCAGCGAATCTAAATAGGGACCAGTTGAGAATGTATACACGAAATTCTTTGCTGCATTTGCTTCCGTGAGATCAACGATCGCGTTTCCAAAATTGATAACATATGTAGTATTAGGGGCGAGCATTGTATCCCTAAACCTTACCGTAAGTGCTTTACCCTTTGTAGTTACTTCAGGGTCGACATCAAATGCCGGGGTAAAAATGATATTATTGCGTGGGTCTTTTGGATCATCTAAATACTCATCAAATGTCAGCACAATCCTGTCGCCTTTGAAATTGACGGTTGAATCGGAAGGGGTGGCTTTTAATAAAACAGGAGGAATAGTATCTCTTGGTCCGCCAGAAGGGGGTATCATATTGGCGCAGCCGGTTGGAACGCTTACCCAAAATGCCGATACTAATGTTAAAGCAATGATCGTAAGAATAAACCCCTTCCTCATGTAAGGACAAACTTACATTGTTTGAAAACAAGTAAAGAAGAGGAATTGTGAAGGCAGTCTAAAAGTTTAGCCAATGATAATTTTCATTGACCCCCTATTTGATTGGTATGCTGATTTAATTCATGATCTGAAAAGGCTCCTGTTGTTCTTCTTCCACTTCATGCATGGCTACATACAGCTTGTGATCTTTTACAAAATTGCACCAATAACAATCTGGCTTACCGCATCCCTTGTAAAAATCATGCGCCTGGATTTTATCCCAGGTTTCAGTGATCTGCTTCTCAACAATTGCTTCATCATCTTTTGTAACATGAATTTTCTTCAGGTCAAATTCTCCCTTGTCGTTAGGCTCAATGAATAAAAACTCAATGCCGCGTAGTTCTTTGGTTTTATCTCTTTGTCTATCGAATAAAAGTTTATAAAAAACGGCTTGCCTCCAATAGTTACCCCCTTCAGGTTTTTTAGGAAATTCAGCTTCTACAAATTCATATCGCCTATTAGCTTTTTCAAGACTGCCGGTTTTGAAATCTGTAATAGCAACTTCATTGCCCCAATACTGAATTTTATCTGCGAAGCCTTTCATCGGGATGGAGTGAAGGGTTGCTTCCATTGGAATTTCCGTACGCACAAACTCATCTCCTCTATTGGCAAAAAACTTTTCATGAAAAGCTGTCAAACATTTAACGCCGTAATCAGTAAACCGTTTCAGGCTTTCTACGGCAAAAACATGCCTGTTGTTTTTTATGTGCCATTGAAACCTGCTCAACAACATTTCCAGAGGAGGATATACTCTGTCGGCTTCCATCATCCGGCTATAATAAAAGCTGAGCGCATCATGCATGCTCGTACCAAATTGTGCACTTTCGCTATATGCTCCCGGGATGCGAATAAGAGAATTGTAATAAAACTTTAATGGGCATTCCAAATAATTGTTTAATGCCGTTACATTCATTTTAAAACCAATAAGCAATTGCTCAATGAAATCACGTTCGGCCTTTTCAAGTTCCGGTTGCTGAATCAAGCCATAGCGCAAAGTGCTGTACTTAAGTTTTGCGTCATCGCTAATGGTTGCCGGTTCCAATTTCAAATTATCCATTGCCATTTCGGCAATAAAACGCGAAGCTTCCAGTTCCTTGCCGTCGTTTGTAAATTTTGGAAAAGAGATGTACAAATATTTCTCTGCTCTTGTTGCGGTAACAAAAAATAAACGTCTTAGTTCTTCTTCTTTCTCCTCTGGCGTTTCTTTGGTGAAAACATTCGGTGGCAGTTTATAACCCTGGTTGTATTTCTTTTTATTTTCCCAAATGGCCGAGTGGCATCCTATAAAAAACACATACTGATATTCCAATCCTTTACTTCCATGACAGGTCAATAAATTCACACCCCTTTCATTGCCATTTGTCTGAACCAATGGAACGGGAATACTGTTTTCTTCCAGCAGCTCAATTTGTTTGGCTAATCCTTTTAATGCCAGGTCGGGATTACGTTTGCATTCATCCTGCACAAAATCAAAGAAGCAATTGAGCATTTGCATCAGCCATGCTTTGTCAGGTTGCTGCATAATGAAAGAGATAATATTCGCCTCGTTGAACAATAGCTCAAACCATTTCAGAAGTGGAGTGTTTTCACTTTCGGTTATCAGTCGCTCCAGTATTTTATGAACAGCAATTAATTTATCCGTTACATCGTCACCACTAAATAATTTTTGCTGGTTGTTTGAAAAAAGTGTTCCGAGGTATTCGCGTATGGACCTGGGTTCAGATTTTTTACCATTGCGCTGGCTTAAGTATACCTCATTGCTTATGGCGGCAATTTTAAGCGCAGGTATACCATGAAAATTATGATGAAGGATTTCGAATAAGATGGGCTCTCCGCTGAAAGGAATTTCCTTCTCTGCTATTACATAATTCAAATAGCAAAGGATATTTTTAATAAAAGGCTCTTTCAGCAAGTTGATTGACTTGCGGGTATAATAAGGAATGTTTTGAAGTTGCAAGAATTTCTGTAATTCATCACCGGTTCTGTGTTCTTTATAAATCACGGCAATTCTTCCCGGCGCAACGCCTTCATCAACCAGTTGATGGATTTCCTCTGCTATCAAAATGTTTTCTTCAAATTCATTGCTAACACTCCGAATGACAGGCGCAATCTTTACATCGTTGTACAAAGGGTTTGAAGCCTTCAAAATCTTTTGTAAATCCTTGTATTCGTTTGTTAAACGTTGTGTATTATTTTGAATTAAAGAGTGTGCTGAATCTAAAATCGGCTGAACGCTTCTGTAATTGTGTGTAAGCACCACCCGCAAAAGATCACTGTATTTGCCTGCGAGCAAACGCATGTTTTCCATGTTGGCTCCCTGGAAGCGATAAATACTTTGATCATCATCGCCAACTACAAACAGGTTGGGGCTTTCATCCTGCCAATAACTTACCAATAGCTCTACTAGTTTGTTTTGTGCGCCACTGGTGTCCTGGTATTCATCTACCAAAATAAATTGGTATTGCTCCTGGTAAGTGGCCAGCACATCAGCATTCGTTTCAAAAACATCGATCACCCAATTGATCATGTCATCAAAATCATAACGCTGCTTTTCTTTTAGAATTTGCTGGTAAGAAGAAAAAGCCTCTACGGCTGCCCGCAGTTTGATCATTTTCTCCTGCTCCTTCCTGCCTTCAGCTGTGAGTTCTATAATTCCTTTCTTCGCCTTTATCTTGTTGTAAAAAGTTTCAGGGATGATATCGTTTACATATTCATCAACTTTTTTGGTAAGATATTCAGTTGTCCATCCTTCACGTTTCATGTTGCTGAATAAATCTTTTAGATAGCCTGCTTCAAAATAAGCGTCGGTTTTGTAACGCTTCAGCGGATGATCATTTCCAAACCCATCGATCAACTCCATAAGGCATTGCACTTGTTCCAATTCGTTAATTGGCTGCAATTCTTTTTTGTGAAACAAATGCATATTTTGCTGTATCACCATATTGCAGAACGAATGGAAAGAATGAATGTGCACACTATAAGCATCGGGGCCTATCATACCAAGCAAACGTTTTCTCATGGCTAACACACCTGCATCTGTATAGGTAAGGCAAAGAATATTCGAAGGGAGATAATCGGTGTCTAACAAAATCTTTCCAATACGCACACTTAGTATTTGCGTTTTACCCGTTCCCGGCCCCGCAATTACCATTACAGGCCCATATATTTTGTCAACAGCTTGCTTTTGCTGCTCATTGAGACGCTTATATTCTTCTTCAAACTTTTGAAGCAACTTATCCCTTTGAATGGACATACAATTAATTTCTGAATTTATAAATGTTCGTCACTACCAACCTGCAACTCAAATTCTGTTTGCGGAGATCTTACCCGGATTTCAAAGGTAACGGGAAATGCTACAGAGTTTAGCATTGTGGATAAGAGAAAGAAAGGGTTTTTGAATTATTTATGTTTCGATTTGGTTCAAAAGAAAAAGCCACCGGCTATCGGCAGCTTTTTCGAAATCGATCAAAAGATCTATGGCCTTATTTCACGTGTTTGTTCACGATCTTGGCCAACTCGAACATAGAGATTTGATCTTTACCGAAGATAGGTTTCAATTTAGCATCGGCGTTAATCATTCTTCTATTTTTTGCGTCCTGCAAATTGTTCTTTTTAATGTAGTCCCATATTTTTTTAACTACCTCGGTTCTTGGCATTGGTTTGCTACCAACTACTTCTGCTAAAGTTGCACTTGGCGTCAATGGAGCCATGAAGGCTGCATTTGGCTTACGTGCTGACTTCTTTTTTGGAGCTGCCTTCTTTGCTGCTTTTTTTGGAGCTGCTTTTTTAGGAGCTGCCTTCTTTGTTGATTTTTTTGCTGCTTTTGCAGGAGCCTTTTTAGCGGCTTTTTTTGGAGCTGCTTTTTTTGCGGCTTTCTTCGCTTTTGCCATAAAAATTAGAATTTAATTGGTTAGTAAGAACGTTCTTTACTATGACTAAATTAATATTATCTCCTTAATACTTCCAAAAGAGTTTTCCATATTTTTCAATAGTGTGCATAAGATGAAGTTTTCATTGGGAAAACCACTGCTTTTTCTTTAAGAATTTGAGTCAAAAATGTTGATGCTTTTGACCAATTTGCATGCCTTTTTGAAGTCAATAAATATGAAAAATTGTATTAGCAGACAGTAATGAAAGCCCTGCAATTCGCCACAGTATTGAATTTGCAGCCTATAGCACATAACAAATAGCACAAGCAAATTTTTCTTTACCAAAGGGATTGGCATTCAGGAAAAAGACATGAGAGCTTTTGCAGAAGCCTTACGTGCTGCCGGTGTGCATACCTGTAATTTTATTAGACCTCGAGTGCAATTCCCAACTGGTTGTAAGCTTATTTCCAAAGAAAAAGCAGTGAAATTACTCAAGCACGAGCAAATCAGTTTTGCTATTATGGCTCCATCCTTGACCAATGAATCCGGGCAGATAATTACAGCAGGCATAGGAATGGTCCAGACAAAGACAAAACACAGCACGGGATTCTAACTCGAGTGAAGGGCAAGAAAAATTACAAGATCGATGGACAGGACATTCTTGTAAATAATGCAAACTGCGCAAGGCGCAGAAAAAAAAATTCACACTTGTTGTTGCATTTGCTATATGAAATAACCTTTTCAGTCATCATAACTACGAGCACAGTTTACAAACAAACTAATACCTGAAAATCTTACACCACGCAAAAAATACCCCGCAAAAAATTGCGGGGTGCATTGCAACCTAACACATGATAAAACCTATTTTAGTTTCAACTTTTTATGGTGCTGATATTTGTGGACTGGCCTGATGACAACTGAAGAATCAGCCGGTATAATTGCCTTGGCCGCAGATGAAGACGTGTTGGTTTTCGTTTCAACATTTGTCGGTATCTGGCCTCTGTCCTTAATCATTTTTTTGTTAGTTGGTGTTGAACATGCGATGATCATGGAACCGATAAATAAAATTCCCATTAATAACTTTCCCATGACACTCACATTTGTAACTACAAAGTGAATCCCTATCTGAAAACATTTTTCACTGTTAACAGCTAATTAACCGCGGTCACAACGTTTTTTAACTCGGCGTTTAAAAACGTTAGAATGCGTTAACAACCGGTTAATTGAACAAATGAAATAAAAAGTGAAGATCAACTTTGCTATCTTAAAAAGTATTTACTTTCAATACTGTCTTAGCCATGTTCTTCCGTTCCAAAACTATACGCCTCGCCATTTTCGTCAGCACTTTCATAATTGCAGCCATCATTATTTTCCAACTAATATGGCTGCGAAAAGTTTACTACTATGAGCAAAAGGAATTTGATCATGCCATTGCAAAAGTTGCCCGTGGTTTTTATGAGGATGTGGATGACCCGTCTTTCGCAACGTATACTTTAAGTGAACTGATTACCAATCCTAACGAGCAAACTTTTTTTGTACGCATGGGTAGAACCGGGTTGAACGTTGACAGCACTCGTGTTCTACTTCAGTCGGAACTGGAAGACGAAGATATTTTTACCGACTGCTATGTTGCCTTCTACAACGCTTCGAAAAAAAAATACGACTTCACGATTTACCTTCCATCTGCAACTGCAGATAAAAAAGAAAATGTTTCTCTACCTTTTTTAGGAGAACCATACAATCACCTCACACTCTATTTTCCCCATCGCAATAAGTATATTTTATCAAAAATGAACTTCTGGATCATATCCAGCATCGTTCTTCTACTGGTATTGATCCTACTTGGAAGCAGCATTTATTATTTGTACCGGCAGCAATTTTTGAATGAGATACAAAAAGATTTCGTGAACAACTTCACGCATGAATTTAAAACACCCGTTTCGGTCATTAATCTTGCTTCAGAAGTATTAACCAATCCCGCAACAGCACAAAGGCCTGAGAAGTTAGCTAGGTATGCCGCAATTGTACAATACCAGGGCAATTACCTGCAGGAGCAAATCGAAAGATTACTGCGGCATGCTTATTCGGAAACCAACTTACTCCATTTACAAAAAAGGAAAATTAACATCCAGGATGTAATTGAAGAAGCCATCAATAATTTGCAAACCCTCATTGCATCAAGACACGCAGAAATTGAACGTAACTTTAAAGCTTCCGATCCTCATATTATAGCCGACAAAGGCTATTTGCTGATCGTTATTACAAACCTTATTGAAAACGCTTTGAAATATTCCGAGCATCCAAAGATTAATATCAGCACGAGAGGTGGCGGAAATGAAATCGTAATAGCTGTTAGGGACAATGGCAAAGGCATTGAAAGAAAATACCAGAATAAAATCTTCAAAAAATTTTACCGTGTACCCAATGGAGAACAGGCCTCAGCAAGAGGTTTTGGGTTGGGGTTAGCATTTGTAAAACGCATTGTGCAATCACATCATGGAAAAATTAGTGTAAAAAGTGAGCCTGGTGTTGGCAGTGAGTTTAGTATCTTTCTACCCGTTAATTAAGTTATGATTGAAAAGAACGTCCGGGTCCTTTTGGCAGAAGATGATCTGCAAATGGGATTCATCATTAAAGATAATTTGGAAGAAGAGGGTTTTGAGGTCATCAATTGTCCCGATGGCGAAACGGCATGGGAACAATTTCAAAGAAAAACTCCTGACATATGTTTGCTGGATGTAAATATGCCCGGACGTGATGGATTTTCTCTTGCAAAAAAAATACGCCAGCGAAATGATGTAGTACCTATTCTTTTTCTCACTGCAAAGTCGATGGAACAAGACAAACTGAAAGGTTTTGAAACGGGTGCCGATGATTACATCACCAAGCCTTTTAGCATGAAGGAACTCATGAGCAGGATGAACGTTTTTCTGAGGCGTAACAAATTACTGATGCCGAATTCAGTAATTAAATACACAATTGGAAGTATGCAGTTTTTCCCTTCTGAGAGTCGGTTATTGAAGGGCGATGAAGAAATTATACTTACACAAAAAGAAACCAATCTCTTGCATTTCTTTTGCGAACACGCCAATAAAGTTTTAAGGAGAGAAGATATTTTAAATCATGTGTGGGGTAAGAATGATTATTTTCTTGGAAGAAGCATGGATGTGTATGTAGCCAAACTTCGAAAACTTTTAAAAACAGAAGAGAGTGTTTTAATTGAAACCATCCCGCAGGCCGGGTATCGAATGGTGACTCAGCAAAATGCAAAAAAATAAGCTCATGATGTTTTCATGAGCTTACATTAACAATTCCCGCTTGCCTATTTCATTTTTTCTTTCAGCACATTACCGTTGCTGTCCACTAATAATTTTACTTTGTTATCACCCTGTGACAACTTCACTTCATAATTGGTTTTACTTCCAACAATTTCCCGGCCTACCCAATCGATATTGTATCCATTGTACTTGTCGTGAAGTATGTTGGTAACAACGTAAGGCACTTTTGTATAATCACTCACCACTGTAGCAGTACCAATTAAATTTCCGTTGGCATCATACCATCCATAATAAGTGTCGTTGCCCATGTTAAAAGTAACTGCATAGGCATCGCTACCTAAAGTATTCCAACCTGTGAGTTCCCAGTCCACAGGAACAGTATTGACATCATAACTGTTCCATACTACATTGGTAGCATCAGGATAAGCTACTGCAAAACTGGAACGAATGCCTGTAGGAACATTTACATTATAAGCGGCATTATCGGAAGTGGATTTATAAGTAGTGCCACATGATGCGAAAAAAATACCTGTTGAAACAACCAGGCTTAAGATTTTCAATTTCATAGATCAAAGGTTTGAGTTAAACAATACGATATTGTGTCGTCTGATCGCTATGTACCAAACACTCTGCCAAATGAAATTTTAGAGAGATGAATTCAGGGAAGTAAGTTTAAAATAATAATGATGAGACTGCATAAAGGAACATTATTTTTCAGCTAATGCATCCATCATTTTCATCACATCCACACCTTCAGAAGGGGAACACGGGTTAGGTGACCTGTCTAAAAAATATTCAACTACTTTTTGAATCATTGGCTGCTGAAGATGTTGCAGGTTATTGAATTCAAATGTTGTTTTTGTTCCCTGTTTTTCCAGTATCAATTGCTTGTGATCGAAGATTGGAAAAGAAAGTTTGCCTTCGCTGCCAATAATCTCGCACAGATCTTTTCTCTCTTCAACCGTAAAACACCATGAACCATTAAAGACAACACCGCTGTCGAACAAAATCTGGCCACACGTAATATCATCTGCTTTGTAAAAATGAGATGAATTAAAAGCAATGCCTGAAATCTTTTTTGGTTTTCCAAAAAAATACATCATCAAATCGATTTGATGCGGAGCCAGGTCATAAAATAATCCACCTCCGGAAACAGAAGGATCAATTCTCCAGTTTGTTTCTGTTTTTGTTATGATCTCCGATTGATGCGGTTGCAGCATTTTCAAATCAACAAACCTCACTTCACCAATCGCCTTTTGTTCTATTAATTTCTTCACTTTTAAAAACAAAGGTTGCTGCCTGCGATAATGTGCAACAGTAATTTTTACTCCTGTTTGTTTTGCAACGTTTTCAATTTGTTCTGCTGCAGCAGCATTCAGGGCCATTGGTTTTTCTACATACACCGGTTTGCCCGCCTGCATGGCTTTGATTGCATATTCTTCATGATTCAATGGTGGGGTAGCAATATAAATTGCATTTACTTCGGGGTCATTAATCAGGTCATCAGCATTGCTGTACCATTTTCCAACTCCGTGCCTTTGAGCATAATCTTTTGCCTTTTCTTCATTGCGTCTCATTACAGCAACCAGTTTTGAGTCAGGCACTTTATTAAATGCCGGTCCACTTTTTACTTCGGTTACATCGCCGCAGCCAATGATTCCCCAGTTGATCGTTTGATTTTCCATTTTGCTAAGCTATTTCAAAACCTAAATGAATTAGCTTCAATTTTCAATATAATTTGTTATGCTACCCAAAGAAGTATTGTTGAAATGGATCGATGCCTTTAATAAGGCAGATACCGAAGCTTTATCTGAGCTCTATCACGAAGATGCCATCAACCACCAGGTAGCAAACGAAGCGGTGCAAGGGAAATCAGCTATCAAAAAAATGTTTGAAGATGAATTTGCAATGGCAGAAATGGTCTGCATTCCTGAAAATATTTTTGAAGATGGTGAATGGGCGATCATGGAATGGAAAGATCCGAAAGGATTGAGAGGTTGCGGCTTCTTCCATGTTATTGATGGAAAAATAAAATTGCAAAGAGGCTATTGGGATAAACTATCTTTTTTGAGGTTGAATGATCTCCATAAGTAACAATCATGAAGATGGGTTTTTACTTGCGGACTCCATCCTTCTCACTCGTCTTAATGCAGGAATAAAAAGAATGGAAACGACCAATCCTATCAAGCCTTCCAAAAAAACAGTAAGTTGTGCCGAGGTAACATGTGCTAACCAACCCGTTATTAAAATACCTATTGGTTGAATTCCCTGGAAGGCCATCACATAATAACTGATCACTCTTCCTCTCATGCGTTCTTCCACACTGGTTTGGATATAGGTGTTGGTGCCCGCAATTTGTGTGAGCATACCTGCTTCGCCAATCATGATAATAAAAAGTGCTAGAGATAAATTACTTCTGTAGGAAAACAACATCAAGCTTATAGCCAACAACATGGATGAAAGAACAATAAGGCGCAGAAGATTGGGATTCTTTTTAAGCGTAGTCATATAAACAGCACCGAACAAAGCTCCTAATCCTGAAATACTATTGAGCCAGGCAAAAGTGCTCACATTGCCTTTGAAAACTGTTTGTGCATATACCGGAAACAAATTTGAATAAGGCATAACAATCAAACTTGATAAAGCCATCAATCCAATTGCTGAACTGATGCCACGATGATGCTTCAGGTAAGTAAATCCTTCCTGCAAATTTTGCCAGATGGGTTCTACATGTTTCTTTCGTTCAGGTATTTTCATTTTCATCAATAGCAATGAAACCAAAACTGCCAAAAAGCTAAGAAAGTTGAGAAGAAAACAAATGCCTTCGCCAAAGCTGCTCAATAAAATTCCGGCTGCGGCAGGGCCAGCCAACCTGGCCAATGTGACCATTGAAGAATTTAGCGCAATAGCATTAGGCAGGTCTTTTTTGTTTTGAACCAGCACAATCATCAGCGATTGACGCGAAGGCATATCAAACGCATTGATCACACCAAGCAAAAAACTAAGTATGATGATGCCTGTGATATTATAATGTCCAGTCAAAACCATTACAGCAAGCAATCCTGCCTGGACCATTGATGCAATTTGTGTTGCGAGTAGCGTTTTATACCTGCTATGCCTATCAACATAAGCACCAGCATAAGGTGAGAGCACAAGCATAGGAATTTGTCCGACAAATCCTGTTAACCCAAGCATGAAGGCAGAATGTGTAAGCTCATACACCAGCCAGCTAACGGCTATTCTTTGCATCCATGTTCCTATCAAAGAAATGGCCTGGCCAAAAAAATAAAGCCTGAAATTATAATAGTTTAATGCTCTTAATGAAGATGGCAGTTTCATTCTATGCAATTACTCCGTTCAGTATAAATGCCGCTAAGCAACTGCAAAGAACATGCTTAATTACGTAACCTGTATCGCTGCCAATTAGTTTTTAATGGCATACTGAATGTCTTCACCATTGAACTTCTCCAACCTCCACATTACCGTTTTGGTTGTTCATGATTACATTTTGAATGGATATGGACTGATCTTTCTTTCCAAAATTCTTAAAGCAAATGATCCGTACCATTCTTGGTTCAGTTTCCTGGTTATAGTAATTGCGATCATAATAATTAATGCTAATTGAATATTTGCCTTTTGCCGCTTTTACAATATTGTATTCATTGGTGTATTCCCAGTAATTCCATCCTCTGCTTATGTATCCCGCATTGTTTGTAAGAGGCGTATTCCACGAACATTCTTTGCCACCCGGTTCTTTTATTTGCATATTATTCAGGTAACTAACATTTCCTTCAAGAACGATACGCAGGTCAACAGGCATTGGCTTGATAAGTATTGAAGGAATAGCAGAAAGATTAAGGCTGTCTCTATACATGGTGATGATTGCGTTCATATCGCTAAGCATCGAAGCTTTATAATACCCATTATAGTCTTCATAAGTGTCAAGGTTCAGTTTTATAGCATTATAAAATATTTCTACCGCCTCTTGCATTTTTCCGCTTTCATACAATGCCCAACCGAGATTTCTGTGAATACTTAAACTTGCGGGAAGTATACTAAGGACTTGTTTATAAACTTCAATTGCCTTATCAAACTCTTTCCATTCTTCATAAGTGTAAGCAAGGGCTAACAATACCGGAACACTGCCATTTGAAACCTCTGCTGCATTTAAGAGCATTTTGTTCGCATCTGCCTTTAAACCGCTTTCAAAAAAATGCTTGGCCATGTCCACATAAAAACTTGCATTGTTAATGTATTGTTGTTGCAACAATTTATAGTGTCTCAATTTTTCAGGAAGTTCAATCGCTTTTATCTCCTGCAGGTAATCTTCATCTTCCATGTCCTTTAACTTATAAGGTTTGCTGTAAGAATAGCTCTTGTAATATGGCCGGTACTTTTTTGTGGTAATGACAATGGCCCCAGCATATGAACGGCTTCCATAAATAGCTGCTGCAGTTGCGTCTTTTAATATCGTTATGCTTTCAATATCATTGATAGAAACAAGGTTGTTGATATCTCCTTCAACAGGAAACCCATCAAGCACATATAAAGGCTGTTTATTCGAAAGAGAAGCCCTTCCCCTTATTTGTATTGATGTAGCCGAGCCGGCATAGCCAGCCGAAGGAGTTACCATTATTCCAGGAACCCTTCCAGCTAAAGCCTCATCCACAGTACTGCCATAAATATTGGTTGATTGAACAGTTACAACGGAATAGGTCAATGATCTTTTTAACGCCGTTCCATAACCAACAACAACTACTTCGTTCAGACTTGAATTAGTCATATCCAGGCCGGCTGCACTGCCGCTCAATTGAGCGTTAATATTTGCACGCCCAGCTTGTATTACATTGTTTGATTTTTCAAAATCTACCCGGGACAAACTAATACCTGATGAATTAGGATCCCATTGTTTCAGTCTTTCATTGTAAGCTGTAACAACAGTGTTTAACATATCATAGCTGTCTCTATCTCTCAATTGTCTTCTCCAGGTTTTGGTGCTCTTTGTGATGTAACCCTGGCTTGCACATTCTTCTTCGAGTTCTTTCGGGGGTGCAATATTGTATTTGATGTAATCTTCAGTTTTTTCAAGTACGATGTAAGAAGTATTTGCTGTAACTATTTTTTCTTTCAGCCCGAACTCCAAAATATCCTCCCAGTCGCGGCATTGGTTTAAAGAATACAATTGAAAAAGCATGGCCAGGCGGTCTATACCTGTAGCAATGCAAGCAGCATCTTTTTTTAAAACTAATTTTTCTGTTCTTTCGACTTCAGCAGATGTTCCGAATATAAAGTTGAGGGTATCGTTAACAGGCAATGTGCCATAAATAATAAAATCATTTTCGCCACTTGTTTTTTTGAATACAGTTTTACCTGTTGATGATTTTATTGACAACAATTTATTGGTAGTGTAAGAAGCTTTTGCTAATGCAGACGATACGGTCTGTTTGGCAAGATCGATAAATGTTCCGCCACTATTACCAACCAATGCTTTTAAATAATTGCTATCCCTTGTCACCAAAGACGAAATGGCAAACAATGGCTTAAGTACTGGCGCATCCCATCTACTGCCATAGGTAACATAACCATCTGTAAAAAGAAATATAGCGTCAGCAGTTGTATCAGAAAAATTCAACTGATCCATTCTTGTAGCACCATCATATTCCATACTCTTCAGGTAATCGGTCCAGGTTTTACTTCGACGCGGATAAAATATTTCAGGCTGCAAGCTTTGATCTGCAAAAGCAATAATTGTGAGCTGCTCGGTTTCATGCTTCATCATAAATTGTTTTAGGAAGCCGATCTCTTTTTCAATATTGCGTTTGGAAGAAGAGAATGAAACGTCCCAATAAACCAAAAGTTTTTTGGGATGAATTGGAAGTTGATGCGGCATTTCTTGATGCACACGAAGTGCAAAATAGTTTTGGCGGTTCTTTGTTCGAATACAAAACGAAGGAGTATTATTCAACGGGAATGAGAAATTAATAGCCTCCCATAAAGGAATGTTTTGCCCATTTTCCTCCAATTTGTAAAACCCATTATTACCTTGGAAACTTTCATTGGCAACAAATCCATCCCCAGTTGCAGGGTATGCACATCCCGTTGTAGAAATGGAAGCCTTTAATTGCTTCGCTGTATCTTTTTTATTTAACGTAAAGCGATACCACAACCTTCCATTTGCCTCCTTTAATAATTGCTGAATTGTAATTGTCACTTTCCTGCTTCCTTTTGGAGGCACAGGATAAATATTAAGGCGATAATTATTGTTCCACTCTAATGAAAGAAGTGCGGGATCAACACGTTTACCAACGATGGTATTGTAAGCAGCACGGGCCTTCCATTTTTCTTCAATGCTACCATCCCTGTAATGCCCATTCAACTCCAACTGAAAGGCAGTAATAACCTGGCCGGGTTGCAATGCAAAACGATAAAGCCCTTCAATTTCTTTTTCGCTTGGATTATAGAATTCAATTTCAACGAAAGTTGTTGCAGTAAAACAATCGGCATTTACTCTTATGTTCATGCTATTGATCTGCATTGGCTGATCGAGCAGGCGATTGTTTTGTGCAGTTAAATTATGCAGCGAACAAAAGGCAAGGATCGCCAGCAGCACCTTCTTCATAAACTTTGGTTTAGCAGAAGGATGCTTTAAAAAAACAAATTACATAACCCGACTCCGAATAAATTTAGATCAGCTCGGAATCCATCCTGCTCATTTGATCAACAAATGCGGACACAAGCCTCTTTAATTTTAACGCGGTATCATTATCTGTAATTTCTCCTTTATCATTCACTTTCCCTTTTGCACCTTGTATTAATATTTGTGTATCTTCTCTCACATCAGCATAAATAGTTTTCATTACGAGCTGCAAAGATTCATGGGCTTTTGCACCTGATGCAGATGCAGTGATTAATGCAACAGGTTTTTCAGAAAATATAGTTGTGGATACGCACCACTCGATTGCGTTCTTTAATGCGCCGGGCAAACTAAATACGTATTCGGGCGTGCAAATGATTACTCCGTCTGCGTTTCTGATTTTAGCTCTTAATACTTCAACTATTCCAGGCGCCCTGTCTTTATCAAGATCCGGATTGAAATGAGGCAATGCAGCAAGTTCATTATAAATCTCAACTTCCATTTGTTCCGCTCCAATATCGGCCAGGTATTGAATGATGCTTAAGTTAGCTGACTGAGCTCGTGTACTTCCGCAAATAGCAAATACTTTTTTCATAGACATAAGCACCAAAGTTGGTGCAAATTAGTTTTTGAATTGTCGTGCTTTTTTCAATCGGTAATATTTTTTTGCATTAACAAACACTTCACTATACGTTGTGTTAAACGTCTTACATCTGTTAAACGTAGTGTCCGCTTTTTTTTCTTATTACCAAAATAATTCACCAATAAATTTTACACTATGAAAAAGATCTTCGCATTGATAATTGCATTAGGCACCATGACCACAATTTTTGCTCAACGTGGATACGATCATAGGGATGAATCAAGAGACGTGATCCTCGGTCAACCTAACAGGGGTGGAGTTTACAATAATGACCGGGGTTATAACAGTGGCCGCTACGACATCAGAGAAAGAGACCAACAAATTCAACGTATCCGTCGTGAATACAATTGGAGAATTGAATCCGTACAACATGACCGCTACCTAAGAAAAGCCGAAAAGAGACGCCAGATCCGCTTCCTGGAAAATGAGAGAGATGCAAGAATAAGAGAGGTAATGAACCGCTACGACGGGAACTATAGATCAAGAGGAAGATATTGATCATTGCATCATGGACGGTGAATCCCTTCGCGGCGGCGGAGGGATTTTTGTTTTGGTATCTTTTGGCTTACTAATTTTACCTTTTTCAACTGAGTATGATGAAAGTTTTAGCATTAAGCAGTTCGAGAGTTGGTGGTGGAGGTTTTTTAGAAAAAGCCGTACCAATGATACTTGAGTTTATTGGCAAGAAGCCTCTGAATATTGCCTTTGTTCCTTTTGCATCTGTTCAGAAAGATTACGAGGCATATGGCAACATGGTAAAGCAAGCGTTTGAAACATTGCTTCATACCATCAATACAGTTATTCCAGGAAATGCAAAAGAAGTATTGCAAGATGCTGACGTAATTATGATTGGTGGCGGCAACACTTTTAAGCTACTACATGATATTTATGACCAGGATTTGTTTGACATCATTGTAAACAAAATAAAAAAAGGAGCACCGTATATTGGCTGGAGTGCAGGCGCTAATCTTGCGGGCAGGAGCATCAGCACTACTAATGATATGCCTATCACTCAGCCAAGATCATTTACATCTTTTGGTTTCTTTCCTTTTCAAATCAACCCGCATTATGTTAATCTAATTGTTGAAGGACATCATGGTGAAACCCGTGATCAAAGGATAGAAGAATTTGTTACATTGAATCCCGGTGTTCCAGTTGTAGGGCTTCCTGAGGGAACTACACTGAGAATGGAGAGTACGGTTTTGAATTTCATTGGAGAAAAAGACGGAATGCTGTTTCAGGTTGAAGCAGGTGAGCCGATACAGAAGAGAGCAATTTTAAAAGGAGAGGACATTTCTTTCTTGCTTGCAATGACAGAATAACCGCTCATGTAACTTCTGTTACCGCAGTTACCACGGTTGCCCAAATCCCCTAACTTGCAAATCTTTGAATAACACATTGTTCACTTAACAATAATGCACATGAAAAAAGTATTGCTTGGTTCTATGGCCTGCTTATTTATTTTGTTCCTGCAGGCACAACAAAAACTCACCGAAAAAGATTATCAACGTGCTGAAAGTTTTTTAAGCTATAGCACACAGAAGTACATAGATCATACTTTCTCTTTTCCAAACTGGTTACCAGGTGATCGTTTCTGGTATCGTACACTAACGCCGCAGGGAAGTGAATTTATCCTGGTTGACCCTGTCAAGAAAACACGTACTGCTGCTTTCGATGCGCAAAAGCTTGCCGTTGCGATTTCATCCGCAACCGGGCAACAGGTGAAAGCATCTAGCCTTCCTTTCAATTCTTTTACTTTTTCCGATGATAACGCTTCCATACTCTTTCGTGCAAACGGGCAAACATGGAGAGCCAATCTCCAAAACTATGCACTAACTAAGGACGAATCAGGAAAAGTGAATAACGAACGTGGACAGGGAATGAGAAGAAGAGCCAACGATGAAGTGACTTCTCCCGATGGAAGCAAAGTTGCTTACATTAAGGAATGGAACCTTTGGTTGCGCGATGTAAAAACGGCAAAAGAAACACAGCTCACCACTGATGGTGTTAAAGATTTTGGATATGCTACTGACAACGCAGGGTGGACACATAGTGATCGTGCCGTTTTGAGATGGTCACCAGATTCGAAAAAGATTGCCACGTTCAAGCAAGATCAGAGACAAGTTGGCGACATGTATCTTGTATCAACCAATATTGGTCATCCCAAACTACAGGCATGGAAATATCCTTTGCCGGGCGATGAACACATTCCAATGATCACTCGTGTGGTTATTAATGTTGACAATCCAAAAGTGATTACACTCAATGTTGCTCCTGATCCGCACCGTGCCAGTTTGAGTGATGATATTTCCAGCAGCGGAACGTTTGATGATGTGGACTGGAGCGAAGATGGAAACTGGCTGGCATTTGTTTCCACTTCACGTGATCACAAGAATGAGAAATTTAGAATTGCCAACGCCAATACAGGAGAGGTTCGTGAAGTGTTTGAAGAAACTGTTCCTACGCAATATGAATCCGGCTGGGGTACCATCAACTGGAAATACCTACCAAAAACAAATGAGATCATCTGGTTTTCCGAAAGAGATAACTGGGGCCATTTGTATTTGTACGATGCCACAACGGGTAAGCTGAAAAATCAAATTACCAAGGGCGATTTTGTAGTTAGTGAAATGCTGAAAGTTGATGAGAAAACAAGAACGATTTATTTCTATGCATTCGGTTTGCAAAAAGAAAATCCTTACTTCCAGCAATTATATAAAATTGGCTTCGACGGAAAGGGAATGACGTTACTTACTCCCGGTGAAGGCTATCATAATGTAATGGTCTCTCCTTCTGGAAAATATTTTATTGACTCTTATTCCAAACCTGATGTACCACAGGTTGTGGTTCTTCGTGATTTAACAGGGAAGCAATTGTTAGAACTTGAACGCACTGATATATCGAGATTGAAGTCGACAGGATGGAAAGCGCCTATTCCTATTTCAGTAAAAGCACACGATGGTGTTACAAATATTTACGGACTGCTGTACACACCAACTCACCTTGATCCTTCTAAAAAATATCCCGTCATTGATTATATCTATCCCGGTCCGCAGGGCGGGAGCATGGGAGGAAACTGGGGCTTCAATGCATCACGTGGCGACAATCAATCGTTGGCTGAATTAGGTTTTTGTGTATTGGTACTTGAAGGCACAAGCAATCCTTTACGCAGCAAAAGCTTCCATGACATGTATTATCCAAACATGAGTGAAAACACATTACCGGACCAGGTAACAGGTATTCGTCAATTGGCACAGCGTTATTCATACATCGACACCAACCGCGTTGGTATTTGGGGACATTCCGGTGGTGGATTTGCCACAGCAGCGGCCATGTTCCGTTATCCAGATTTCTTTAAGGTGGGCATCAGTGAAAGTGGTAACCATGATAACCGCAATTATGAAGATGATTGGGGCGAACGTTATATTGGACTGTTGAAGAAAAATGCTGATGGCACTGATAATTATACCGCACAGGCCAACCAACTCTATGCGAAAAATTTAAAAGGAAAATTATTATTAGCTCATGGTATGATGGATGATAATGTACCCCCAACTAACACGATGCTGGTAATTGAGGCGTTGGAAAAAGCAGGTAAAGATTATGACCTCATTGTGTTTCCAAATGCCCGTCATGGCTATGGCGATATGTCGTACTACATGATGCGCCGTCGTTGGGATTATTTTGTAAAGAACCTTTTAGGTGCAGAACCTCCGAAAGAATACCAATTACAAACACAAAATGATCCAAGGGTGGTAATGCCAACTTTTTAATTGCCCACGCTTTTTGATTGAGCATACCATCCACTTAAATATAAACATTACAAGGCCGCCGCTTGGTGGTCTTGTTAGTTAAGAGCAGTGCTTTAAAAATATGCGCCAAACTTTACAGATGCTTCGGAGTTAACAAATGGTGGCATAAACGTTTTGCCGTCAACTATCACGTGTTTGTCTCCTCCGATTTTAAAATGTAATCCACTCCAGGGGCCAATATAAAAATGCTGTCCTAACTTAAAATTATAACCAATGCTTCCATTAAAAAGCCATGTATCATAATAACCAGTATTAAGTCTTGCATTTGTTTGAATGCTGTTTTTCCAATACACCAAGCCAGTGCCTGCCCACCATCCTTTCCAGTTGCTTTTAAGAAAATAATCAGCAAGGAAAGCATAAGCTTTTACCTTATTGTTCGTGAATCCGTCTTTAATTATGAAATCAGGTTTGTGAACTTTTGCGGTGATTGCACGAATTCGAATATGATCCCTGCCGATCCAGGCACCGGCAAAATATCTGCCTGTCACGTAAGGCAGCACGTCCTGTTCAACTCCCACAGAGATTTTTTTATGAGGTGTTTGTTGGGCCCATGCGATGGTGGCGAACAAAACAAGCAGGGCAAATACGGAACTCTTTCGCATAAAAAGTTTTGGCTGCAAATCTTGATTTAGTTGAACCAGGTTTCGATGATGTGCATCACAACCGACTATGATAATGGCCAAGGCGGTCTTTTTTTTCTGGAATGGTCTCCCCAGCAAGGGACAGAAAAGCGCACTGGTTCCATTTTCCTATGTTAATCAATACGACATATAAGTATTTGCAGCCATATTTTCAAAATGACTACTGGCCGCTTAACCACCTATTTTCTCGCTTAACCATTTACTTTACCACTTATAACACATACTTTACCGATGGTGGCTCGAAAAATACCAATCCTACCGTATTCCCTATGAAGGTGACTTTCCACACATATATCTTTGATATATCAAATCAAACTGGAGCTAGTCTCCAATGTAAAATGAAAGAAATTCTGGATCAAAAGTTTGCCCGCTATCGTCAAAGGGTTAAACCGCCGGAAATCTCCACTCTGTAAAAGTTCCCAAACAAAACAGTAAAGGTTCAGCCGAAAGGTAGCCCCAGACAAACTGGCTATCGACAACCATTTTTTTAATCATCACCAACAATGAAGAAAAGAAAAAAGATGGTGATAGTGGTCGCTATTGCTGTGGCGATAGCATGCACACATCATTCCATCAAAAAAGAAAAAACTAAACCGCAATTGCCTGCCAAGGAAGCATCCATACCGTATGTGCCGACAGCTTTCAGTGATATGAGCTTGTTTCCGGGTAACGTGTTTCAATTCCTGATCAATCATTTATAACAATAAAACCCAACAACATGAACATTGGAAAAAAGATACTCTCTGCGTTTGTGCGAAGTATCGGTAGTTTCATGCAAGACTCCTGTGATTAAATGATAGCCTTTTTTTAAAATCACATCAGCGACGCATTTTTAATCAGACTCCCCTATTTTACTTTTATGTGATCTTCCGTTTCTCTGTTTTCCTGTTCTTTTTGTTGTTCCAGTTGTTGCAGCGATGTACCACTTTCTTCCACTTCAATCGTCTTCACCCAAACAGCATATTGATTAGGATAAATGCGTGAACCATGTTTGGTAGCATAGGCTTTTGTAAACTCCGCTCCAAAAAATAAGATAGCCGAAGAATAGTACACCCAAAGCAATATAACTACCAGCGATCCTGCTGCTCCATAGGCTGTGCCCACGCTGGAATGGTTAATATAAAAGGTTATAACAAACTTACCCAGCATAAATAAGATAGCTGTAGCAAAGGCGCCGGCCAAAACATCACGCCATTTAATACGGGCATCGGGAAGCACTTTGAAAATAACGCCGAAAAGCAAAGTGGTAACACCCAGTATCACCACTTGGTTAGCGATATACACCAGTACTACAGTAGCCGATGGAAACAAACGTTGCAACTGGTTCATCATCGCTTCAATAATGGTATTGACCATGAGAGAAACTAACAGTATAAAACCAAAGCTTCCAATTACAGAAAAAGACCAAAGCCTATTCAACAACAATTTTACCCAGCCCTTTTTTGGTTTTGGTTTAAGTCCCCAAATAATGTTGATGGAATCCTGGATTTCGCCAAAGACCGAAGTGGCACCCAGCAACAGTGTAATAACACCAATAATAACAGCCATGTGACTTTTGCCACTTAAAGATGCATTACGGATCATGCTCTGTATTTGGGTGGCTGCATTGTTACCTACAAAATTCGTGATCTGGCCATAAATAGTTCCTTCAATGGCATCACGTCCATAAAAAATATCGGCAAGTGAAATAATAAGGATGATGAGAGGAGCAATAGAAAATATAGTCGAATAAGCAAGGGAGCCACTCATTTTCAAAACCCTATCGTTTGAAAAACCGGTAAAGGCTTGTTGCAAAATCGACCAGGTGCTTTTAAGGTTAATTTTCATTGCCTCTAATTTATACTGGGCATACTTCTGCAATGATAATACCACAGACAAAAAAAAGAACTTAACCAATAAACGAGGTCGGCAACAATTCTTTTACTGAAAGCAAAGCCCAGCTACACGACGTACTTAAATTATTTCTTTACAGATCGACCCTTTGTAAAACCGTATGCATAAACCTTGTATTGTAATGGGCTTTCTGAGGAATCATGTTTTGCAGGTAAAGAACATTACCAAAACGAATAGTACCACCGGCTTCTATGAATGATCTTGCTTCCAGTCCTGATTTATCCAAAACAGAAATTTTTTGCAACTGCATGCTGTTTACATCAATAGTCAACAGCAGGGTGGCATAATCTGCAAGGATACTTGACAGTGCATTTGCTACAATGTATAACTTGCCGTTATCCATCCAATAGCCAAGTGATCGGCCGGATGAACTGGTCTGCAACATTTTATCGTAAGCAACATTTCCAAGCAACTTCCAGCTGCGGTCGTAAAATGAAACCACAACATATTCATGAAAAAGATCGATGACAGAACTTGTAGGGTTGCCAGCTGAACGCATTTCTTTAATTACAATGATCTTATCAGCTATTGGCAGAATATTTACTATTTGCAGATCTTCAATGCTGCCTAATCTACCTGCAGGACCTCTATGTTCTTTAACCGCATGAAGCGACCTGGCAAAATCTTTATCCAGTTCTTCTTCATTGCTGGCAATTACTTTTTTAGCAGTAAAATCACATGTGTAAAAAATGTTCTTATTTGACTTTTTATCGCTTTCGTAATGCATGCCAAGCAGTACTGCCTTTTTATTCTGCGGATCAATGGTCATAGCAGATATATAGCTTCCTTTTTTCTTTAAAGAAAAAGAAGTCGTTAATTTATTCAACTGATTGCCCTGTGCAGAAAATTGCTCCACAAAAATTTGTCCTTCGTTTTGTGAGCATACAAATAGTTCTCCTTCATCGTTGACAGCAACTCCTACAAAAGTATTTCCAGCACCAACTAGCTTCAGTTCTTTCCCATTTAAATTGAGCTGTTCATCCGCAGTGATCGTCATTAGTTTAGTAATTGCATTCCTGTCTGAAGTTTCGGGAAAGCGTTCTCCATGAGTTGCATCTATTCTTAAGACAAGAGATTTGAAATTGCCTGCAGCGTCGTTGAGAACAATTGGATGGGTACCTTCTTTTTTTGTTGTTGAATAAACACCTTGTTCCCTACCATTCTTACCTGTAAATACATCTACAATTGTTGCACTGATGCCTACATCGGTCCAAAGAAAAACGATTACGCCATTTTTTTGTTTGCCTATGCCAAGAACTGCAGAAGTAAAATTGAGTGTCCATACTACTTTGCCATCCTTATTCATCTTTACCAACCCCGAAGCCTTATTATCATATCGAACAGGAAAAACAACTTCGCTATCGTTCAAATAAAGAATGTCCTTATCGAAGACATCATCTGTTCCAAAAAACCATTCTTTAGCATTTGAAGCAACACTTTTAATTACCCAATCTTTTTCGGCAGGAAGTGTTTGCACTTTTTGCGCATTGATGAATAGAAATGAAAGTGATGATAAGGATAATAGCAGGAGAGTTTTCATAAAACAAGTTTCGGCAGTTGATGTGAAAATATAAAAACTTACATGTAATTTTCAACACATCTTGCAAAACATCATCAGCATAAAGTTGAGAGTAGTATGCTACCTTCGGCAATTGCTCAAAAAACAGTGTTGTTATGAAAAAGTGTATAGCCCATTTCACTATTACTTTCTTATTCTTCTTAGTTGCCTTTCCGTTTACAAACTTTGCACAGCAAAAGCCAACCCCTAAAGGAGCCGTTCAGCGAATAAAGGTTCATAGCAAACTACTTGAGGGCAACCTTAGCGGTGATAGCGCTGATCGTTATGTGTCTGTTTATCTACCAGCCAGTTATCATGCTAATCCTAAAAAATATTATCCTGTAGTTTATTTTCTTCACGGCTATACGGACGATGATGCAAAATTTTATGGCTTTAAAAAACACTGGATGGTGTTGCCACCCATTTTAGACACCGCTTTTGCGCAAGATCCCTTACACGAAATGATTGTAGTCACTCCTGATGCGTTTACACTTTTCCAGGGAAGCATGTATTCTAATTCGGTAACAACAGGCAACTGGGAAGATTTTGTTGCAAAAGAATTAGTGAGTTATGTAGACAGCCATTACAGAACGATAGCTAAGAAAGAAAGCCGCGGTTTATGTGGCCACTCCATGGGTGGCTATGGTGCATTGCGAATTGGCGAAAAAAATCCTGAAGTGTTTTCAACGGTGTATTTATTAAGTCCCTGTTGTTTGAATGCTACGCCAATGCCGGTAGATAATATTCCCGTCGCGTTTTTACGTGCCGACAGCATTAAAACAGTGGAAGAATTTAAAAAAGCGGATTTTTTTACAAAGGCACTTTTTGCTTCGGCTGCGGCGTGGTCGCCCAACCCAACTAATCCTCCATTTTATATTGACCTGCCGGTAAAGAATGGAAAGCTTCAGCCACAGGTGCTGGAAAAATGGGATGCTAACCGTCCGCTCAATAGTTTGGACCAATACATCTACAATATCAAAAAGCTAACGGCCATTGGTTTTGATGCCGGTGATAAAGACGCAAGCATTGCTGCAAGCATTAAGACGCTGGATGAAGAATTGAACAAATACAGCATCAGGCATTCCTTCGAGATTTATGACGGTAACCATATTAACCATGTAGCAGACAGAATTGAAAACAAGATGCTCAAATTCTTTGCAGAAAACTTATTATTTGACCTGAGTAAAAAGAAATAATTCTTTTCACTGCTGATAACATTTAAAATTGAACAGCCGCGAAAGCAAGGCTAATGCCGATCGGAGTTTTATTGCTAACTTTCTATAGCACATAAACCCCTGCTATGAAAAGAATAAGCTGCGCTTCTCTGCTGTTGGTTTTCTTTTCTTTCAGTAAACACAAAACTGTCGGAACAGAACCATCGCCTCGTCCAAATATTTTATTGATTGTTGCCGACGATCTTGGATACACAGATCTTGGTTGCTTTGGCGGCGACATTCATACTCCCAATATTGATGCACTTGCGTCAAAAGGGTTATTGTTCAATCATTTTCACACAGCGCCGCTTTGTGCACCCACACGCAGTATGATCCTTTCGGGAAATGATAATCATGTTGCGGGAATGGGATCGATGTTTCCCGTAAAAGGAACAAGCCGTGAAAAACAACCAGGGTATGAGTTTCATTTAACAGACCGGATAGTAACCGTTGCACAATTGCTGAAAGATGCAGGCTATCACACTTACATGTCCGGCAAATGGCATTTGGGCATGGAAGATGAATACATTCCTTATGCGAAAGGCTTTGAAAGAAGTTTTTCGCTGATGGCCGGTGGCGCTACGCATTTTTCAAACAAGTCGATCTTTGAAGGTAGACCACCTGTTTACAAATTAGATAATCAAACAGTGCCTTTTCCTGATGGACATTTTTCGACTGATGTCTATACAGAAAAGATGGAAGAGTTTATCAGTTCCGCAAAAGACGATCAACCTTTTTTTGCTTACCTGGCTTTTACCGCACCACACTGGCCTTTGCAATTACCGGACGAATGGAGAGACAAGTACAAAGGAAAATTCGATATCGGCTATGATTCGCTGAGAACACTTCGTTTTCAAAATCAAAAAAGAAAAGGTATTATAGCTGGCGATGCAAAATTGCCTCCGCGTTGGGATCATATCAAGCCATGGAAGGAATTGAATGTAGAAGAAAAAAAGACAGAAGCAAGAAAAATGGAATTGTATGCAGCCATGGTTGAAAATCTTGACGAGCATATTGGCAAGCTAGTACAATTTTTAAAAGACAGAAATCAGTTGGACAATACGCTTGTTGTTTTCATGTCGGACAATGGCGCATCTGCCGAAGATTTCTTCTATCATAAAGGCATAGGGCCCTTCCTGCAAAAGAATTTTGATAACAGCTATGACAACATGGGAAAGCCTACATCGTTTGTTTCTTATGGTCCGCAATGGGCACAGGCCAGTGCAGCACCTTTTAAACTATTTAAGCAATATGCAACCGAAGGCGGCATTGTTACGCCAATGATTGTTTCAGGCAAATGGGTGAAAAGAAAGCCGGGAATTGAAAATGTGTTTGTGAATGTAACCGACCTCGCTCCTACATTTTTTGAACTGGCCGGCGTGCAATATCCCGAAAACTACAACAATAAAAAAGTTTATCAGCTTCCCGGCGAATCCCTTCTTTCTTACATTGAAGGAAAGAAAAACAGCATTCATAAAAGCGATTATGTTTTTGCATTGGAGCATTATGGTGCATGCATGCTTATTAAAGGCAAATGGAAGATCACCAACACCAGCGATCCTTTTGATGAATCGGCATTTGCTTTATACGATCTTTCCAAAGACCAGGGAGAAACTACAGACCTTTCAAAAAAGCATCCGGATAAATACAAAGAGTTATTGAACGAGTGGGAACTATTTAAAAAGAAAAACCTTGTGGTTTCTTTGGAAAAAGGTGAAGCTGATTATTTGGATCTTACTAAATGAGTACGGCAATTTTTACAAGATAAACCTATATCCCACGCCTGACTCAGTTAACAGGTATTGAGGGTGATTTGGATCGTCTTCAATCTTCTTTCTTATTTGTGCAATGAACACCCGCAAGTATTGCGACTGATTGATGAAACCCGGACCCCAGATAGCCCGTAAAAGATATTGATGCGTTAAAACCTTTCCTTCGTTTCGAACAAGCAGGGCAAGCAAATTGTATTCTGTAGAAGTAAGTTTGATCAATTCATGATGCTTCTTCACTGTACGTGCAGAAAGATTAATTTCTAATCCGTGTGATTCCAACGTTTCATCAACATCGTCAGGAACAGCATCTCTTAATGCTGATCGTATTCTTGCCAACAATTCTCCTGTTCTGAATGGCTTCGATAAATAATCATTCGCACCATTATCCAATGCTTTGATGATATCTTCTTCATCTTTTTGAACTGACAAAATGAGAACTGGGTTCGTAAACCACTGTCTCAATTTTTTCAAAACAACGTGACCATTTTCGTCAGGCAAACCAAGATCAAGCAGAATCAGTGCCGGCGGATGATTGCCCGCCATGATCAATCCTTCTTTTGCAGTAGCCGCCGACTTTACCGCATGCCCGTTGGTTTGAAGTGTAATTTCCAGCAACTTTCGCATCTGCGGCTCATCATCAATGATCAATATCTCTGGTTTGTTCATTTATGCAAAATTGAGATTTGATGTTTTCACAGGAATCAAAATAGTAAACGTAGCACCACCAGCATTTCCTTTTTCCAATGTTACATTTCCGCCCAATGCCTCGGTAAATCCTTTTACAATGGAAAGCCCTAGGCCGGATCCCGATGTTTTTAAATTTTTTGTTCGTGAGAATTTGTAAAAAACATCTTCAACATTAATGCCGGCAAAGCCTTTGCCTTCGTCTTCAATAATGATCTGCAATAAATCTGCATGAAGTGCCGCTGATATACTGATCCTTATTCCTGGTTCTGTATGTATGGCAGCATTGTTCAAAAGATTATAAATGATTTGCTCCAGCATGCCTTTATCAATACTGCATAAAGGCATTTGCTGGTTAATGCTGATATCGATTTTTCTTTTTGCATTGTTTTCTTCCACCCGCTTTACCGTTTCATACACCAGTTCAACAATATCGCACCAATCATTTTTTGGTTTGACGTGCCCGGATTCAAGTCTGGAAATGTTTAGTAAGTTTTCTACCTGCTGGTTCAATCGCAATGAGGCTTTCGAAATTTCTGAAACGAGTTGCTCACGGTCCTCGCTGGAAAGATTTGTATTCATTTGCAAATTGTCGGCAGCACCAATAATAGCAGCCAGCGGTGTACGCAGTTCATGCGAAAGCGAATTTAAAATTGTGTTGTATAATTTAACGCTGTTCGCTTTTTCTTCTTTGAGCGTTGACACCTTTTCGGCCTGCCGAATTTTATAAGTGAGCACACCATTGATCATGGCAATTACAAAATACATGATCAGCAAAAAACTATCTTCTGCAGTATCAATATGAATCGTAAACCGTGGCGGAATAAAAAACACATCCCAAATGAAGGCACTCAATGCCGCTGCAACCAATACCGGCAATATATCAAAACTAATAGCCAGCAAAGAAACAGTAAGCAACAAGATCAATGCCACCACTCTATAACCCAGTGCAGCCGACACCCCAAAACAAATGACGGAAACAATGATGACGGCAATGATGGAATATAGGTATTGCTTCTCCCTGTTTAATTTATTGAGTAAAAAAAACTTCATTATTTCTCAAATGTAAGTGCGGCAACAAGATCAAAACAAAACTCTGATCAGCCGCATAAAGATTTTATAAAGATTTGCCCTCGCAAATGCCTAAACCTTACTAAGCCTCACTGTCCAAAACTACTTTTGACTCCGCAAAATTTTTGAGAAAAAATGTCGTCGCACAACAAGGCTAGTTTTGCCGGTCTGTTAATTGCTCTTGGAATTATTTACGGGGACATTGGCACCTCGCCACTTTATGTGCTCAATGCAATTACCAGCGGAAAAACCGTCACAGAAGAATTGATCGTTGGTTCCTTATCACTCATCATCTGGACACTGACATTACAAACCACTATCAAATACGTATTGCTAACGCTTAAAGCCGATAACCGCGGTGAAGGTGGAATATTTTCTTTGTTCGCATTGGTACGAAGAAGAAAAAGATGGCTCGTCATCCCTGCCATGTTAGGTGGCGCTGCTTTGCTTGCCGATGGAATGATCACGCCTCCTATTTCTGTTACATCAGCTATTGAAGGATTGAAACAGGTGCCTGCATTGGAACATATTAGTCAATTGACGGTAGTCTATATCGTAATTGGTATTTTAAGCGTTTTGTTTTTTCTTCAGCAATTCGGAACAGCCTTCATAGGAAAGTTCTTTGGGCCAATAATGACTGTTTGGTTCCTGATGCTTGCGGTATTGGGTCTTGTTCACTTTTCCGAAGACCTCTCCATACTAAAAGCATTTAACCCTTATTACGGCATTAAGCTCCTGGTGGTTTACCCGCACGGCTTCTTCATTTTAGGTGGTGTGTTTCTTTGTACTACAGGTGCAGAAGCATTGTACTCAGATTTAGGCCACTGTGGTAAATGGAACATTCGTTACTCGTGGGTGTTTGTAAAAACTTGCCTTATCGTTAACTACCTTGGTCAGGGTGCATGGTTGCTGACACACTTCAATGGAAAGCTTATTAGCAGTGCTATGATTGAACGGGGTTTCAATCCTTTTTTTGGTGTTATGCCGCACTGGTTCCTTTATTTCGGAATTACCATTGCTACGGTGGCTGCTATTATTGCCAGCCAGGCTTTGATCTCCGGTTCTTTTACACTGGTTAGCGAAGCTATGCGTTTGAACCTTTGGCCGAAACTAAAGATCAATTATCCCGGCGAAGCAAGAGGACAATTGTATGTGCCCGCTGCTAACTTTTTATTGTTTGCCGGGTGTATCGGCATCGTTCTCTTTTTTAGAAAAGCATCGAACATGGAAGCAGCTTATGGATTGGCGATTACGATTACCATGATTGCGACTTCAATTTTGTTTGCCAACTTCCTTGTCCTTCGCCGTGTGCGGCGGGGATTTATTTATCTCTATCTTCTCATCTATCTGACCATTGAATGCAGTTTTCTCTATGCCAACATGAATAAGTTTCCACATGGTGGTTATGTAACCTTACTGGTAGGAGGTCTTTTATTTCTGATTATGTATGATTGGTTTCGTGCACGTAAAATCAAGAACCGTTACGTGGAGTTTGTACGGCTGGAACATTATATTCCTAAAATACAGGAATTGAGTAATGACAAATCTGTACCAAAGTATGCGACGCATCTTGTATACCTTACCAGTGCAGATAATCCGAAAGAGATTGAGCATAAGATCATCTATTCCATCTTAAACAAAAAACCCAAGCGGGCCGATATTTACTGGTTTGTGCATGTGGATACTTTGGATGATCCATACACGGCCGAATATAGTGTTGAGCACATCATCCCGAACGATATTATCAGGGTTGAATTTCGCCTGGGATTCAGGGTACAGCCCCGCATCAATTTACTTTTCAGAAAAGTAGTGGAAGACCTTGTAAAGAACCGGGAGGTAAATGTTACCAGCCGTTATGAAAGTTTAGAAAGGAATAACGTAGTTGGAGATTTTCAATTTGTGGTGATGGAAAAATATTTGAGCCAGGATAATGATCTGCCCATTGGCGAGCGGCTGATCATGCGCCTGCATTTTTGGTTGAAGTCCATCAGCCTGTCAGAAGAAAGAGGGTTTGGATTAGATCCGAGTAATGTGGCAGTAGAAAAATTTCCTTTGATCGTTTCTCCAATATCAAATCTGCAAATAAAACGAGTAGAATTTTAATGAGTACAAAAACCCGGATACAGGATGTGGCTATAGTTGTCCTGGCATGGATAGCAGCGTTAATACTCCTGGTTTCAGTGGTTCTTAAATTCAAATTCCTATCGCATCACTAAATTTTACACAGCTCCTGGCTGGTTGGAACACCTTCACTCAAACTGCTGCTTCTTTATTGTATTTGCTCCTGTATTCCAGCGGCGATATTCCTGTAATCTTTCTGAACACTTCACGAAAAGCTTTGGGATCTGAATAACCAACTTCATACATCACTTCATTGATCGTTTTACCTGTTGTTTCAAACGCTTTTTTTGCCGCTTCCATTTTTACTCTTTGTGCATATTCAACCGGGGTATTACCTGTAGCCTTTATAAATCTGCGATCAAAATTTCTTCTCCCTATTGCCAACTTTGAAGACAAATGTTCAACAGATATTTTTTCATGCAGTTTGCTTTCAATATAGGTTTGTGCTTTTTGTACTACTTCATCGCCATGCTGTTTCTGCCCCTTAAATATGATGAATGCGGACTGGCTTTGCCTGTCCATTTCAATTTGAAAGACTTTGGAACAGAAAATTGCGACTTGCCTGTCATAATATTTTTCTACGAGATAGATCATCAGGTTTAAAAAAGAATAGGCGCCGCCATTGGTGTAAATGCCATTTTCATCGGTGATGAGTTTATCCGTTTGTAGGTTTATGTTTGGGAACATGGCTCTAAACTGGTTGGCGGCAGACCAATGCGTTGAGCAGGTTTTGCCATCCAGCAAGCCAGATGAAGCGAGCAAAAAAGCTCCGGTACAAATGCTGGCTATTTCAGCACCTTGATGATACTGTTGTTCAATCCAATCAATTAGCATTTCATTTCCCTTTATTGCCTTAGCGTAATTATGGTTCAACGAAGGAATAATAATAAGATGCGTTTTCTTTATTGCCGAAATGTGCACATGGGGTTTTACAGCAAACAGGCCATCATAGAATTCTACTTTTTTTGAAATTCCTGCCAGTTCAATTTTAAACAACTCTTTTTTGCGGCTTTCTTTCCAATACAGATTGGCCCTTGAAAAAATTTTATAAGCGCCTACTATGCTGCTTAAATTATTCTCGCCTTCAGGAACTAGTATTGTAAGATGTTTCATTGGTTGATTTTATGGCTGATCAAATATCAGTAATTAGTTTGTCCAAATCAACCCGTAAGAAAGTCCATTTTGCACCCTTATAAATCGATGCATAGGTGATAGGTTTGCTGAAGTATTACAAATTACAAAAACGAAAACCATGCAAAATCAAAACTTCACAATTACCATTTTAGTAGATGGAACACCTGCTGATGTATTTAAAGCTATAACTGATGTTGCTCGATGGTGGACAGGAGAACCTGGCGTTGAAGGAACTGCCCATAAAATTGGCAACGAATTCACTTACCGTTACAATGGATTTCACTACAGCAAACAAATAGTAACTGAACTATCGCCCGGAGAAAAAATTGTTTGGTTGATTACTGAAAGCAAACTTGATTTTACTAAAGAGCCAAACGAATGGACCGGTACACAAATCAGTTTTGATATATTTCCAAAGAATAATAAGACTGCACTACGGTTTACACATGCAGGCCTTACTCAAAATAAGGAATGCTTTACAGACTGCTCTAATGCATGGACTTCCTATATTAATGGCAGTTTGAAAAATTTTATCCATAAAACAATAGTTCAAAGAAATTAAAACTCAACACATGGTCAACATTATTCATCGCGTCGGCATTAAAGCCTCTGCAGCTAAAGTTTACAAGGCTGTATCTACAATTGAAGGTCTTGCTCGTTGGTGGACAGAAGAGACGAAAGGTGATGAACACGTGGGCGGAAAGATCGAATTCACTTTTCGTACAGAAACGGGTGACATCAAAGGGCAGATGGTTATGGAAATAACAGAGCTCAATAAAGACAGGAACGTTCGCTGGCGTTGTATCGACGGCCCTCCGGAGTGGATTGGCACCGATCTTACATTTGATCTTTCTGAACAGGATGGGCAAATCATTATCATTTTCGGCCACAGAAACTGGAAGGAAGAAATTGAATTTATGGCACATTGCAGTACCAAATGGGCTGTATTTCTTTTAAGTCTTCGTGAGTATGTAGAAACAGGTAATGGAAAGCCATCGCCGCACGATCTAAAAATTGATAACTGGAACTAAAAAACAAGGAGTAGATTGTTGTTGCATTACAATCATCTACTCCGTTCTCAAACTTTTTACAGGATTCATCATTGCCGCCTTGTATGTTTGTGAAATCACTGTGAAAAGACCAATAGAGAACATCAGCATAAAACAACCCAACAAATGCACCAAACCGAAAGAAACCCTGAGTGCAAAATTTTGCAGGAACAATTTTCCTATAATATATCCTATCGGCATGGCAATTAATCCTGCCACCAATAGTAAAACGATAAAGCCCTTGGACAGGATTTGAATTAGTTGCTTCTTATCTGCACCAACAATTTTCCGGATGCTGATCTCTTTACGCTTCACTTCAACGGTATACACTACCAATCCTAACAAACCTAAAGATGCTATGGCAAGTGCAATAAAAGCAAGAAATCCTAATAGCGATATCGTTGCTGTTTGTGAATTTGACTTATCTAATTCTTCATCAAGCCAATAAAAACGAAGCGGTTGTGTAGACTGCCATTCGCTCCACATTCTTTTAAGATCAGTTACAAGACTATTTCTATCACGTCCGTTTGTGTTTATGTACAGGTAACTGTACGCATGTGGTTTATTCCTGAAAGCCAGCGGCTGCACTGTTTGTCCTGCACCTTCGTATTGAAAATCTTTGAGCACACCTGTAATTTCAACACGGTTGCTGTCGTTAAGCCTTAATTGTTGGCCGATTGCCGCCGAAGGATTTTTAAAGCCCAATGCCTGCACCGCTTTTTCATTCAAAACAATATAACGTTCTTCATCGCCGGTTTCAGAAGGAAAATTTGTTCCTGCTACAAATGATAATTTCATTGCAGGAATAAAATTTTTATCAGAGTAGTAGTATCGCAGGTTCATTGCCTCTTTGCTATTGTTGATCCACACAGGCGCATTCATTCCGTTAAAATGCTTTGTAAAGTTTGCAGATGTTGCTGCCACAGAATTTACACCAGCAATACCTGAAACTCTCTGTTCTGCAATGCTTTCATCTATACCGTCAATGGGAAGCATCAACACATTTTCTCTTTTAAAGCCCGGATCTGTTTTTGCCAAAAATGAAAACTGTTTGTAAAAAGCAAACAGAAAAATGATCATGGTCAATGAAAGTGTATACTGGAAAACGATCAACGATTTTTGTAGACTTACCTTTCCAAGAATTTTTGCAGTGGACAAATTCTTCAATACTCTTAATGGTTTGAATGCAGAAAGTATCCATGCCGGTGACACCCCCGCAAATATCCCCGTGAGTAAGGCATAACCCACCGACCATAAAAACATAGCACTATTGTAACGGAATGACGAAGGAATAAATTCGTAATCGTCGTTAAATGGGGCAAAGCGAATGATGAAACCTAAGATCAGCCATGCAAAGCCTAATGCCAGTAAGGATAATACTACGGATTCTACAACATACTGGAAAAATACCTGGTAACGTTTGGCGCCCACTATTTTTCGAACGCCTACTTCCTTTGCTCTTGTTAATGCTCTTGCAATGGTAAGATTGGTATAGTTAAAGCAGGCGGCTAATAATATCAGTAGTGCTATGCCCATTTCAGCATAGAATTTACCCCAGGAACTGCCGCTCCTGTCGTAGGCCAGTTCTTCGCGGCCAGGCGTTATTTTATCAATTCTTTGCGTGGTAAAGGAGGTGATACCGTTTTTGTTGATATTATTTAATTCGCGGGCAATTGCGTTCAATTGGTTTTCCAGTCCAACTCCACGTACTTTTTTATTCAATAGTACATAAGTGTAAGCACTATTAAAAGCAAACCAATCACCAGTTTTGCCGGGCAAAACATTTGTTTTCTCTAAGCCATCAATGCTGGCATATGAGGCATAAGCATCAAAATCAAGATGAGATTTTCCCGGCGGTGTATGCAACACACCGGTCACTAAAAAGCTGCTCCCTTTTTCCAGTGTTATTATTTTACCCAAAGGGTTTTGAGTACCAAAAAATTTCTCCGCTACTGTTTTTGAAATGACGATTGTGTTTGGCTGTTGCAGCGAGGTTGCCGTATTGCCTGATGCCAGCGAGAATCCGAATACATTAAAAAATGAAGGTTCCGTAAATGCACCATTAATGTAAAGTTCTTTGCCATTGCTATTTACCTTGCCATTTAGTGCGGGATAAATGCTGGCACAGGCTTCTATAATATTCCTGTTCTTATTTAATTCATCTCTCAGTGGCAGAGGCGTAGTGGCAAGTTTCCACTGCTCTCCATTTGATTTTTGATAATGGCTGATGATTCGGTATGTTCTATCCGGTGCAGGATGGAACCTATCGTAACTCAATGCATCCTGCAGCCGCACCATGATCATGAGACCAACAGACATGCTCAAGCCCAATCCCAACAGGTTGATGAAAGAAGTGAGCCTGTTCTTTCTTAATGTGCGGATGGCAATCTTAAAATAGGATCTAAACATGTTCCGTTTGATTTAAACTAGCGTTTCAATATTGTGTACAGTATCATGAGCACTATTCAGTTTCCCCTCAATTTCATGAAAAACGTGCCAACAAAACAACACACTGAGATTGCGCAATTTATGAAAATGCCTTTGTGGAAACTGAACGTTTTTGATACAGTGAGTGTATGGTTTTTCGTGGCTTGCAGACTTGTGGTTATATCACGTCCATGATTGCATTTTAAAAATGGATGGTTAAATCATGTCCCCCTATTCATTTATGAATTATTACTTTCGCAGGAGTTGAAAAAATTTTTGCTGGTCATATCGGTATTACTTTGCCTTTGCAAAGCTTTTGCAGGCGGCGCGATCCTTCAAAAGCAGGCCACTGTTTCACCGTTTCAAAATGGCTTGTATTCGCTTGCTGCAGTAAATTATCCACATACCGAATTCGACATCCATTATCAAAACGTTTCCACCAGCAACAATTGCAGGCAGCAGAATTTGCACAGTTTTACAGCAACTGCTGAGAGTATACAGTATTATTCACAACAATTATTCGCAAATACTACAGAACCCTTTAAACAGGTTTGGTGCAAGCAATACCTATCTCATATTTATCCTACTCATAACTTCTGGTAGACTTCATTCTTCCTTCACAGTTTTTATTGCAATCATTTATTCTAATCAAAAACATTGAAACATGTCTACTATTATTACTGCCCTGATTATACTGGGCTTTCTGGCAGGTGTTATAGGCCTTTTGATGTACGTGCATAAACGTGATCAAAAAAAGGAAGCTGAAAAAGCAAACCTTTAATAAAACCATTTTCATAAATTACTAGTGTAGGTAAACCAAGGTTATGTCAATTGTAGCAGGCAATATTTTATTAATCGGATCCATATTGCTATTGATCAGCATCCTGGCAGGCAAAACGATTAAAAGGTTTGGTGTGCCTACACTTATTTTCTTTCTTATAGTTGGCATGCTCGCCGGCTCCGAAGGTATCGGCGGAATTTATTTCGACAATGCAGCCCTCGCACAGTTCATTGGTATTGTGGCATTGAACTTCATTTTATTTTCCGGCGGACTGGATACGCACTGGCAAAGTATTAAGCCCGTGATGTGGAGAGGCATTGCACTTTCTACCATTGGAGTGTTTGTGACGGCGCTTTCGGTGGGCGTATTCGTTTACTATGCGTTTGGATTTACGCTGGCAGAAGGGATGCTGTTAGGTTCTGTTATTTCTGCTACTGACGCAGCAGCCGTCTTTTCCATTCTGCGCAGCAAAGGAATTGGGTTGAAAGGTTATTTACAACCGGTATTGGAATTGGAGAGCGGCAGCAATGATCCCATGGCTTATTTTCTGACCATTTCACTAACTGCGGTTGTTGCCAGCGGACAAGCGCATTTTGCTGAATTGATCCCGCATTTTTTTAAGGAATTTATTTTAGGTGGCGCTATTGGTTTTGTTATGGGTAAGGCAAGTGTGTGGCTGATCAATAACATAAAGCTGGAAACAGAAGGACTGTATCCGGTACTTACCTTAGGGCTTGCCATATTCACTTATTCGTTCACTGATTTTATTGGCGGCAATGGTTTCCTTGCTATTTACCTGTGTGCGGTTATTATGGGTAATAGCAACATGGTAAAAAAACGAAGCCTGATCAAATTCTATGACGGACAGGCATGGCTTATGCAAATCATTTTGTTCTTAACACTTGGGCTTCTTGTTTTTCCGTCACGCATTGTCCCCTTGATTGGAATGGGACTTTTAATTTCTGCGTTCTTAATTTTTATAGCGAGGCCGATTGGTGTATTTGCTTCATTTGCTTTTTTCAAATCTAACCTGCGCAGTAAACTTTTTATTTCCTGGGTCGGCTTAAGAGGAAGTGTTCCTATAGTTTTTGCTACTTACCCATTGCTGGCAGGTATTGACAAAGCTGACCTCATTTTTAACCTCGTATTTTTTATTTCAGTCACTTCAGTTTTGCTACAAGGCACTACTTTGTCGTATGTAGCAAAGCTTCTGCATGTTGCTCTTCCGGCATCAGTAAAACGCAGAACAGAATTTGATTTTGAAGCGGGTGATGCCATTAAATCAGATCTGCAGGAAATTGTTTTACCTGACAACTCAATAGCCTCAGGTAAAAGGATTGTAGAATTGCATGTGCCGTCTGCTGTAAACATTGTAGCTGTTAAAAGAGGAAATGTATTTATCGCTCCGAATGGTTCAACAAAACTTATGAGCGGCGATATCCTGCATGTGCTGGTAGAAGATAAAAACTCATTAGAAACTTTTAGAAGGAAATTGACCTAGGCCTATAAATTAAAACTTGCCATGATTGTTTTGAAAACGTTTGTTTATCCAATCAGCTTTGTACAGTTTGGACATTTGGTTTTCGAAACAACAAAATCGCAGTCGTCAAAAAACCTGCTATCAACAGTGCTGTATCTTCTTTTATTCCAAGGTTAGTTGCTGCTGAAAACCCAAGTAGGGACCACAGAAAGGGTATTATCAAAACAATCTTCACCAATTTTGTTTCGCTAAGAAGAAACACCCCAAACGTAAATATCGTGGTTGGGCAAGGTGCTCCAAATGTTGGTGCTAAGGGGTACATATGTCCGTATACATAACCCAACAAAGGATAAACAACCAAAGCAAATATTATAAGAAGTAAACCGAGGATTCCAAATATGTTTTGCGTGAAAGAGTAGCTAAGCCTTTGTTTAATGACACCATAATAGAAAAACAACATCGCCTGTATAATAAAAAAGCCTCCAAATAAATAAGCCGCTTTGTTTATAGTTGTGAAGAAAATCATGTGGTAAATAATTCCCATCCACAACCAAAAGAAAGCGATAATTGAATTGATGATCTTGTCAGTGCCTTTGGACTTTTTTATGGATAGAAAAATGATTGTCAATGCAAGGAGATAGAAAACGATTTGCATTGGGAAAATGGCGTTGTTGTAATTTTTGAAAACCTGTAAGAACTGCTCAACGGTAAAAGGCAATTTCATTGCTATGGTTTGAATTACAAGGGAAGTTGAGAACTACCAGCCAAACAGTAAATGACGGCTGTCACAATAAATATTGAAGTCAATCAGGACACTTTCGAGGCAGGAACTTTTGTAAAAATGCGTAGTAACACCTATAAAAATCCGTAGTAGTACTGATATTTTGCTTTGCAAACCGAACTATTTTCGAACCGGTTTTTCATAGGATATTGGATTGAAACGGGGCCGGATTTCTATCCGGCCCCTGCTTTTTGCAAACACATGACTGCGACAATTTAATAAAGCCACTAAATATTTAAAAAGCGTCCCTATAGAGACGCTTTTGTTATCATGATCATTTCTTACTTGCCTGTTTTTATTTTTTTTCGTTACCGGTATTGCGAATAATTTCATTCGTAGTTCCCGATTCTCTTCCTACCCCACCTGCATCGGTTGTAGTTCCTGTATAACGGTCAAAACGATAATTATCATTCCTGTTCACACGCAGGCGATTTTCCACGTTCCGAACACCATAAATAGATTCTACCAGGTCCTCTGCCCTACGTTTTTCTTCCCGGCTGTTTACAGTCCCTGTTAAAATCACTTCTTCATCCTTTATTTCAACCTGAATATCCGATGCGTCTACCATATCGTCATCAGCAAGGCGATAGCAAACATCTTCGCGAATGCGATCTTCCGAACGATGATAATCTCTTGGCCCTTTGCCTTTATGTGGACCACTCACCCTATCCATTCTTCTTCTACGTTCAGCATCGTCATCACCAAACCAAGAGCTTACTTCATCTCTTGTGCGGTCCCACCATCCCCGGTCGCGGTCGTTGCCTGCATTGCCTTGATTATCATTATACTCATTTCTGTTTCCGTAATTCCTGTTCGAATATCCGCTGGTCATGCCGTATCCTTCACCATAGCCTGTGTTGCGATAACGATCATTGTAGTCGTTTGGATTCTCATAATTACTATTATGAACTTGATTCCACCCCTGGTTGTAATCGCTCCCCATGTTCCGTTGACTGCTGTATTCACTTCCATAGTCTGCGTCTCTTCTTGTCCATTCTGTCTGACCGTAGTTTGAGCTCTCATTTCTTTTGTTGCGGTCATCGCTGCGCCACTGCCGTGATTGATTGCCGCTGTTTTGCCAGTTTTGATCCGTATTGCGATTGCCCCAGTTTGTCTGATCATAGTTATTACCCTGGTATCCGTAATCACTGCTGTAAGCGCCGCCGTAACCTCCTCTCATACTTTTATTTTGATAATTACTGTTGCCATAGCCTGTATTGCCGTAGCGATAATCATCACGGTTACGGTCTTCATCTTCAAAACGATTGCGGTTCTGCTCCCAATCGTTATTCGATTGTTGATGCTGGTTGTTCCAGTTTCGATTATTATCTGCCATAATTTTAAAATTTTAAGAATGAAAAAATTGGGATGAAAAGACCGCAAAAAGTTTGCCTCAACAAAATGGGCTTACAAATAAGCAGGCTCATAAATTATAAGTGAACGTTCGATAAAAAGATGAGGAAGTAATTCTCTTGAATGAGAGCTGTTGCAAAATTTGTTCCGGCGGCGCTATTCAACGATGATATAAATTTTACCATGCAAAAGCGAGATCATCACTGCAGAACCACTTTTATTTTCGACGCTAACATTTCTGCCCACTTTCTATATTCCAGTCCCGAAGGGTGAAGATTATCACTTGCGATAAGCGCCGGATTGGTAGCTGCTTCACGTGTAGATGGCGTTATGTCGGTATAACTGATACCGTTTGCCTGTGTAATGCGTTTATTAATGTCGTTGAACCAATCTATCTGCATGCTTACACGTTGTTTTTGGTCTGCGGACACAAACGGTGTTACGCTGTAATCAGGTATGGAAAGAACAAAGACATTTGATTTCTTTCCTTTTGCTAATAGTATCGCTTTGTTCAATAACTGCAAAAACCGAACGGCATAGCCGCTTGTGTCCATCCCCCTGTATTGATCATTGACGCCTATCAATAAAGTAACAACATCGGCAGCGGAAGGATTTCTTTCAGCAATGGCAGATTGCAAATCTTCCGTTGTCCAACCAGTAGTAGCTATGTAGACCGGATCAGCCATTTTAAAACCCTGTTGTTTCAACAAGGTAAGGGTTTGCGCAGGAAATCTTTCTTGCTCACTTACCGATTGTCCAATGGTATAAGAATCGCCAAGGGCAAGATATGTTTTTGCTGTGTCATTACGGGGCGGGACAACACTGTCAATGGGAGGCTGATAATACGTGTTGGTATCCGGAGCTTTTTTACTACAGGATAACCCAATTGAAGCCCACAGAATAAAAACAACTAACCGCATCATAATTAATGTACGCAGAAAGAAACAAAACGGATGCTTTATGATCAATTAACAACTTCAAACCTTTTTTGTTGAACTATTATACCCTTCGTCAGCTTGATTACTTGTTTTAACACTTACACTTACCCTGGTGCCTTTGCTTTGAGCACTTTTAATTTGCAGTTTACCATTAATAGAAGCGGCTCGGCCATGCATATTGCGTAAACCAAAACTTTGTTTGCTTTCATGTGAAAAGCCCTTTCCATTGTCAGTAACAGAAAGTTCGATCTTATTCTTTTTCGCTTCCAGTTTGATCTTTACCTGGGTGGCCTGTGCATGATGCATAACATTCAGCAAAGCCTCTTGGCATATTCGTAACAAATCCAACTTGATCTCGTAATCAACTTTGCTTTCCTCAAACTGACTTTCATAAACACAATCAATTTTTGTAAGCACAGAAAAATCATGGCACAAAGATCTCAGCACTGCATCTAAACCCAGTTCTTCTATCCGGGCGGGGTTCATGGAATAGGAAAGTCTTCGAATCTTATTGATCAACAATTCCGAAGTAGCCAGACCATGCTCAATTGATTTTGTTATCGTTTTGTCAGTGCCGTTGTACAAGCGGGCAACAGATTCAAAATGCATGCGCACTACGGTTGCCATCTGCGCCACCTCCTCGTGCAATTCCACAGCAAAATATTCACGGTCTTTTTCTACGTGTTGTTTAAAATGTGAAGCAAGATCTTTGTATTTCCTGTAGTTTTCTTCAATATCGATCTCCACCATCTTGCGTGAAGTAATATCTTTAGCTATGGCAAAGACGACCTGCTTTTCAGGAATGTAAACCGAAGTCCATTCCAGCCAAACAACATTGCCATTCTTAGAAAGATAACGGTTCTGAAAATTAAGCAGCGGTTTATTGTCGAGGAGATCATTTCTCCTATTTGCAGTCCTTTCACGATCGTCGGGGTGAATTAAAACTGAAACAGGATTTGACATCAATTCTTCTTCAGAATAACCCAACGTGCTTATAACAGCAGGATTTATTTTTACAAACCATCCTTCTTTGTTAACAATGCAAACCAGGTCGAGTGTTTTCTCAAAAAGGTCAAGCATAGGATAATCTTCCACCATTGTCAAAGTTTATTTCAAATTTTTTCAAACAAACAAACACAATACAATTAGGTTCATATTGCAGAAAGTCGGTAGTAATATTAGCGCATTTAAATCTCTTAACTTCATAAATCTAAAACACACCCATGCCTGAAATAAGAAAAGAAGATGTCAAACAGGAGGTGTTTGACCTATACGACGACTATGCGCACAACCGGATTGACAGGCGCACATTCGTGCAACGACTGTCCATTTATGCCGTAGGTGGGCTTACTGTAAACTCGCTCATGAGTTTTTTGATGCCTGATTATAAAGGCGGTGTTCAAATTCAACCGGAAGACCCACGAGTAAAGTCAGAATACATTAATTATTCATCGCCAAAAGGCGGCGGAAGCATTAAAGCTTTACTGAGCATGCCGGATGACGTGAAAGGCAAGTTGGGTGGCATTGTTGTAGTGCATGAAAACCGCGGCCTCAATCCGCATATTGAAGATGTAGCAAGAAGGGCTGCGCTTGAAGGTTTTATTGCGCTTGCACACGATGCATTAACACCACTTGGCGGTTATCCCGGCAATGATGACAAAGGTCGTGAGTTGCAGTCCAAACGTGACCGCAATGAAATGCTCGAAGACTTTATTGCTGGTTTCGATTACCTGGTAAAACATCAAAACTGTAATGGCAAAGTGGGTGTTGTTGGTTTTTGTTTTGGCGGATGGGTCGCCAACATGATGGCAGTACGTATTTCAACCCTTGCCGCTTCAGTTCCATTCTATGGAGGCCAGCCGGCGGCAGAAGATATTCCCAAAATAAATGCCCCGCTTCTTTTGCATTATGCCGGTTTAGATACCCGGGTAAATGAAGGGTGGCCCGCATACGAAGCTGCTTTGAAAGCAAATAAAAAAGAATACACGGTCTACATCTACGATAATGTGAACCATGGTTTTCATAACGACACCACACCAAGGTACGATAAGGCGGCTGCTCAATTGGCCTGGCAACGCACTGTTGACTTTTTTAAAGAAAAGTTGAAATAAATTTAGTTGTCTTAAAAGTTCTTGCTTGCAATAAAAAGCTACTAAACAGTGCGCCGTTATTTCCTTTCAATCAATAAGATTAATCAATTACAGTATCGTTTTTATGAAAGGGATTTGCAGCTGTTTTGTACTCTCTGTTTCATTAGGCTAACCGACTAACAGAATAATATAGCCCTTTGTTGCACTGCTGTTATCATGCGGCTTGCTGAAATTTCATTTGACACATTAACGCTCAGCGAATCTGGAGTAACAGCAATAAAAGGCAATACCTGTCCAAAAGATGCACTGTTGTCTGATACATTGGTGCTCCGCTGGAGAAAATTGCAGGCAGTGACATTTTCATCAAGCTTTATAAACACCCCGATTGCTGTTTGTTTTTGTTTTGCGAGGTGATGACGATTTACCGTCAATTTCATTTCACCTCGTCATAAAAATAATCGCTTTCGCAACCCTTAAAAATCTGTTGATTTCTATTTTCTAATCGAGTGTTCTATTGAACTCAGGAAAGCGAGGCTCATTCATCATGCATCCGGAATATTGGGCTCAACTAATTTAGTCAGCTTATCTAGCGATTCCTGCCACCCCAAATAACACATCTCAACAGGTATCACTGAAGGAATTCCCTCCTGTAAAATTTTTATCTCAGTGCCTACCATCACTTTTCGCAGCCATACAGAAGTTGTCATTTCTCCCGGCAGGTTGGGATCATCAAATTTATCAGTGTACTTAATAAACTCGCCCGGCTTAACGTCTACGTAGGTTCCCCCAAATGAATGACCATTACCCGTTGTAAAATTATGAAACGACATCCTAAAACTTCCTCCCACCTTTACATCCAATTCATGAACTGTGCAGGTAAATCCGTATGGAGGCAGCCATGAAGCCACTGCATTAGCCTCGGTAAATGCACGGAAAACTTTTTCGGGAGAAGCTTTTAAAACCCTGTGTAATGAAACGCTGTTGTCTGCCATAAAAATTTTTTTAGCTCCTACTCGTATGGCTTTTCGGTTTCGCCCGTTTGTGTGGTTACTGCTCCACTTTTTTTTGTGAATGTTTGTTATCAACTATTCACCACAAAGCTGATGATAATGTTGCAATGTTTCGGGGTGGATATACGGCAATTTAAAAGGCCGTTTCCGACAGGAAGATAAAAATAAGAGGAGCAGATTTCTTCATGGCCGGTTCGCTAATTCTTCCTCAATAGCATTCACCAATTGTTGTTCTGTTCTTATTAACCAGTCCGGTACCTTGGGAGCATTTACAATTCTCCATCCGCTGGCCGTTTGTTCCATATTAAAAAAATGCGAACGGTTGTTTCTATCAGCAACAGATATATGGAAGCTGATACCTTTTACGGTATACATCTTATGAAAAAAAAATCGGAGACTAAAACCTTCAACAACAATACGCCTGGTAAAGTTTTGCATTACGATGGCCCATGGTTAAATAGGTTATCAAATGTAGCAACGACACATCCCAGGCGAGATTAGAATTTGATTAGAGCGGAAGACTCTTAAAAATTAGAGCTGATTTGTGGCAGAAATTTTTGAACAAAAAAGTTTTTTGTTTGTTATAGCTACTATGAGTAAGCCCATCTTAACATTGTTGGCTTTTTGTTTTTACCTGTACAGCTTTGCCCAAGGTGGAAAAGCTGTAGTTGAAATTGAAAACATCCGGCTAGCAAAGGGCGGGCAGATGGCTGTTGCCGGTTTTACAGCGAAATATTTTTTGAAAACAGGAAAGCAGGTGACGGAGGTTACAAGGGATGTTAGTTCTGAAAAAATGATTTTTACATTCGAGAATTTGCCTGCCGGAGAGTATGCTTTTGCTGCTTACCAGGATGTTGATCGCAACAAGAGCCTCAATACAAATATTATTGGCTATCCAAAAGAGCCGTTTGGTTTTTCAAATAACCCTACGCTTCTTTTTGGCCCCCCTTCGTTTGAAGATTCAAAGGTGACTGTCACTGCTAATAAAACAACAACGGCAAAAATCAAGTTGCGCTAACTAATTCGTGTCTTCCTGGCTCAACGACACATTAGAGCATATTAGTTCAGGGCTTCGCGAAATTCTCTTATGCTGTTCTTTGCAATGAGGCTGACAAACTCGTCCTTCAGGTGAAGAATCCATGAGGGAAGTTTTTCTGGTTGATCAAATGACCATTTGCCCGAAGTGTAGCGCATTATTACGATGTGCGTTTTATTTTGTTTATCTACAAATGAAATATGAAGCAATATTTCTTCCTCGGTAAAAATGCGGTTTACATAGATGTTAAAGGTTCCGTAGGCGGTATCAAGTAATTCCATAAGGCGGATTTTTTAGGGTTGAATACAAAAATAGACTGCTGTAAATAAGATCAAAAATTTACAAATTGGAAAACGGTATATATCCGTAGTGGCTGTAAGCGTTTTTATTTAGGAAATAAAAAGGACTCAATCTACAAGGCCTCTTTTAATGGCTTCCTTAACAAGGCCTGCAGTATTTTTTACGTCTAATTTTTGATTAAGGTTAAGGCGATGTGTTTCGACCGTACGCAAGCTGATAAAAAGTTTATCCGCAATTTCCTGGCTTGATAAACCCTCAGCAATCAGTTTCAGAATTTCTTTTTCTCTTTTTGTCAAAGGCACATCAAATATGGAACGGCGCTGACCGGTAATACTTTCCTGCAGCAATATCTTTTTTATTGAATCATCCATGTATTCCTCATCCTGAATTACGGTTTCAATAGCCTTTACAATAGTGTGCTTATCGCTGTTCTTCAATAAATATCCTTTTGCACCACTTCTAAATATTTGCTTCACATAATTGGAATCGTCAAAAGAAGTAAAAGCAATCACTTTAATCGAAGGATGTTGCTTTTTTATTTGCTTGCACAAGTCAATACCATTGATCTCCGGCATTTGAATATCCATAAGTAGCACATCAGGAACATCAGATTGAAAATGTTGAAGGAGTTGATTACCACTTTGGGTTGTGTAAACCACATCAAGGTTTGCAAAAGCATTCAACATCGTTTTCAAACCATCGAGTACTACTGCATGATCGTCAATAATAGCTAGTCGTATTTTATTCATAAACTGCCGTACGTCCTTGTTTTAGTTCTGCAATTTCAAACTCAAGATAAGCACTTACCCCACTTTGTTGAGAAGATTCCATTTCCAGTTTTCCGTTCATGGCTTTAATACGGTTTTGCAGGCTGCGCAAGCCCATTCCGTCTTTACCATTGTCGTTGCCTGAAAATCCCACGCCATTATCTTCAATAGATATGGTAAGCATATCGTTCTGTTGCGAAAGCTGCACTATGGCCTGCGTGGCTTTTGAATGCTTGATGATATTATTAATCAGTTCTTGCACTATGCGATATACTGATAGCTCGAAGCTATTGTTGAAGCTATCAACTTCGCCCCATGAATCGTATTGAATTTGCAGCACCTTACTATTGTTTACATTGTTACAATACCTGCGCAAAGCCTCGTCCAACCCGTGTTGCAGCAATACCTCCGGCATCAGGTTGTGTGATGTTTTGCGAATCTCCTGTGCAGCTTCATTTAGCAATTTCATTCCCTGTTGGTAGCCTTCCACCTGCATTAAATTATCGGCGCCGGGCATACTGCTGAAATGCATTTTTACTGCTGCAAGCATGCCGGCCACACCATCGTGCAGGTCTTTGGCAATGCGGCTCCGTTCCTTTTCTTCACCCTGCATTAATGCCTGTAAGAGCTGTAATTCCTTTTGTTGCTGTATGGATTTAAGTTGCTGTTTATGCATTCGCTTTTTATGCCGTGAGCGAATGAATAAAAGAGCAACTATCAATAGGGCCACGATCAGCGCAGCCAAAGTATAATACATATAATAACGGTTCTTTTGAAGTTGAAAATCTTTTTGCACCAATTGCAGTTTATTCTCCGAAAGCTGTTTTTCTTTTTGTGCAGTTTGATAACTCACTTCCTGTTGTGCAATCATTTCATTTGTCTCACTTTGGAAAGAAGAATCTTTGATAGAAACCCATTTACTGTAAGCATCTGCAGCCTTTTTATAGTTGCCTGTTTTGTAATAAGCGTCTGCAAGTATTTCATAAAAATCTTCTTCAATAGCATTGTGGGCCTCTTTTGATGTTTGGGCCATTTCATTCAATATAGCAATGGCTTTTTTATAGTCTCCTTTGCCTGAATAAGCTTTTGCCAGCGTAGTTGTAGCAGAACCAAAATGATTGATATCGTTTACTTCCTGCGACAGAACTATTGCTTTTTGCGCCGCAACAACAGCATCGTCGTACCGGGCAACACCGACACAGGCATAACCATATTGGTCATAAGTTCGGATGGTTGCGTTTTTATTGGAAGTGGGTGTTAAGTATTTTAATGCAAGATGGATCATATCATAGGCCTGCTGCTTACTCTCTTTGTTATCATAAGAAAGACTCAAGCCACTGTAAGTATTCAATATCATTGCAGTGTCCTTTGTCTGCAAGGCCAAGTCTAAAGCTTTCTTTTGATACGTGATAGCATTATCATACGATTTGACATTGTTATACAGCGTGCCAAGGTTGAGGTAAGCTCTTGTTCTTTCCTTGATATAGGGCCGCGTTTCTAAAATTTTTAATGCGGACATGCAGTAATAGAAGGCACTGTCCTTTTGTCCGATAGCGCTGAAGCCGGCCGAAAGATCAAGTTGTGCATTGCACATCTCTTTTATATTCCAAAGCTTTTGATATATATGCACCGCAGTTTCGTACTGGCGAATGCATTCGTTAAAATTACCCGTACTTAAATTGATGAAGGCCAGACCAAGTATGGCACGAGCCAAGCCACCTTCATCTTTTATTTTTTGTGCAATGGCAAAAGCTTCATTATAAATCGGAACCGCTTTGTCAGGATTTGCTCTGTTTAGTTTGCCGTAAGAAATAAGACTGTTGATCTTAGTCGTATCATCTGGCAAGTTCTGCAGACGGAGCAAGGTAGTGTCCTGCGCTGTTGAACACAATGCGCTTAACAGCAAAAGGAGCAAAGCAAAATATGGTGGATTTCTTTTCATGGCTTGTTCACAAACATAAAGCAGTGCGCCTGCATTCTATCAACCTTTGATAAAATTTGCAATCGGTTTTTGTTGACATAACAATCGTTTAAAATGCTTTAAGTGGGAGCCATCGAGAAAGAAACAAATGAAGGGCAACCATTACGATTGCCCTTTGCTTATGAGAGTACAACCGCTTAAAATTTCAAGGTGAGGCCAAGTTTTAATGGGGAGATACCATAGCCCAATTCTGCAAAAGCACCTACGTTATCGCTGAACATATAGCGACCACCGGCGTGTAGATCAACAGTCACATCACCGCTTGATGATTTTCCATAATAATCATCCCAGTCGCCGGTATATTTAATTTTGAAATGCCTGTAAAGGATTCCCACACCGCCATAAACATCCAACTTAGGATTGGTAACGTTCAACACTTCATTAAAATGGTAAGAGCCTCTTACGCCGAAAATAAAATAGCTGTATTTCCAGCTGTTGACATATTTACGCTGAATAAGACCTGCCTCTACCCCGGCAGAAATATTCTTTGAAAAGCCATGTTCAAAAGAAGCGGTTAAGGGTACACCACCGGTTCCGGAAAGGCCATAACTTCCAAGACCGATACCGGCGTTCAATAAATTCGTTCCGTTTACATCGCTGAATTGAGATTGAGCAAACACTTTGCTTGTTGATAGCACAGAGAACAGGATAGCCGCTGCAAGTACAATTTTCTTTTTCATTTTTTGGTTTTGATGGTTTGTTTAAAAATCTGGTGCAAAGCTATCTGCCGCCGGAACGGAAAAGATTTGTACAAACACTGAATTATGAATATCCGTAGAACTACGTAGATAAACGCTTAAGGAAGATGAAACTGATGTTGGATTTATGAAGGCAAAGACGATCTAAGTACTTCTACTGATTTTAATAATGACGTATTAAACCTTAGAATTTTCTGCCTGCACAAAAACAATTTTGCATCATCTTATTGAGTACAGAAAACAACTACAATGAGACATCATCTTAAACCATTTAAATAATTAAACAAAAACCACGGATTATGAAAAGACATTTTTTAGTTGCATTGATCGCACTGACCTCATTGGTAGCCTGCAAAAAAGAAAAAGGAAATGATAACACAGGCGATGGCGGATCTAACCCAGGTTCCCCAGGAGTTTTAAAAAGAATTATTGAAACCAAAGGCGGGCAAACTACTACCTATAACTTCTCCTACGATGCCAGCAAGAGATTAAGTTCTATTATCAGTACCAATAATTCCGAAGCCATGGCATTTACCTATGCAAATGACGGCAACGTTACTAAAATTGAAAACAAAGAAGGTAATGAGAGAAACGTTATGGACATTACTTACAGCAATGGCATTCCTGTGTCGGCTACTTATAAAAGCTTCGAAAAGGACCAGGCGCAGAATGAAACACTAACAGAACAATACAGCCTGCAGTACACTGTTGAAAATGCACAGGTAACAAAAATAAAAATGATTGTGCCTGCTGATCCGGCAAACGACGAAGAGGGTTACGAACTGGACTACAATCTCAGTTACCAAAATGGAAACCTGACAAAAATTGAAACTGTAGGAGACTTTGCTTTTTCAGCAAGCTTCACATACGGAAACAAAAAGCCTGCATTCCCTGCATTCTTTAAATATGCGTTAGACCCTGCCGGCTTCAGTCTTGAATTCTTTTCAAAGAATGACCTGTTGACAATGCATTACGATTATCCCGGAACAGAACTCGATAACACCATCACCAATGTGTACACATACGATGCTAACGGCTATGTATTGACCTCAAACGATGGAGAAACTCAAACCAAATTCGAATATCAATAACACAGCTTTTATTTCAAGGGTCGCCCTGCGACTAAATGCAGGCGATCCTTTTCAAGCCTTAACTATTTCACCAACAATTACACCAACATGCTTACGCTATTCAATACTAAAAAAACAAAGCTGATTTTCCCCAACAATCAAAACTTATGGACTTTCTTTTCAATGGCTGAAGTATCAGATTTCAGGATCGAATCTTCAAGAGATGCTTTTATCGGAAAACTTCGCCAGGAAGATATTGAACTTGCCAAAGAAAGGCTGGGCGCAAGGGAAGTAAAGGAAAACAGTAGCAGCTCGATTACTCAATCTTTGCTTCCAACAGCGCATTTTTATTCATTGAAATATGCATTCCGTTGCATGTTTTAATAAAAAGCGAGATGTTTTGTCAAAAGACAATTCAATACTCTTACCATTTCTTTTTGAAAAACTTACTTGGTTCTATTCCTCTCAATGCACATCGTTATACGTTTCGTTAATCATCGTTCTGCCTGCATCCTCTGTTAATGTGCCAGTCAACCAAAATACTTTCGCTACAAATAAATTGGTATAACAATAAAAAAGCTCTCCGTTAAGAGAACATTAGCCTTTTTCATCGATTTTGCTGTTTAAAGTGGCCAAACATAATTTTCCTTTCCTTTCGCGGCATGGGAAACACCAGGGCGGCCAATTTCCTTCAATCAAGTCTTTGGGAAAGGCTGCATAACTTTTGGCTGATCGAACTACAGGTTTTACCTGTCAACTGATCTTGCTGTTGTCAATGGATAAGGTTTAAACTTTTACTTTAAAAACGCAGAATTGTTAAACAAAAAATCGTTTGTTCCGGCATTAGGCCGTTTTTCCTGATAAAAATCATAAAAGCGACTTATACATCATTTTATTTTCATGCTGTATATTGTTATACAGTTCGATCCGACGCAGAATGCCGCTTTATTAAGCAGCTTTTTCAGACTCGATTGAATTAGTCGTAGAAGCTTTTATTTTTTCAACAAAAAAAACGAGAACCGCCATGGTACATGTTCAACAAGAACACGAACTGGTAATTGACACCATGTCAACCAGGAAAGCAGCTCTTATTTTCAGAGCTATCAATCACCCGTTGCGACAGCAGATGCTTAAAGTTATTGACCGAAAAAAAGAGATGACGGTAACAGAGTTGTACATCATTCTCCGTTTAGAGCAGTCGGTTGCATCGCAGCATTTGGCCATTCTTCGGAAAGCCGGCATGGTAAGCACAGAAAGGAGAGCCAAGAACATTTTTTACTCGGTTAACTACAAGCAGCTCGATCATCTGCACGACATTACGGCTTCACTGATTGGCGGTGGGATTCAAGCTCATTGAATCGGCTATTGGTTAACGATCCATTACTATTGTAAATTTTGTACAAGCAACAGCATTCCGGTGCTATTCATCTCGTTATTCTGCCACTGACAGAAAAATGTTTCCGTAGAATCATCGATCAGGTATTTTGCCATAATGATGCACCGGAAGATTTTTGTTTGCATACCATTATTAATTGCCAGTTTGTTTTGTGCAGCCCAGAATGAAGGTTTTATCCAACTAAAAGTAGTAGACTCGTTGCAACAACCCATAGCTAATGCCACAGTAGCTTTAAAACTCAAAAAAGATTCTTCCATTATAAAAGTGCAGCTTACTGATACGGCGGGCAATGCAAACTTTGCCGATCTTGCCGCCGGTGATTATTTTTTTCGAGTAACGTACCTTGGCTTTGTAGATCATGTGGGTTCGCATTTCTATATTCCGAGCAATTACTATGGGGTGATGAAAGCTGTTTTGTTGCAAGCTTATTCCTCAACATTAAGTAATATAACTGTAACCACCCGAAAAGCCTTTATTGAAATGAAGCCAGGCAAAACTGTTGTAAACCTTGAGGCAGGCATTAGCACAGCAGGTACAACAGCCATGGAAGCATTGGAAAAAATGCCAGGCATTACGGTTGACAAGGATGGTGCCATTTCATTGAAAGGACGAGCCGGTGTTTCTGTCTTGATTGATGGCAAACAAACTTACCTCGATCCTTCACAAATCTCTACATTGCTCAATGGAATGAGTGCTTCTCAAATCAGTACGGTTGAAATTATGGAGCAGCCTACTTCTAAATATGATGCAGCAGGCAATACAGGCATTATTAATATCAGGCTTAAAAAAAACAATCAAAAAGGGTTTAACGGGAATGCGTCAACATCATTTGCACAGGGTGTTTATCCCAAGAACAGTAACAACCTACAAATGAATTACCGTAACGAAAAGATCAACCTGTTTCTGAATTATGGTGTGAATCTCAACAAGGCGTTTACAAAAATCTATGCATTGAGAAAATACTACAATAACAACGGAGATATTACTTCAATGCTAAAACAACTCAGTCTTTTTAAGGGAAAAGGATACACGCAAAATTTGCGTACAGGCGCAGATTATACTATTAACGAAAAAACAAGTGCCGGAATTATTTTAAGTGGCCTGGCATTGCAAAGAAGAGGCAACACTGATAATCCTGCCAAATGGCTTGATGCCAGTATGAATACCGATTCTTTAATTCAGACTTACAGTAAGACCAATTCACATTGGAAAAACGGCGGCATCAATTTCAATTTCCGGCATGCATTCACTGCTGCTAAAGAAATCAGTTTTGATGTTGACAGGATATTGTACCGTATTCTGGGCAACCAGTATTTTGAAAACAATGGTATTACGCCCATTAGTTATAAAGAAGCTACGCAAGCTCAATTGCCTTCTGATATTAAGATCACTTCTGCAAAATTCGATTATACCGCTCAATCAAAAGAATGGAAGATAGAAGCAGGAGCCAAAACTTCTCATATAAATACCGATAACCTTGCGGACTACGAATATCTTGATGGAACTGTTTGGAGAGAAGATAATGGTAAGAGCAATCATTTTTTGTACACAGAGAATATTCATGCATTATATGCAAATGCTGAAGGCAAAAGCAATCAATGGACAATAAACGGGGGACTTCGGTATGAAATGACTAGTTATAATGCACACCAATTAGGAAATAGCATAGTAAAAGATTCATCGTTTTCCCGCAGTTATAACAGTTTGTTTCCTTCTGCCTTTGTAAGTTATCAAATAGATTCATCGAACCAGTTTTCATTAAGTGCAGGCCGCCGTATTGATCGTCCTGCATTTCAAAAGCTGAATCCTTTTGTTTTTATCATCAACAAATACACGTATCAAACAGGCAATCCGTATTTTCTTCCCCAGTATACATGGAACGTCGAGCTTTCACATTTGTATAAAGATGTTGTCATCACCAGTTTAAGTTACAGTATAACTAAAGATTATTTTTCACAGATCTTTCCTGTATCCAATAACGGCATTATCATTTATACAGAAGGAAACCTGCAACAACTGCAAACATTAGGTGCTTCTGTGTCACTTCAGTTATCACCCACAAAATGGTGGAGTGTATCCACGCAAGCCAATATCATTCACAAAAAAATGAAAGGCTTTATTGAAAGACAATACAATGAACGGGTAACGCAGGGCAGCTTCAATTTCAATAATCAATTGCGGTTTAAAAAAGGATGGAGTGGTGAGGTATCAGGTTTTTATACTTCCAAAAGCAGGAATGACATCCAGGAAGTGGTTGACCCTGCAGGACAGGTATCTGTTGGCATTGCTAAAACTGTTTTGAAGAATAAAGGAACTATTAAGCTTGCTGCAAGAGATATTTTTTATACGCAGTGGATGAAGGGCAACACCCAATTTACTAATGCCACCGAATATTTTAAGCTGACAAGAGATTCAAGAGTTGCAACTGTGTCCTTCAGCTACCGTTTTGGTAAAAGTTTTAAAACAGTAAAGCGTGGACAGGGCGCAGCAAAAGAGGAAATAGAAAGAGTAGGCAACGGATAACTAGTTACTATTGTGCTGATGTTTTTTTGACAACCGCTTTTTTGTTTTTTGAAGGCTTCACTTTTTTATTGTATTCCAGTGCAAGACCAACCCAATAATTAATTTGCTTTTTTGTTTTTAAAACATCAACATCCACATAAATGTATCCTTTCATTGGCTTACGCGTAAAATCCATGGGTGCGCACCCTTCTTTTTCAAGCAGTTCCTCATAGTTTTCAGGATCAACACGCAACATCAGCCGGTCTTTCTCAACACCAACACACATTTTATCATTCACCATAAAACATAGTCCGCCGAACATTTTTTTCTCTTCAATGTGTTTATGCGTTTCGGCAATGCGTTCGCGAACGCTATCAGCTAATTTTTCATTGTACGCCATAAAAAATTCTTAGTGTAAAGGGAAGAAGTTACATCATTTTAAACCACCGAATATTTTGTTGATACGATTTTGCCTTAAAATCAGATTAAGCCAATATAAAAATAACAGACATAAAAAAAGCTATCCAATGCGGATAGCTTCCTAATAACAAAAAATCTTTAGTGTCTTCCGTCTTTTTTATCCTGCTCATGACCAATCACTGCACCGGTACCTGCGCCAAGAACGCCACCAATGACCGCACCCGCTGCACGGTTCTTTTTATTAATGATCGCACCACCTGCAGCACCGGCAACGCCACCAATTACAGCACCCTTTGCCGTTTTACTCCATCCTTTTTTCTGGGTAGCGCCGGATGATGATGATGTAGAATTGTTGGCAGTACTATTATTAGAAGAAGTCGTTTTTGAAGACGACGTTTTGTGAACTGCATTGGAAGTAGATTTCTCTTCCTGCTGTTCCTGTACATTCTGGTTAGCTAATTCGTTTTGTGCTTTCCAAGCATTGAATTCCGCTATGCCTGTTGTATCGCTAATAAGTCTTGCAGAATCGGCAGAACTGTTGGCATCGGCTTTTGGTTGGGTATTACAGGAAGCCATAATTACGAGAGCGCCTAAAATAAGAAATTGAGTTTTCATATGTTTTCCATTTGAGGTTATGTGTTAAGCATAAATCAGGCCACGATATTAGCGAGGTTTATGATATCGTGAAAGCGAAGAAATACCCAAAAAATGTAGAGAGAAACGAAGTTTTTTTTGTGATAAATACGATTCATTGAAACATCAAATAACTATCTAACAAAAGTAGATGCAAGGGATTTTATACAATTACAATATGAGATCACAAAGAAATTAAAGACATTGTTGTTCGATTAATTGTTGTAGCTTCTACTTGTCATTTCCTTCACACCCGCCATCCCCTGAAGATTGCATATTCTAGTAAACCGCATTTTTTAACAACAAAACGCATTTAACATGAGAAAAACGTCTTCCGCCGTTATCGGCATTTTGCTGGCATCCATTATTGCAATACCAGGCTTCAGTCAGAAAAAAGATAGCAAGCAGACTTCCGGCAAGCAGATTTCACAATTAAAAACAATGACATGGACCACCAAATCTGCAGAAGCAAAAAAATTAGCCTCTGAGGGTGCGGATTATTTTATGAATATTGAATCTCCGCAAGCTTACGAAAAATTCAAACAGGCATTGGCGCTCGATCCCGATTTTACAGTTGCATTGGTTTTTATGGCCAACGTTACCGAAGGAGATGTGAAAAAAGATTATGTCAAACGAGCATTAAAAAGTTCTGAAAATAAAACTGAAGGCGAGAAATTATTTGCTTCTATTCTAAAAGAAGGCGCTACAAGAGAAGCGAACCGTGATGTTTGGGCCAAATTGCATGAAATGTTTCCGGACGGAGGAATGATTGGTAATTTTTATGTGGTTACACGAGCCACTCCTGAAGAACGTTTTACAGCTGCACAGGATTACATTGCAAAATTTCCAAAGAATGCCTGCATGTATAACACACTTGCTTACTACTACATGCTCGACAAAAAAGATATGGCGAAAGCAAAAGAATGTTTCGATAAATACATTGAGCTTTATCCAAACGGTTATAATCCTTATGATTCTATGGGAGAATATTACATAACCAATGGTGATGTGGAGAATGCAAAAAAATATTACACCATGGCAGTGGAAAAATATCCTTTCTCTAACAGCTCCGTTACAGCGTTACAAAAAATCAATGAGGACGCAAAGAAACAAGTAGTGAATAAGCAATAAAACTGCTTCAACAATTTTTGAAGGCTGTCTTTATAGACAGCCTTTCTATTTTTCGCTAATTTGAAAACTATTTGACCGATAGCTGATTCCATCCCAGAACATTTTATACACTTCCCCGATATCGGCATCAGTTAATTTTTTATTAGAGAAGTAAGCTCTCTTCACAATTTCATTTACAATGCCAAACAGGTAAGATACAAGTAGTCGTGCCTCAATATTTTTTATTTTTTTTGCTTCAACACCTTCTTTAATCATTGCATGTAGAGGAGCCATGGCCTTTTGCTTCTTCTTTAAATCAATCACATCTACATAAGGCGAATGATACGATTGCTCCAGAAATGCTGACACTTCAAAATGCTTCATTTTGTACCGGACAATATTGCGAAACAACTTTTGCATTCTTTGTTCAAATGGCAATTGCTCGTCGATGCCATCGAAATAACACTGGGCGGACTTTACTCTGCAATCTGTAAATAAAGCCTTAATCAGCTCATCTTTATTTTTAAAGTAAATGTATAAGGTACCGGTGGCGATACTCGCTTCTTTGGAAATATCACACATGGTAATTCCGGCAAGGCCGCGATCTTTTACCAGCGCCAGGGTTGCTTTATAAATAGCATCTACCTTTGATTCGTCTTTACATCTCACTCGTCAAAAATAAATGAATATTTATTCAGTTTTACTTTACTTTGCACTTCGCCCCGCTATTGGGAGTGAATGATTAACGCCTGCTTGCTCCCTGACACGAACCAACTAGTATATGAAGAAGACCCTTGCTTTTGCATTTATTTTATTATCAGCTAAACAATTGTGTGCCCAGGCTAACAATGACAGTTTGCTTACCGCCGCCACATTGGAACAATGCATTCAATATGCATTGGAACATCAGCCATCTGTGAAGCAATCACAGTTGCAGGAAGAGATTGTCAATTATAATAATCGTAGCCGGTTGGCCGACTGGTATCCTCAAATTGGTGGTAACTATTCACTTCAACATAATTTTCAAAGAAGCACAAGTTACTTTAACGGAACTGCGGTACCTGTCGGAGTAAAGAACACATCAACAGTGCAGGTTTATCTCGATCAAACTATTTTTAACCGGGATTTGTTATTAGCGAACCGTACACAAAACGAAGTTCGCAACGCGGCAAGGCAATCGACAGCAGCTGAAAAAATTGATATTACTGTCAATGTCAGCAAAGCCTATTATGATATTCTTACCACGCAACAACAAATTAAAGTTGCCACTGAAAACATTGCCCGTCTTCAAAAAAGTTTGGATGATGCTTATTATCGCTATCAATCCGGTGTCACGGATAAAACAGATTACAAGAGAGCACAGATCGCATTGAACAATACAAAAGCAACAAAGCAAATTAATGAAGCGGCTCTCGTAGCCAGGATGGAGAACCTGAAGAATTACATGGGTTATCCTGTTGGCGCTTCGCTTTCCATTGTTTACGATAGTTTGCGGATGGAAACCGAAGTTGGCTTTGATACCTTGCAACGCCCGGATTATTCAAGAAGAATTGAATACCAGCAATTGCTTACACGGCGTCATTTGCAGGAAGCAAATATTTTGTATCAGCGCAATGCATTTTTACCAAATGTTTCAGCAACTGCTGTTTACAATCTTAATTATCTCAACAACAATTTCGGCAAGTTGTATGGCACAAATTATCCTAACTCATTTATAGGATTGACCGCGGGTATCCCTATTTTCCAGGGAGGAAAGCGAAGGGCCAATATCAGATCAGCACAACTCACTGTTGCACAAATTGATTTTGAAATGCTGAACCTTGAAAATGCCATCAATAGTCAGTACGCCACTGCATTGAGCAATTACAAAGGAAGTTTGGCTAATTATTTAGCGTCGAAAGAAAATGTAAATCTTGCACAGGAAGTTTATGACGTTATCAATCTTCAATATAAAGCGGGTGTTAAAAGCTATCTCGAAGTGATTAATGCTGAAACGGATTTGCGTACTTCACAAATCAATTATTTCAATGCATTGAACCAGGTGCTGGCGAGTAAGGTAGATGCGGAAAGAGCATTAGGATTGATACGCCATTAATTTAAACAACAAGCATTCTCAGAACAAAACCACGAAACACGATGCAGTCCACAATCAAATATTCAATTTTAGTTGTTGCTATTGTATTTGCTTCATGCCAGGCAAAAGTCAAAACACAGTCGGCAACACCACCGCCTGTCTATGTTTCTGTGATCAGCGTAAAAGATACCATAGCTGGTTCTCATGATGAATACCCTGCGACATTAACCGCATTGAATGAAGTAAAACTAACAGCACAGGTAAGCGGGTATATCACCGGTGTTTATTTTAAAGATGGCGATAAAGTAAGCAAGGGACAAAAATTGTACACGATAGACCAGCAAGTGTATGCAGCAAACCTTCAGCAAGCCATTGCCAATTTGCAGGTGCAGCAAACTAATTTGGTAAAAGCACAAAAAGATGCTGACCGCTATCATGATCTTGAAAAACATGATGCCATTGCTAAGCAACAAGTAGATTATGCTGATGCGGCTTTAGATGCTGCAAAGAAGCAGGTTGCGGCAGCACAGGCAAATGTGAATGCAGTAAGAGCAAATGTTGGCTTTGCAGTAATAAGAGCACCTTTTACCGGAACAATTGGTATATCACAAGTAAAAACAGGAACTGCGGTTGTTGCGGGACAAACTATTTTAAACACCGTTTCAACAGATGACCCAATTGCCGTTGATATCAATGTTAATCAAAACGACATCTTCCGATTTTTAAAACTGCAGCAACAAAAGCAAGACCAGTTCGATACAACATTCGCTTTGTACTTTGGAGGTGAACGATACAATATTCCCGGAAAAATTTACCTGGTTGATCGTGCCGTTGACCCGCAAACAGGAACCATTAAAGCAAGATTGTTATTTTCAAACCCCGAGGCAATGTTGAAACCGGGCATGAATGGAACGGTGAGAGTAGCCACTAATTACAAGGCTTCTTCGATTGTTATTCCATTCAAAGCTATTACTGAACAATTAGGCGAATACTTTACTTATGTCGTTGGCGATAGCAACAAAGTGAATCAACAAAAAGTTGATGTAGGTCCGCAGCTGGGAGGCGATGTTGTTATCCGTAGCGGTTTGCAACCAGGTGATAAAATTGTTGTTGAAGGTGTGCAGAATTTACACCAGGGATCAGTGATCACAACAACTCCATTGCAACCTCAAAAGAAATAGAAACGATTTATAGAACTGTAGACGAAAACCAAGAAATAATTTTTCATGATCGCAGAAACTTTTATTAAACGTCCGGTCACTGCCATTGTTATTTCCATTGTTATTGTATTAGTGGGAATTATTGCAATGATGACTTTACCGGTTGCGCAATATCCAGATATTACTCCACCGACTGTAAACATCACGGGAAACTTTACCGGTGCGGATGCAGAGACAGTTGAACAAACAACTACCACTGCAATAGAAACCCAGGTAAATGGCTCACCGGGTATGGATTATATTTCGAGTAACAGTACCTCAAGCGGACAAAGTTCTATTACTGCAACTTTTCGTGTAGGAACCGATGTAAACATTGCAACGCTTGATGTTCAGAACCGCGTGAGCGTTGCACAACCTACATTGCCCGATGCCGTAAAACGCCTGGGAATTACAGTAAGAAAAAGAAATCCTGCCATAATGGTGGCTCTGGCATTTTATTCTCCAAACGGGACGCATGATGCAAAGTTTATAGGCAATTTCACCAACATTTACATGAAGGATGTGTTGCAACGTGTTCCGGGAGTTGGCGATATTGTTACCCGTGCAGCAGATTTTAGTATGCGTATCTGGTTAAATCCAGACAAGCTTGCTGCGTTGAATTTAAGTCCGGCCGATATTACCGGTGCGCTCACTGAACAGAACTTACAGGTTGCAGCAGGAACAGTTGGGGCTACCCCACAGCCCATGCAGCAAAGCTTTGAATATAGTGTGTTAACCAACAGCCGCATCAACACAAAAGACCAATTTGAAGATATTATTGTACGCAACTCATCGGCTACAGGAAGTTTGGTTTACCTGAAAGATGTAGCGAGAGTTGAGCTAGGCGTGTTTGATTACAACAATAATGCTTATGTAAACGGAAAGCCTGCATCATTCCTGCTCATTTACCAGGCACCTGGAGCTAACGCATTAACAACATATGAGGGGCTTACAAAAGCTTTGGAAGAAGCGAAGAAAACTTTTCCAAGCGATATCGATTATTTAGTTCCCCTTGAAACGGTATCCGTTGTAAAAACTTCAATGAATGAAGTGCTTCATACTTTGCTGGAAGCGTTGGCACTTGTTGTGTTTGTTGTATTTTTATTCCTCCAAAACTGGAGAGCTACATTAATTCCTTTATTGGCTATTCCCGTTTCATTGATCGGGACCTTCGCATTTTTTATTCCCTTTGGCTTCACTATTAACACACTTACACTTTTTGCATTCGTATTGTCCATTGGTATTGTGGTGGATGATGCGATTGTAGTGGTAGAAGCTGTTCAACATTATATTGATCATAACAAAATGTCGCCAAGGCAGGCCACCCGTGCAGCAATGAAGGATATATCCGGGCCTGTAATTGCCATTGCGCTAATTCTTGCTGCAGTGTTTGTGCCGGTTGGTTTTATTCCCGGTATTGTTGGAAGACTCTACCAACAGTTTGCCATCACTATTGCCATCTCGGTAATTATTTCTGCCTTTGTTGCATTGTCGCTTACGCCTGCGTTATGCAGTATCATGCTTCGTCCTTCAAAGCCAGAGGAGGCGCCGAAATCAATATTGGAAAAATTGTTCGTTCTATTCAATCATAGCTTTGCAAGGCTCACTTCATCTTATACAAAAGGTGTGAAAGGATGGATCAGAAGAACACCATATGTGCTTGTGATGATGGTTGTTTTGTTTTTTGGCTTGTTCGTTTTATTTAAAAACAAGCCGACGGGTTTTATTCCAACCGAAGACGAAGGACGTTTATATGTGACCTATGAAATGCCGGAGGCAACATCAACTACAAGAAGCATTGATATGCTCCGGGAATTGATGGGTAGAATACGTAAGCTACCCGAAGTAAAAACAGTAGGAGGTTTAGCTGGATTGAACATCATCAGCTTCTCAAATAAAACCAATGTAGGTACCATGTTCGTGCTTTTGAAACCATGGGATGAACGCACAGGCGACGAACACACTTCACAGGCAGTGGCAGCAAAAATTTCGAAAGCTGTTGCTGATGTAAGAGAAGCCCGTGTGCTTGCTATTCTTCCGCCTGCGATTCCTGGTCTTGGTGCCACTTCAGGATTTACTTTTGAATTGCAGCAAACCACGGCTAATGCAGGCATAAAGGAATTCGAAGGCGTTGCCCAGAAGTTTCTCGCAGCAGTAAACCAACGTCCTGAAATTGCAATGGCCTATACATTCTTTAACACACGTACACCTTCGTATAAAGTTGATGTAGACAGAGAGAAAGCAAAACAACTGAATGTGAATGTGGCTAGTGTGTACACAACGTTGTCAACATTATTAGGAAGCACTTACGTGAACGATATCAACTTATATGGTAGAAATTTTCGTGTGATGGCGCAGGCCGACAGTGCTTATCGTTCTTCACTTGACCAACTCAATCGTTATTATGTAAAGAATAATTCAGGTGGAATGGTTCCATTAAATGCACTCATCACAACGAAGTTGATTGAAAGTCCTGCAGTGATTTCTCACTATAATATTTATCGCTCTATTGAAGTCAACGGTTCTGCAAAACCGGGCTATAGTAGCGGCCAGGCCATCGATGCATTGAAAGAAGTAGCCGAACAAACCTTACCTGCAGGGTATGCCTATGAGTTTTCAGGAATGAGCCGGGAAGAAATTAAGGCAGGAAGCAGTTCCGTTTACATCTTTATGCTTTCGCTGGTGTTTGTGTTTTTGTTCCTTGCAGCATTGTATGAAAGCTGGTCCATTCCATTTTCAGTTTTGTTTGCAGTACCGATTGGCGCGTTAGGTTCAATAATAACGCTAACATTAATCCCTTCTTTAAGCAATAACATTTATGCGCAAATTGGTTTGATTACTTTGATTGGTCTTGCAGCAAAGAATGCCATCCTGATTGTTGAATATGCAAAAGAAAGAGTCGATCATGGAATGGAAATCATCACTGCAACATTAACTGCAGTGAGTTTACGTCTACGTCCTATTGTGATGACATCTCTTGCATTTATACTTGGTGTATTGCCCTTAGCACTTGCAACAGGCGCTGCTTCACAAAGCCGCCGCACCATTGGATGGACTGTATTTGGTGGTATGATCGCAGCGACCACTCTCGCCATTTTTGTTGTCCCAGTCCTGTTTGTACTGATCACCAAATTATCCTACGGCAAAAAATTAAAACGCATGCAGGAAGAAGTTCAGAAGGAACGTGAAGTTGACATGCATATTGCAGAAGAAAATCTTTGATACTATTTAAGCTAGCACTTATCATAAGAATAATACCCGCTAAACACAGCGGGTATTATTCTTAAACATTTTCACTTCTGTTATTTCGCAGCCTGGTCATCGCAGCTGTAAACTATTTGTGCCTTGGAGTAAGCGTTTCCTAAAAAGTCTAAGGCATTTTCCGGTGCCAGGTTGAAACTTGAAGGAAGGCCTGAAGCATTGTATGCATCCGCATTGAAAGGATTATTCACACTATAATCTCTGTTCAGGAACATCCATATTTTATTAGTACGGTTAATGTTGGTGTTACCATCGTATGTGCCTCCAACTTTGTTGCCATTGCCATCATATGTATACGTATGTTCAACAGTTGCGTTATTTGCCGACACTGTAGACTCCTTTATGATCCTGTTATTGTCATCATAAGTGTATGATGTTGCCCGTCGGTCAAATGCATTTTCGGGAGATCCATTTGCAATATTTGGAAAGATGTAAGTAGAATCCATAACAACATTATCATGGTTGTCGTAAAAGTATTTGTGCCAGAATTCTGCGTTTGTATTTCCATCATTATAAACACCAACGAAATCAGTAAGTCTTTTCTTTTGATCATACTTGAAGACATAATTAGGATAGCCTGTACGAGTTCCAAGACTTCTGGTAATTGTTGAAGGATTACCTGCTGAATTATAACTAAACTGCAGCACGTCATTAGTTCCATCCGCAATCGGATAAATAATTTGAACTATAGAACACTGTCCAACTGATTGGGTTGTTTTTATGTCTTTACCAAGAGCTTTTCCTTTTGTGTTGTCTGAATCAAGATATACATCGTTTTTTTGGCAGGCGCTAAATATTACCATCGAGGTTAACAGCAGCGTCGAAACTTTCTTCATAAGGATTTTATTGATAACTGAACATTTACAATAGAGATGCCACTAAAATTATCAGCCACCTGTTTTTGTTCGGCTAAGCAGAAAAATCAAATAAGAAATTTTGTTTGAACCTGAATTGGGCGATGAAAACGATGGAATTAAGTATTAAATGCGGAACATATTTTGAAAACTGTTTCAAAACTTACACAGATTTTTTGCGCAACAGAAAACTGAGTGCACTGTCAGTAGTTAAATCGATACTGGAGTCGAAATACAATGCTTCGACAGCAACACACTCCTTAAACTGCTTGAAGTGATAGTAAAAAGCGGAGACATAACCGGTGCTGACCAAAGAACAAAAATCCTTCGCATAACAAAAAAACAAAAGCCCAACCATAGGGTACGGTGGGCTTTGTTCATCCATCCTTGTTTGCGTCCAAATCAGCCGTTTAGTACATTCGAACCGTGCAGGTAACTTTTCAACGGATGATAGATGAACAAACAAGTACCATTTTTTATAAGATCAATTACTTTAGGTGCCATTCGCAATGGAACTGCAGGACAACCGAAACTTCTGCCCATCTTTCCACCTAACCACTCGTCACCGATATAGGTAGCGCCATGAACTACAATGGCTCTTGATTCTGCCCTGTCGTTATATCCTTTGTCAAGTCCTGATAATTTCATTGACAAGCCATGCTTACCAAAATAAGTTCCCTTGGTTACATAAAAGCCCAGGCTGCTTGCTAATGAACGAGGACGATTAGAAAAACGGCTTGCATACAATTCGCCTGAGTTTTTTCCATGTGCTACATATGTATTCAATAACACTTTAAAATTTCTCACGTCAATTATGTACAAACGCTTTCTGTCCGAAGGTTGACTGAAATCACACACGGTTAAAACATCTTCGTTTGAGATTTTTCCTTTTTTCAAAAGGTTTTGCTGGCCTTTGTAGGCATACATCAGTGCATCTTTCTTCATGCCCATTTGTTCCAGATGCAAACTATCATATAATAAGTTGCCGTAGTATTCTACGCCTGATGCTTTTGCTGTGTTGTTGTCGGTGGAAGTAATCGTTTCGGAATATCCTGAATTGCTGCCGGCTTTTACTACTGGAAGAAGTAAAAACGAACAAAGAAGGCAGACAAAGGATAATGGTAAATAAGCTTTGCGCACTATTCAAACGGTTTTTCGTGGATAATTGAAACGTTACGGTTGTGAAAATATTATGCGCATCAATAAGTTGCAAGCAGTGATAAGAAAATTTTAAGAAATTAAGTAGAACAACTTACATTTTTGAAAAACTCCGAAGTGATTTTACTGTAGGGTCTGTCTATTTCACTCTCTTCATTTCTCTTTTCTTTACTATGAACTCAGATGAGTAAATTTTGAGTAACAATAAAAACATAGAGATAAGTAAGGGTCCAAATATCAAACCGATAAAACCAAATAGCTGTATGCCTATAATAACTCCAAAAATTGTAATCAGTGGATGGATGTCGCCCAGTTTTTTATTCAACAAAAAACGAAAAAGATTATCAACTAAACCAATTACACCAAATCCCCATACGGCCATTGCAATTCCTTTTCCGGTTTCACCTGCTACAAATAACGAAACGGTCAGTGGTACGTAAATCAATGCTGCACCTACCACAGGCATCATAGCAGCAATGCTCGTTGCCACAAACCATAACCAAGGTTCATTAATACCGATAATCAGATAACCAATTAATCCAACTATACCCTGGATCAAAGCAATCAATGGAATACCAATTGTGTTGGAAACTACCATTACCCTCACTTCTTTACCAATCAACTCAACGTTTGAATCTTTTAAAGGAATGTATTCATATAGTGCCTCCTCCATTCTTCTTCCATTTACAAGCATGAAATATAAAATAAAGTACATAGCTGCGATAATGGCAAGCGTATTCACGGTGACGCCTAATACTTTTGGTAGCAGTTGTGCAAGGTAAGATCCTAATTGGTCGATGTTTTGCGGCTTTACGAGTACATAACCGGTTTTTATTTTCACCTGGTCTGCAAAATTTTTTAATGAATTCAAATACTCATTCGAATGGGTTACGATATCAGCAACTTTTGAATAGAGAATATTGCCAAGAATCCCGATCGGCACAAGAATCACAAAAAACGATAGCAACATTAAAACCCAGGCTGCTGGTGCTTTTCTCCAGCCCTTATTCTCGGTAAGATAGAACATGCGTTTGCGCATGATGACATAAAAAGTAACCGCACCTAAAAATGCAGAAGCAAAAAACCATAGTTGCCTGAACAAAACAATGCCCAGGAAAACTATGGCTGCAATAAAAAATATCTGCCGCAGTAAATTGGTATCGATCGTGTTGTTAGGGTTGCTGTTCATAAAGCCAATCTTAATTGAAATTACTAAAGGCTACCAGAACAATAAATTTTTATACCACAACCGATTTCCATTGACCCCTTTTGAAAAAGATATAAGCTGCGATGGCCATTATACTTTCAGCAACCGGAATGGAAATAAACGCCCCAACAGCTCCCATATTGAACCACTTTACCAGCAAGAATGCAAATGGTATCTGGAATATCCAAAAACCAAACAGGTTGATCATGGTTGCTGTTTTGGTGTCGCCTGCTCCGTTAAGTGCCTGCGCCATGACCATTCCAATACCATAAAAAATATAACCCGAGCCAATGATGCGTAGCGCCAGTGTACCTGTACGACGAACTTCAGGATCGTTTGTAAATACACTGATAATTGGTGCCGCAAAAAGAATAAACAATAACATTACACCTGACATGAAAATAGCGTTGTATTTAGCTGTGAGTATAACGCTTTGCTCAGCACGTTGGGGTTGTTTGGCCCCCAGGTTTTGCCCTACCAACGTAGCTGCCGCATTACTTAAACCCCATGCAGGCAAAATAAAGAACACAACATTCCTCATCGCTACCTGGTAACCCGCGGTAGCAGCCGTACCACCGCTATTTGCAATCAGGGCTGCTAAAACAATCCAGCTTCCCGAAGCAATTAAAAACTGGAAGGTTGCAGGCCATGCAATGCTGATGATCGTTTTCATCAAAGGCCAGTCAAATTTGAAATGTCTTGCTTTAATATGGATACTACCTGAACCTTTCAACAAATGATAACATTGATAAATAACGCCAATGCCTCTTCCGATTGCTGTAGCGATGGCTGCGCCTTTTAATCCCAATCCATTAATTGGACCAATCCCATAAATAAGTAGCGGGCACAAAACAATATTGCATATGCTTGCCAACCATAAACTTCGCATGGCAATTACTGCGTTACCGGCTCCACGAAAAATTCCATTGATTAAAAAGATCAGGATGATCACCGAATTTGAACCCAACATAATACGGGTGAAAACGGCGCCTTCCTTAACCACATCAGGCTTTGCACCCATGATCTGCAAAATCTTTGGAGCAAAAGCAATCCCGACAATTGTGATAATAACCGAAACAATTAACGCCAGAATGATTGTTTGGATACCGGCGTGAGCAGCTTCATCCCCATTTTTTTCACCGGTCCGGCGGGCTACTACGGCCGTAGCTGATGTGCTCAAGCCAATCCCTAATGAATACACAATTGCTATCACAGATTCGGTGAGTCCAACGGTTGCAATGGCATTTTCGCCAAGCTTTCCAACAAAAAACATATCCACTACTGCAAATACCGACTCCAGGCTTAGTTCAAGGATCATTGGTATTGCCAATAAAATAATAGCATGGCGAATACTGCCTTGCGTGTAGTCATAGTCCTCATCCCGAAACGATCGTTTGACGAGTGACCAAAGCGTAAAAATTTTATTTGAAGAGGTAATAACCTGCGACATAAGAAAATCATTTAAACGTGAAAAAGAAAATTTGTGGCGATGCCACTGAGAAACTGGAGCTGGAGTGTTACGGCCTTAGCATGTAGGGCGGCCGATGAAGATTTTCATATGCCTTAATTTAAGAGAGGGCGAAAATAGAACGATTAGTTGAAACAGCCAATCTTGCTTCTTCATTTTGTGATGAACTGTAGATATTGCTGTATGAACTGCTGCTTTTGCTTACGACGGTATTGCATGATAAAACGCGGATGCGCAAGTGGAATAATTTCCTTAAACCATTCAAAACGGTTGTTTAATGAGACGAGGTATTTAAAATTTTTTTCTCCCCCGATAGCAAAACAAACTTGCCGATCGACATTAAAATCAACAAGCTGCTTTAAACTCTTGATGATGAAAGGTTCTACTGCTTTCAGCAACTCTTTATCATCGTAATAGTTAATGTTCTTTCCATGTTTGATAAAACCAAGAGGGCAGACCGAACCAATAAAAAAATCGGAATAAAATTTTTCTGTACCTCCATAAGCAATAATCATTTCGTAAATGAATTCGGCAGAAAGCTCTGATTGATTTTTGAAATCATGATCGATTCTGCAATATTCCTTCAATTGTTTGGGTGCAGTGAAGTTTACGCCTGTAACACCGGCGCCAAATCTTCCGGGATTAATTCCCAAGAAAATTCTTCGAGGTTTATCATCATTATAATACTTGTGAAGAAACTTATCAAATATTCCCATGACCGCAGATTCTTTTTGAGGATACAGCCATTCAATATCATTCGGCAATTTTTTTAGAGGTTTTAAATTGCTGTACAAGTCGTGGAGATGATCTGCCCATGTTTTCATCCGTCAAAGAAACAATGAATCTTTATTGATAAAAAAAGCTCAAACAGGGTTTGAGCTTTTAAACTTAGCTTCCGCTTTTTGTAACTGTTTTCCTCATAGGATGCGTTTTATCCCTGTGCCTTCCCCACATGTAACCTGCACCAGCCCCAACTGCACCACCAATTACTGCTCCTTTAGCATGCTTTTTACTTACAGCTGCGCCGGTTGCCGCTCCAACGCCAGCGCCGATTAAGGCATTTTTCTTTTTATGGCTGGTTACTGTTTTCGTTTTTGTTTGCGCCTGCAAATCATTGACAGTCGCAGAAACAGTTGTCAATGCAAAAGCCAAACTCAATACATACATCACCTTTTTCATAGCCAATGGTTTCTTAAGAAGAAAACAATAGTCACGCCATTAATCTAACGAGAAATGGGGAGCTCAACGGTTCACATTATAACATAAGCTGGTTTTGTATTGAAAAAGTCCCTCTTTGTGTAACGTTTTTCAGCCCGCTTATTATTGATAATACGTTTGTGCCGAAATGAAAATTGACATAAATCGATAAAAAAACTTTTATGAGAAAACTATTTCTCTTTATTGCAACTGTCATCACCCTCGCCTCGAATGCTCAACAAATTAGTGGATTTGCAAAAGATGCCGATGGTAAACCTTTGAACGGCGCTACCGTTAGTTTATTAAAAGATACAGGTCGGGCCATCCTTAAATACACTGTTACAAAAAACGATGGTGGATATTATTTTGATAATGTAGTTTCAGGCAAGTACCGTGTAAGCGCCAGTTATGTTGGTTTTGCACCTTTTGTTTCGCCCGTTTTTGACGTGAATGGTTCCAATGCAAAAATACCTGAAGTAAAACTGGCAAAAGCATCCGGTCAAATGAATAATGTAACAGTGACTGCAACAAAACCTATTGTTGAAGTAAAAGCTGACAAAACTATTTTGAATGTTGAAGGAACCATCAATTCTGTAGGAAGCGATGCACTTGAGTTGTTACGCAAGTCGCCAGGGGTTTTGGTTGATAAGGATGAAAATTTAAGTGTGAACGGAAAGAATGGTATCCAGGTTTATGTCGATGGCCGGCCAACACCTTTGTCAGGGCAAGATCTTGCCAGCTATCTTAAAACGATTCAATCTTCGAATATTGAAGCGATTGAAATTATAACCAATCCTTCGGCAAAATATGAAGCTGCAGGTAATGCAGGTATTATCAATATTCGTTTAAAGAAAAACAAATCGCTCGGTACTAACGGCTCTGTTAATGCCGGTGTGAACTTTGGCGTTTATCCCAAATACAATACCGGTATCACGCTAAACCATAGAAATAAAAATGTAAACATTTATGGCACTTACGGATTCAACGAAGGCAACAACAGGAATACGATGAGCTTATACCGTACAACTTTGGATAGCTTATTTGACCAGAACGGCCATATGAAAATGAAAAATGTAAGTCATAACTATAAAGCTGGGTTAGACTATTTCATTGACAAAAAGAACGTACTTGGTGTAATGGTTAATGGAAATCTTTCTGATCCAACACTATCTAATTATAGTCGTACTGTAATTTCTTACATGCCAACAAACACTATTGCAAGGATACTGGTGGCAGATAACAAAAGCACCATGAAAAGAAACAATGTTAACCTGAACCTGAATTACAGCTATACCGGTACTGATGGAAAAAGCTTAACTGTAAATGCGGATCATGGCGACTATTATAATAATACCAACCAGTATCAGCCTAACTATTATTATGACCCTACCGGACAAATTCTTACAAGTAGCGAAATCATAAGAACAATCTCCCCAACCAACATTTACATCAACTCAGTAAAAGTTGACTGGGAACAGAATTTCAAGAAAGGAAAATTAGGTTATGGAGGTAAAACTGCTTTTGTGAAAACCGACAATGATTTTCAAACTTATGATGTAGTAGGAACAACTGAAACATCTAACACTGATAAGAGCAATGTATTTGATTACAAAGAAAACATCAATGCGGGTTATGTGAACTATAACCGCCAGTTAAAAGGCGTAATGATACAAGCTGGTGTCCGTGTAGAAAACACAGTTTCAAAAGGAGTTTCCAGTGGCATAAAAGACAATGCGAAGTGGGAACAACCGATCAATCGCAATTATACCGATGTTTTTCCAAGTGCTGCCATTACTTTCAACAAGAACCCAATGAGCCAGTTCGGTATCAGTTACAGCAAAAGAATTGACAGACCTGCTTACCAGGATCTCAACCCCTTCGAGTTTAGGTTGGATGCCTATACTTTCCAGAAAGGAAATATCGATCTGAAACCCCAATACACAAACAGCGTTGGCATTTCTCATACTTATAAGTATCGTTTAACTACATCGCTTAATTACAGCCACGTAAACAACATGTTTGCTCAGTGGATCGATACCATTCAAAAATCAAAAGCATTTGTCACCAAAAAGAACTTGGCAACACAGGATATCGTGAGCTTTAATATCAGCTATCCTTATCAACACAAGTCCTATATGGTGTTTGCCAATCTTAGCAGCAACTACGCAATGTATAAGGCTGATTTTGGCCCGGGCAGGAAAGTCGATCAAAACGCATTTGGCTTGACCTTTTACGCTCAAAACAGTTTGAAGTTTGGTAAAACAAAAACATGGACGGGAGAGTTAACGGGCTTCTATGTTGCCCCGACTATTCAACAAGGTGCATTTCGCTCAAATGCTTTGTGGAGTGTTGATGGAGGTATTTCAAAACAATTATGGAAGAACAAAGCAACCATCAAAGCGTCTTACAGCGATTTGTTTAACTCATTGCACTTCACAGGTAAGCAGGAATTTGCAGGACAGCTAACAAGAGTGAAGGCCCGTTGGGAAAGCCAGCAGTTCAAATTGAATTTTGTTTACCGCTTTGGTAGTAATCAAATAAAGGCTGCACGCAACCGCAGTATTGGTGCGGAAGATGAAACAAAGAGAACACAGGGCGGTGGAACTGGTTTAGGAGTAGGACAGCAATAAGTAAAAACTTATAATTCTGGATAAAGGAGGAACATTCCTCCTTTATCCATTTCAATAAAGTAATAAATTCGATACGCTGATAAAATGATGACTAAGAAAAGATACTCTTTCTGGAAAGTATTTTGGGTAGTGTTAGGCTTGAATCTGGTTTTTACATTACTGGGATTTATTGCCTTGTCCGTTTCGCCTATGTACAGCAAAGATTTTAATTGGACAAAGCTGCTGACGTGGCATTATCTATTTTCACAAGGCATAAGCATTGCTTTCTCAACAGTATTTTATTATTTCAGTGTCAATAGCTATTACAAGCTTTTTTTTGATAGGAAAACGGCAAGTTCTTTTTTCAGGCCTAGTGTCATAGCCATAATTTCACTTGGGATATATTTTGCTATCACTTATTTTCTTGCGGTTTCAAAGAAAATTACCCTATCCATAAATGATAATAAGTATGAGCAACCGATGACACCGGCACTGATGTTATTTGCTTACTTCATGTCAACAGTATTTTACATCGGCTTATCGTTACTGATTGCATATCTCACGCACCTTCGTGATGAAAGAAAGCAACGTAAAATTCTTGAAGCACAAAAAATGCAATTGGAAGTTGAAAAATCGCAAGCCAATTTCAATTTCTTAAAAGCACAGATCAATCCTCACTTCCTCCATAATACTTTAAACTTTTTATACGCTAAGTCATTGCCTTATTCGTCAGAATTATCTGAAGGGATTTTGACCTTATCTGATATTATGCGATATGCGTTAAGCGAAGGCAATGCAAAAGACGGTAAAGCTCCACTTAAAGATGAAATTGAACATGTACGCAATGTGATCAAAATAAACCAGCTTCGCTTCAGTAACAATCTCAATGTAAAATTCAATGTTGAAGGCGTAGTCAACGGCGCAACGATCATTCCTTTTGTATTAATAACGCTTGTAGAAAATGCATTTAAACACGGCGATTTAAAAAGCACCGACTACCCGATTGAGATTAACCTGGTTATCGATCATTCAAAACTTTCTTTTTATTGCAGAAATAAAAAGAAAAACGGTCCGAAAGAATTGTCTACCGGTATTGGTTTAGATAACATTCAAAAACGGCTCGACCTTGCTTATGGAAAAGATTATTCGCTGAATGTGAAAGATGAAGCCGACTTTTATACCACTGAACTAACCATCTTTAAGCTATGATCAATTGTATTATTGTTGATGACGAACAACATGCCATTGACATATTGGTTCACTATGTAAAGCAAACCCCTCATCTGAACCTTCTTGCAACTACTACCAATCCTATTGAAGCTTTACAGATTGTTGCCACACAAAAAGTAGATCTGTTATTTCTCGATATTCAAATGCCTGAACTTTCAGGCATGGATCTCATAAAAGCAATTAATGGCAAGGCGAAAGTGATACTGACAACTGCTTACAGTGAGTTTGCCTTGGATAGTTATGAGTTAGATGTGGTTGACTACCTTTTAAAACCTATTCGTCTCCCCCGTTTTTTGCAGGCCGTTCAAAAAGCAACAAAAGAATTGGAAGAACACCATGAAGAAAACCACATTACTGCAGATCCTGAAGATGACTACATATTTGTAAAAACAGAATCGAAAGGAAAGCTTTTAAAGATCAATCTCGGGGAAATTGATTACATCGAAGGCATGAAAAATTATGTAGCGATTTTTTGCGCAGGAAAGAAAACGCTGGTATATACAAGCATGAAAGATCTTGAAGAACGCTTATCAAAGAAGCAATTCATCAGGGTACACAAATCTTTCATTATTCCCATTGCAAAAATTACCGGTATTGAAGGAAACCTGCTAAGGCTTAAAAATGTGAACGCTGAAATTTTAATTGGCGATAATTATAAGGCAGACCTTATGGATATCATTCGCAATAAAATGATCCAGTGAGTTTTATTTTCCTTAGTACAGCAACTATAACTCTTCGTCTTTTTTTACCGTTGGCAGAGCTGTCGTATCCGAAATATTCGGCATCGGTAACACTAACTTAATCGTGGAATCGCTTTTTGCAGTTGCAGAATCGTCGTGCCTTAAAACAGTATTGTTGTTATTGTTTTTTGAAGGAACACTTTTCTTTACTGTTGCTTTCCCGGGTTTAGTTGCTTGTTTTGCGGAAGATTGGGCTGCTGCAAATCCGCTAAAGGCTACTATAAATACAGCAGCGAGGATTACTCTTTTCATGGCAAACATCGTTTAAGTGAAGAAAAGAACTACTTCAACGGCATCACTCCGAACCAAGTAGTAGTTTCTTTTTTTTCGAATATTGAATTTTCACCACGAAAGTATACTGCTATATGCTTATATTTCCTGACGGACGTCAGTGCATTACATGACTTTGAAGTCTTAATTCAGCAAGCTTGATGATTGAATATAATTGCTGTCTGCTCCATAAACAAAAAGCACGGAGCCATCCTTAATAATATCAATTACCTGGGCATATTCATTTTCCGGCAGAGCTGGGCAACCCTGGCTGCGGCCCATATATCCGCTGTTTACGCGGCCGGCGTTTACATAGGGAGCCCCATGTACTACGACGCCTCTTGCTTCCGCATTATCATTGAAGCCATTCTCCAATCCATCAATGCGCAATGACAAACCATGTTTGCCACGATAAGTTGATTTTGTAAGATAAAAACCAAGACTGCTTTTATTAGAATTTAAATTATTTGAAAAGCTTTTTGCCACGTCAACACCACTGTTTTTCCCATGTGCAACATAGGTATTCCACGTAAGGCTGTCGTTTTTCATATCAACGATATAAAAACGCTTGCTGCGAGAGGACTGGCTGAGATCAACAATGGTTAAGTATTCAGAATTGTTTACCAATCCGCTATCAATTAATTTTTGATAACCCTTAACGGCATAATCAAATGCCTGTTGAGAAAGACCAGCCTGCTGCAAGTCCAAATCGGCATACAATTTTTCACTCAATGAAATTCCATGCACGATTGCGGATGAATCAATAATGCTGCTGCTGTCTTTTGCAGATGCCACTGATCTGGATGAGTTTGCCTTAGCAAATGAAAACAATACGAGTGATAAAGACACAACTAACGTAAGGAGGAGGAGGTGTTTCTTCATGGTTATTGGAGGTTTTTCTTTATTGGAGCTGCAAATTTCCGAAGAAAAACTGGAGTGAAAAAAGAATCAAAAGAACACTAAGAAAACTTTATGAAAAAACCTTACAAAGCAGGCTCATGGCTTACTTCAAAGGATTGAGCTCATCATTTATCGACATTTTTTAGATGGCATAGCAATTGAATTTACTTGCAAAAAAAGTATGAAAACAAAAGCAGTTATAGCTGGATTGGTGGCACTTGCAGCAGGATTAACCACTTACTATATTATAAAGAGAAGAAATCGCAAAATGACTCAACCTGTTCAAAGGAGCCATCATCTGACAGATATTTTTTCCAAGGCAAAATCATACGCAAAATAAAAAGGAGCCATGCCTCTGCATGACTCCATATATTAGTTTTCAAAAGGTTTTCTAGTTAAAAATTGTGGAATAGTCAATTCTGCCATCTTTTTTATCCATGGTACGGCCAATGCCATAGCCGCCTGCGGCACCAATTACACCACCGATAACTGCACCGGCAACGCGGTTCTTTTTATTAATAACTGCACCGCCTGCTGCGCCTGCTACACCACCAATAACAGCACCTTTAGCTGCCTTGCTCCATCCCTCTTTTTTCTCTGCAGTTTGCGAGGTTCCGCTATTAGCAGTACCGGTTGTGCCTCCTGCGTTCGTTTGCTCATTGGAACTTGATGAGGAAGATGAGGAAGTAGAACTTGTATGCGACACCGGCTTTGACTGTGAAGTTTTTACCGGTACGTATTTAACAATTGTTCGTGTTTTTTCAGGAGCTGCTTTTTCCTGCTGCGGCTGCTGATAAGCATTCATAGTCGCCAATTCATTTTGAGCCTTCCAAGCATTAAATGCTGCCATCCCTATGGTATCCTGCTGGGAGAGAGTTTGCTGAACCGCCTGTGCTGAATCCGCTTTCTGATCCGGCAATGGGTTACATGCGACTGCTGTTAAGGCTATGACTCCAAGAATAGGTAAAAGTTTTTTCATGTTTATTGATTTTATGTTGGCTCCGCAATTTATCAGAGTGAATATGAGACTAACAACTTGGAAGAAGGTTTTGCCGCAGAATGTTAAGTGTTTTTAAAATAAACAAAGCTGCGGCCGCTTCCAAATAAATAAAGGAATGATTTCCCATTCCTTTTACAATTTTATTTAAGACAAGCTATTAATTTCCGTTGCGCTTTTTGATCATCTTTTTTACTTCATCGGAGCAATGTTCTATTATTTCGTCAATGATCAAATGCACCTGGCTGGTATGAAGTGGCTTCGTAACAAAGCCTGCGTTGAAATTTTTAGCAAAGACAGCATCAGCAGGCAGGCTCGAGGTTGAGAACAAAACTGCAGGCACTTCTGCAAATGTTTCAATTCTTCTTAAGCGTCTCAACGTTTCCTTTCCATTTAGACGAGGCATATTAATATCAATAATAAAGAGGCATGGGGCTACATGGAGCGGATCCACGGCTTCGATGAAATTGAGTAATTCAATCCCATCGGCAAACGTCATCAGTTCAACATTTTGTGCATAGGACTGGAAGGCTTCAACGACAAGCTCAATATCTTCAGGGTCATCATCTGCATAGAGCACAAGACTTTTAGGCGGCAAGGATTGAGTCATAGCTTTGGCGGCTTATAATTACAAATATGAAAAAAATGCAAATACGAACTGCAAAAATTGAATCACACGTTTTATTTTTCTTTCTTTCCGTCAGTAAAATCCTTGATGTTAATTTGATCCAGGTAAGGTTGCAGAATGTCAGTGCTATTTGATGAAATCAGATGATCTACTATTTTCCTGTACTGTTTATAGTACACTTCAACATAAAAGCCGTGAAGTTGAAATAACACGACCGTTTGACGTTCCACTTTACGCTTACCTACATAAACACCGTGCTTATGCAAAACTTCAAACTGGAGTTCCTGAGGCAAATCCATAAATTCCGTAAGAGAAAGGGCTTTCTTGGTCATGGTTTATTAAAGGGTGCAAAGTTGGGATACGCAATCAAGAATTACAATACCAGAGATCGATGCAATCGAATTTCTTTGTCAAGATAAAAAACTTCGGTCTAAGGGTAATTGTAAATACATGCTCAATATACCACTAATAAGATACAATAATCACTAATAGCCTAATTACCCTTGAAAAGATTGCGGCAGATCATACAGTATACTATCCGGTCCTGCAAGCACCGCTACAATATAAGCTCTGGTTGACCACAAGCAAGAATTTAATACCGCTTTTTTCTAACCAACTTATTTATCAACATTTTCGTTTTCTGGCATCTTTAGTGCTGTGTTGCGCTTAACATTCATCCATCCTAAAAATCCAAACAATGACCAGCCATCAATTCATCCACGAAAAAGCACTTGAGCTTGGCATTTCAACGGAAATTATCAGTTGTGCACTCCAAATAATTTCTCAAAACAGGGACCTTGTAAATGCCATTGATAACGGTGTTGAAATGGACGATTACATTTACAGAACCATTTTAAAACAGGCATTCGACCGGAGAATGGCTGATGCAGAAAAAGATTTTTATACCGGCGACGAAACAAAGCAATTATCCGCTCAAAAGGATTTGCAAATACTGGCAAGGGAAGAACTGACCTCGGATGCGTTTTACAGGGCAGCGCTTCCGCTCATAGCCAAAACGCTTCATCATGAGCCTATACGTCGGCTCCATGCGGAAGAAGCTTCATCAATTATTATGAAGCTTGCTGAATGTAAACGGCGTTTTAGAGCTCTTACATTTACAGAACTTATTGTAAAAAAATGTAGCGCAGGTATTGAGTCATTCCAGGCTGCATAAAACTCTGTTATTGTATTGGATAGCATTTGAAGCAATGCGACGACTTTGTGTTTCGCCTGGTGTTTTATTTATTGCCAGGTTATGCCTGAAACGCTTGTCGTTGATGATCATCACAACAGGAATCAGTATGTAACATAGGCTGGCAAACACTTGCTGGTGAAACCATGCAAATACCCATGCAAGCAATCCAATAATTGCATTGCAAAAGGCACCGCTTTTCTCCTTTTTTGTAAAGCCCAACTCATACTGAGTGAAATTAAAATGACCTTTCTTCGTAAAACATGGTAATAACTTAGAAAAATAACCGTCCATATAAGAAAGTAGCCAATGCTGAAAGAATGATCAATTGGGGAATTCTTCACCTAAAAGAAATGCCAGGCTCTTTTCGTTATTGCCGGGAGAAAAATCAATACCGCTCCAATAAGAAAGCAAAATAGAGAACAGGAATTTGAGTGGATAGACACAAAAAAGGATCACTGAAAGATAGACCAGGTTAAGCACGATGGTTGTGAAATCGTTCAATCCATAGTGTCGAAAGAAAATATACTGGCGATACCAGAAAAGAAAGATCATGGCAACCGTGGCAAAGAAAGGCAGGGCTGCGGCAGCAATTTCCTTCAATTCTTCAAAGCTTTTTGGAACTTTCAAAGAAGCAACCAGCAACGAAACCGAAAAGGCAAACACTGCATCGCTTAATGCCTCAATGCGAAATATCTCTTTGACACGATGAATAAAATTATTTTGAGAGACATGGTGAAAGATGCGCCTGCGTTCATCTTTTTTTGAAAAACTACAAACGGTTTCGTAGCAGTGAAATGATTTCAATCATCTTGACCGGCTCAAAGTCTTGAAGAGATTGCTGGCTTATGGCACAGCTTTTACAATGATTACTAAAAGCATTATGATTGCTTTGGAGTTTAAAGACCCGGTTGAAGTAACCACGCCAAAAGGTGATGGCTATATCTGGTATATGATAGATTATGGTCCTCACTCCGATACTTTGTATACGATAGTAATGAAAGAAACCGGTGAGTGCTGGCAGATGAGTCATAAAGATTTCCGTGTGAAGGCAAATGTTTCTTTAGGAATTGGAGGGAATTACCAGAATGAAAATTTGTTGAATCAAAAAAACAACAAACATCACAATTAAAATCAGCTAAGCGATTTTAATTACCCTTGCGGGGCAAGCCTCTACTACTTCTGTTGTTCTTTGAAGGAAAACGTTGTGTATTTCCAGTTGCAAAACTTTTTTCTTTTGAATGGACCGCAGCAGAACAGCCTTGCCATCTTTTTTGGACATGCGCCATAATTCTGGTTGCATCTCCTGGCAAATGCTGCAGCCAATGCACTTGTCTCTATAGAAGATGATCTTAGACATTTTCGACTTTTACAATTTTATATAGCTTATCATTTAGAGAAGGTTTCACCATCAAAGGGAAGGTTATCTTGTCGCTTTGCTTAGCAATATCATCCTCTTCGCCATTCACCCTGAAATCGTTCAATACTTCCTTGTGAATTCCAAACCGGTTACTGGTTATTAAAATTTCATCGCCCTTTTGAATGCTTCCGCTCTCCAGCAAAAACTCGCCTATTTGTATTGCCGGATAATATTTGGTGCACTTGCCGATATAAATTTTCTTTTCAGTGGCTGCAGAACCTGGATGTGGCGTCCACTCACCCAATTTTCTTCCGAGATAATAGCCCTCCCAGAAACCGCGATTGTAAACAGAAGACAACTGCTCTTTCCACGCCGCAATTTTTTCCGTTGTGTAAGTGCCTTCCTCAATTGCATCAATTGCCTCCCGGTAGCAACGTGTTGTTGTATAAACATATTCCGGTCCTTTACCACGTCCCTCAATTTTCAAAACATTAACTCCGCTTGCTATAACCTGGTCTAGTATATCAATGGTACAAAGATCTTTTGGAGACATGATGTATTCGTTGTCGATCATCAATTCTTCTCCGTTTTCAGCATCTGTCACTTTATAAGGTCTCCTGCAAACCTGCGTGCATGCACCACGATTAGCAGATGCGTTCTGCTGATGCAAACTCAAATAACATTTGCCGGATATAGCCATGCACAAAGCACCATGAACAAACACTTCTATTTTTAAAGGTTCGCCGGAAAGCCCTTTTATTTTTTTCCGTTTGATTTCCTTTGTAATATTTTCCGTTTGTTTCAATGTAAGTTCTCTCGCCAACACAATAACATCTGCAAATCGCGAAAAAAATTGCACCGACTGGATGTTACTCACATTGGCCTGTGTAGAAATATGCACAGGCAATCCCATTTCATTACATAGTTCGATAACTGCAAAATCGGCCGCAATGATGGCATCAATATGATTTTGTTTTGCATGCTGCACAACGTCGCGCATTAACTGCATGTCATGATCGTAGAGAATAGTATTTAAGGTGAGGTAGGTTTTAATTCCCTGCGGTTTGCATTCACCACTAATTTGTTTTAGATCATCAACCGAAAAAGAGTTGATGCTCTTTGCCCGCATGTTCAATTGCTCCACTCCAAAATAAATTGCATTGGCACCGGCTTGTATAGCTGCCTGCAAACTTTCAAAAGAGCCAACGGGAGCTAAAAGTTCTATTGGTTTTTTGCTCATTTAAGCTTCATTTCAATGGGCCGTAAAGAGAAGAAGCTTTAGCCAAATAAGAAATGATTTTCCTCAATGCCATTTAAACCTTAACCTATCAGCCTACGCCAGTATCTGCAGTATCGCTTTTACCGAAAGCATGCTTAATTTTCATGCATACGCTCTTATTTCTACATTTGTTACATAACCGTGTAAAATGAAGAAGTATTTTTTTCTCCTTCCGCTACTCCTATTGTTTTTTTCAGTTTCAGCACAAAACAAACTGTTAACTATTGAAGATGCACTTGTAAAGAATCGAACAGTTCTTGCACCTGAAAATCTAAGGCAATTACAATTTGTTTATGGAACAGAGGATTACGTTTACCTCAAAAAAATAAATAACCAGGATGTTTGGGTAAAAGGAAATTTCAGATCTTCTTCTGAACAAACCTTTCTTTCTCTAGATAATCTTAATCAGAAATTGAGAGCGGTGGGCTATGAAAATCTAACTTCAATGCCAGCTATTCAATTCAATAAACCAACCGGTTGGATATTTAATGCGAATGGCAATAGGGTTGCTTTAGATCCTGTTAGTAATAAGATAAAAGTGCTTATTGACAAAAGCATTATCAACAAAGACATTGTTGAAGAAAGCAGTGCCGGTTATGTGGCTTATGTCGATGATTACAATTTGTTTGTTACTGACGGACAAAATGCCAAACAAATAACAACTGATGGAAGCAAAGACATTGTGTATGCCTCATCCGTTCACCGTGAAGAATTTGGGATCATGAAGGGAACTTTTTGGAGCAATAATGGAAAGACGCTGGCTTTCTACCGGATGGATCAAAGTATGGTTACGGATTATCCTATTATCAATTGGGCAACCACCCCTGCAACAGTTGATATGATAAAATATCCAATGGCGGGAGATAAAAGCCACCACGTAACAGTTGGCGTATATAATGCGGAAACAAAATCAACAACTTACTTGCAAACCGGCGAACCTGCGGAACAATACCTTACGAATATTGCATGGAGCCCGGATGACAAATATGTTTTCATTGCCGTATTGAACCGGGAGCAGAATCACATGAAGCTGAATCAATACGATGCTTCAACAGGTGCTTTTGTAAAAACACTGTTTGAAGAAAAAGATGAGAGATATGTTGAACCATTAGTGCCAATGTTATTTGTGAAAAACAATTCGTCACAATTTATCTGGCAAAGCAACCGGGACGGATGGAATCACTTGTATTTATATGACATGAACGGAAAACTGTTGAAGCAATTAACAAAGGGGAACTGGGAAGTAACAGAAGTGAAAGGTTTTGATGCAAAAGGAGAAAATCTCTTTTATACTTCAACAAAAGAATCACCCATTACAAGAAATTTGTACAAGCTTAATTTGAAAAAAGGAATCACAACAAGAATTACACAAACCTCGGGAAACCATTATACGCAGGTAAGTACAAGCGGCAACAGCGTTATCGATAATTTCAGTTCAACTGATGTAGCAAGGACCATTTCTTTAGCAGATGTAAAATCAATAAAGAATAAAATTGTTTTTAATGCCCCGAACCCATTGGCAGATTATGGTCTCGGAAAAATGAGCATCTTCACCATCAGGAATAAGAACGGAGCTCCTTTATACTGTCGCTTGTATAAGCCTACAAATTTTGACAGCGCAAGGAAATATCCCGTAATTGTTTACTGGTATGGCGGACCGCATGCGCAATTAATCCTCAATTCATGGAATGGCGGTTCAGGTGATTACTGGTTCCAATATATGGCAGAAAGAGGGTATGTAATTTTTACAGTTGATCCAAGAGGAAGTGATAACCGCGGAAAAGAGTTTGAACAGGTTATACATGGACATGCAGGTGTTCCGCAAATGGAAGATTTAATGAGCGGAGTTGATTATTTGTACGCTCAAAAATTTGTTGACAAAAACAGGATGGGTTTATTTGGATGGAGCTATGGTGGTTTTATGACCATTGATTTCATGCTCAATCATCCCAATGTATTTAAAGTTGCTGTTGCCGGCGGCCCCGTTACCGATTGGCGTTACTATGAAATTATGTATGGAGAACGTTACATGGACACGCCACAAGAAAACCCCGAAGGATATGCAGAAACTGATTTGACCAAAAAAGTTCAAAACTTAAAGGGCAAGTTGTTGCTCATTCACGGCTTGCAGGATCCTGTTGTTGTTCAGCAACATTCAGTTCGTTTTGTTCGGGCTGCGATCGATAAAAACGTTCAGGTAGATTATATGATCTATCCTGGCCATGAACATAATGTGCTTGGTAAAGACAGAGGACATTTGTATCAAAAAGTAACAGATTATTTAACCGAATACCTTAAGACGGATTCAAAGCAGTTCTGATGTAACAAATGCCAAAATAGTGCAAGCCCTTTTTTTGGCCTGATTAAAAGAAAGCTATGTGAGCAATAGTTTAATTCATGCTCAATCTGTAACGATCCGGCTCACCACTCTCCAGTCACCACCTCTTTTAACCCAGGTATCAACAAAAAAAGTTGTGTCTGCAAATTTGCTTTGAGCATATGCTCCGCTCCAAAAAAATTCCGCTCTTACAATGCCAACTTCACTTGTAGTCGTCACTTTCATATTTAGAAAATGAACTGAATCTATCTTGAGGTCCTGCATAGTGTTTTGCATCCACATCGATCTTGTAACCGCTGCACTATCCAAATACTTCATTCCGGTTACAGTAAATTCAGGAGCTACCAACTGCTCTAAAACAGCCTTGTTTTTTTTCATGGTTGCACGCATCCAGTCATTCTCTAATTGTGTAAGGTCATTACTCATTGTTTGTGTGTTCTGGCCACATGCCGCCACTAGCAAGCCGATAATGCCAATAAATAAAAACCGGGTCATAAAATGTTTTTTTAAAAGATTTTGCTCCCTATAATTTTCCATAATGAAAAATTTTGCTTGTTTATTATCATACCTACACAGGCAATAAATATTAAAACATGCGCCCTTACCGGTTTCCCGTTGCGTAAATATAGCCATGATGTTTTTCCACAGCCCTTTTTGCTATCGATATAGAAAAAATCGTAGGAAGTGGCCTCAATCGCAGCAACTATTTTCTGCCTTTTGTCAGAAATCAGAATAATCAGTTGGATATAAAAAATTAATGTCGATGTGTGAGACATTATTCTGGTATTCGGGCAGAGACGAAAGTTTTTTCCACGCACTGTCACTGCTGAAAGATTTCCAGTGGGCGTCACGGTCGGCTTTATTTTCAAAACTGGTCATATACATCAGGTTTGGCATCTTGCTTCCGACTATAGCTTCACTGTAAAAGATGGCATTAAAATTCAGCCTTTTAAAGATTCCCACCTCCTTGCCATCATTGAACATCTTTACTTTGTTCTCAAACTTCTGCTCTGTAGCACTTTCATAACTACGCAATTCATAAACACGATCATGTTTTGGTGCTTTCAAATTGGGTAATTGCATCTCTGGCGCCAGCGGAAAAGCTTTTGTGATAATAACTTCTTTTCTTGTGTAAGGCGGGTTTTTATATTCTGCATTAAGAAAGGCCGATGCTGCTGATGTATAATCTTTATCTTTTTTTATTTGTTCGCCTGTTCTTTCTATCAAATCGAAAGAACGGAAGGGAGCAAATACATACATTAATTTATCGGCAGCGGTGTCATTTGCCCAAGCTTTAAAAACACCAACTGTTTTAATTCCATTTCTGTGTAATGCAGGCAACAGTGCGTTTTGAAAATAATTATCCAGCATTGTTTCCTGCGACCGATTATTGAAATGGTAGACTGTAATACAATAAAATTCGCTGTTGTTCTTTTTCAAAACTGTCCATGATGAGAAAGTGATCATTATTGAAAAGAGAATGGCTAAAGACATAAACATTAGTTTCCTGGTCATTTATAACAGTTTAGAAGTGAAATATAATACAGTTTTGATTTCAGAAACTCAGCCACATAAATTATTCAGTATTCAATTCTGTAGTGCTTTAAACTTTTTTCTTTTTAGATTCTCTAACCAGGCTCTAAACAACTTCATGAAATCCGCTTTAGGTTTTTTCGCCATTCTGCTTTTGACCGTTTCATCTATCAGCACAAACGCTCAAAACAAGTTTTCAAAACTGGATAACTGGCTCACCGATAATGTTTCTGAAATGGGTGGCCGTGCAATCTTGATGGTATACAAAGATGGAAAGGTCGTTTATTCGCATGCCGAAAATGATTTAAGTACAAGACAAAAAAGAATTGGCAAATTTGTTGCAAAACGGCAGGGAAAAGAAGCGAACCTTGACGATTATACCCCTACAACAAAACAAGCCATTGCTTCATGCAGTAAATGGTTAAGTGCAGCATTGGTAATGACTTTTATAGATGAAGGAAAACTAAAATTGACCGATACTGTAGGCAAGTGGTTACCTACTCTTTCGCAACATGGCAAGGGGAATATCACTATCCATCAATGCCTGTCACATACTACAGGTATCAAGTCAGCAGGGCTCAAAGAAAGTCTTACCGAAATGAAAAATATCAACAGCATGGATGAGGCCATTGCACAAATCGCCAGCCTTCCAATGGAAGGGAAGCCCGGAACCGTTTTTCATTACAGCAACGCGGGATTGCAAATTGCAGGAGCTGTTATTGAAAAAATAAGCCGAAAAAGTTTTGAAACACTGTTTGCAGAACGCATAGCAAGGCCTCTTGAAATGAAGGACACTGATTTTGGAAAAGGCAAAGTGGCATTACCAGCAGGTGGAGCAAAAAGCACTCCGGAGGATTACATGAATTTCCTGGTAATGATCCTGAACAAGGGAACATTTACAGGCAAACGCATTTTAAGTGAAAAAAGCATTGCCGAAATGCAGGTAAACAGGATTACAAAAGATGTAAAAATTGTGTACTCACCTGCTGAAGCAGGCAATTTTGGTTATGGATACGGTGAATGGATAATGGGAACTTCTTCTTTAGATCATATCACAACAGCAGTAACCAGCCCGGGGCTTTTTGGATCATTTCCGATGGTAGATAATGAAAAACGTTATTGTGCTTTTTTAATGACGTTCTATTTAAAAAATAAAGGACGCAATGAACGGTATGTGGAATTAAAAAGCCTGCTGGATGAAGCGGTGAAGTAAAACTTCGGTGTGAGCGTTCAAAAAATTAAAGAAAGAATATTAGTACAGATCCAAGCGCCATCAGTATACCAATTATAACGTCACCGGTTCTTTTTTGTCTCATCCCGGTTGCAGTAACAATAATACCGGTTACTGCAATAAATGCAAACAGGAAGGTCATTGGCAAATTATGCTTCATGTGCTGATAACTTTTCCTTTCCCTACTTAAAATTATCCAACATATGATGCAGTTCATTTAATGATTTCATAAAAATTGCAAATGAATATTATTAGCTCTATGACGGAGATTGAGACAAGTTTTTAGTAAGGAATAAATGAATTTTTGCGATATTTCGTACTGCAATGGCCCGTTATCGTCGCTTTACCAAATTCTTCTTTGTTATTTTCAACAGCTTTGTTGCTATTATTTTTTTATTGGCTTGCCTCGCCCCTTATCTCAATCCAAAAAAGTGGTGGCCTATATCTTTAATGGGCCTAGGCTTTGCTTTTATATTGATTACGCTTATTGCCTTTCTTTTGTTTTGGCTCATCTTCAAGCCGCGGTGGATGTTGATATCATTGGTTCCAATTGCGATAGGTTATAAAAGCATCATGGTATTTTTCGGGTTTCATTTATCAGACAAGTTTGATTACAATAAGCCAAAGGATGTTTTGCGCATTGCCCATTGGAACGTTGCCCGCTTTGTTGAATGGAAAAGAAACAATAATAAGGGAAGCCAGACGAGAATGAAAATGATGGACCAGATTAAGGAGCAAAATGCAGACATACTTTCTTTCCAGGAATTTTTTTCCTCAACCGATTCCATTTATTATAATAACCTTAAGTATGTGGTGAAGGAATTGGGATACCCTTACTACTATTTTTCGTTCGATAATGATGGCTATAAACAATGGTATGGACAAGTTATCTTTTCAAAATACCCTTTGATTGACACTGGATTGATAAGGTTTCCAAAACCAAGCCTACCTGAGGCCTTAATGCATGCTGATATTGTTTTTAACGGCGATACTATTCGTTTATATAATACACACTTACAATCGGTGCAGTTTCAAAAAGAAGATTATCAAACCATTGAAGACATAAAAAACACCAACGAAGATGGGGTAAAGAGATCGAGAGGAGTTGCTTCTAAATTAAAACGTGGTGTTATCAATCGTGCAGGACAGGCAGATATTGTAAGAAAAGAGATCAACAAATCACCATATCCTTTTATACTTACAGCCGATTTTAATGATGTTCCTAACTCGTACACCTACTTTACAATTAAAAATGATGATATACAGGACGCCTTTTTAATGACAGGTTTAGGAGTAGGAAGAACGTTTGTGAACATATCGCCTACGCTTCGCATCGATTACATACTTACCACCAAAAATTTTGAGATCAAACAATTCAACCGGATCATTAAAAATTATTCTGATCATTACATGCTGGTGGCGGATGTGAAAATGAAGAAAACTGGTAACTAAAACTTGTAAACTTAACCTGAAACTCTCTCATTATTTTTGCCGAATGAGCAACCTGAGAGTTTATAATTCCTACATAAGAGACAAACAAGATTTTATTTCACTTGTGCCCGGTCATGTCGGTATGTATGTATGCGGTCCCACGGTAAGCGGTGAGAGTCATCTTGGCCACGCAAGGCCTTATATCACTTTCGACGTGATCTTTCGATACCTGATACATCTTGGTTACAAGGTCAGATATGTTCGTAATATCACCGATGCAGGACATTTTGAAGAAGAAGGGAGAGTAGCTGAAGATAAAATTTCCACCAAGGCACAAATAGAAAAGTTGGAGCCCATGGAACTGGTTCAGAAATACACAAACCTGTTTCATTGGGCAATGGATCAATTCAATTGCCTGCCACCAAGTATCGAACCGACAGCAACAGGACATATTGTTGAGCAGATAAGTATGATTGAAGAATTGATCAAAGCAGGTTATGCTTACGAAGTAAATGGTAGTGTTTACTTCAATGTAAAAAAATATGCGCAAGGTCATGATTATGGTAAACTGAGTGGAAGAGTGATTGATGATTTGCTGGAAACAACAAGAGACCTTGAAGGCCAGGAAGAAAAAAAAGACCGGGCAGATTTCGCGTTATGGAAGGCGGCGCCACCCGAACACATCATGCGTTGGAAAAGCCCGTGGGGAGAAGGTTTTCCCGGATGGCATATTGAGTGTTCTGCAATGAGCACAAAATATTTGGGCAAGGAATTTGACATTCACGGAGGTGGAATGGACCTTCTATTTCCTCATCATGAGAGTGAAATTGCACAAAGCACCATTTGCAATCATGTACCGCCTGCACGTTATTGGATTCACAATAACATGATTACCATTAATGGTAAGAAAATGGGCAAGGCTTACAACAATACCATCAGGTTGACCGAAATGTTCAGCGGCGATAATCCTATTCTCGATAAGGCTTACTCGCCAATGACGGTCCGTTTCTTTATTCTGCAAACGCATTACCGGAGTACTCTTGATTTCAGCAACGAAGCTTTGCAGGCTGCAGAAAAAGGATTAAAGCGTTTAATGGAAGCTTATGAATGGCTGCAACAAGCACATGCCGGAGAGCAACAGGCAGAAGCTAAAGATGAAGCACTGAGCAAAAAAGTTACAGCCTTATTGAATGAACTGAATGATTTCATCAACGATGATTTCAACACTGCAAAAGTCCTGGCGAATATATTTGAGCTGATCACGGTAATCAATTCACTGAAGGATAAAACCATTGCTGTTGAAGCACTAGGTTCAGATGCTTTCAACCTGCTTAAGAACAAACTGAAAATTTTTGTTGAGAATATTTTGGGATTGAAGGCTGAATCTGCAGGCGGAGATGATAAGCTTAAAGGTGTGATGCAGGTTTTGATTGAATTAAGAAAAGAAGCCCGTGCGAAAAAAGATTGGGCAACTTCAGATAAAATCAGAAACCAATTAGCAGAAATTGGGATTCAGTTGAAAGACGAAAAGAATGGAAATATGAGTTGGAATCTTAGTTAATTTTTTCAGCACGCAAAATCTCTCTTTTGCCCTGTGGCCCAGGTAACTTTTTTACTAAAAAGCCAGCAGCCATCATTGCTCTTCTTACATCGCCTTTCGAGCAGTATGTGACCAAAACTCCATTTGGCTTAAGCAAGAAAAAAAGTTTTTGAAAAATATCTTTTGTCCACAACTCAGGTTGAGCCGCGGGAGCAAAAGCATCATAGTACACCAGGTCAAACTGATTATTGATTAAATAATTTACCAGATCGATGTTTTCTTTTCGAATGATAAAATGTTCTGAAAGAAGTATGTCTTTGGCCCATTCGCTATCATGAATCTTTTCGAACAGATCGTCATAATGGAGGACTTCCGCATAATTCAAACTCTTTGCTTCGTCCACGGAAATTGGAAATTGCTCGATAGCTGTATAATGAATCTCTACATCATGTCCCTCGGATTCAATTGCAGTTAATAGAACATTCAGCCCGGTTCCTAATCCCATTTCCAGGATACTAAGTTTCTTCGGAGAATTATTTAAAATATAATTCAATCCTGCCTCAATAAATATATGCTTCGATTCCTGTATGGCTCCATGAATAGAATGATAAATAACATTCCATTCTGGTATTGCAATGCTATGAGAACCGTCTTCTGTTATGATTATTTTTCTTTCCACCTTTACAAACTTCGTTTTACTTCACAGTTCTAAAATTAACTTAGTAGTTATGGAGTACATGGCCCATCTTTCCAAAGATAAAAAGCTCGCAAAGCTTGTCGCCCAACACAAACCTTTTACTTTAAAATCGCACAAGAATATTTGCCTGCGGCTTTGTGCATCCATTATGAGCCAGCAACTTTCAACCAAAGTAGCACAAGTTATTTACCGCCGATTTCTTGAGTTGTATGAGGGCAAGGAGCCGACGCCACAACAGATCGTTGATACGCCTTTCGAAAAATTGAGAGCAATCGGGCTTAGCAATGCAAAAACCCAATACGTTTTAAATGTAGCGCAATTTGCCATCGACCATAATCTCAACGACAAGAACTTAAAAAAGATGACCGACACTGAAGTAATTGAACTGCTCACCCAAATTAAAGGTGTAGGCAAATGGACTGTGGAGATGTTGCTAATGTTTACTTTAGGAAGAGAAAACCTTTTTGCAGTCGATGACTATGGTTTGCAAAGCGCAATGAAAAAACTGTACAAACTTGATGACAGCAACAAAAAAGAGTTCAGGCAAAAGCTACTGAAGATTTCCGAAAAATGGTCGCCATATAAAACCTATGCCTGCTTACATTTGTGGCATTGGAAGGATAATGCCCCCGTGTTGAAAAAATAGTGATTAAAAAGGATGTTGAAATCCTTTTTGTTTAGGCAAAAATCTCTATTTTAGATAACTGTACCTCCCTAACCACCATTCATTCCGTACTCACTCATTGGATTAGTCCGTTACTTCTGTGCTTGCTATAAATCCAAAGCCATGTCAGAAAAAAATGTCTTATTGAAAATGACCATGGAGAAAGCTAGGCTGATCAATGAATTGATCACAAAGTTCCTTGGACATGAACCGACGAAGGAAGAAAAAAAGCAGTTTCACATTATGAATCGCCTGGGTGAGAGCATTATCTATTTTAAAGGCGAGCTGCTAGGCACCGTCAAATATCAAACTGATGACGGACACATTATGTAAGAAATTTTTCAGCCTTACGTAGATACGATTCATCAATTGCTGCCCCAAGCCCCGGAGTGTCGGGGACATCAATGATTCCTTTATCAAGATATTTGATACCGCCTATCACGGGATCTTCTGTAAACATTAAGGGTGTATCAAAATCGCAGTGATGAATATGATCATTCGCTAGAGCCAGGTGTGCGGAAGCCGTCATTCCCAACCTTGATTCCATAAAGCCACCAACCTGCATGGTGAAGTTTGCTTTTGCACCTAATTGTGCAATTTGTAGTCCTTTATATAAACCCGAAGACTTGCCTAATTTAATATTGAACATCTTGCAGGCATTTAATTGTATCAATCGTTCAGCATCATGTTCATCGCTGCAACTTTCATCTGCCATGATAGGTATGGGTGATATTTCTGAAATCTTGTTCAGCTCCATAAAGCGGTATCTGAGAATAGGCTCTTCGCAATACTCGATCTTGTACTTGGCCAACGCCTTCAGTACTTCAACAGCATTGGCCGCAGTTTGCCACCCTTGGTTTGCATCTATTCTTAAAGGATGATCCATACCTATACCCTCCCTGATAGCTTTGATTCTTTCAACGTCTTTATCTTTACTCTCGCCCAATTTAACCTTCACCGCAGGAAAGCCTTGTTCTTTTATTTTTATTGCGTCAGCCTTCATTTTTTGAGGATCTCCGATGCTTACCGTATAATCCGTTTCCAAAACTTTATTCTTTTCTCCACCCAAAAATTTATAAAGAGGAATACCGGAATGTTGGGCAGCAATATCGTACAGTGCCATGTCAAAAGCGCTTTTAATACTGCTGTTACCATAAATGGTTTTATCCATCAACTCTATACAGCCTTGAATATCCAGCGCATTTTTTCCCTTCAACACTTTAGCAAAGTATTGACCCACGATGAAACAAGTATCAACACTTTCGCCGTTTATGGACATGTAGGGACTACACTCGCCATAACCGGCATAGCCATCTTTTGCACGGATGATGACAATGATATTCTGAACATCATTTTGGGGGCCAAGAGAAATAACAAACGGCTCTTTTAAGTCAATGAATAGCTTGTAGATTTCGATCGATTGAATAATTGTTCCTGCCTGCATGGAAAAATTTTGAAGCGGTAAAGTTAAAAGCCAATTTCAAACTACAATAAAACCATTGTTTGCACGATTTATGAAGATGAATTTGAAACGATTTATGAAAAACATCCTGCTTTTGTTTTCTTCTATTCTGATATTGGCAGGTTGCAAAAAATCTGTTGATTTCTTACCCGAAGCCACACAAACGGGTGCAAACACATTTGGTCTAAATCTGGATGGAAAATTTTGGATACCTCAAAAGTTTGCTGGTATCAGTGCTCCCCTGTTGAGTGCACAACTTATAGGCGCAAATCAAAATGATCTCGTCATCACTGCACAAAATTTTGCATCTGAACCTACAGAAACTGAATTTAAGCTGTTTATAAAAAACATAACAGGAGCAGGAACCTATCAGCTGAATGAAAACACGGACATTAACAGCATGGGCAGCAGTTATGGCTATTATGTAAAAAGAAAAATCAACCCGTTAAATCAATGGATCACCAGCTCGCAATACACTGGCTCTGTAACAATAACTAAATGGGATCTTCCCAATATGATTGTTTCCGGAACATTTGAATTTAAAGCAGGAAGTATAGACAGTTCAGCGGCGCCAATTACTGTAACCAATGGGAGATTTGATATCAGGCTTCAATAACCAAACAAGATGCGCATACCACCACTGATAATAAAAGGTAGGGGCACATTTTTGTTATTGTGCAAGAAGGGTGAGGGATAATCGGTGGTTGGTATCCAGGTTCGCATATCGCTGTAAAGGAAAAAGTTTCCTCTTATCGGAAATTCAACTCCTGCACCAAGATCAATTGTTAACCTATAGAATTCACTGTTGCCTGCAAGTGTAGGCGTACTATATAAACTTGTATCTATTGCTGGCGAAAAAATATTTTCAACCTTTGTAAACATCAATCCAAATCCCGCAAGGCTATAAATATTATAACCAGCTTCAGCATCATAACTCCCTTTGAAATAATGCTTCCAACCAAGCGATATTTCATTGTTCCTCCACTTTGCCGAAGCTTTAAATGGAATGGCAGAAGGCACTGTACCTAAAGACTTGGATGTAGCAGTGAAATTATTTTTGAACTTACCCGCTGTATAATAAGTTATCCAGGCATAGACACTTTGCTTAGGATTAAAATGAAAGTTGAATTGGACTGTTTGCCCCAGCGACCAGAACTTTTGTTTCGGGCTAAAATTGCGCATGATAGAAAGATCAGGAGCAACGCTAAGACGTATCTGCGCATGACCGTAAATGCAACCCATTAAAAGAAAAATAAGAACCAGTTTTTTCAAGCCAGCATATTAAAATGAAAAAATCCCGTATCTACGGCGTAGATACGGGATTAAAATTAGGGGGAATGAATTTATTTTCTCAGGGTTAATTCTTTGATGATGTTTTGAGCGCCGCCCAATTTATCAATGCACCACAAAACAGAACGGATGTCAACACAAATAGTACGGTTCAAATCCTTGTCGAAAGCCAGTTTATGACTTAATGCTTCGTAGTTGCCATCAAAAGCTAATCCAATTAATTCGCCATTGCCATTCATTACCGGGGAACCTGAATTACCACCGGTAATATCGTTGGTTGTAATAAAACCCACAATGAGGTCATTTTTCTTTGGGTCTTTATATTGACCGAAATCTTTTGCACGTGCAGCTTTCAGAAAATCCGGTGGCAAATCAAATTCATAATCACCCGGAACATATTTCGCAAGCATGCCGGTCATAGTGGTTACATAATCGTAATGAACAGCATCACGGGGATTATACGAAGCTACTTTGCCATAACTCAAACGCATAGTGAATGTAGCATCAGGATACATGATTTTCTTTGGATCCATCGCCATTACGCCTTTAAGATATAAACGACCCCACTCGTTGTTCTTGGTGGTAAACTGCTGGTACAAAGGAGCATATTTACTGGTATAATTTTTCAGGAAAGTACTTGCCAGATTATATGCGAGGTCTTGTTGTAAAGTGGCAGCATCAGGCCTGTTGAGGAAATCACTCCATTTTTTATCATCAAAAATCATTGTGTTTTTAAAAATAGCCTCAGCATATTTTTGATAAGTGGATGCTTTGTCCAATGCACCATATTCATTTCTGATAGCTTCATACAAACCTTGCGGTTGCTGGTCTTTCGGAACATCATTATAATACATCTGCAATACTGCACCAACAATGTTTTGATCTGAAGGCTTATTTTCTGATTTTAAAAAGTTTTGTCTTGCCTGGTCAGCTGCAGCTACTGCTCTCTTAATAGCATCGGTAGGAGTTCCTGGTCTCGTCAAAGCAATTTCTACTCCTTGTAGCGAAGCAGCAAATGCCAGCAGAGGTGAACCAAAAATTCCTTCATTGATATACATTCTGTGTTTTGCATAAGGTCGCCATGCATCATATGCTGCTTGCAGATCGCTGAAAATGTTTTGATATTCAGCCTTGCCTTGTGCCCATTTTATAAAAGCCTCTTCCTGCTTTTTCTTTTGACCAAACACATCGTATTTCAATAATTCTTCTGTTTCGCCTTTATAAAATTTCCAATAGTTGGCAATGCCTGCATAGCTTGATGCAAGCTGCAATTTGATAGCAGGATCTTTCTTCATTTCTTCGAACATGTATTTCAAACGCATGTCGCGAAGCTTTACTAATGTCGGATTGTTGATATCAGTTGACAACTGAACACCTAAAGAAGATTCATAACGATTGGTACTTCCGGGATAGCCATAGATCAAACTGAAATCGCCTTCGTTTCTTCCTTTAAGAGAAATAGGTAAATACCATTTGGGTTTTAACGGTTTATTGCTCTCGCTGTAATCAGCAGGACTTCCGTCGGGTGCACCGTATACACGGAAAACAGAATAATCAATTGTATGACGGGGCCATTCCCAATTGTCAGTATCGCCACCAAACTTTCCGAGTGCTTCGGGCGGTGCCCCAACCAATCTTACATCCGTATAACGTGTGTAAACAAAAGCAAGAAATTGATTGCCTTTAAACAATGGACTAACACTTGCCCTGATATGCCTAGACTGATCGCTCATTCTTGCATTGATTGCAGTGAGAATTTGCGCTTGCCTGCTTGTCCTTTCCTGCCCACTTAGTCCTTGCAAAGAATCCAAAACAAGTTTTGTAACATCTTCAATCCTCGTCAAAAATTCTACATAAAGGTTTTGCGTATTACCCGGTATTTCTTCTCCCATACTCTTTGCATAAAAACCATCACGCAAATAATTATGTTCAACTGTACTAGCGCCAGCTATTACACTGTAGCCACAATGGTGATTCGTAAATATTAAACCTTGTGGACTTACAAGTTCGCCTGTACAACCTCCATTGAAAATTACAATTGCATCTTTCAGTGATGCCTTATTTAAACTGAATAATTGTTCTTTTGTAAGCTTCAGGCCTTTCTTCACCATATCATTGTACGTTTGTTGGCCAAGCAGTAACGGAAGCCACATGCCTTCATCTGCCAGCGCTTTTATTGAAAAGCTCACGAAAAGAAAGAAAACGATAATTACTTTTCTCATGGTTATATTTTATTTTTAAGATGCCCGCAAAGCTACGGCAGGGGTGAAATTATTTTAGGATATAAATCATGTTGAAGAAAGAAATGCCTAGTCAAAGGATGGTTGATAAACTGTTAAGGTTGTTTCGGCAGGCTACGAATAATATTTTAGAACTTTGGTGACCTGGCTATAAAGAGGGAGACTGTATTATCGGCCCGCCTGGGACTATGCACTCGCAAAAAACTTCACTTGTCTACCCGCAATTTCTTGTACATTTACTGGCCTATGACCCTTGCGGACCACAAGCATACAATACTTTATGCCGAAGACGATTTGGACGATCTGTTTATGATTCGCCAGGCTTTTGCACAATTCGACGGGTCCACCCAATTAGTTCATGCTGGTAATGGTTTTGAAGCACTGGAACAATTAAGCAAGGGCAGGTTACAAGGACATCTTCCCTGCCTGGTAATCCTCGATATTAATATGCCGGGTATGAACGGAAGAGAAGCACTCATGCAAATAAGGCAGTCAGACGATTACAAAAATATACCCGTAGTATTGTTTACTACTTCATCGAGCGAACTTGATAAGGCTTTTGCAAAAAAATGGGGTGCTGAATTTGTAACCAAACCCCTGGTTTACCACGAACTTGAAGCTTTGGCAAAACGTTTCGTTTCGCTGTGCACAGCTTCCGTTTCAGCCCGTGCTTAATTACAAACTGATATACTGTTGTAAGTGATCAATGGTTTCCTGCTGCATAGCAATGGTTTCCCTCACTACATCACTCATGGAAATAATGCCCTTTAATTCCTCACCAACAAATACAGGAAGATAGCGTACGTTTTGTGTGCTCATAATCTGCCTGCAATGTTCAACTGTATCTTTTGGGGAAACAACTGGAAGGTTTGTTGTCATAATCTCCTCAACCGGTGTAGTAGTAGAATTTTTTCCCTTTAACGCCACTTTTCTTGAATAATCTCTTTCCGTCACAATACCCAGGTAGTTTCCATTTGCATCGGTTACAACCACCGAACCAATATTATTTTCGGCCATAAGGTGTAAAGCATCTACTACGGCCGAATGGGAAACAATAGTAACCGTTTGGGGCTTGCGTGCAAGGACGTCTTTAACTGTTGTCATATAGCAGGTATTTTTTCGATTTTAAGATACAAAGAAATTGTTTACGAACTGTCCTGACTTTCTTCATTCCCCACTTTTCAGGGGTTAGAGAGATGCTGTCCATAAAAGCATCCTTATCAGTATTGAAGACATTTTTTTAGTTTGTATTGTACAGGCCGCATCATCGGGCATGCAAGTTGTATAACAGAATCTGTGTTTATGAAATGATAAAAAATTAAAAATTAAAAAAGCTATCTATGAAAAAGATATTTCTATCGGCAGTTTTAGTGGCAAGTAGTTGGATGGTGTTTGCACAAGACACAACGAACCACACCAACAATACCATGAACAACAACACTACCACAGACCAACAAATGAATTCAAGCACCAATCAAAGCACCACCACCCAATCTTATAATACATCTTCAACCTCAAACTACAATGCTTATGGTATTCCTAACTATGTACAGATGAATTTCCAGACTCAACACCCAAATGTTTCTAATTTAACCTGGACTTCACCAACTGCAGACTGGTATCATGGATACTATTCAGATCCTAACGGAAGATATACTCATGTTTATTACAGCACCGATCCTTATTATAATGTTCAATATTATCCTGAAAGAATAGTGGGATATACAGTTTCGCTTCCTGTATTGCAAACTTATGTTCCTGATGAAGTGATTACGGCTGCAACAAACATGTACAAACAAAATTTATACGACATAACAGCCCTTAAAGGGAAGGATAGCATGCAAGTTTATCAGGTACGTGTTCAGGACAACGGTGAGTTAAAGAGCATGTGGATGGATGCAAATGGTACAGCAGTAACAGATTATTGGAGAACCCAAGATCAAATGAACATGACCGATGTTAATATGTCTACTTCAACCGATGCCAACGCAGCCATGGACAATAATTCAATGAACAATACCAATAACAATTCGAAAATAAAAACAAAAACAAAAATGACTGATGGTTCAGAGATAAAAACAAAAACGAAAAATGGTAAAACGAAAACAAAAACAAGCGGAACTACAAACGACAATAACCAGTTATAATAAATAGATAGATACGTCAAAAGGAGCCCGGGTCAATCGATCCGGGTTTTTCTTTGCTTGTTAAGGAGCGTTAACTATATCAGAGTTTGTTTAACACAATCTTACCTACGGGCAATTAATCATTCCTGTCTTTTTTTATTCTGAAATTTTCAGAACGCAATAAACCATCGTTCGCCATTCTTTATGAAGAAACAAATTTTACTCTTTGCTTCAATTGCTATCAGTGCAATTAGTTTCGCCCAATTGAAACCTTCTTTTGGAATTCGTGGAGGTGTTACGTCTTCAAGTATGAAGGGGGATGCTGTAAATAACCTGCAGGATATTATAGACTACGCTAATGGTGCCGTTACCACTTCTAGCCATACCGGATTTTTTGGTGGCGTTAATGCTTCCATTCCTGTCAGCGATCTTGTTTCAATTGAGCCAGGTTTGTACTATTCACAAAAGGGTTACGACATGACAGGTGAGCTGAATATAAAAGGTGTAGAATTTCTTGGCATAAATGGAAAGGCTAAACTTAGTTCCAGCTATATCGATTTGCCAGTTTTGTTGAAACTTAATTTTAATGGATTACAATTATTTGCAGGTCCGCAAGTTTCATATTTAACCAAGGCAGATTTGAGGACAACTGCTGGATTACTTGGCTTTAATGTTCTTAATAAAACAATGGACGCAACCAGCCAATTCAATCGATGGGATGCAGCCGTCACCGGTGGTATTGGCTATCAATTTGCGAATGGTTTCAATTTATTTGCTGCATATGATCATGGCCTATCAAAGGTTGATGCCAACCAAAATATTGATTCTTATAATCGCAGTTTTAAAGTTGGAGCCGGCTTCAGGTTCTAAGAAAATATTTGGAAATCAAACAGCCATACTTTTAAAGTGGCTGTTTTATTTGAAACATACTATAGGGCTAAGAAATTTTCTCTACATTCATTAGCCCAATGAACCCCTTTCAACCATATTCCATTTTTCCTCTCGGTGATTCTGCTCTGACGATTGATTTCGGAAACATCATTAGCCAGGGCATCAACAAGAAAGTGCTTCAACTCTTTCATCATCTTAAATCAATCGATGATCATTCCATTATTGATCTTGTTCCTGCATATAGCTCGCTGACTGTTTATTATGATGTAGCCTCTTTTCATCAAGCTGGAAAAACTGCCTTTGAATCCATGGCGGACATTCTCGAGCAATTGTTTTCCAAAACCTTCGATATTCCGGAAGAGGAAACTAATTATTTTGAAATACCTGTTTGCTACTCCAAAAAGTTTGCATTGGATATAGACTATCTTTCTATACAGAATAAACTGTCAGTACAAAACATCATCCACATTCACACTTCAAAAACATACAAGGTTTATATGCTGGGCTTTTTGCCCGGCTTTACATACATGGGAGAAGTAGATTATCGAATTGAAATTGCAAGGAAGGCAACACCGGTTAAACTCTTTGCCGGCGCTGTTGGCATTGCAGGTAAACAAACTGGAATTTATCCTGTAGAATCTCCAGGTGGCTGGCAAATAATCGGTAGAACTCCAATAAAAATCTTTAAAAAAGAAGATAGGAGCCCGGTACTGTTTCAGCCGGGAGATGAAGTAAAATTTTATTCAATCACAGAAGATGAGTTTGAGAATTACCAGGCAGGGCGTGCTTGATACCATACAAGATTCAGGAAGATATGGTCATCAATATCTTGGCATCAATTGCAATGGAGCAATGGATAGGTTCTCCATGCAATTAGCCAATGCTTTGCTTGGGAGAGAATTGAATATGCCAGTAATTGAAATTCATTTTCCTGCTTCACAGATTTTGTTTGAAAAAGAAACAATCATTTGTATCACCGGTGCAGATTTTCTTCCCTCCATTAACGGCCTGCCTGTTCCTTTGCATCATCCAGTGGCCGTTAATAAAAGAAGTATTCTCAAGTTTGAAAAATTACAGACAGGTGCACGATGTTACATCTCTGTCTTAAACGAACTAAAGCTAAATAAGTGGCTGAACAGTTGTAGCACCAATCTTAAAGCAAATGCCGGAGGATACGAGGGAAGAGGCTTATTAAAGAATGATGTGATCCTTTTCAAAAACGAATTAAACATATTGAACCTTTTGCATGAAAAAAGTTTCGTGGTGCTTCCATGGAAAGCAAGTGATGTGGTGGACACGAGGCATGAAATTGAATTTATCATTGGCAGCGAGTGGCACTGGCTTAAAAAAGATGCACAGGACATGTTCCAGGATCAGTGGTTTCAAATTACCAATGAAGCTGACAGAATGGGTTATCAATTAGCAGCGCAAAGCCTGGAAACAAAATCAAATGAGCAGTTGGTTTCATCTGCCGTTTGTTATGGTACGGTGCAGTTGTTACCCAGCGGACAATTGATCATTTTAATGGCCGATCATCAAACAGCAGGAGGTTATCCTCGAATAGCGCATGTAATTTCCGCGCATCTTCCCATTCTTGCACAAAAGAAACCAAACGACGTTATCAGGTTTAAGATGACTTCTTTGGAAGAAGCGGAAAAAAAACTGCTTAATCAAAAAAAATACCTGCAACAATTGCAAATTGCTTGTAAATTCAGAATGGAGGAGTTTTTAAATGCTCATTTGTGACCTTAACTGCGATATGGGCGAAGGCATTGGTAATGACGAAGCGATTATGCCTTTCATAACTTCGGCAAATATTTCCTGTGGTTTTCATGCAGGCAATGGTGATGTCATTCGCCATACAATGTTGCTTGCCGTCAAACATAATGTTTTTGTTGGCGCTCACCCGTCCTTTCGTGATAAGGAAAATTTTGGGCGAAAAGAAATGCATTTAGGTCACGATAAGCTGTATGCAATTGTACTGGAGCAGTTAATAAAGCTTGATCTTATTGCAAAAGAAAAAGGAGCGGTACTTCATCATGTAAAACCTCATGGTGCCTTGTACAATATGGCCGCAAAGGAGAAGTCAATTGCAGCTACAATTGCTCTTGCTGTTAAAGATTTCAATGAAGATTTCATTGTTTATGGCTTAAGCAATAGCTTTTCGATCAGTGAGGCAAAAGCTCTCGGCTTAAAAACTGCCAATGAAGTTTTTGCGGACAGAACTTACCAGGATGATGGCAGTTTAACACCACGTTCTAACCCAAACGCTTTGATTGAAGATGAAAAACAATGCATAGAACAAGTAATGCAAATGATAAAACAAGGCACAGTAACTACAACTTCAGGAAAAGTAATCCCGATGATTGCTGATACTATTTGTATTCATGGTGATGGAAAGCACGCAGTGAGTTTTGCAAAAAAAATTCATGAAGCTTTAAAACAAACCGCTCCTGAAACAATTTAAGTTCAGTTTATTCAGTGCAACATTTGGCGCCGCTTTCCTTATGGCCAATTCCTCTATCGGCCCCGGCTTTCTTACTCAAACTTCTGCTTTCACTCAGATACTGACTACAAGCTTTGGCTTCGTCATCCTGGTTTCAGTGCTGCTTGACATTGGTGGACAACTAAATACCTGGCGTGTTCTTACCCTCAGCGAATTGAGAGCACAGGATCTCTCCAACAAATTGTTTCCGGGTCTCGGTTATTTTCTATCAGCTTTAGTGATCCTTGGTGGTTTTGCCTTTAATATCGGCAATATTGCGGGCTGTGGGTTGGGTATAAACGTTTTATTTGGATTGAGTTTTGAACAGGGAGCTATCATTAGTTGCGTTATTGCACTTATTTTTTTCTGGTTAAGAGAGATCGGCAAAATGCTGGACACACTCACTCCTTTTTTAGGAACAATCAAAATTTTACTGACACTCGTTATTACATTTAGTGCACATCCCCCGTTAATGCAGGCAGTACGCCACACATTCATTCCGCAAAAAATAAGTGCTGCTGCAATTGTAACTATTGTTGGGGGAACTGTTGGCGGCTACATTACTTTCTCGGGAGCACATCGCCTGTTAGATGCAGGCATTAAAGGAAGAGACAACATCAAGCAAATCAACAGAAGCGCAATAAGTGGAATTCTGATCTCAACCCTCATGCGTTACATTTTGTTCCTTGCTGTACTTGGTGTGGTTGCGAATGGAGTTTTACTTGATAAAAACAATCCTGCCGGAACAGTTTTCCAATCTGCAGCAGGGCAAATTGGTTTCCGCATTTTTGGAATAGTGCTTTGGAGTGCGGCAATTTCTTCTGTAATGGGTGCTGCTTATACTTCAGTTTCTTTTTTCAAAACATTTCATCCATTGTTTACCAGGTATGAACGCTTGTGCATTTCCACATTCATTGTTCTTTCAACTATCATTTTTGTTTGGGTGGGAAGACCGAAGCAGCTACTGATTTTTGCAGGCGCCATCAATGGAATCATTCTTCCCATTGCTTTAGGCATTATTTTAATTGCCGCAACAAAAACAAAACTGATGAATGGCTACAAGCATCCATTGTGGATGCAGCTCTGCGGATGGGTAGTAGTTTTAATAATGAGTTGGATGGGCTACAAAACAATTGTAGAAACGTTTCAAAATCTTTTTCAATGAAAATTGCACCAGATAAAAGAAAACATTTTTTAGTTGGCATTGTAATGGGTGCAGTGCTACAGGCATTCTTCACATTTTTGTTAGATGCACACACTAGCTTAACCGTTTTGCTGTCGCTTATCTTTTCAATTATAATCGCTTACGGCTTTGAACTTTTTTCAAAATTTACTGGAAAAGGTCACTACGAATTGATGGATGCGGTGGCAGGAGTTGCCGGTGCCGGAATTGGAATCGGTCTTCTACTTATTATTCAGCGTATCTAATCTCTGCAATAGCCCTGCTTGGTTTAAAAATTGCAAATCATTTGTTGGAAATATTCAACAGATGAAATCAAAGAGAGCAAAAAAAGTTTCGGTTGTCTCAAGGAACAAACATGAAAATCATTGTCCCACACCATTAGGAACCTTAGTGGTAATCGGAGGAAAAGAAAACAAAGGAGAGGATGCGCCTGACAACAAAAAGAAACCAGCGGATTTTATAAAGCTCCAGGTGCTTGGGGCTTTCAAAGACGCAACACATAAACGTGAACCTGTAATAGAAGTTGTGACGACTGCAAGCGGTGAAGGGCCAGAATCTTTCCAGGATTATCAAAAAGTTTTTGAAAAGATCGGCATTAAAAACATTGGTCACATTCATCACAATTCGAGAGAAGAGGTTTTACTTGATCCTATGTTGGAGCGATTACAAAACGCCGATGGGATCTTTTTTTCGGGAGGCGATCAGTTAAAACTTACAGGCTTTTATGGAGGTACAGAATTTCTGACGTACTTAAAACGCAGGTACATTACTGAACAGGTGGCCGTTGGTGGTACCAGTGCCGGCGCAATGGCTTTATCTACGCCAATGATCTACGCCGGCAATGAAGAAGTGCAGGAATTAGGTGGAGAAATCAAAGTAACGACAGGGCTTGAGTTTTTAAAAGATGTTTGTATCGATACACATTTCGTTCATCGCGGACGTTTTGTAAGAATGGCACAAGTGGTAATTACAAATCCCACTTGCATTGGTATAGGCATTGAAGAGGATACTGCAATTGTTGTGAAGGATGGTTCCGAAATGCAGGTAATTGGTACAGGCCTTGTGATTGTTATTGAAGGCTTTGAAATCAGATCGAGCAGTATTAACGAATTCGCAGAAGATAAACCTGTTACGGCAAGAGATCTTCGCGTACACCTCTTAGCAGATGGCGATACCTATCAAATTCCGCAAATAAATCCGCCACATAAGTAAATGCAGAATTCAAACTTGCTTATTGAAAACTGCTTTGATTTAAGTAAATCATTTTATTGTCCGTTCATTATTACTACTGTTAAACTTCGTTGACACAGTTACCCCTACCAAAGTGAATTCGCACACTTGTACGTTTAGTAATTCAATTATATAATGCTTGAGCTCCAGCACTTATCTTTATCACGCTATGAGCGACAATGCCAAAGCTTCTACTGTTCAATTTTTAAAACTGCTTCGCGAATCATTAAATGAATTGTTGAAGAATGATCCTCTGCGTATGGCAGGAGCGACCGCTTTTTTTACAACATTTGCCTTACCTCCTATTCTGGTCATCATTATTCAATCATTAAAATTAATCCTTGATCCCCGCGAGATTCGCTCACAATTATTTCAAAGCCTCGAAAATATTGTTGGTCGCGAAGCTGTAGAGCAATTAATTGATGTTTTGCTGGCCATCCGCAAACTCGCAAGCAACTGGCTAATTATTATTGGCGGATTTATTTTTTTACTTTTTGTAGCTACCACGCTATTCAAGATTATTAAAAGCTCAATCAATCAAATCTGGAAGGTGAGACCTGTTCATCGGCTTAGCTTTGGCGAAACCATGATTTCAAGATTGCAATCAATTGCTATAATTCTTGTTGCCGGTGTATTATTTGTATTCAGTTTGCTTGGCGAAGGTTTGCAGGCTTATCTTGGCAAATACATTTTTGAAGTTTCCCCGGCGCTGTCGTTTTATTTCAGGTCCGCGCTGAATTATCTCACATCTATCATTATTGTTACACTTTGGTTCAGCATCCTGTTTCGCTATTTACCTGACGGAAGGCCTAAATGGAAAGTGTCATTAACAGGCGGTGTACTGACAGCTATTTTATTCACCGTCGGCAAATTCATTCTGCACTGGTTGCTTTCATATAACAACATTAATACGCTTTACGGAACTTCTGCCGCAATTGTTTTGTTGCTGCTCTTCGTTTTTTATACAGCTTTAATTCTGTACTATGGGGCTGCATTTACAAAATGCTGGGGAACTAACAATGGTTGTCCTATCACACCTTTGCATCATGCTATGCATTACAGGATAATTGAAGCCGAGGTAGAAACAAAAAATTATAACAAATAGATTGTGGTATGAAGCCTGCGTCGGTAAATGATATTAAGCAAAAGCTGAAAGAGACAGACAAAAAGGAACTCATTGAAATTTGTCAAAGGCTTGCACGGTTCAAAAAAGAAAATAAGGAGTTGCTTACTTTTTTATTGTTTGAAGAAGACGATCTGCCTAACTATATCAAAAACGTAAAGGAAGAAATTGACGAAGGGTTTTCCGTGATAAACGTTTCCAATGTTTACTTCGCAAAAAAAACAATCCGGAAGGTTTTACGAATTGCCAACAAACATATTCGTTATACCGGCAGCAAAACAGCCGAAACAGAGATCCTGCTTCATTATCTAACCAATTTTAAAGGCTTGAAGTTAAGTTGGCAAAAAAGCACAGCACTGGCCAACCTGTACAAATCGCAACTGAAAAAAATTGAGAACGCTATTGCAACCATGCACGAAGATCTTCAATACGATTACCGCCGTGAGCTCGACAGGTTAAGGTTGTAATGCGGAAATTGTAATCAAGTGTTTATTTTTTCTTGTTGGCTACTTTCTTTTTAGTCACCTTTTCAGGGGTCTTATTCAGTTTTTTCTTTTCAGCTTTTGCTTTTTCCTTCTCATCAAGCTTAAGATTGTATTTGATCACATCCCAGTATTCCTTCCCATACTGTACCAGTATTTCTCCCCCTGCAGGAATATCTTTCACAGCTTCGATGTACACACGCATAATATCCATATCCGAAACATATCGGCAGTTGTTGGTAATACCTTTCACTCTCGACATTCCCTGTGCATCATTAGCATAACGGGCAAGATGTTGCGGAAAAGGCATGGCATCAATTACATTATTACGATTGATGTAGTAGATATAACCATTGCGTCCTTCGTCTATGTTTACGTCTTTCCATGTAGTTTTTTTACCCTTGTATTCGACAATGCGTGTGCCTTTCTGAATGAATGTTTTTGTGAATAATCCTTTGCCTGAATTTGGTATAGTTGAGGGCTTTACAACAAGCTGCTTTTCCAATAACGCCATGATATATAAATTGACCGGCGAAGATAAGGGGAACTATCATCCGCAACTGGAAAATTTACAACTCAACAATGCACCGATCCAGGAAAATATTTTTCAAGAATAGATTGCAATTTTTCGGGTGTCAATGGTTTGGTTTCAAAACCCGAAACATCGGGTAGGCTGCTTGCTTTTGACCGGTCATCAGGGTTTAGCGAAGTAGTGAGCATAACAATTACAACATTTGCTTTTTGTTGTTTTTCCAAAGCGGAATAGCGGTCCAAAAACTCCCATCCGTTCATTGCAGGCATATTGATGTCAAGAAAAATAAGGTCGGGTGAAGATGGATTACCGTTTGGCCCTTCTGCTTTTGCAAGATAGTCCAGTGCATGCTGGCCACTATCTGCTACAGTAATGGTCTCAGCACAACCAATATCTTCCAGTACCATCTTGTTCAAAAAGTTTGTTGGTTCGTCATCGTCAACTAACAAAACACAGTTAAGTTTGTTTTTCATATTTGGTTTTAGGCTTTTCGTGAATCCGCATTTATTTTTTAGTTATAGTTTTCAAGAATTGTAAAATGGAAAGTACTGCCTTCACCAGGCTTGGACCTCACCCATATTTTTCCTCCATGTAGCTCAACTATTTTTTTGCAGTGCGATAATCCAATGCCTGCGCCTTCATACTCGCTCCGGGTATGTAGACGCTGGAAGATTGCAAAGATTCTTTCATTATGTTGTTCGTCTATTCCAATACCATTATCCTGAATTTTAAATTCCCATCCACCTGTTATAGGTCGCGAAGTAATATGAATTTGCGGTGCCACTTCCTTCTTTCTGAATTTAATGGCGTTTACCACCAGATTTTGAAAGAGTTGTTTCATTTCCGTATTATAGCCATTCACTACCGGAAGTCTTTCAGTTTTGATTTCAACATTTGATTCATGTATAGCAGCATCAAGATCGGCGATTACCGTTTTGACGATTTCATTACAGTCAACAGGCATAAGTGCTTTTCCCCTTCCTATCCTCGAGTATTCAAGCAGGTCGGTTATCAGCGTTTTCATTCTTTCCGTGCCTTGTTGAATGAAGTAAAGATATTTTTGGCCAACACTATCTAGTTTGTTTCTGTATTGGTTTTGAAGTAGCTCGGCAAAACTTGTTACTGTTCTTAGTGGTTCCTGCAGATCGTGAGATGCGATGTAGGCAAATTGTTCAAGTTCTGTATTTTTTTGTGCCAGCTTTTCGTTTTGCAGTTCAAGGTCAGCTTCAGACTTTTTCAAAAGCTCTTCCTGCATTTTTCTTTGAGTGATGTCGGTTACCATTCCCAACGCACCCTTGTAATTCCCTTCATCATCAAAAACCGGGTTAGCGGAAACAAAAACACACAACCTCTTTCCAGATTTGGTGATATAAGAACTTTCATACTGTTCGCTAACACCTTCTTTCCTTTTTTCAATTTGTTCTTCGGCCTTTTTCGTTTCTTTTCGGTCTTTAAAATCGTAATCTTTCTTTCCAATGATTTCCTCAGCGGAATATTCAAGCATTTCACACATCTTCCTGTTCACAAAAACAGTGTAGTTGTTTTCATCAATCAGCCAAATGCCCTCCTGTGCCGTTTCAACAATTTGCCTATAGCGTTTTTCGCTCTGCGCAATTTGCCTTATCGCATTTTTTCTTTCGGTAATTTCATATATAGCACCAATTACCCTAATAGGCTTACCTTTTTCATCTCTAACCACATAGGCCCTATTAAATGCAAAGCCCATTGTTCCGTCTTTCTTCCAATACCTGAACTCACCGTGCCAGGAGTTTTCATTGCTGGCACCTATAGCTTTTAACTTGTTTACAACTTTTGCACGGTCTTCAACATGAATGTTCATGATCCATTCTCCAACCGTGGGCGTTGGTTTCGAAGGATCAAAACCAAAAACCCCGTAAAAATTATTGTTCCACCAAACTTCATCGGTAATTAAATTCCAATCCCAGATAGAGTCGTTAGTGGCCTTCAACAAATTATTAAAGCGTTCGGTTGTTTGTTTTAACTCAGTATCCTTATGTATCCTCTCTGTGATATCCTGTATCACACCAAATAATTTGCAGAGCTCATGGTTCTCGTCAACAGAGACATTAACCTGCGCCAGGATGTGCTTTATCTCACCTGTATCTCTTATTATGCGGCATTCAAGTGAAATTGAACGATGGTTTTGAATACAGTCGTTAAACTCAGCTAATACACCATCAATATCCTCGGGATGTATTTGTTTAATTACCGCATCAAAAGATGGTTTAAAAACAGAACGTTCTTTCCCGAAAAGGTTATATAACTCGTCCGACCACGATATTTCATTTGTTTTAAAATCCCAATCCCAGTTTCCTATCCGTGCAATGTGCTGCGCCCTGCTCAAACTCTCATCAAGGAATTTTAAATTATTACGCATGGCCACAAGAGAATGACCAAGCAAATCTTTCGGACTCAATGGCTCAAATGGTAAATCATAATTTCTTTCACCGATATTTTTGGCAAAAAGGGCTGTATATTTTAGCCGTGCGGACAAATTATTGACAGCCGTGATCATCTCCGTCATTTCGTTCTGATCATTTTTACAGGCGATCTTTTCTGTTTCACCTTTAGCAAGACCTTCTACAATTGTTCGGATTTGACTGATGGGCTTTACAATGATTGTTGTAAAATATCTTGATAGAAAGAATGCTATAATCAGTGTGATGATAATTAATAGTAAAATGAAGATCCAAAGCTTTTGAAAAGCCTTTTCAAGAACTTTTTCATGACTGGTTTTGATTGTTCGCTCTTTGGCCATCAATGCAAATACGGAGCTGGCTACATAATCAGAAGCAGGAATAATGTTCTGCTGTAAAATTTTGTCGGCCTCAACTTTTTTTGAGAGCTCATTATAGTCGTCCGGTTCTTGGAGAAGCGCAATAACTCTTTTTTGCTCATGAAGTATGGCTTCAAAATCTGAGATCAACAGTTTAAGACTAACTACGTTATGTTGGTTAAGCCATTTACCAGAAAGTTTGATGAGATTTGTTTTTAATTGAGGGTATTGAACATTGTGAATTTGTGCAAGCGAATCCTTATCACTTTGTCTCGAACTAAAATATACCCAGTTAGTCGTGTACATTTTTGAACTTACTACCATATCGTGAAAATCATCAAGCTTCCTTAATGAAGGATCAATGACCGTTGCAATGTGCAGTGCCTTATTTCTTGTTGCCAAAACAATAAGCATTACCACAGAGCCATTTATAAAAAACAACAAAACAAACAAAAGAAAACTCAAGCAAATACGTCTCCTTATGCTGAAACTGAGTTTATTTTTTTTCCCGAAAAGCATACTTAGTTTTTAGTTTATGCTACTACAGCGGGTCGCGAAGTTTTTGATTGAATATGCACAGATAGCAGAACTCCCCTACCAGGCGATGAATCAATAATTAAACTGCCATTGAATAATTTCACCCTATTGCTGATGTTATAAAACCCAACTCCATTTTTCTTCGTTGCAGGATCAAATCCTCTGCCGTCATCATTGATAGACAATTCAGTTCCTTCGGGGCAGCTGCTAAGATGAATATGAACATTCGAAGCTTTTGCATGTTTTAAAATATTGTTCATTTGCTCCTGGGCGATACGATACAAAGCGGTTTTTTGTTCCTCGTTCAAAACAGTTTCATCAAATTCATCGTTACAAATCTCAATGTTAAGTGTAGTTACTGCTTGTATATCTTTCGCAAGGATTTGTAAAGAGGGTACCAGGCCAAGCTCCCTGAGGTTACTTGGCAGGATTAATGCTCTTGAAAGTTTTCTTACTTCTTCAATGGCGAAGGTTGCATTGTCAAGACATTTTTGAATAAGGTCCTTTCTCAATTCGTCAAGACCCAAAATAAATCCCAGGTTGATTTTAATTGCTGTCAGAATTTGGTTGATATTATCGTGCAGCTCTTCACCTATGATTTTTCTTTCCTGCTCCTGTGCGTTCAAAACCGCTTCAATCATTTGCTGGTTCTTTTTGTCCAGTTCTTTCTCTAATTTAATTTGGTGGGTAATATCATTTACCTGTATCTGTAAAGCAGTGCGTCCAAAATAATTAATAGGATAACTGGTAAATTCAACGATCATCTCTTCCCCGTTCTTCTTAAAGTGGCTCCATAAATCTCTTGGATGGTTTGAGGGTAGGGCCATCAAAGAAAAATCAGAACAGAACTTTTGAATATCATCCAAAGTAAGATCAAGGAATTCTTCTTTAGTGTATCCGTATTTTTTTATAGCCGCTCCATTTACTTCAAGTATTTGCAAGGTTTCCTTGTCAGTGATCCACATAGGGAAAGGGTTTTGATAAAATATCTGGCGATACTTTTCTTCAGATATCAAAACCTTTTCTTCAGCCTTTTTTCGTTCGATGCTATAAAGAATAGACTTTACAAGAAAACTGGAATTGAACTCTCCTTTTACAAGATAATCCTGTGCTCCTTTCTTCAAAGCTTTCAAAGCCATCTCGGAATCTGACAGCCCGGTTAATATAATGATAGGTATGTGTGTAAACTGTCTCCTTATTTTTAAAAAAGTATCTATTCCAAAGCTATCAGGCAGGGAAAGGTCGGAAAGCACAACATCAATGGAACGTTGTTGCATCAATTGAATACCTTCATCCAGGCGTTCACTCGTAAATATTTTTTCAATAGCAAGATCTGAAGACGATAACATCTGCTCAATTAAAAAAGAGTCAGAAGGATTATCTTCGATAATAAGAATGGAAAGTAGTTCTGAAGCGTTCATTTTTCATCATTATTTGTTTCATCAATTCATTTTTCCGGTTTCGTTGAATTTCGTTTTAATTAAGGATTCGTCTCTCTTTCCCTGGCTACGGAATATACTGTCCTCGACTTTTCATTTTCTATTACAGTAGCTTCCGCATTGATCATTTTGTCGAGCAAACAGATATCTTTCAAAAAAGGATTTCAGTAAAAAATCAAACGTTCAATAGGTTTCCATAATACAACCCAGCTAAATACGTCCAATGCATTGCTTAAGGCTGAATGCACCCTATGTTCTTGGCTAAAAATATAAGGTAATAGTCCCTGGCAGGTCATTACCACGGCTAGGCCGAGCGCCAACAGGTAATAGGAACGTCTTTTAAATTTTTTAAACTCCTTTTCTTTCAAAGCTCTTTTAATGGTGTAGTGCCTTCTAATGGCTTCCATCAATGGGCCTGTGAACAATGAATCAATCTTTGAAATGCATACCACCTTGTAATTAATGGTTGAATACCTGTTCGCTTTTACAATGCAATTGTTCAAATACTTTTCAAATTCCTGGCTTAGTTGTCTTGAATAAATTGGAGAGGGATCATGAGGATTGAAGTAAGTGAAAATAGAATTACTGTCGGCAGTAATAAACACGGTTATTTTTTTTGCAACAGGTTCGGATTTCATTCTATCAATTTTGCTGCGGTGATTAGTTTAAAACAGATCGGTACTCTCTAACAACTTTGACAATATGGCCTTTATCTCTTCGCAGATGTATTTTTCGCCATTCCTGATCCTTGTGATTGCTTCAAACATTTCTTCTCTTGCAGAATTTTTGGTAACATATCCCATTGCGCCTTTCTGTAGCATTCGTCTTGCATAGTTAGGGTCTGAGTGAAGAGAAACTCCTAGTATTTTTGACCGGCATCCCGACTGAACTATTTGCTCCGTGGCATCAATTCCACTAATGCCTGGCAGATTTATATCCATGATGACAACGTCGGGCTCAAGTTGAGGGATTACAGCAACGGCATCTTCGCCACACTCACATTCACCAATTACTTTAAACCTGGCATCGGAGTTGAGGATAAAACTCCAGGTTTCACGTACCAGGCGGTGGTCATCAACAATAATGATGGTTATCTTATTCATAGGAATGGATTAGTTGCACAACATAATAAATGAAAAACATGAATGTAAATTTTCAAGTGGTTTTTACATTGATTTACATAGTTTCACTTAGTAAGATTCCTTATAAAAAGGACCTGGCTTATTTTAATTGAAAGATCACGACATCTCACATGCTGTGTTTTTTATTTTATCAAAAGTTTGAACTCCTTCCTGTCAAAAGACTTAAAAACAACCAACGTATATGCGCCCGGCGGAATGGTGCTTACAGGTATTGAAATCATCCCGGATCCTTGGCAAGAAAAGCTTCCTTTTCTGCACACCTGTCCGTTGGCATTTATCAACTCGTAGACATAAACTGACAGGGGCATATTTTGTGTTAGCAGCTGAATGGCATTGGTCAACGGATTATTAACAACAACCATTCTTTGCACATTGTCAAGTTTTATGGCAACGGTTGCCGAGTAAGCTTTTTTACCGCCAATATCATTGGACCGGATACGATAATACAGTTTTGAGGAAGGTAGATTGACATCCAGGTATTCATAAGATTGAAGGTCTCCGTTCATAGCTTTTATTGTTGCTATATCGGAAAAATTGATACCATCTGAACTTCTTTGCACATTATAATTGTCAACTGAAACTTCATCAGCAGTTTTCCATTTTATTCTTACTGAAGAATTTTCAAGAGTGGCAGAAATACCAATAAACTTAAGCGGCAGCGGAAAGGAAATACTTCCTATTGCCATTCTTCCAAAATCGCTTAAACTACTTGATGTAATGGAACCTGTAGTAGCGACAGAACCTGATGCCGTGCCTCCCTGGTTCGTCCATTCTGAGCCTGAATATAGTGCTGCCCTCAAATCAGGAACGAGATAGTTAGGAAAGGGAACTTTGCTGCTGTCCCAATTCAATTTCAGTTGGGCAGTACCGCCAGATATTTTGTTCACGGTCCAATGCTCCATAGGATTCACCGAAGCAATTGGATACAACACACTTTTTGTATTAAATGTAGCACCGCTGTATCGCACATCAAATTCGGAAGCAGCCGAAAGGTTTTGCAAAGTAATATCTCTCTGGTACACGCCATTGCCCGTAGGAAAAGTAAAATCTGTACTACCTATTTTTTTCACCCATCCGTTTACATGCTTTGTATCTGATGCACCGGTGCATGAAGAACCAGACTCGTAAATCAGATAGTTTGGCGTTGCAGACGTAGTGATGACTCCTGCAGTAAAAGTATGCGTACCACTTACGCTAATGTTGTTGTTCAAAGTAATGCCTGCACTGTTATTGGTATTTAAATTATAAGTAAGAAAAGGTTGAGAGCCATTTACAGTTTGGGCACTGCTTCCGTTTAAAAAAAGCGTTCCACTGCCAGCAGACATTGAAGACTGGCTGTTACTTAAATTTCCCTTTACATAAAAAGAACCGTTGTTGGTAAAAGAAGCCAGGGAGGTGTTTGTAAAGTCACTTGCTGAATAAAAAACGTCAGACCCAGCTTTGATGTACAAAATGCCTTGATTAATTACCTGCGACTGTGCAGCTATTGAAATGAACAATAAACCTGCAATAAATAATTTGCTTTTCATAACAAATGCTTATGAGGTTATTTGTGTTCTAATGCTTTTACTTTTTTCTTAAGCTCGTCAATTTGCTGTTGTTGTTCTTTAACTGCATTTATGAGTACAGGAATCAAATCAGTATAATTTACGCTTAGTGTTTCTTTTTGCTCATCACCATTTACTGCTTCAGGAATAGTTTTTCGTAAATCCTGTGCAATTAACACTAATTGAGTTTCTTTGCTTGCTGCAGGGTCAATCCAGTTGTAACTAACCGGCTGCAGCGACATGATTTCTTTCAGGCCATAATGAAGTGTATGAATGTTTCTTTTTAATCTTCTATCTGAAGGAGTATTCCAACTGGAGGCATAAGCAGATCCATTGACATAAAGTTTGTATGTTGTATTCGGCACATTGCTATTTATGCTTACGGTTCCTCCCGATGTAATTCTCATTCTTTCAAGACCATCTGCACCGGTTGTTCCCGTATTTGTGAACAGAACTAAGTTCTTGTTTTGGCTGCCATTGCCAATATAAAAATCGTTGCCTGTAGCATACAGATAGGCCGTGTTGGCACCATTTAAGATGCTCGATGATCCAGATGAATACCCCTGGCTATTGATGCCCATATCAATGTACACAGTACTGGCCGAACCATTGTTCGCAGTGGCCACTACATCAGAACTTGCAACGTTACCATTAGAAAGATTTTGAACGTTCAGTTGAAGGTAATTATTAGTGGTGCCTATGGCACTTATCGGCGTTAGAGCATTATTACCACCAGAACCCGCATCAACTTGGAGCTTTGGACTGTTACTGTCAAAACTCGTACTTCCAATTGCTACATTACCATCTGCATCAATAAGCATGTTGGTGTTCAAATTGGTTTGGCTTTCTGCATTTGATAAATTACTAAAGCCTCCATTATTGAACGATTGAAATCTGAATTCTTCACCAACCATTCTTATCCTGTCAGGTCCGTAGCTTGTGCTGGCGTCGTTGCCTATGTAAAAAAGCATTTCGTTGAAATCAGCTCCGTTATAGGCACGATGTTCTATAACTGCATCCGGATCATTTCCCGGAGTAGTAAAAATGATCCTCCTGTTTGTACCCTTAATAGTTAGATCGCCGTTACTCAACAAACGCAATTGTTCTGTGTTGTTGGTAATGAAAGGAAGATCATAGTTTGTAGTGGTGCCAATTGTTTTTACAGAACTTACTGCGTTACCGCCTTGTGTCCACGAAGTACCACTACCGGATGGGAGAGACTGTCCCATTATTAACCAGTTGGTCCCATTGCTTACAACATTCACCGATTCATTTGGGTCATCTAACAACCACGTGGATTGGCCATCGATGGTTTGAGAAGCAGTAGTAGCGATTGTAAGAACCGGTACAGTTCCGGTTTTCGTATTCTTAATGTGAATGATCCTGCCTATACACGTAGTAGCGTCAGGTAAGGTTAACGTGCATGCAGAGGTCCCGGTAAATAACAGGGCAAAGTCTGTGCTTTGAACCGATTCGGACGTGGTAGAAAAACTACGACTGTTAGCAGCTAAGGATCCGCGTACGTCGAGGGTTGTATTAGGCGATGTTGTTCCAATACCAACTTGTGCGAAAGAACAGAAAGTTGATAGAACTGCGAAAAATGCAATTCCGATTTTTTTCATAGGGATAGAGATTTTACGTAACCAAAGAAAATCGCAATGAAATAAAATACATAGCAATCTTCAACAAATGATACCGATCTAATTTAAAATTCCTAACTGCCGATGTATAGAAACACTTAATGAGGCTAGAGAGATTACGAAAAATTCTATCGTATTTTTCTTCAGAAGCGATGTGACTAATATTTCCGTTACTAAGTAGTAGTGCTTAACCGAAAAAGATTTTTTACTTATCAATTGTAAGATTTGATTATAGAAATTGTACTATAAAAAGAGATTTATTTTTTTAGCTCTGATTAATCCATACCTGTTGGAATTGTATGAGTAAAGTCCTGTCAAAAAGAATCAGTATTTTCCTTTCCATTGACCGCAAAACAGTCAACAATTATTTCAATACCCACGATAATTCAACGCTGTACAAACGACAGCTTCGTTTTGATTTTGAACAATACCTGGAAGGTTTACTTGCAAACTACAAAAGACACACCCTCCTTTGCTACAAGGTTACTTGCAAGAAAGAGGATGAAGACCTGGTAAAACCACTTATGCATGCAGTACGCCGGCATTTTTATATGTTGGAAAAACAAAAGAGGTCAGAGTTTCAAAAATTCAAAAAAAGAAATTACAGGCTTTTGTTTCTCAGCATGATGGCAGTAATGTTTTTCCATGGCGTCTTGCCTATAATATTTCCGCCCGAACTAAGCATCGAACCCACCATTCTTAATACGCTGGATGTGTTTAGCTGGGTAATTTTATGGAGACCTATTGACAAGCTGATCTTCCATTGGAACCCTTACCTTAAAGAAATTTCGCTATTGCATAAAATGGCTAACGCCACTGTTATTAAGGTAAACTCAAATGATAAATTATTCCAGAAAACCGACGAAAGAATAGCAATACAAAAGTCCATGGTCCGTGCCTAAACTATTACTTACGCTCATAAGCAGTTTTTATTTATTGCAATGCCCCGCCCAAAAAAATTACGGGGTAAGCCAGGACTATTATATTTATCAGAATAACAACAGTTCTATTGTACCATTGATTTATTACGAAACAAAAAACTCGTGGTATGCTGCAGCCAGATATAATTATGAAGCAAGTGAGGCCTTGTCCTTGCAGTTTGGAAAAAATTTTTCAAAGCAGGGAAAGTTGTGCTATTCAATAACACCACTTGCAGGAATCCTGACGGGGAATTATAAAGGATTTAGTATGGCCGCGCAAGCGGAAATTGAAGTTGGAAAATTCAATTTTTTCACCGAGCCGGAATATTGTTTTCAATTCAAAAATCAAACTGAGAATTTCTTTTACAACTGGGCTGAGATTTCCATTCAACCTTCTAAAACTTTTTATACGGGTTTGGCGTTGCAAACAATGAGTAGGAGCAACATTTCATTGACAAATGAGCTGGGATTACTTTTCGGGGTTAGCCTTAAAAACTTTGAAATCCCTTTATACTTTTTCAGGGCACCATCGACGAATTATTTTGTGACAGGTATTCACTGGCGGTTAGAAAAATAAAACGCAAGTATTTCAACTTTCAAAAGAGTCTTTATTCAGGTTCCACCATTGGCTAAATGCGTTTTCCGTGTCTAAGTAAACAATCTCCCCAATCATCGGGTGCAGGACATTTAGACCTTTTATTCTTGCCTCACTTACTAATCTTGTAATTGGTTCGTTCCATGCATGAAGCGATAAAGAAAATTTGCCCCAATGAACCGGAAGCAAATTTTTCGCTTTGAGATCCAAGGCAGCTTGCACAGTTTCGTCAGGCATCATGTGAATGAACTTCCAGTATTGATTATATTGTCCATTCTCTAATATAACCAAATCAAAAGGGCCAAATTGTTCGCCAATCTTTTTGAAATGGGTATCATAACCGGAGTCCCCGCCAATAAAAATTCGCTTGTCAGGAGTGGCTAGGACAAGCGAGAGCCATAGGGATGTATTTCTCTTAAACGTTCTGCCAGAAAAATGTCGCGCCGGCGTGGCGTTGATGGTAAAGTTGTCAAATGTTATTTCCTCAGTCCAGCCAAGCTCGAAAATATTTTCAGTTTTATATCCCCAACGAATCAGGTGAGCACCGACTCCCAATCCTGTAATTACTTTGTTGACTTTCATTTTTAATTGGACGATGGTTCTATAATCGAGGTGATCGTAGTGATCATGTGTCAGTACAAGAAAATCTATTTCAGGAATATCGCCTGCCGTATACACGTCGCTTCCTTTAAAACTTCTTGTTGTAAACCATACAGGGGAAGCATGGCCACTGAAAACCGGGTCAACCAGAAACTTCTTTCCATCCAATTGCATGAAATAAGATGAATGCCCGAACCATACTAAAACATCTTCATGGGGATTAAGTTGAAAGAGATTTGTTTTATTGGAAGGGAGAACATGCGCCGGTACATTCCTTTTATCCTTATTGAAAAAAAATTCACTCATCACTTTAAGCATACTTGCATTGCCGGTTAGCGGCGGTGTATCACTAAGATTTTGGAACTGTCCGTTTTTATAATTAGGTGAGGCTTCGAGTCTTTTTAACTCATCGCCTGAAGGCTTACGACCGAATTGAGCCTGTTGAACAAAAACATATACGGCCACCAAGATCGCCAGGATAATAACAAATACTGTAAGCATGAAAATTATTATAAGTTAAAGATGCCGATTCTTTTAAAGCATAAGTCAATGTTCTGTCTGCTTTAACCTTCCGCTGGCATTGTTTTAGATGCATTTTATAAAACAAACAAAATAACTATGAAAAAGTTTTTGGGAATTATGATGATAGCGTCGTTAGGATTCTCAGTTCCATCATTCGCTCAAAGCACAGCAAAAAAAGCAGAAAATGGCGTGGAAAAGGGTGCAAAAAAAGCATGGCACGGCACAAAGAAAGGAGCAAAAGCTGTAGGGAACAAAACAGCAGAAGTTACAAAGAAAGGGGTAGCAAGGGTTACTGATAAAAAATCAGATGAATGGACAGGCCCGCAGGGTCAAACCATTTACATTGATGATCTTGGAAAGTATTATTGGATCAATGGAAAAGGAAAGAAGATCTACGTAAGCGAATCGGCCCTGAAGGCCAGAAATAAACAATAAATTAGTTCCTCTCGCTCGAGAGGAATTTTTTTGTGGCTCAGTTCAACGGAAAATAAATTTCAAACGTTGTTCCCCTATTCACCTCGCTTGACGCCTTAATAAAACCATTATGATTGTCCACAATTTTTTTGCAAATAGTTAATCCTATACCTGTTCCTGGCTTATCAGATGAATGGAATCGTTGAAATAGCTTAAAGATCTTTTCTGAGTATATCTGTTCAAACCCCAAACCATTATCGCTCACAAAGAGCTTATAATATTGATTACTCTCCTTGTAAAACTTTTCGCTGATATCTTTTTCATCAACTATAGATCCACCAATTGTAATAGCTGGTGGTACATGATCCTGCTTGTATTTTATTGAATTACCTATCAGATTTTCAAATAGTTGCTTTATCTGGAAAGGCATTCCTTTTATGACGGGAAGTCTTTCCGTTTTTATTTGAGCGTGCGTTTCGGTTATCTCCTCGTTGAGATTACAAATAACATCATTAACAATTTTATTCAGATCAACTTCCTCAAACGTTTTATCGCTGATGTTAACATGTGAATACAATAAAAGATCGTTTAAAAGATTTTGCATACGCTGTGCAGAATGCTTTATTCTGTTCAATTGCTTCCTGTTAGATTCCGTAAAGTTTTCATGGCTTTCAATTTCCATCTGATCACTATAAGTAAGGATTTTTCTGATGGGTTCTTTTAAATCATGGCTGGCTATGTAGGTAAAGGAATCCAGTTCTTTATTATACAATTCAAGCTTATAGTTTTTTTGCTTCAGTTCATTATTGAGCGTTTTCATTTCCGAAAAAATCTTCTTTAACCTGTTTAACTGTTCAATAATCTTTCCGTAAGAAAATACCAGAACAGCAATTGCAGTTACCATTAGAAGAATTGCAAAAAATGGGGTGAGGAACGAATACTTTCTTTTAGAAATTTCCCTTTCCTTCAGCAAGTGGTCTTCTCTTGCATTAATATTTTGAGAATATACACTGATACTGTCCATTACATATTTACTCATAAGCAAATACATCTGCTTTGTATCGGGCCTAAGATTTGGATTATTATAATGCTCAATTACGTGGTTAAAAGTTTTGAACCTCAGTTCAATAAAACCTTGTAGTGCCACTAAGTCCTTTTGTTGGTCGGTAGATCTAATTAGGTCTCTTATTTCCCTTACCAGCGTTTTCGATTTATTGTAAGCCCCGTAGTAAGGTTGAAGAAAAACTGAGTCCTTTGAAAGTAAAAAACCACGTTGTGCAGATTCCGCATCTTTTAAAGAGGAAAGTGTTTGCTCGACTTTAAGTTTGACAATATTTGTTTCATTTAACTGATCCTGTGCGGACAGCAAGGAGTGAATTTGTTGGTACAGAACATAAGAAATAGCGAGCAGTACAATAGCTATTGCTGTAAAAATTACTTTAGCAGCAGTGTTGGAGGGGTGCATGGAATTGGATTTAAGAATGATGGATGTGTTGTATAAGTTCCATGCAAATAAAAAATACGTGCTCAATCACAGGTCAGCTAACGGCTCAGGCTTACTTTACAACATTAGCCGTCACAACAAATATTATTCCAATTGATGAATCTGCCTTATCTATTTAAGGAGACATAAACGATGTCGCCCTTCTTTAATGCGTTATTATGTGTGATGATTAGCTGCAAGCCAGGAACAGATATTTCCATTTCATAAAAGCTGCCCATAAAACTTACCGATATAACCCTGCCTTCAACACCACTTTTTTCGAAACCAATTTGAAAATCGCCAGCACGAAGAAATCTTTTCGTATCGTTTTGTAAAGATGGAAACAGCTGAACAAGAGCCGAAGAAACTGCATTATACTTTCCAAACAAAGCCGCTGCGTATTCATTAACCGGAGAACGATACACTTCTTCCGAAGCTCCTCTTTGAATTATTCTTCCCTCCTTAACAACAATAATTTCATCAGCCCATGAAAGTAAATCAACAGGATCATGGGAAACTAGAATGCAGGTTGTATTCAAACGTTCTTCAAGATCGTTTATAACCAATTTGAGCGTAGTCCTGTGGACCGCATCCAAATTTGAGAAGGGTTCATCAAGCAATAAAAGTTTTGGAGATGTTACAAGAGCTCTTGCAAAAGAAATCCTTTGTCTTTCACCCCCTGATAATTCATCTGACCACCTTTTTAGTAAATGATCAACCCTGCAAACTTCGTATACCAGTTTTGCATCTTCATCAGAAAGTTTATTAGCCATCTGAAGAAGTTCTTCTACCCTATAATTGTTGCGCAGCTCGAAGTGTTGCGATAGATAAGCAATTTGCGGATGACCTGGCAACAATTTTTCCAATGGCCCTTTTACCCTTGCTCCTTCGAACAGCACTTCACCTTCATCGGGTTGAATTAAACCTGAAATAATTTTCAACAATGTTGTTTTGCCTGAACCCGTTGATCCCGCAATAGCAATCCTTTGAGAAGGTTCCTGGATGAAGTTAATGTTCTTTAATAAATAGGTTTCGCCCTGCTTTTTACTGATGCCCGAAACGTTCAATAAGCTCATCGCTGTAAATATAGATGCAAAATAAAAGGCAGTTCTTATAACTGCCTTTTATTTCATGTTAAGCATCCCGCAAACCTTCGTCACGTATTCTTCCTTCAATGCTGTTGTCATGCCGCCGGTAATTGTCTCTTCCTATTCCACCTCTTCGCTGCTCGTATGTACTTCGCCTGTTGCGCACCATTTCCATCCTTGCATTTTCTTCAATTTCTCTTTCACGATAATTTTCTCTTGAACTTGAATTATCAGGGATAATTCCTCCCTCACTTCTTTTCTCCCAAAGCCTTAAGCCTTTTTCAAATTCCGATTCTTTTTTTACAGGTTCTGGCTCGTGCAAACGATGCTTGTACAGGTTATCATCGTTAAAATAATCGTGCTTGTAAAATTCCGGATGATGTTCGTCGCTGTTCGTTGTGCCCAACGTGTCATTATTTCTTCCGAATGTGGAACAAATTCTTCTTTCTACTTCGGGAGTCAAACTATTTTTATCGTAGGCAGGTAAGGAAGTAAAATGTTCTCCTTGCACGTTTGGAAGAATAACATCGTCATCTTTTTCATGTAGTTGCGCCAACCCTATTGGAACCAACACTTTCTTGTGATCGAGTTTTAATTCGTTATCATCCAAATCAACAACCATGTAGCGAACTTTCTTTTGTTGTGCATCTACAATTAATTCTTCAACCTCACCAATTTTTTGTCCCCGGGAATTCCTTACATCCCAACCACGTATATCAGGTTCACCCTGTACAATTTCAAAATCAGAACGATCCAGTTCCTGGAGTCGCCGGTGTTTCATACTTTCCATATCATAATTTTAATCGTTCAATAATTATCTGCCTTAGGCAGTTTTTGCTATAACATAAGTGATTGAAGACTTCGGTAACACCATTGCGCCTGGCTGAGGTGTGTTCCTGTTGTCCTGAATTTGCTGGGTGTTGTCTTTATTGTTATTGTTTCTTGCATAAACAAAATAAACCACCGCTGCAATAATTATAATGCCCAATATAATCCATGCCCACATCCACGATGTGTTGGCACGATGATGATGTTTTGTCGCCTGCACATGTATTTCCGCCATAACACTAAATTTTAAATCATTAATTTTTGTTACAGCAAGTAGAACACACAAACTATGCCTGACGAATCAATCGACCGTATGAGTTTAACTATTGATCAGCCAGGTATTATTGTTCCTACAAACCTTGTTCAATTATTTCAACAAGATTTCCATCGGGATCGAGAAAATAGAATGAGCGAATATTGTTTTTCCATGCATGTTCGTGCAGAATTTCGATGTCGCAACTTTTTATTTGTTCCAGTGCAGCTGGATATTCTTCCTTACTTACTTCGAAAGCAAAATGACTAACACCATGCGTACCATGTGGCGGAAGTTGAACTTCCTTTTCTGTTGCTTCAGCAATAAAACACAGGAGGACAGAATTGCCAGCCTTAAAAAACACGTGTCTGTTCCTTATTAATGCAATTAAAGGCAAGCCGAGTTTACCTGCATAAAACTCTTTTGTTCGATCAAGATCTTCTACATAAATGCAGGTTTCTTTTATGGAAAGGATATTCATTAATAAAAAAGGGAGAGCCAACTATCGGAATCGAACCGACGACCTGCACATTACGAGGGTGCTGCTCTACCAACTGAGCTAAGTTGGCTTGATGCGTAAAGGTATTATTTCACAATAAAAAAAGAACTAAACTTCATCATCAGCACACCACAATGTTTTTCCCAAAAAATTTCTGGCACGGTTTTCAAATTCTTTAAAGAAAAATGTGAATTATGGAAATGAGGAATGAAAACAATAAACGAAGAAGAAAAACAATTCAGAGGCAGCCCATATTAGTACGTTCTGTAAAACCTGGACAGGCTACTGTTCAATCATGGGAAAGAAAAACTTCAGTTTCTAATTTGTGGAGTTTTGGTACTTCTGCAGCGTAGTATCTACTTACCACGTTTTTAAATGGGCAACAATATCATTTGGACTATAGGTCATTCCACACATCCGCTGGAAGAATTTGTTGCCATACTACAATCATTTAAAATAAAGATATTAGTTGATATCAGGAACTATCCGGGCTCCCGCCGATACCCTCATTTTAATAAGGAAGCTTTAGAAATTTCTTTGCCTGCAAATGGCATTCAGTATTTACATCTGAAAGCATTAGGCGGAAGAAGAAAGCCAGTTGAAAACTCCATCAATACGGCATGGCGCAATGAAGCATTCAGAGGTTATGCAGATTATATGCAAACCGAAGAATTCAGAACAGCAATCAACGAGCTAGAAATCATTGCACAAAAACAATTTACTTGTTACATGTGTTCGGAAGCTGTTTGGTGGAGTTGCCACCGATCACTGGTTTCCGATTATTTAAAATGGAAAGGGTGGACAGTGATGCACATTATGAATGAACGCAAAGCAACGGAGCACCCCTACACAAAGCCCGCTAGAATTGTAGACGACACTTTACGATACGAAGAACCCGATCTGTTTAGTAAATAGTGTCAATCTTTTATTATAGCATCTGCAGTGAGCTGGCTGATGCGATTGAAAAGAAACTCTGTATTGAACGGTTTAGGTAAAATATCGTCTGCGCCGAAAAGCGCAGCACGTGATGCATTATAATCAAAACCTGAGATGATCAACACTTTGGGAATTCTATAAACGGGTTGGTTTTTTAATTTCCAGCAAAGTTGTCGGCCGTCCTCGCCGCGAATGTTGATATCCAAAAGTACGAGGTGAGGATCGAAGTAAACAACGAGTTCCTCGGCTTCTGCAAGGCTGATGGCAGTTTCCGCTTCATAGCCTTGCTGTTTCAATTGGCGTTCGAGTAGCATTAAGAGGTCGATGTCATCGTCAACAACGAGTATTCGTTTTGAAACCTCTGCTTTCATTGCACACATAGTCTGGGTGTTGGTGGTTAGCAAAACGGCCCTGGTTTTTCACAAGCCGGTGTTTCAAAGGAGTAAACGGATTTCGGGAACTATTTTCAAAGGATTGGAAAAAGAAAGAAGTTGATTGATATTGGATTGGTTTTCTTTTCGGACTTGGATTTTACAAAAACTTACTGGACGGTTTTCGGATACTGGACTGATTGAATTCATCAATCAACTTCTGACACAAAACTACCGCTGGCAACGATGCAGGACAAGAGAACAATTGACCGATTTTAATAGTATGGATTTTACTGAAAACGATTATGATTTATCGGAACATTACGAGAAATTTTTTCGTAAATCTTCTTCTTTTGCATTTGAAACAAGTTTTTAAAACTTACCATAACGTATATTGCCACAAAGAATTTTTATGGCAGAAGCGATACAACCGCTGGGCAAAACAACATTTGGCGATCCCGAAAATGCAGGAAATGTTATACCTGAACAGGAAGCATTAAGCATGTTGAACGAGTGGGTGGAAAACGAACGCTTACGTCTTCATATGAAACAGGTTGCTGCTGTAATGAAAGCCTGGGCACTGGAAAAAGAAAATCTTTCAGAAGAAGAAGCATACAAGTGGTGGCTTGCAGGTTTGCTTCACGATGCAGACTGGGAAAAATATCCTAATGATCACTGTAGAATTATTATAGAGGAACTCGAGAAAAAACAAATCGATCCTTCAGTTATTCATTGTATTGCATCTCATGGTCCCAGGCATTTTGGTGTAGAACCCGAAACCACAATGGATAAAATGATTTACGCCTTCGATGAACTTTCCGGATTCATTCATGCATCCGCACTCATTCGTCCCACACGTTATGAAGGCATGGATGAAAAAAGTGTGACGAAAAAATTGAAAACCCCATCTTTTGCTGCGCAGGTGAGCAGGGAAGATATTAATGATGCCATCTCGAGAATAAATATTCCGCTAGAAGAACTTATTGCTTTCGTTATCAACCATCAAAAACATGTCGAATAATTTTATTTGACGTGCACGTTAACAAACGTTAAACCTTTTAACAAGTCGGTTGTCCTAAACTCCGCTGCTAATGATTATGTGCAGAAGGGTCATTGTTTTTAAACATTTTCATTATGAGAAAATTCTACCTTCTGACAAGCTTTTCCCTTTGTTTACTTACCAAAGCTATTAGCCAGGACACGGCAAATTTTATTTACACCATTGGTATTAATAACCAGGTGATCTTTACCAACACCTCACATCTTCACGGTGACATACCAAGAAAGGCCATTTGGTCTTTCGGGGATGGGACCAGGCAGGTAACAACACCGCTTGCCAACACTTTCTATCAATATAATAATACCGGAACCTACACGGTTTGTCTCAGAATTTATAAATATTCCACTTCATCGAACGACTCTGCAATTACTGCAGAAGCTTGTAAAACGTTTACGCTACTGAACAATAATTTGGGCGATAGTTGTGGTGCTTCATTTTCATTATTATCAGCCACAGCAAATTCGCTAACTCAAACATTTGTCGCGCAACCATGGCATAATCATCAAAAGAGGCCAGAAGAAATTTGTTGGAAATTTGGCGATGGCAAAGACACTTGCATCAAATATGATCCTGCACTTTCAAACAACTATGCTGTCAATCATATTTACCCGAAAGCCGGCCAGTATAATGTTTGTATCAGGATTCGCTACCAGGGTGGATGCGTTTCCGAATTCTGTCATGCAATAAATTTTGGAGTTGCAGAATGTAAAGCTGATTTTTCCGCTGATTCAATATCAGCTTCTCCACTTTCAAAACATTTTGTTGCACAACCATGGAATTCCCTCCAAAAGAAACCATTGAGAATATGTTGGGATTTTGGTGACGGAACAACAGAATGTAAGCAGTACACTACTACAACAACAGATGCGTATGCCATCAATCATCAATATGCAAAGGCAGGACAGTATAATATCTGTGTTGGTATTTTATACGATGGCGGATGTGAATCGAAAAAGTGTAAAGTGATTACTATTTCAACACCTCCGCCCCCTGCCGATAGCTGCTTTGTAAATATTTCGGAGGCTGCCGCTAACATCAATAATCTTGAAAGGCATTTTTATGCAGAGGTAATGAAAGACCGCAAGCCTGAACAAATCTGCTGGAATTTTGGCGATGGAAAAGATACTTGCATTAGTCTTTCAAATACATCGATAACACAAGCATTTACCATCACGCATCATTACCCTGCGCCAGGTGTATATCATGCTTGTGCGAAAGTAAAATATGCAGGTGGATGCGTTGCTTATAAATGCAGAGAGATACTGATACGTACGGCAAGTAATGTTTGCGGTGGTTATTTTACAGACTCCCTTGTTAAGGAAAGGACATTCTTCCTCAACGGGTTTAGCATTCAAGATCCGAATGACGGTATTATGAGCTGGGGATGGTCGTTTGGTGACGGATTTTCTTCGAGGAACAGGAGTGCTACCCACACCTATCCTGCTCCCGGCAAGTACGAGGTTTGCCTTTACATAAAAACGAACCTTGGATGTGAAACAAAGATTTGTAAATACATCATAGTACCCGGTGAACCCAAACCAATATTGCAGTTATCACCAAATCCTGTTACTTCTGTTTTGCATGCTGTTTTTGTTTCAGCTTATCCTGAACAGGTAACCATCAACATTTACAATGCCAACGGCATCCTTCTTAAAACTTATGCGAGAGCTGCTGTCCAGGGAACAAATACGTGGGAATTTGATGTTGCAAGTTTGCCATCCGGAATTTATTCTATTGTAGTTAAATCACCGCACCAGTTGGCGAACGCAATTTTCTTTAAACAATAATATTATCCCGGAAGACTTAAAAAGAAAAGGCATCCTTTAGCGGATGCCTTTCTTCTTTAAAAATTTTCTCATGTGCATTGCTAAGTTATGTTTTCCAGCTTATTCTAATGAATAATTATTGATTTAATGCGTAGCCTAAAGACGGATATTGACATCTTAATCGTATTGAGAGATTCATAAAGAGTATGCCCTTATTTGTGGGCTTAAACCCTTTCATAAATTACCGAACCCAAAGCCGCTACTTTCATTTATTTCCCATTTACCATCTATTTAGCATCCTCTTACCATCCTACAAACTATCTACATTCAAATGGACGTAAGAATATCGTCTTGTTATTCCTTAAATTTCAATGGCCGACAATTAGCCGGCCATTGAATGAATTCTTATTGATAAATATTATAGAACTGTCCAGGACATAGTTCTGAAGTTCACGGTTATGGTGTAAGTGCCGGTAGTTGCAGGAGCTTTCATATCAGCACCTCCATATCTTAACGCATCACCATTTACGTTATTAGCATTATTCGCACCAGTACCGCCAAATTTATAGTTCCAATCACCATTATAAGGCAGGAATAAATAAGACTTACCGCCTGTCAGCTGTATACCGGTCAGTTGGAAAATTCCAAGGCTCGTTTCTGTGAACTGTTGTGATGGTACGGGTACAGGATTGTTCCATCCACCCGGAGTTGCATCACCCACAATAAACAAGTTCCCTGAATATGGAACTACACTGTAAGTACCAGTAAAGAAATTCACAGTAATTAAATACTGACCTGTAACAGAAGGAGCAGGCGTATTAGAACCTGGCACATCTCCATCAGTTAGTAATTTTGACAATGAAGAACCATCAGAAGAACCACCAAATTTGTGATTCCAATCACCATTAACAGGCAGGAATAAGAAACTCTTACCTGTTGTAAGCGTAGTTACCAATCCGAAAGTATAAGTATCTAATTGAGTAAACTGTTGCGATGGGACAGGTACCGGGTTATTCCACCCACCTGCTGTGGCATCACCTACAATGTAAAGGTTAGTAGGGAGCGTAACCGGTGTTACCGTCCATTTATTAGTTTGGAAATCTACCACTATCCTGTAAATGCCTGTAGCAGCAGGCGCTTTCATGTCTCCACCTTCTGGTTTAAAATCATCACCGTTTACATTGTTTGTGTTGTTAGCACCAATGAAACCGTATTTGTGACTCCAGTCGCCATTAACAGGCAGGAACAAATAGCTTTTACCTCCATTTAAGCCAAGCGTAATACTAAACTTGTAAGCATCTATTTTGGTAAACTGTTGTGAAGGAACAGGTACGGGATTGTTCCATCCACCTGGTGTAGCATCACCAACAATAAACAGGTTTGCAGGTACAGGTGAGAAAGGAGTCATTGATACTGACACTGTATTTGAATATGCAACAGCACCACTAGCAGTAGTTGCTTTTACCCTGTAATCAACTTTACCTGCTACCCCTACTGCAATACCTGACGCTAAACCTGTAGTGTTCATGTCACCTTGGTTCACATCAGCCATATAAACAGAAGCACCGCCATAACTTGCCATTTGCTTTGGATTAGCAAAATTTTTACCTGCCGAATCATATTGTATCACGTAAGTAACAACACCAGTGTAACCAGGAAATGAGGATGTCCATGTAAAAGTATTAGAATGGCTTGTTGAAGTTGCCGATGTACCTGTAACTGTTGTTTTCTCAGTTGCCAATTTTGAAGGATCGCTATATGGTGTTACTGCTACTTTTACGATGTTGGATGAAAGCTTTTCATTGTTATTACTGTAAGAAGATGTTACCCTTACATCAAGCTTAATGGGTGTGCCTAATGAATAACCATAATTCAACAAGATGGTATTAAGCTCTCTTCCAGTGAAAGAAGTGGTAAGTGTTTTTGTAACCTCTTTCGTAAATTCTTTTGAGAAGTTTTTACCTGCAGAATCTATTTCTATTATGTACTTAACATGACTGGAGTCCGTTGCATATTTTGGATCACTCCATGTTAATGTAAGTACTGGTTTGTTTGAGTCTGCAACTGCAGGCACGACACTCACCGAGGATACTCCCAAATCGGGAGCACTGCCTTTTGAATATAAAGGCAGGGTATCAACTTTGTCGCAGGACGTGATGATAAACCCTAACCCGATAGTGAACAATATGGTGTTGAATAGTAGTCTCATAAAAATAAGTTAGTTGTTATAGTTTAACTACGGTGTATGTCCCTAATTGGAAGTTCACGGTTATTTTGTATGTACCTGCACTTGGCGCTCCCGGAAACTGAGGATCTGAATCTTTCTTTTCAAATTGTCCACCATCCCATGTTCCGGTAGTCATGTGATATTGAGTGCCCCAATCGCCATTAACTTGTATAAGTTTATAACCGCCTCCGCCTTTCATCGTTACTGTTGCTTCATATAAAGTGGTTGAAACCTTTGTGAATTTTTGACTGACGTCGTATGGAGATCCTAATGGGTTTGCCCAGCCGGAAGCAAAAGCATCACCTGTTGCCCATAAAGTTTCATTTGTAGGTGGAGCAACTTTTGGTGGCGGTGCAAATGGTTTAGTTGTGAAAGTAATAACGTTTGAAGGCAGCTTTACGCTAGAACCAATGCTGGCAACAACCCTCATCTGCATGGTGTAATCGCGACGCGGATTAAGTTGCAAAAGCATTGAATTTCCCAGAATTCCATTGAGCTCAGCTACTGTGAAAGTCTTCGTTAAATCTTTAGCAATGACGGTTGTATATTTTTTACTGCTGCTGAAATTAGCTCCCATAGTATCCAACTCAAGAGTGTATGTTACGTCCATAGAACTTGGACCTGTAGTGAATTTATAATCAGGGTTGGTCCAATTAAGCGTTAAGGCAGTATTGGCTTCCTGTCCCGGTTCAAGAGTTACGGTTGATGTTGAAGCCTTAAGAGCCGGAGCCGTCCCGCCCTCGTAGTAGTCTATTGTCTCTTGCTTCTTGCACGATATGATAGCAAGAAGTAAAAAACAGGTAAGCAGAAGTGAAAATTTATTTTTCATATAAAGCAATTACATTTTTAATAACCTGGGTTTTGAACTAGATTTTTATTGGCGCTAACCTCGAGAGAAGGAAGTGGGTAAAGATTTCGGAAAGATTCCACGCCGGTTCCGTTTGGTACATTTCCTTTCCATGGCCACAAATAGGCTGATGTGGTAAACTTGTTAAACCTCACCAGGTCAGTTCTTCTATGGCACTCCCAGTATAATTCACGACCTCTTTCATCAAGAAGGAAATCAAGCGTTAACTGAGTAGAACTGATATTTCCTGATGTACTTCCATAAGCCCTTGTACGCAGTAAATTGACATAGTTTAATGCAGTAGCTGCGTCACCGTTAGTAGCGCCCCTAAGCACAGCTTCAGCATAAATAAGATATTGCTCCCCTAACCTGAATAGAGGCATATCAATACCAACACCAAGGTCTTTCAATTGGTAACCAAGTGAGCCATCTCTGTTTAGATTCTTGAACTTAGTGACAATATATCCGTCTGCAACACGGTCTACGATCTCAATATTGCGGCTGCCTTTAAAGAAATTAGCTCTCTTGTCGGCAGTTCCACTAATGTCAGGAAACAGGTTTGGAAGATTTTTAGTGGTGCGGTTTCCACCCCAACCGGTAACACCTACTGTATTAACACCAACATCAGAAGCAGAACCGGCCCAAACTATGTAATTCGTTCCACCATAGTTCTGTGAGTATTGACCATCATAATTAATGGTAAAAATGAACTCGTTTTTGCATTTGTAGTTATCGTTAAGAAATAACCAATTATAGTTTGTTTCCAGGCTGTAGCCTGCATCAATTACCTTTTTAGCATAAGTAACAGCATCATTATATCTTGGTGCTCCGGTGTAAACCTGTGCATTTAAATACATACGTGCAAGCAAAGCCCAGGCGGCTGCCTTGTCGGCTCTTCCGTATTCATTGGTTCTTGGGGCCGGAAGTGTGTTCTCAATATCTTTTAATTCAGATTCTATATAGGTGAATAGTTCTGCACGTTTCTTCTGTGGAGGCATGATTGAACCAACGGCGTCTTTTTCAGTTGCAAAAGATGGGTTTCCGAAACAGTCCATCAATACCCAATACTGGAACGCTCTTAGAAAACGGGCCTCAGGAATATACGCTCTGATTGAATCAGCACTTGCCCCTTTTATTCCTCTTTCATCTAAACGGCCAATTTGCCTGATAAGTTCATTAGCCAACAAAATTTGATAGGCTGAACGCACATACAAACCTTCTAACATCGGGTTACCTGCACCCCAGTTCATGTTATGAAAGTCATGCAAGCCAGCATCCGTATTACCGTTCCAGGATGCATTGTCGATAGCTTCATCAGTACTCAGTTCCTGTACATTCCAAAACATGCGCAGGAAGTCAGAGTTACCTTCATCAATAACAGTAGTACTGATATCGGGAAGACCTGCTCCCCCTTGGTTACCCGTTAATGCAAAGGCACCATACATTTTTGCAAAGCCCTGCTTATAACCGAGAGGCGTGCTATATGCGACATCAACAGTTACTCCGTTAGTGGGTTTTAGATCCAGCATTTTATTGCAGGAAGTAAAGCTCACTGAAGCGAGCACTGACACGAAAGAAATGAATAAGATATTTTGTTTCATATAATTCGTTTAATTGCTTTTGTTGGGTTTAGAAATCAAGACCTGCACCTATAGTAATTGTTCTTGGCCTTGGATATCCATTATTATCAATTCCTCCACTGATCTCAGGATCTAAACCTTTATACTTTGTAATGGTGAATACATTTTGTGCAGATGCTGTCAGGCGCAGGTTAACATTACGGCTTATGCGGCCCATATTATAACCCAAGTTGACATTATCCATCTTCAGGAATGAAGCATTTTGAACATAATAGTTCGACTGGTAGAAATATCCCTGGCCTTCAAAGTATGTGTTCAACACATCATTACTTTGATTAGCCAAATACGATGAGAACAGGAATTTGCTGATGGCGCCGTTAGTGGCTACGTTGTTGTACATATAATTACCAACGTTTGCACGCATTGTAAATGCTGCACTCCATTTTTTATAGTTAAGATTTGTACTAAAGCCAAAGAACCATTTTGGTATGCTCGACTTAAAGAGAATCAAATCACTGTTATTAATCAGTCCATCCCTGTTTTGATCTTCATACAAATTTTCGATAGGTCTTCCTGTACTTTTATCATACACCTGCTTAAATACAAAGAAGCTTCCCCGCGGATAACCAACTGCGTTTGCAATAACGCCACCCAAACCTCCAATTCCGGCAACCTGGTTTATATAGTTAGGCAAGCCATTAATATCAAGCTTTGTAACCTTGTTTTCATTATATGTTGCATTGAAAGAAAGATCCCAGGTCAAATTGCGGGATTTTATCGGGGTTACGTTAGTGGTAAATTCAACCCCTTTATTTTCCATGTTTCCTACGTTGGCAATAATTGTATTAGCAAAATTGGTAAATGCAGGTTGAGTGATACGATTTAGCAAATCACTTGTTTTTCTGTAGTAAACTTCTACGCTACCCGAAAATCGATTGTTAAAGAAGCCGTAATCGACACCTAAGTTAGTCGTTGCTGTTTGCTCCCATTTTCTATTATAATAGTATCCGCCTGGCCTATACATTTGGTAAAAATTATTTCCAAACTGATATTGCGCTTTAACGTCACTTAAGTCGTAGTAAGAGATATAGTCATAAAGATCAATTCCTTCCTGTTGTCCAGTAACACCGTAGCCAAATCGTAGTTTCAGCAGGTTAAGCGCCTTGGAATTTTTAAGACCGGGCAATTCACTTATGCTCCACGCAATGGCGCCAGATGGATAATTACTCCAACGGAAATCCGGTGCAAATCTTGACGAGGCATCTCTCCTGAAAGAACCCGTTATATAAAGCATGTTATTAAATGAGTAGTTGACACGAGCCAGATAGGAGAATATCCTGTATTCAGGTTTATCTATTAGATTTTTAGGGCGCTTCACTATTGCAGTATCACCAGCTAACTCGTTAAAACCATAATTAATGGTCAAATAATCCTGATACTCGATGCCAGCCATTGCCTCTACCCTGTTTTTAGCATCAATACTTTTTGTATAATTAAAATAAAAATTGCCAAACCAGTTTTTCAGATCTTTTTTGTATTGTGTTCTGGATCCGCTATGAACGATAGTAGTGCCTGGCGTTGTGTATGATCTATAAACAGAAGCAGCGCTATCATCCCAAACTACATTACCATGTCCTCGTGAATAATCATAACCTGCATTAACTATAGCATGTAAATCGGGAAAGAAATGAAGCTTATAATCTATGTTGGCATTTGTAATTAACCTGTTGGCATAACCAATATCATTTTTTTGATTGAGTAAGCCAACGGGATTTTTTGGTGAAAGAGCAGCTAACCCTGTAAGCGTATTTAAAGGATCCAACCTTTCCCAATAACCGCCATAGCGATTACTTTTTGAATATACGGGTTGAGTAGGATCAAATTGATTAGCACCCCATACAGCATCCTCATTTGCAAAGCGGCTCTTTGAAAAGGACGCCCTGGCACTGAAATCAATTTTCAAATGATTGTCAAGCAAAGTGGGATTCAAATTCAGGCTCGGACTAATGCGGTTAAGGTAACCGGTTTTTAAAATTCCCGTTTGATGTAAATATCCTAACGAAAGACGGTAAGGTAACTGCTTGTAAGAGCCTGTAACACTTATGTTATTATCAGTGCTAATGGCCGTTTGATAAATTTCATCCTGCCAGTCAGTGTTTGCTGATCCCAGCAATGCTTTTTGATTTGCATTGCCGTAAGTATTTACCAGGTTACGAAACTGCGTGGTATTTAACACTGGAAACTTCTTTGCCAACATACCTGCTGATACTTGCGTTGTAAAGGAAAATTTAGGTTTGCCAGCTACACCTTTTTTAGTGGTAATTAAAATTACACCGTTAGAGGCGCGGCTACCATAAATTGCAGTTGCAGATGCGTCTTTTAAAATACTGAATGATGCAATATCATTTGGATTCAGTAACGCCAAAGCATTAGCAACCCCTGCGACATCTGAATTAGTTAAGGGCATACCATCAATAACGATCAATGGATCGTTGCTGGCATTTAAAGAAGAACCACCACGAATCCTGATCGTACTTCCTGAACCAGGTGCACCATTATTAGGAGTGATGGAGACCCCAGCCACTTTACCGGCTATCAATTGCTCGGGAGTAGTGATGACACCTTTTTGGAAATCCTTGGCACTAACAGTTGCAACCGAACCTGTTAGATCTTTCTTTCTTACTGTACCATAACCGATAACCACAACTGTATTAAGGTCAGACGCAGTGGATTGCAAACTTACATTTACAGTGGTTCCGCTAATAGGCACCTCCCTGTAAGCGTAGCCTACAGAACTAAATACCAGTGCGGTAGCATTGGCCGGAACAGAAATTGAAAAGCGGCCGTCTGAAGCACTAGTTGTACCTCTTGCAGGCGCCTCCTTAACGGTGATGGACACGTTAGCGATACCATTGCCAATTGAATCTGTAACTCTTCCTGTTATGATTTTATCCTGGGCAAAACCGGCGAAGGAGAAAAGTAGGAGCACAGGCACTCCGATCGAGTAGAGCAATTTTCTCATATTCATAAGCAATTCAAAAATTTATTTTAGAAGTCTTTAAAAGCAGTAATGTGTATTAAGAACACAATGTTAAGCGATTTTTCATATCAACCAAAAATATTCGTTGGTTTTTTTCGATTAACTGACGACAGTCATAACATGGCCGTTAGACTAAACAGCCAGTTTCTGGGGTTTTAATCTTAAATTTTTCCCATTGCTCTTTAATTGGTTTTTGAGCTTATACAATTTGCCTGGCCGGTGAGGAACATCTTCTTCCATTTCATTTAAATCGACCAACCAGTTTTTAAGCGTAATTCGCTTTCTGAAATTCCTCCGGTCAAGATCCACGCCTAAGATGGCTTCATATAAATCCTGCAGTTCCCGCAACGAAAATTTTTCCGGCAACAAGTTAAACACAATCGGATGCTCGAGTACTTTTTCACGCAAACGTTTCAGGCAGGTATCCAAAATCATTTTGTGATCGAAAGCCATTTTATGAATATCATTCACATCGTGCCAGTGAAGATTCGTTTCACTGGGCGGTAACTTATGCGTCTTAATATCTACCAGCGAATAATAAGCAGTGGTAATTACTCTGCCCGACGGGTGCCTGTCCACATGCCCGAAAGTATGTACCTGCTCCATATAAACATCGTGAAGCCCCGCCCTCTCACGGAGTATCCTGTAAGGAGCTTCTTCGAGGTCCTCTTCGGGCTGGACAAGATCGCCAATTAAGGACCACATGCCAGCGTATTCTTCGAAATCAGATTCAAAGACCAATACCTTCAGTTGCTTTTTATCGTAACAAAAAATTACACAGTCAACTGACAAGGCTATCTTGAAAAATTCAAGGTGGGTACGTTTTTCTATCTCTGCATTTTTGAGACGCATTTTTTGCATAAGCTAATTATTGAAAAGTGATCGGAATAGTTTTGGTTGCTGACTTCGTAGCAATTTTTAAATAATAAACACCATTCAAAATAGTTCCCCTTTTTGTTGCTAGCTGATGTGTGCCTTTTACTAAAAAACCGTTGTGAAATGTAGTTATATATTGGCCCTGGCTTGTGTAAAGATCAAGTTTTACATTGGAGCTTTGAGGTAAATTCACTTCAACAATAAAATTAGATGGAGCAGGGTTAGGATAGACTTTTGCCTGCATTTCGTCTCCATTCCACGGAACATTTGAAACAGGGGTAACCGTTACATTATTTACATTCCGGTTTACATACACATGAAATTCTCCCGGGGCCAGTGTAATATTTTGTGAACTGCCCGTTGCAGCTATAGTTTGATTGCTCAAGTAATCATACCACGTTCCGGATGTTTGAAATGTTACTGCAGCAGTTTGAGAAGCAACATCAAAATTTCCAACAACAAGTAAATGTGATGAATCACCGGAAGATAGTTTGATCCATTTGGTAGCGCCACTCAAACTGCGATCGATCGTCCCGGACATGAATGCTTCTTTATACCATGGATGAAAGCGCAGCTTAATTAAACTGCTGTATGTATTGTAAACACTTTTTCTTCTGGAATCACTTAAATAATCCCAGCGAATGGGTTTGGGGTCAAGCTTTTTGTCGCAGTCTCCACCATCGCCATTTGTTGACAAATAACAACGGGAGTAATCGTAGCCCAATTCGCCAAACTGCCATATCATTTTAGGGCCAGGTATAGTAAACAAAAAAGCTGCATTTAACTCCATTCTTTTTAAAGCGGTAGCAGTATCTTTTACGTTGTAGCTGCCTAATGAGTTTCCATATTTAATGTTTTTGAAAGTTATCCGCTCTTCATCATGACTTTCCATATAGGTCACCAAATGAGGGTTTGTCCAACCTCTTGCAACATATGTAGCTCCATCTAAATTGGAAGTGCTGACATAACCCATTGAAGCTTCCTGGTATTGAGTCCACACATTTGCCCAAAGCATCATTCCATTATCCGACAACTCTTTTTCTTCTGTATTGTCGCAAAAATGTTCCAATATTAGATAAGCATTAGCACTTACATTTTTTATTGAATCGTAATATCCTTTAATTATAGCAATACGGCTGGCATCATAAGCAGAAAACGTTGCATCGTTCGAAGAAGACTTCTGGGTGAGACCTTTTGAAAAATCGAAACGATAGCCGTCAATTTTATAATTCGTGAGCCAATGTTGCAGTACACGGCCGAAGAAATATTTTGTATCCGCACTTTCGTGGTTAAAATCATCGCCAAAACCAAATGCATGGGGAGCCGCCTGGTTATACCATGGATTGTTCGCAGCAGGCTGCCCGGTTGCTGAATTATAATAAAGCAACTTCAGTGGAGAAGGTCCATAAGTGTGATTTAAAACAATGTCCATTATCACCGCGATTCCTTTCTTGTGGCAGGAATCAATAAATGTTTTTAATGAGCTCTTTGTTCCATAATATTTATCAGGAGCAAAATAAAAGTCAGGATTATAACCCCAACTGCTGTTGCCTTCAAATTCGTTGAAGGGCATTATTTCAATGGCGTTTATGCCAAGCGTTTTTAAATAGTTCAAACTATCAGTAACAGTTTTCCAGTCATGCGCAGCAACAAAATCTCTCACCAGTAATTCATAAATAACAAGGCTTCTTTTATCAGGCCTTGTAAAATTATTTATAGTCCAGTTGTACGCCGGTTCTGCTGTTCTTAAAACACTAACTATTCCTGTTTGACCTGCAGGGTAAGCTTTTAAATTGGGGTACGTGGCTGAAGAAATGTATTGATCGTTCGATGGATCTAAAATTTTTTCAGCATAAGGATCTGCAATCTTTATACTATCATCGACAATGTATTGATATGCATATTCAGTTCCTGCCGCCAATGGGTGAACACGTAACCAAAAGAACTTACCATCAGGTGTCTTGTTCATTATGTAGCTGGTATTCTGTATCCAGTTATTGAAATCTCCAATTACGGTTGCCTTGTTTTTATTGGGTGCTCTTAAAACTAATGTCACCGAAGTATCTCCCGCTTCATAATTAATTCCATCTCTAACACCAGCAGGTAATGCAGCAACCGGCGAATTTGAAGGTGATACAAAAATGTTCAGTGTATCATATTTTGTTGTTGTTCCATCATTGGCTTCTGCTACTATTTGCTGGTTTCCTACCACCGTCACTGATGAATTTCCTGAAATGGTTTGAACATTCGACGCTGAAGCAATGACTGTTCCATTATGATACAGCTTCATTGCCGAAGGCTTACTGGCATTTGCAGTAATCAGAAAACTACTTCCAACAACCCATGTTTGGGTTTCAGGTACAGGAACATACTTTGGCTGCGAAGCCGGTTGATCGATGCGTACAGCTAAATTGCTGTTATAAACCGGAACATACATATCGCCGCCATCTGTGTTCCTTTGCACTTTGGACCCGTTGCCATTCCTGAAAAGGATAGCTATTTTCAGAATTGTTTCATTTGCGGGTACACCAAAATAAGTTTTTAAACTGCCTGTTATTGTGAATTGCCACCTATTATTTCCTGCATACACTGCCTGCAATTGTGCGTTTGGCTGGGTAAAATTTTGATTAAACTTTACATACAACCAATTTGTGGGACTTGTACTTAAATTTGTAATCACACCAATATGTACATAAACATCAGTTGCAGGAGTATAATTCAACAAACCCTGATTGCCCTTTGCAGCATCAACAGTAATAACTAAGGTTTGTGAAGGATCATTTTCTTGTGGAAAAGGTGGAGACCAGGTAAGTAATTGAGCATTTACAAAACAACTCACAACAGTAGCTATGGCCAGTAGCAACATTCTCTTCATAAGCAAACAATTGAGCGACTAAGATAGTATTATTAATGTGTCCAAAGTACATATTGTGCCAAAAAAATTTATTCGAAGTAAAAAAAGGATAGCCATCCGGTGCATCATTCGCCGATCATCCAACCTTTCTTACTGGCAAAGTCATGGCAAAGCCCATTCACATGAATATCGATCGATATTCATTGCGTAATTGCGGTTAATTGAATATTGCAATTAGCGTAATTTTATTCCCAAGCCGCTATTTTTACACCCATGGCCAATGATAGAACTAAAGAACTGCAGAATAAAACAGCCACCTTTCTTAAACAAATACAAGCTGGAAAGATCACTAATAAGGAAATCGAAGACTTAAGGGATGTGCTCCGTTTTCATGAATATCGTTATTACATCCAGAATGATCCGCTTGTTTCCGATTTTGAATACGACAGTTTATACAAACAACTCGAAACCCTTGAAAAAGAAAATCCCGACCTGGTTGTTCCCGACTCTCCGACACAGCGTGTTGCCAAAGGATTAACCAAAGAGTTTCCATCCGTGCAACACCTGGTCCCAATGCTATCGCTGGATAATTCTTACAACAGTGAAGACCTGATTGATTTCGACAGAAGAGCGAGAGAACTCACCGGCTTAAAGGAAATTGAATACTGTGTTGAGCCAAAATTTGATGGTGCCAGCATTTCCCTCATCTACGAAAACGATCAACTGGTAAGAGGTGCGACAAGAGGTGATGGTGTTCAAGGTGATGACATAACCGTAAACATCAAGCAAATCAGGACAATTCCTCTTTCTGCAAAATTTTCTGATTACAGATTGCAAACAGTGGAGATCAGGGGCGAAGTATTGATCAACAAAGACAACTTCAAAAAATTCAACGAGTCATTAACCGAACAAGGGCTTGCCCCGTTGGCCAATCCTCGCAATGCATCTGCAGGAACGCTGCGTATAAAAGATCCTGTTGAAGTAAGAAGAAGAAAACTCGAAGCCTTCGTTTATCATGTTAGCTATTATACATTGATGAAAGGTGCCGAAGACCTGCATTCACATTCGCAAACGTTAAAAATGCTTTGGGATCTTGGCTTCAGAAGTCCTAATAAAGAAAAAAAAATCTTGAAAGGCATTGATGCCGTTGTTGAATACTGCAAAGATTTTGAAATGCAGCGTGACGATCTCCCTTATGAGATCGACGGAATGGTGATCAAAGTAAACAGGTTTGAATTGCAGGATAAAATGGGAATGACCTCTCATCATCCCCGTTGGGCCATTGCTTACAAATTCAAAGCACGGCAGGCAACAAGCAAATTAATTGGTGTAGAATACCAGGTGGGAAGAACAGGAAACATCGGTCCGGTTGCTAAGATTGAGCCCGTCCACATTGGTGGCGTTACCGTAAAATCCATTTCTCTTTTTAATGAAGATGTTATCCACGACAAAGATATCCGCATTGGCGACATGGTACTGGTGGAAAGAGCCGGCGATGTGATTCCATACATCGTTAAACCATTAACAGAACTTCGTAACGGTGATGAAAAGCCTATAAAATTTCCAAAGCACTGTCCGTCCTGCGGAACTGAACTATTTAAGTCAGAGGACGAAGCGGCATGGCGTTGCATCAACATCAATTGTCCCGCACAAGTGCTAGAGCGTTTAATACATTTTGCCTCTAAAGATGCAATGGATATTCGTGGCCTTGGTGCCGCCATCATTGAAAAATTTTACACACTTGGGTTGCTTACATCCATTCCACAAGTCTATCAACTCGATTATGAAGCCATTAGTCAATTAGAAGGTTTTGGAAAGAAATCAATTGATAATTTGCGAACGGCTGTGGAAAACTCGAAGAAGCAACCACTGCATCGCCTGATCTACGCGTTAGGGATTCGGTATGTTGGCGAAACCATGGCAAAAACCCTGGCTCATGCTGTTGAACATTTGCTCGACCTTCAAAAATTTGATGAAGAAGCGCTACAAAATTTAGAAGATGTCGGTCCAAAAGTGGCAGGCAGCGTCGTTCAATTCTTCAGTAATCACCAGAATATTGAACTGGTCAAAGCTCTGGAACAATTAGGTCTGCAGCTAAAGAATGAAAAGAAAGATTTTTCATCAGGCGGAATTGTTGATGGACAAACTTTTCTTTTTACAGGAACGCTTGCTAAGCTCAAACGAAGTGAGGCAGAGGAAATGGTAGAACAGAATGGCGGTACAATAGTGTCCGGCGTCAGCAGTAAATTGAACTACCTGGTGGTGGGTGAAGATGCCGGGAGTAAACTGGAAAAAGCTAAAAAGATCAACACAGTAAAAATTATTTCCGAAGACCAGTTTCTGAAATTGATTAACAAAGCGTGATGTCGGCATAAAATTTATGTGAATGTATTGCGGACCTATCAACTCTCGATAAAACAGTATAAGACATGATCAAAAAAATGGCTGGCGAAGCATGGAAGCCCCTGACCTTCAGCGGAAGTAAAGAATTGAGGAATCGCTATGCAGTGTCGTCTCTTGGCCGCATTGCAAGCTATAAGGAAGATATATTGAAAGATGGCAAACTCCTGAATGGCTCATTAACCACGGGATACCGCACACTAAATCTTCATCGTCCCGGGCACAAAGGAACACTGTATATACATCGGGAAATCGCAAAGCTTTTTTTTAAAAAACCTTCAACCAAACATAAATTCGTTATCCACAAAAATCACAACAAGCTCGACAACGCTGTTAAAAACCTGGAGTGGGCCACCCTGGAAAAAATGATCCAGCACCAGCAAAAAAGTCCCGCAAAGGTTGCGTATAAAAAACGCCAGGCCAACCGCGAAGTTGGATTGAAGTTAACTGCGGTGCAGGTTCGAAAAATTAAAGAACAACTGGCTAACAGGAACCGCAGAATGACCATCAAGCAACTGGCAGATAAATATGGAGTAAGTGAAATGACTATGTACAGAATAAAAAGTGGCGAGAACTGGGGAAGGATTTGATGTGTTTAACTGTTGGCTACTATCAGCTTCTGTTGTGTCACTCACTTGTGCGTTCCATTTTATACTGAGCACATTCGAAGCTCTCAATTATTTTTATCTTTCTTTTGTCGGGTAGGCAACTCTGCCAATAATTTATCTGTCTAAATTCACGTGCATGATGAGATGGTTTATTTTATTGGCAGCAATTAGCTGGAGTTTTCATTCCTATTCACAGGATTCTATCAAAGTTCAATTCATTTACGGTTCCCGTCCATTAAAAAAATACAAAACCGAAGAAAAGAAATGGTTTGGCGGAATATTAGGTGGTCATGTAGGCATTGAAGATGACACCGGGAAATTTTACAGTTTCGAAATTCATGGGAAAAATAAAATTTTCAATGGCAAGCCTGATAACAGCATTTATAGAATTGAAACTGCAGATCAATTCTGGGGCATCATGAAAACCAAAGAAGACAGTTTGAAAATCACTACCATCGCCCTTCCGCTAACTGTTCAACAAAAGCAAAAATTTGATAGTCTTACTGCGACATATAATAAGCACGTGCCTTATTGCTACGCTTTATTTGGAATGAGATGTGGTGCCTCCACTTACGATATTCTTGCTCAAATGGACTTCTTTCCGCGTTACTCCCGTTTCAAAACCTGCATGAAAATTTTTTACCCAAGACGACTGAGAAAACGTTTGCTTGCAAAAGCAAAACAAAACAACTGGACAGTCATGCAGAAGCTGGGAACGCCAAAAAGAAAATGGGAACATGATGTGAAGTTCAAGTACTAATTTCACTTTATGTTAGAGCCACAAACGCTTAAATTTCTTTCTCAACTCAAAAAGAACAATAACAAACCCTGGTTTGATTCGCATCGTCTGCAATACGAAACTGCCAAAATTGATTTTTCCAACTTCATCCAATTGGTCATTGATGCCGTGCAAAAATCCGATACAACTATTACCGGTCTAACCACAAAAGAATGCCAGTTCCGGATTAACAGGGACATTCGTTTCTCAAAAGATAAAAGACCTTACAAAGAAAACTTTGGCGCTTTCATTTGCCGCGGAGGAAAGAAATCAATTTATGCAGGTTATTACTTTCATTTGGCTCCGGGCAATAGTTTCATTGGTGGCGGTTTATGGCAACCTGAACCTGGAAATCTAAAAAAGGTTCGTCAGGAAATTGATTACAACTGGGAAGAGTTTCAATCGATTTTAAAAAATAAAAGCTTCAAAAAAACATATGGCGATCTTCTCAAAACAGGCGATCTGAGTTTGAGTAGAATGCCCAAGGGTTACGAAGAAGCTAATCCGGCAATTGATTATTTGAAATTGAAAAGCCTGATTGCTGAAACAACAATGGCCGATGAAGATTTGACAAAATCATCTTTACATAAAAAAACGGTGGCAGCCTTTGAAACGCTTCAACCGCTTTTAAACTTTATCAATCGCTCTCTAGACAGCGAATGAACAGCATATTATTTCATCTTATCAACATCACCGTACCTTTCTTTTCTTTGATGCCGCATCCTGCGCCGCTTTTGTAATGTAATGTCCAAACGTAAACTCCGCTTGGAACAGCTCTGCCTTTGACAGTTCCATCCCATTTCTCAGAAAATTTCCCGGTTGTAAAAACACATTCACCCCAGCGATCAAATATTTGTAACCGGAACTCCTGAAGCATTTGTGTGCTGCTAATGCCAAAGCGGTCATTTTTCCCATCACCATTAGGCGTAAAAACCGTTGGAACATAAACGGGGTTTCCATCTTTTACAATGCTCACATGCACAGCGGCTGTATCGATACAGCCCGAACCATCTGTTGCATACACATTATAATCCATGTCGGTTAAAGGTTTGATCACAGGAGATGATGATGTGCAATCATTTAAATAGGTACACGGTTCCCATTTGTAAGACGTACCTCCGGCTAATTGAACCTGGGCATCATGTCCATTACACAGTGTGATGAAATCTTGATTTACGGAAAGAAACTTCTTTCCATCAACAGAGCTAATTATCAGTGTCGTATCTTTTAAAAATGTACCATTTGATGTAAACAATTGTAAACTAACAGAAACCCTGCCTGTATTTTGAAAGCTATAGTCAAAAGATGAAAGATCAGACGTATCACCATTACTTAACTGCCATTTGCGCCTGTGAACATTATATCCCGCGGTGTCTGTTATATCGTCTATTTTAATTCTGTTGGGATAGCACGGGTCAGTTGTAACTTTTATCTCGGGCTGTAAAGGACCCTTACATAAATCACCAACAAAGAGCTTCACTTCATTTTCTGATAGTTCCCGTGTGTACACTCTCAATTCATCGATCTTACCTTTAAAATTCCGGTACCCATATTGAAATACCCCTTTTGGTACATTTCCAAGGCTGATTTGTACGGGACCAGTTCCACACAACTCATCGATTACAGGCAAATTCTTCCAATCATTTTCAAGTGTGCAATTATGATAAATCCTTAGGTGGCCTTCCTTGTAAACATAGGCAATGCTTACCCATTGATTTTCTACCAAGGCGGTGTCTTTCTGATATCCTGACGCTGTTGAAATGGAACACCAATACATCATGTAGCTGAGAAATGAATTGTTCGCCGAGGTTCCGGTGTTCGGTGGCTGCCATCCTGTTCGCATTCTGGCTTGAAAGAAAGCATTTACGCTATCGGTGTTGTTGCGGTGCCACCATAAAAAAAGATAAGTAGTCCAGTAAGGAAAGACGACCGTTGCATCCGGTATCATGTTTTGGGGTTGCAACCGGATCAGAATAGTAAACTCCTTTAATGCGCTGTTTAATTTTGAAATATTGGGAAACACAATTGAATTATCAATGCCATTGAAAGAATAAGCATTATTGGGCTGATTGTCTGCACCGGATGTTAAACCCGCACCATTCACTACACCATGATAGTTATTACCACTGATATCATTTGCATTGCCATTGAAAGGTATATAGAGGATAAGACTATCACTTGAAATTTGAGCTTCAATTTCACCTATAAAAAATAAAGCAAAGAGTACAGAAAGAATCGTTCTCATGCAGTTTGTAAAATAAAACTTTTTGTATTCAATTAAAATGATTACAGAAAGGAACAAAACTTGTTTTGAACTTTGCTTCTCTTAATTTGTTTAACATTTAAAAGCAAAGTATGGCTAAGACTTGGTTTATAACAGGAGCATCGAGCGGCTTTGGTGCGGAGCTGGCAAAGGCGATCATTGAAAGTGGGGATAAAGTAGCAGCAACTTTTCGCAAAACAGAACAGGCAAGCTTATTTTCTCAACAGTACAAGGAAAAAGGTCTAGGCGTAGTGCTGGATGTTACCCAAACGGAAAGGGTTCAGGCGGCTCTGCAACAGGCTATTGACAAGTTTGGGCACATTGATGTGCTGGTGAATAATGCAGGTTATGGAACCATAGGTGCTATTGAAGAATTTTCTCTGGAAGAAATTCGTGAACAAATGGAAACAAACTTCTTTGGTGCAGTCGCTGTAACAAAAGCCATATTAGCAACAATGAGAGAGCAAAAATCAGGACATATTGTTCAGATATCTTCACAAGCAGGCTTCAGAGCAACTGCGGGTTTTGGCGTCTACAACGCCAGCAAGTTTGCATTAGAAGGATTTAGCGAAGCATTAGCGCAGGAAGTAGCTCCGTTCAGTATTAAAGTAACCATCGTTGAACCGGGGCCTTTCAGAACACAGTTCCTCGCCGGTTCAATGAAGATGCCACAAAACAGGCTAGATATTTATCAAAAAGGACCTGTTGCTCAAATGTATCAATACCAGCAAAAAATGGATGGCAATCAGGAAGGCGATCCTGTGAAGGCAGCAAAAGCAATTGTTGATTATGTACAGAGTGGGAAGGAAAATTTGCGACTGCCTTTGGGAAAAAGAACCATCCAGGGAATGAGAGCAAAGCTTGCATCGGTTGAAAAAGATATTGCTGCAAATGAATCCATTGCAGTTAGTACAATTTTTCAATAAGAGGCTTTTTTGCAAAGCTGCAACAATAAGATTTGTTAAGGAGCTATGAAATAAACAGTGTGTGTATTAACGTTGTAGTACAAAACTGTCCTTATGAAGAAATATCTACCCTATTTAAGCATAGTTTTCCTGGCTGTAATTGTTTTGTCAGCCTGCTCTCGTAAACACTACCCGGTTTCTTATTTCGATCAGCAAACTGCGCATCATAAATTGATTGCGGTTCTTCCTGCAGAAATGATCTTTACAGGAGTTCAGCCAAAAGAACTAACCTCCGAAGACATAGAAAAGATTGAAGAAAACGAAAGCAAGATCTTTCAGAGCTATTTGGTTAACAGCATTCTTCATCACGCCAATACAAAACGGTACTATACTGCAGTTGGCGTGCAAGATATTAGCACCACGCAAAAATTACTTGAAGACAATGGCATCTCTGTTCGTGATTCGTGGAAACAAGATGATAAGAAGCTTGAAAAGATTTTGGGTGTGGATGCTGTTGTGAGAATGAGGATTCAAAAGAAAAGATACATGAGCGACCTCGCTTCTTTAGGAGTGAGTTATGGACAGCAGGTATTGTATCAGATTGGGAATGTTGGTAAGTATGTTCCTTACGTGCCTAACAAAACAAACGACATTTATGCCTCCTGCAATTTGGTTAGCGATAATCAAACTTTGTGGAATGATGATTATAGAGGAACCAGTAATTATAATGTATCATCTGAAAGAGTAATCGACAATATCACGGATAATTTCGGACAACATTTTCCTTACAGGAAAAGAAGATAATTGACAGGCAAAAGAAAAGCGGTAAGATGATTTACCGCTTTTTTATTACTAACCCCTTCATTCATTAAACTGTTGCAGTTGCTGCCTGCTCTTTCAAAATTCCTTTTTGAACTAAGTACTCTGCAATCTGAACTGCATTTGTAGCTGCGCCTTTGCGAAGGTTATCGCTGACAATCCAAATGTTCAAGGTATTTGGTTGCGTTTCATCGCGACGAATCCTTCCAACAAATACTTCATCTTTTTCATGAGCCCATAAAGGCATTGGATAGATTTGTTTTGATGGATCGTCCTGCAGAATAACACCTGGAGCCTCACTTAAAAGCTGTTTTAATTCATCAAGATCAAAATCATTTTCGAATTCGATATTTACGCTTTCGCTGTGGCCGCCCATTACAGGAATACGAACAGTAGTTGCTGTCACACGAATGGAATCATCACCCATGATCTTCTTTGTTTCGTTCGTCATCTTCATTTCTTCCTTGGTGTAACCATTGTCAAGGAAGACATCAATCTGAGGTAAAGCATTCAAATCAATTTGATATTTATAAGCCATGTCACCTTCCTTGCCACCTCTTTCATTAAACAATTGATCAACTGCTTTTTTACCGGTTCCGGTTACACTTTGATAAGTTGACACAACAACTCTCTTGATTTTATATTTCTTATGCAAGGGTTGCAGTGCTACCACCATTTGAATAGTAGAGCAATTGGGATTGGCAATGATCTTATCATTTGCAGTCAACACATCGGCATTTACTTCGGGAACAACAAGCGGTTTAGTTGGGTCCATTCTCCATGCAGAAGAATTATCAACTACAGTGATTCCTGCTTCTGCAAATTTTGGCGCCCATTCTAGTGAAGTACCGCCTCCGGCAGAAAACAAAGCAACTTGTGGTTTTGCAGCAATGGCGTCCTGCATGCTTACAACTTTAAATTTCTTTCCCTTGAATTCAATTTCCTTTCCAACTGATTTTTCAGAAGCAACAGGAATGAGTTCATCAACAGGAAAATTTCTTTCTGCAAGAACCTGCAACATTTTTGTGCCTACCAGGCCGGTGGCGCCGACTACTGCAACTTTCATTTTTGTTTGTTTTTTTAAGTTTAAAATTAAAAGGCCTTCCGGTTCGGGAAGGCCTGTAATTATTTTGAACATACTAAAACGTTACACACCTTCCCTTTTGAGAAACTGTTTCTTGTTACGCTTTGTATGTTTAGATTTTAGCATTGTGGCAGCGAAAATAACATCAAAACTTTTTACAGCCAAATGATTGTAATCATAATTAATAGTTTTTACATTTATTTGAATGCTTTACCGGAAACTGCTGCTCATCACACTCTTTGCGATTCCTGTTATTTCCCTGGCACAAGCCGACAGGTTTGATGTGATTATAACGGAAATTATGGCCGATCCTTCGCCTGTTGTTAGTTTGCCGAATGCTGAATTTGTTGAGATTAAAAACGTTTCTTCAACTGCATTTAATTTAAGCGGATGGAAACTAAGTGATGCGACTTCTACCGGAACTATCAACACAAGTTTTGTATTACAGCCCGATAGTATGGTGATTCTTTGTTCAACAGGTAACGTTGCAGCTTTTTCAGCTTTTGGAAGAACCATTGGAGTTACAAGTTTTCCTTCATTAGATAATGATGGAGATTTGCTTTCATTAAAATCACCTCAAGGAAAAACGATACATGCAGTGAACTATTCCATTAACTGGTACCAAAACGAAATAAAGAAAGATGGCGGATGGAGCTTGGAAATGATTGACACCAAAAATCCTTGCAGTGGAATGAGCAACTGGAAAGCAAGTATCGACCCGAATGGCGGAACACCGGGAAAGAAAAATTCCATCGATGGAGCAAATAACGATGTGTCTCCACCTCAATTAATCAGAACATATAGTTTGGATAGCGTAACAGTTATTGCTTTGTTTGACGAACCACTTGACAGTACCTCCGCAGCAGTTTTGGCGAGTTACTCCTTAAACGATAACACTTCGATTGCTTCTGCTTTGCCACAGGCTCCTTTGTTCAATTCAGTTGTGTTGAAGCTTTCAACTCCTCTACAAAAAAGAACAGTCTATAATCTTACAGTAAACAATTTGACAGATTGCAAAGGCAATAAAATTGGTGTTTACAATAAAGCAAGAGTCGGAATTGCAGAAGAGGCTTTACAAAACGATGTAGTGATCAATGAACTCCTTTTTAACCCGAGGCCCAACGCTTATGATTATGTAGAAGTCTATAACAGAAGCAACAAAATTATAGATGCGAGCAAACTTTACATTGCTAACAGAAATACATCAGGCACATTAAGCTCTATTAAAAAGTTAAGTGAAGTTCCCTTTTTCATTTTGCCTGATGATTATATTGTCGTTACTGAAGACGCTTCTTCATTACAACATGAATACATGATTCAAAATCCACAAAATGTTTTAGTGGTTTCTTCATTGCCATCTTTTCCTGACGATAAAGGGATTGTTGTGATCACCAATTCACAGGGAAGCGTTGTTGATGAAGTTTCTTACTCTGAAAAATGGCATTTTGGTTTGATCAATGATGATGAAGGAGTAGCATTGGAAAGAATTGATCCAAATGATTCTTCAAAAAAGCAAAGCAACTGGCATTCGGCTGCGTCCACTGGGGGATATGGAACGCCTACTTATAAAAACTCCCAGTACAAACAGGGCAATACGGTTAATGCAACGATTGATGTGAGTCCAAAAGTTTTCTCGCCTGATAACGATGGACACGATGATATTGCGACCATCAGCTACCAGGTTTCAGAACCGGGTTATGTTGCCAACGTTTCCATTTTTGATGCGAATGGAAGATTGGTTCGCTACTTTGTAAAAAATGCCTTGCTTGGATTGAAAGGCAGTTGGAATTGGGACGGATTAAATGAGAATGGTCAAAAACTTCCAGTTGGCCCTTATATCATTTTCACAGAAATTTTTAACCTGCAGGGGAAAAAGCAACAGTTTAAGAATACAGTTGTGTTGGCGAGAAAACTAAATTAGACTCAACCAACTTGTATAACAAAGGTGATGGGTTGTGTGTGATAAGATCGGACAACTCTGCCATTTTGAATGCCCGGTTTCCATTTTGGACCTGTACTTACAACTTTCTCGGCAGCTTTGGCTAAACCATAACCGGGATCATTAAGAGCATGCACATCACTAATGCTTCCGTCCTTTTCAACGAGAAACTTTACCTGCACAGTATAAGTTCCTGGTTTCATTCCTTTTCTTGCAGCCTTTTCAATTGGAGATTGCAGGTTCTTTGTTAAATGATCGATCCATTGTTGACGGTCAACACTTGCTTCGATGTCTATCTTAGTAAATATTTGTTTCGTGGTATCCCAAACTTCCGGAGGCGGAGGAATTGTGTCTTTTTGCGCATACGAACTAATAGTTAAAAAACTACAAAGGATAAAATGTAAAAGGCGCATGAATGAATTTTTCTCAATATAAAAACAATCTTCAAAAAATAAAATGGCTGTTACCTTTTGCTAAACGCAATCTCAAAACGCACAATTGTGTGACCCTACGTGCACTCGGGGAAAACTCCACAGGCGTCGATAGTAGCAATGCTGATCACAAATAAAAAAGAGTCTCTTTCGAAACTCTTCTCATTAGTCTACCTAATCTGCCCAAATCCTGGTTCAGACAAGTTCAATATCAAAATTCACCAACTCCCTGAACTGTGCCAATCTTTTATCAATATCTTCTTTTGTGATCTCTCTCAATCTTTCCGTTCCAAATTTTTCGACACAATAGCTTGCCATGGCAGAACCAACAATGATGGCTGTTTTCATGTTTTCAAATGAAATGTCCTTTGTTTTAGCCAAATGACCAATAAACCCGCCTGCAAAGGTGTCGCCTGCACCAGTTGGATCAAAAACATCTTCCAATGGTAAAGCAGGCGCATAAAATATTTGGTCGCCATGGAACAGCAACGCACCGTGTTCGCCTTTTTTAATGATCAAATACTTTGGCCCCATCGTCATAATTTTCTTTGCTGCTTTCACCAAAGAATGCTCATGACTTAGTTCCCTTGCTTCACTGTCGTTAACCATCAATACGTCAACCATCGTCAATACTTCCTTCAGGTCGTCAAGTGCTACTTCCATCCAAAAGTTCATGGTATCAAGCACAATTAATTTTGGACGTTCACGCAATTGCTGAATGACTTGCTTTTGAAGCTTTGGCATCAGGTTACCCAACATTAAAAATTCTGCACCCTGGTAAGATTCAGGAATTACCGGATTAAAATCTGCCAACACATTCAGATCAGTAACCAAAGTATCACGGGTGTTCATATCAAGATGATACTTTCCTGACCAGAAGAATGATTTTTTATCTTTAATGATTTCGACACCTTCAGTTTGTACACCCCTTGATCGAAGATCTTCCAAAACTTCCTTTGGAAAATCGTAACCAACGATAGACACCTGTTGAACCGGTTTTATGAAATTGCTGGCGCAGTAGGCTACATAAGTTGCAGAGCCACCAATGATCTTATCAGTTTTGCCAAACGGAGTTTCAATTGCATCGAAGGCCATGGTGCCCACAACGATCAAGGACATAGTATTAAGTTAGAATTTGAGGTACGAAGCACGAAGGGATAAGTTGAATCTTTACTTACTTATTATCGCACTTATTTACGGCGTGCAAACATAGAGGAATTTTCGAAAGGATGAGATGTTTTTCTTTAACCGATTTCAGTCTTCAAAAAAAATCAGGACCCCACACTCTTTTATTATAAAGAAAGTGTACCTTTTTGCCACTGAAACAAAACCCCTGCATATGAAAAAAGTTCTTCGCATTTTGCTTGTTGTCGTTGGTGTTATCGTAATCCTGGTTGGCGGATTTGCAGCTTTTATTGGGCTAAAAGGTATCCCAAAGTACACAGCCGAAAATTTCAATTTAAAAGTGGCCGTCACTCCCGACAGGGTTGAAAGAGGCAGACAACTCTCAACCATGCTTTGTAATGATTGTCACTACAATCCAAATACCGGCAAACTGACAGGTAGAAAAATGGAGGAAGTTCCGCAGTTTGGTACTCTTTACTCAAGAAACCTAACTAATGACCCTGAGCATGGAATTGGTAAAATGACCGATGGACAACTTTATTATTTATTGAGAACTGGTGTTCGCCCCGATGGAAGATTTCTTCCCATCATGGCAAAACTTCAAAAAATGTCGGACGAGGATTTGCAATCTGTCATCGCCTTCCTTCGGTCAGACCATCAATGGGTGAAAGCGGATCCTACTCCAAATAATGAATCAAAATATTCTTTCCTGAGCAAGTTTTTGACCACAATGAAAATTATTAAGCCGATGCCTTTTTATAAATCGGTACCAGAACCTGACACAACCAACGCGGTAAAATGGGGAGAATATGTGAGCCTGTACAGGGTAGAATGTTACACTTGCCATTCCGCAGATTTCCAAACTGATGATTTTATAACTCCTGAAAAATCGAAAGGATTTTTTGGTGGTGGAAATAAATTTGAAATGCCTGACGGCAGTAAGATTTACACGATGAATTTGACCATGGACGAAGAAACAGGCATCGGAAGATGGACAGAAGACGAATTTGTAAAAGCAGTAAAAACAGGAATTGTTCCTAATGGTCAGCCTGCATTGAGGTCACCAATGAAGCCATATGCAGATTTAAGCGATGGCGAAGTGAAAGCGATTTTTGCTTATTTGAAAACAATACCAAAAATCAACAACAAGGTTGAAAGAAAATTTTGATTGAGGCGAAACATTCATATACAAAGCCCCGCAGTAGCGGGGTTTTCTTTTGAAGCTAATTACTTGAAAACATTATTCGCTCAAAACATGCATTAATCATTTAATTGTTTTATGATCTTGATGCCGTCCTATGAATATCTTTGATCTTTGCCTGTTATGATCCATTTTCATTCGTTACGTGTAAAAAGAGTTGAGAAAGAAACAGACGATTGCGTCTCAATTGAATTTGAAGTTCCCGAAGAATTAAAGGATGTCTTTCAATTCAAACAGGGGCAAAATCTCACAATAAAAAAAATAATCAATGGCGAAGAATTGCGCCGAAATTATTCCATTTGCACAAGCCCTTTTGATAATAAGTTGAAAGTTGCTGTAAAAAAGGCTGACGGCGGTGTTTTCTCTATCTGGGCGAATGAGAATTTAAAAGCGGGTGATGTTCTGGAGGTGCTCCCTCCAACAGGAAAGTTCTATACAGAACTGAACCCCTCACAAAAGAAAAATTATGTGGCCTTTGCTGCCGGCAGCGGCATCACTCCCATTCTTTCTATTATTAAAACAACATTAATTACTGAACCCAAAAGCGAGTTCACTTTAGTATATGGCAATCGAACAAAAAATTCCATCATTTTCAAAGAAGAAATGGAAGCGCTGAAAGATAAATACATCGACCGCTTTCGCATTTATCATATTCTTAGCCGCGAATTGGCTGAAGCCCAAATCAACAATGGAAGAATTGATGTTGACAAGTTGGAGTTATTGTTTGGAAAACTGATTGAGATAAAAACCTGCGATGAATTTTTTGTTTGCGGACCTGAAGAAATGATCTTTTGCATTAAAGGCTATTTGGAAGGAAGAGGCATTTCAAGTGAAAAAATTCATTTTGAATTGTTTACCGTGCCCGGCCAAAATCAAACAAATAGCAAACAGCAAAATGAAGCTCCAACTGACGAAGGACCAAAAGCAAAGGTGAGTGTTAAGCTGGATGGGATTATGTTTGATTTTGATCTTGCTTATGAAAGCGAAAGTATTTTAGACGCCGCATTAAAGAAAGGTGCCGATCTTCCGTATGCTTGTAAAGGTGGTGTGTGCACAACATGCAAAGCCAAATTAATTCAAGGCAAAGTAAGCATGGATGTAAATTGGGGATTAGAACCGGATGAAGTGGAGAAAGGTTACATCCTTACCTGTCAATCGCATCCTCAAACAGAGAGAATTGTTGTGGATTTTGATTCAAAATGATATTCTGTTAAAACCCTCCTACAAGGTTGTCCGTTTAGTAAATTTGCAGACAACGATTGCCATATGGAACAGGAAAAATCTTTCCAGGAAAAAATCGATAACGAGGTTCGCATAGAGCCTAAGGATTGGATGCCTGAGAAATATCGGCAAACACTTATCAGGCAAATTTCCCAACATGCGCATAGCGAAATTGTGGGTATGCTGCCAGAAGGTAACTGGATCAGCCGTGCGCCATCACTTAAACGCAAGCAAATTTTAATTGCAAAAGTTCAGGATGAAGCAGGACATGGCTTGTATTTATACAGCGCTGCAGAAACATTGGGAATTTCCAGAGATGAGATGATTGAGCAATTGCACAGCGGCAAAGCGAAATATTCTTCCATCTTTAATTATCCAACATTAACATGGGCTGATATGGGAGCAATTGGCTGGCTGGTTGATGGTGCTGCAATTATGAACCAGGTTCCTTTATGCAGGACGTCCTACGGACCTTACAGCCGTGCCATGATCCGTGTGTGCAAAGAAGAAAGCTTTCATCAGCGGCAAGGCTTTGAATCATTGCTCGTATTAAGCAAAGGAACAGAAGAGCAAAGAGCTATGGTGCAGGATGCCATTAATCGCTGGTGGTGGCCAAGCATTATGATGTTTGGTCCGCATGATAGTGAAAGCCAGCATTCAGAACAAAGTATGAAATGGAAAATAAAACGTTTCAGCAATGACGAACTGCGCCAGCGTTTTGTTGATATGTGTGCCGAACAAGTGAAGCTTTTAAACTGTACACTTCCAGATCCTGACCTAAAATGGAATGATAAACTGAAGCATTATGATTTTGGAAAAATTAATTGGGAAGAGTTTTGGAATATAGTGAGTGGTAATGGTCCTTGCAACAAACAGCGATTAGATGCCAGAAGAAAAGCATGGGAAGAAGGTGCATGGGTAAGAGTGGCAGCGAAAGTTCATGCCGAGAAAAGACTTACAAAGAAGAAAGAACAAGTGGCGGCATAATTCAAACATTTCAACTAATTAAAATGGTATTCTTTAAAAAATATTTGTACGGCGATTACGGTGACAAAGAAGCACCAACCGGCGGAGATATTTCAAATTTCTCGAAAAATGAATGGCCTTTGTGGGAAGTTTTTATCCGAAGCAAACAGGGCTTGGATCATAAACACGTTGGCTCCCTCCATGCAGTTGATGCGCAAATGGCCATTGAAAATGCAAGAGACGTTTATACAAGAAGAAATGAAGGCGTGAGTATTTGGGTTGTTGAAAGCAAATACATACATGCTTCCAATCCTGATGAAGCTGAAAGTTTTTACGAGCCGGCAAACGATAAAGTGTATCGTCATCCAACTTTTTATGATTTGCCTGACGAAGTGAAACACATGTAACCATGAAAACAAACACTTTTATCTATATACTTCATCTTGCAGATAGTGCATTAATCCTTGCGCAAAGAAATGCAGAGTGGACAGGCTATGGACCTGTGCTGGAACAGGACATTGCCATCACCAATATTTCTCTTGACTTGTTAGGCCAGTCAAGAAATTTTTATCAGTATGCGGTATCTCTCTACAATAATTTTAACGAAGAAGAAAAGCAAGCTGTTGACAAATACATACCACGGCTTTGGAAAGAATACAAAAGAGAATTGCAGGAAGACGATCTTGCATTTTTAAGAGAAGAACATCAATACCTAAACCTTCTTATTACGGAATTACCAAGAGGAGATTGGGCACAAACAATTTTAAGACAGTTTCTTTTTTCTGCTTTTCAGTGTTTTTTATATCAGCAATTACAGAATAGTGCAGATAAACAGTTAGCTGCTATTGCAGAAAAATCAATTAAAGAAACTTCTTATCATCTAAAATGGAGTAGTGAATGGGTAATTCGTTTAGGAGATGGAACAGGAGAAAGTAATCAAAGAATTAAAAATGCTTTGACGGATCAATGGATGTTTACGGGCGAAATGTTTGTTTCTTCCATCTACGAATTAGCAGATGTTTCTTCTTTAAAGGAAGATTGGACAAAAAAAGTGGAATCTATTTTTTCACAGTCAACGCTTGAAGTTCCCAAACAAAGCTGGATGCAAAGCGGGGGCAAAGAAGGACGGCACACAGAGCATCTTGGCTACCTTCTTACTGAAATGCAATACCTGCAAAGAGCTTATCCAAATGCACAGTGGTAATGATCGATGAAAAACAAATATGGAGCATCCTTGAAGAAGTGAAAGATCCCGAAATACCTGTTCTTTCGGTAATTGATTTGGGTATCGTTCGTTCCATAAACACTGGGGATTACAAGGTCGAAATAATTATCACCCCAACTTATTCCGGCTGTCCCGCAATGGATGTTATCGCGATGGATATCCGTTTAAAATTAATTGAGAAGGGTTACCGCAATGTTTCTGTTCAGCAACAACTTTCTCCCGCATGGACTACAGATTGGATTAGTGAGGAAGGAAAACAAAAGCTCAAAGCTTTCGGTATTGCGCCGCCTAATCCTAAACAGCAATTTTGCACTTCAGAAATGTTTCAGCAGGAAGCCGTTCAATGTCCAAGATGCAATTCTTATCACACAGAATTAATCAGCCAGTTTGGTTCTACAGCATGCAAGTCCATGTACCGCTGCCTCGATTGTAAAGAAGCCTTTGATCATTTCAAATGTCATTAAGCTTATTCTTTAGATTTGATGTCTGAAACCCTTTTGTATGCCCTCAATACTTTTCGAAACAAAAGATTCAATTGCATTCATCACCCTGAATCGCCCCGATAAATACAATGCTTTTAACCGCGAAATGGCTTTGCTGATGCAGGAAAAACTGGAAGAATGTAAAAGCAAAGAAATTCGTTGTGTTTATATCACCGGTGCTGGTAAAGCTTTTTCTTCGGGACAGGATTTGGATGAAGTGGTGGATCCGAATGGCCCGGACATTACAAAGATTTTAGGCGAGCATTACAATCCTATTATTAGGCAAATAAGAAAATTAGAAAAGCCTGTTGTAGCTGCAGTAAATGGCGTGGCAGCAGGAGCAGGGGCAAATATTGCTTTGTGTTGCGATATCGTTGTAGCTTCTCAATCTGCAGCTTTCCTGCAGGCATTTTCAAAAATTGGATTGATACCTGATAGCGGCGGCACTTATATTCTTCCCCGTTTAATTGGATGGCAAAAAGCATCCGCATTGATGATGCTTGGCGAAAAAATTTCCGCACAAGATGCAGAGCGAATGGGAATGCTCTACAACGTTTTTCCGGATGATGTGTTCCAGAAAGAATCAATAAATATTGCAGCCACACTTTCTCAAATGCCAACAAAAGCCCTGGCACTTACAAAGCAAATTCTTAACGGTTCAATGGTTAACAATTACGATGACCAATTGCATGACGAAGAACTGTTCCAGGAACGTGCAAGCGTAACAGCAGATTATAAGGAAGGCGTACAGGCTTTTTTAGAGAAACGCAAACCCAATTTCAAAGGAGAATGATTCGTTCTTAAATTCTACTTTCGTTGCATGCTGCGAAACCAATTCTTACTCCGTCCGGATATTACCTATTTAAATTTTGGAGCTTTTGGTGCTTGTGCTAAACCAGTCTTTCAGCAATACCAGCAGTTCCAATTGGAACTCGAACAAGAGCCAACTTATTTCATGAATGTGGCCGGCCCGAAATATTTGAAAGAATCAAAAAAATCTTTGGCTCAATATCTAAATGCATATGAAGACGATTTGGTTTACGTATCTAATCCATCATTCGCAGTAAACATTATAGCGAAAAATTTCCCGCTCAAACCAGGTGATGAAGTTCTGGCAACAAATATTGAATACGGCGCCTGTGATAGAACATGGGAATACCATTGCAAAAAATCAGGCGCTATTTATAAGCGTCAAAACATTCAGTTGCCTATTAAAGGCAAAGAAAGTTTTGTACAAAATTTTTTAAGTGGATTAACTGAACGCACCCGTTTGATTTTCATTTCGCATATTACCAGCAGCACAGGTTTGCGCTTACCTGTTGAAGAAATATGTGCGTTTGCAAAAGAAAAAAAGATTCCAGTATTTGTTGACGGGGCACATGCTCCGGGCCAAATTCCTATTGATCTGTCATTGTTGAATGCAGACTTTTATACCGGCGCTTGTCACAAGTGGATGATGACGCCCAAAGGGTGCACTTTTCTGTACGTAAAAAAAGAATGGCAAAACATCATGGAACCGCTTGCGGTCAGCTGGGGTTATAATGCCGTGAAGCCTTCGCACTCGCAGTTTTTGGATTATCATCAGATACAGGGAACAAGAGATTACACTGCTTTCCTTACAGTGCCTTCCGCTATCAGGTTTATGAACGAAAATAACTGGCAGGATCTTTCGTCTCACTATCGACAAATGACGCAACAAAATGCCCTAGAACTTAGCAGCCTCCTCGACACAAAACCAATTGCTCCGATATCAAATGATTTTGTTGTTCAATTATACAGTGCGGAAATCAAGACAAGGGAACCGGAAAGGCTTCACAAGGTTTTTTATGAGCATTACAAAATTCAAATTCCCGTGATGTATCAAAACGGCAAAACGTATTTGCGCTATTCTCTGAATGCATTTAATGAACAAAGCGACCTTGATAAATTATTTGACGCCATTAGAGACATTAAAACAACAATGAGTTTAATTGACTAATAAACTAATAAGCATGAACATTCATGAGCAAGTAATCGAACACATGATGTACCATGACGCTTTCAGTCAATGGATGGGCATTGAAGTTTTGGAAACAAAAGAAGGTTATAGCAAAATTCGAATGGTCATTCGTGAAGAGATGGTGAATGGTTTTGGAATTGTTCATGGCGGAATACCTTTTTCTCTCGCCGACAGTGCCTTTGCTTTCGCATGTAACAATCGCAATAATCTATCGGTTGCACTTGATGTTACAATCACGTTTACAAAAGCAGTAAACGTTGGCGATGTATTGACAGCTGAAGCAAAAGAAGTTCATAACGGCCGAAGCACCGGAGTTTATTTGATTACGGTTACCAACCAAAACAACGAACAGGTTGCGCTTTTTAAAGGCACTTGTTTCCGTACGGGCAAAAGTTTAGTTTGAAGTTGTTCATTTTCGTAACTTCCTTTCTATTCAAACTTTGAATATGGGAATTAGAAACTTATTGTTTTCTGCAGCCTCATTTTTATTCTTCCAATATGCTAATGCACAACAAGTACCTGTAACTAAAAAACAGGAGAAAGTTTTTAATGAGCATGACCATCAGCGCATCGACAATTACTATTGGCTTAGCGATTCAAAGGATAGCAACGTTATCAATCACCTGAAAGACGAAAACAGCTATGTGGAAGCGTATTTAAAAAAAACAGAACCGCTTCAGAAAAAATTATATGATGAGTTGGTAGCAAGAATTCCGCAGGCAGATCAATCGCTCCCAACAAAAAGAAATGGTTATTGGTATTACAACCGTTATGAAGAAGGAAAGCAATATCCATATTACGCAAGGAAAAAAGAAAGCACTTACGCAAAAGAAGAAATTATTTTAAACATTCCCGAACTCGCGAAAGGTCATAAAATTTATATGGTTCGGGGAACGTCCATGAGTCCCGGCAACAATCATTATGCTTATGGCATTGACACCTTAGGCGACCGCAGATGCACTATTTACATTAAAGATGTTTTAAACAACAAGCTGTATCCTGAAGCCATTGCGAACACGTCTGGAAATTATATCTGGGTAAACGATAACAAAACGCTGTACTATGTTTTAAACGATCACACAGTTCGTGCATACAAAGTAATGCGTCACACACTTGGTACAGGCCCTTCAACTGATAAAGAAATTTATACTGAAAATGATAGTACCTATGGCGTGAGCATAAGCAAGTCAGAAAACAATCGTTTTATTTTTATAACCTCGTACAGCACCAATACCACAGAGGTAAGATACCTGGATGCAAACAAGAACGATGCATCTCCCATGCTTATTCAGCAGCGTGTAGAAGGCGTACAATATTCAGCCGATTATTACGAAGGAAATGTATTTCACATTTACACTGATAAAGATGCCAGGAATTTCAAATTGGTCACCGCACCGATCAGCAACCCTTCTATGTCTAACTGGAAAGATTTGATTCCTGGCAATGATAAGTCTTACCTGCAGGGTTTTGAAGTACTCAAAAACTATTATGTCATTCAAACCAAGGAAAACGGTTTGACGCAGATAAAATTTTTAGATCGCAAGACTAACAAATGGAATAAAGTAAATTTTGGCCAGGAGGATTATGTTGCCAGCATGTCAATGGCAACAGATAATTATGCTTCTGATAGCATTAGATATTACTTCACATCATTGAGCACACCGGGAACAGATTATTGCTACAACTTGAAAACAACACAAAAGAAATTATTGAAACAACAAAAAGTTGGCGGCGGCTTCAATGCATCTCTTTATGAAACCAAACGTGTTTGGTCAACTTCTTCCGACGGAACAAAAGTTCCTATTTCACTTGTGTACAGAAAAGATCAGGTTAAAAAAGATGGAAGCAACCCACTGTACCTGTACGCTTATGGGTCATACGGCTCTAACTCCGATCCGTTTTTCAATTCATCGATAGTCAGCTTGCTTGACAGAGGTTGTGTTTATGCGATAGCTCACATTCGTGGCGGACAGGAACTTGGCCGCGATTGGTTTGAAAATGGAAGAATCTTAAAAAAGAAAAACACATTCATTGATTATGTAGACGCCGCTCAATTTTTAGTGGATCAGAAATACACTTCAACAGATAGATTGTTTGCTTATGGAGGCAGCGCAGGTGGTATGCTGATGGGAGCCGTGGTAAATATGCGTCCCGATCTTTTCAGGGGTGTAATTGCTGAAGTGCCATGGATGGATGTGATCACTGATATGTTTAACACAGATCTTCCTTTAACTACTTTGGAATACGATCAGTGGGGCGACCCCAATAAAAAAGAACATTACGAATACCTGCTTACATGGTCGCCGCTTGATAATGTGAAGCCTGCAAAATACCCGGCAATTTTAGCTACTGGTGGCTTGAACGATACACAGGTGCCTTATTATTCTCCCGCAAAATGGGTAGCTAAAGTGAGGGAAAACAATTTAGGTAGCAATCCTGTGTTGTTTAAAGTAAATATGGGTGCTGGTCATAGCGGTGAAAGCGGCAGGTTTGAAAGACAAAAACTGACGGCATTGAAATATGCTTTTGTACTAGACCTGTTAGGATGGAACGACGAAACAAAGACATTTAATAGCAAATCTTTTTAAAAGCTATTCCGCCAGATAACAACAACTTCTATCTTGCTTCCATAAAAGAATATGTTTTACGAATTCAATGGAATTAAACCGGTTGTTCACGAATCTTCATTTGTGCATCCGCAAGCTACAGTTACGGGTAATGTAATTATTGGAAAAGATGTTTACATCGGCCCAGGTTGTGCTTTGCGTGGTGATTGGGGACAGATTGTCATTGAAGATGGATGCAACGTGCAGGAAAATTGTACAGTGCACATGTTTCCCGGCGTAACCGTTTTACTGAAAGCTTCTGCACACATTGGTCATGGCGCTATCATTCATGGTGCAACCATTGGCAAAAATTGTTTGGTCGGAATGAACGCTGTGATCATGGACGAAGTAGAATTAGGCGACGAATGTATAGTTGGTGCTTTGTGTTTTATCAAACAGGGCGAAAAAATTCCACCACGTTCATTGATAGTTGGCAATCCTTCAAAAATTGTAAAACAGGTAAGTGATGAAATGATTGCGTGGAAAACGGAAGGCACGACACTTTACCAGCAATTACCGCGGCAATGTTTTGAAACATTGAAAGCCTGTGAGCCTCTTAGAGAAAACATGTCCCAGCATCCGCTCTTTCAAAGCAATTATCAGCCATTCAAAAAAATCTAACCTGGTTTTATGTAAAAACATTTCTGACTGCATCAAATTTCGTAACTTAAATGTCCCGTTAACCGAATAAATCAAACCAGTATGAGAAGAGCTTTACCCTTTGCCGTTCTAACGGCATCTTTCTTCATTACTTCTGCTATTCATTCACAAAACGACCGCTTTGCTTATGCCATTACTGATCTCACAAAAGAAGGAGCGAGTTGGAATGCTTTGCGGAAGATCGACCTGCAAACCGGTCAATATAGCAATGTGTTATTGAATGGAACGGACCTGAAGGCCATTGTTTACGATGCTGCTTCAAGAAAGCAATTGATTCAGCAGGCAGACGCCAAATATGGAACCATGCTACAATCGCCATTTGCAACAGGGGTCGCAGCCGCCGCTTATGATAAGAAACATAACCGCCTTTATTTCACGCCGATGTTTGTTGACCAACTCCGGTATATTGATCTGAAAACAATGAAAGTGTATTATGTAAGTGGTGCGTTTACAAAATTTGGCAGCATGCATAATGATGAAGCGAAGATCATCACACGTATGGCCATTGCCCCCGATGGTTATGGCTATGCCATTTCAAATGATGGCAATACTTTCATTCGTTTTTCAACAGGGAAGAAAACCACGATTGAGCAATTGGGCTCCCTGGTGGATGATGCATCGAACAGCGGTATTTCCATTCATAACCGTTGCAGCAGTTTTGGCGGTGATATGATCAGCGATGACAAAGGAAATCTTTTTATTCTCACAGCGAGGAACAGCGTATTTAGTGTAAACACAGAAAGCAAGGTTGCAAAATACTTAGGCAGCATTAAAGGCCTTGAGCAAAACTTTACGGTGAATGGAGCCGTTGTAGATGGAAATGGCAATTTACTGGTAAGTAGCGCTGTTGATGGTAATTCCTATTATATAGTGAATCCTTTTAACTGGAGTGCCACTCCTTATAAAACTACTGCCGGCATATTTCGTAGTTCAGATCTTGCAAACAGCAATTATCTATCCACTAAAAAAACGCCGAAACTTAATAATACAGAAATTCAGAGGCTGATTCGTCCGGAGGAAAAATTTGCAAATGAAATTTCAGTTTATCCCAACCCAGTCACAACAAGCAGTATCAAACTACAATTCTATAAAGTTCCTGCAGGAAATTATACAGTTGAATTAAGGGACGTTTTAGGAAGAACGGTGATGCAAAGAAAGATTTCTATTGTATCTGAAAATCAAACGCAGGAATTAAAGATCGACCGGCGCAATGCAAATGGAATTTATATGGTGAAGTTATTTGATGGCACCAATCAATCCGTCTTCACACAAAAACTTGTGGTTCAGTAAAAACCAAACCTGAACCCTCTGATGAAAACGCTGGCCCGTAAGCCGGCGTTTTTATTTAATAGCAGATTTGTAAGAACATTATGACTGAAGCCCTGTATTCAAAGATATTGTTGCTCTGGAGGTTAATATCTTTGTACACTTTAAAAACAGATTTTGGAGAAGAGCAATTTTGTTGATCAGATCAGGGTTTTTTGCAAAAGCGGTCATGGCGGCGCAGGTATCAAGCATTTTCGAAGAGATAAATTAACCGCTATGGGCGGCCCTGATGGCGGTGATGGCGGCCGTGGTGGTCATATTATTTTAAGAGGCAACCGCAACTTGTGGACATTGCTGCATTTGCGTTATCATAAAAATGTGCTTGCCGAAGATGGCGAGAACGGTGGCGATAATAACCGTACAGGCAGAAACGGAAAAGATATCATTCTTGAAGTTCCATTAGGCACTATTGCACGCAATGAAGAAACAGGAGAAAAAGAAATTGAAATTTTAAATGATGGAGAAGAAAAGATCTGGTTGCCGGGTGGAAAAGGTGGTTTAGGAAATACGAATTTTAAAACAGCAACTAACCAGGCGCCTGAATACTCGCAACCGGGACTGGATGGTGAAGAAGGGTGGAAAATTCTTGAATTAAAGGTTTTGGCCGATGTTGGTTTGGTTGGATTTCCAAATGCAGGTAAATCAACCTTGCTTTCGGTTATTACAGCTGCCAAACCCAAAATTGCTGATTATGCTTTCACAACCATTACTCCCAATTTGGGAATGGTTGAATATCGCGACGGAAAAAGTTTTTGTATTGCCGACCTTCCCGGAATAATTGAAGGCGCTGCAGAAGGCAAAGGCCTGGGGCATCGTTTTCTTCGCCATATTGAGCGTAATTCAATTTTATTGTTCTTGGTTCCTGCCGATAGTAAAGACCATAAAAAAGAATTTGAGATCCTGGTAAAAGAATTAGAAGAATACAATCCTGAACTGTTGCACAAACAATTCATAATCGCTATAAGTAAGAGCGACATGCTCGACGATGAATTAATGCATGCGATTGAAGAAGAGTTGCCGGAAAATATTCCTCATATTTTTATTTCCTCGGTCACTAATAAAAACATTCAGCAGTTGAAAGATTTATTGTGGAAGGTGTTGAATAGTTCAGAGTCTTAGTTCTTTCTTATAAAACAAAGACGTAAGATTGATGCGTGTACCAAACAGGATTGCTACTATTGGTCTTCGGTTGCGTCGCACTACCTTCATCATTCAGAACTTCTGTCATCACATTCGACGTTTACAACTCATTGCCAACAGTAAAACTGGTTGAACCTTGCTGAATAGAATTACAAACGTACAAGTGGGTGACACAACCAAAGTTTCATAGTAGCAAAGCAGTTAAGCACAAAAATTCTTAACTGCATTCAAAGCCCTTCATTCATCAAACCATTCAAGCCGCTTTCTTCAACAATTCACCAAACAAATTTTCAATCTTCTTAATTGCTTTCTGCATATTAATTCCTTTGCTTAAAACACCTTTGAAAATATCGCCTTCAGCTTTCAATCTCGCAGGCATGTTGCGAAGTGTAAAATCAGTAAGCTTCAATCCTTTTTTCACTTCTTCCCAGTACAGGGGAGCTGAAGCTGTCGCCCCAGGTTTTGGGCGCAAAGAATAAGGCGCAGCTACTGTCGCTTGCGGACGGTTTTGCAAAAAATCAATGTACATGTTTCCACCTCTATGTGCGGTCTTTCTTTCAATCGAAGTAAACTGCGGCAGCTCGGCATGAACAATCTTGGCAATCCGCCTCGCGAATTCCTTTGAGTCATGGTAAGAATATTTTGCACCGAGCGGAATGTAAATATGCAATCCAGAAGAACCGGATGTTTTGCAATAGCCCGGAACATCGATGGAATCTAAAATGTCTTTCGTTACCCGTGCCGCCTGTATCACCTGCTCAAAACTGTTTTCGTCGGGATCGAGATCGATGATACACCAATCGGGATTGTCGGGATTTTTTGAAGTACTGCTCCATGGATTCATTTCAATGCAGCCGAGTGATGCGATGTACAGCAAACTGGCTTCGTTCGTGCACAATAAAAATTCTTTTTCTTTTTGCTCACGATGACTGAAGTAAGGAAAGGTTTCAATCCATGATGGTGCTTTTCCTTTTACATCTTTCTGGTAAAAGCTTTCACCATTGATGCCGTGAGGATGGCGGTTCAATGTCTGCGGACGGTCTTTCATGTATGGCAACATGTAGGGTGCAACCTGGTAGTAATAGTTGATCATATCCCGTTTGGTGTAACCTTCTTTAGGCCAAAAAATCTTGCTCAAATTGGTGAAGCGTAATCCGTGTCCTCCAATAGATCTTGTTTGTGTTTCTTCTTTGGGATTGAGCAAGGTTTTCCTTTCCTTTTTTGGTGGTGCTTTGATGATGTTTTGTTTTACCAGCTTATGTTGCTTAACCAACTTGTTCGTGTCCGCTGGGATTTCTCTCACCACTTCGCCAGGCTTTTTATCTTCTCTTAATCCTTTAAATGATGGCTGGCGAATAGCGCCGCTGTTGGTTTCTTCGCGATAGCTTATCTCCGCAACTACTTTAGGCTTTACCCAGGTAACCGTTGCTTTGGGTGGGTTAGGGCGAAAACGTGATGGCTTATTATATTCCGGTACGCTTGAAAATAGGCATTGAGAAGTTTCATAAGGACGCAATTTCTCAATGATCTTCTGCTGCATTTTTTTATTAAAGCCTGTACCAACAGGAGTCACAAAATGAAAGGAACCATTTTCTATAATTCCAAGCAACAAAGCGCTGAATAATTTAGTGCTGCCCTCATTGTGCGTGTATCCACCAATGATTAACTCCTGCCGTTTCTCGGTTTTTATTTTAAGCCAGTCTTTCGTTCGTTTGCCAATACTGTAAACACTCCCCGATTTTTTCGCCATCACACCCTCAAGATGTAATTGCTTCGCTAATTCAAAAGCTTCTTTACCATCGTCCTTTAAAAAATCACTGATACGTAGATGAGAATTCTTTTTCGGAAGAATTGATTCCAACAATTGTTTGCGTTCTTCAAGAGAGAGATGCATTACAGAAAAACCTTCCAGCCACAAAATATCAAAAACGTAGTACAACAATTGACCATCGTCTTCGCTGCGCCATAGTTGAAGATCACTAAACCCTGGAATACCATGCTCATTAACAACAACAATTTCCCCATCGACAACCGCGTTGATATTCCACTGCTGTAAGGTTTCATACAATGGATAAAATTTTTCGTTGAAGGATTTATTATTGCGTGAACAGATATCAACCTTTCCTTTTTTTAAATAAGCAACAGCACGGTAGCCATCCCATTTCATTTCGTAAACCCAATTTTTCTCGTTTACGGGTTCAGTCACCAATGTCGCCAGCATGGGTTCAATGTCCTTTGGCATTGGACCTGCCTTGCCTTTCTTTAAAATACCCTTTGCTGTTTTACCCAGTTTGGAAGGAAGAATCTTCATAAGAGGGAATGGTCAAAAAGCAATCCTTTCACCATTTTTATTCAAGCTTGTTTTTCTACCAGTTATCAACAAGAGCATTCACCGGGCTGTACTATTTTCCGAACAAGAAACGATTTGGTTCATCTATTGAAAAAAGGCTTTCATCCTTTGTAATATTGAAATGAACAAAAATGAAATGCGAAACCATCTTTTTTAAGCGTTACCTCGTTAGTTTTAGTAAACGAAATCCAATTATCAACGTCAAATAAAAAACCTTCACCATGGACACACTACTCACTACCTGGGAAATGAATTTGGATTCAGAGCAATCATCTGAACTGAGAGAAGAGATCGCTACATGGCCTTCCGAACCTTATACACTCGACTGGGATGCTTTCAACTGGAACTGAGTCAGATTTTCAGTTTCACATCTCCATTAACCGGATGGCCAACACAGGTTAGCGTTAACCCAGCTTGTAAATCTTTTTCGGTGAGCACCTCATTATAGGATAGCCAGACCTTTCCCTCAATGATTTTTGCAGCGCAATTGCCACATCTCCCAACCTCGCAACTGTAGGGAAGGCTGATGTTTTGTTTTTTGGCACATTGCAAAATGGAATCCGGGAACTCAACCTTCAATTGATACATTTCGCTTCCGTATTGAACGCTTACAGAATGCGATTGTTTATCGGGAGGAGCATTTTTAGGTAAATGTTTTGAATGAATAACAAAATCTTCCTTGCGAATATTTTCCTTCGGAATGTTTTGTTCCTGTAAAGTGTAAGTACACATGCGCATGTAGGCTTCTGGCCCGCAGATGTAAAATAAAGTTTGATCGAAACTACAAACCGAATGTGCTTGCGTCAATTCAACAAGCAGTTCACGGTTTAATCTTGCCATCAATAAATCCATGGAATTGCTGAACAAAAACTGCAAATGAAAACGTTCAGCAAATTGTTTTTTGAGCTCGTTTAACTGAGAAAAGAAAATTGTTTTTTGAGGTGAAGGATTGCTGTAAATTAAAATCACATGAATATGCGGATGAAAATGCAAAACAGTTTTTAGTAAAGAATAAATGGGAGTGATGCCGCTTCCCGCAGCAAGAAAAAAAATTTGTTGGATGTTTGACGCATCATCAGGTAAAGTAAAAAAACCGCCAGCACCTGTAGTTAATATTTCATGGCCGGGTTTTGCGTGATCAATTAATTCTCTCGAAAAGATCCCGTTCTCGATTCTTTTTACGCCAATCGTTAATAGTTCATTTAATTGCGGAGAGGAAACAATGGAGTAAGAGCGCCTGATCTCTTCCCGAGCAGTTTTTTTTACGACTGTTATATACTGGCCGGCCTTGTATTCAATGCCATGCCCCTTTTTGAAAGTATATGTTTTAAAACCTTCAATCTCTTCGTGTATTTGTTCAATAATAACTGATTTGTAAAGCACAGCCGGATATCTTTCGACAAATATCCGGCTATTGATTTGTTCATCCGGTAAAAGCAACGGCCAAAACGGTCATGATGAAAATAACGGTAGCTGCCCAGAGAAACACAGCAATGCTGTTTAAAATGAGCGCCACAATAGAATTTTGTTTGTAAATGCGGACGATCGTTTTCATAGGTAGTGTTTTTAGGTATAAGCAAATTAGTTTGCTAATCACAAGCAAGAAAGTAAAACGAAAAAAATCATTTGAAATCACCAAGTATTACGTGGGGAAGTTGCGAGAAAAAAAACCAATGTTTCCAAAATACACGAGTTTGTTTTCGATTTTTATCAGACGGGTGAAGATTTATTAAGAGAAGCATATACTTCAACAATAAAACCGTTTAAAACATCATCCAACTGGTTCTGCGCAGAAATTTTTTGAATTTGATAATTGAATTCTTGGGCAAGATTCAGCGCATTCTTTAGCCTGAATTTATTTTGCCACACAAAAAAAGCAAAATTGTTTTTCATTAAATGCCTTGCTAACTCTTCTTGTTCTGTCTGTCCCGGTGTTGGAACTAAAATGCTTTTCTTTTTAAGCACAGCAAGATCCATTACCGTGCTATATCCACACCTGCTGATCACAAAAGAAGCCTCATTCACTTTCTGATTAAGTTCTGCCGAAGGCAAATGATCATAAACAGAAATATTTGCCGGAAGACTTAGACCGTTTGCTTCACCTGGCAGCCCTCTTAGTAAAACAGCTGAACTTTTATAGTCACGCAATTGTTGTACTAACAGATTTTCAAAAATAGTTCTTTGAGGTTCAGGGCCAGAAAGAAGGATCAGTAAATTGTTTTCGTTTGCGGTCGTTGCTTCTTTAAATCTTGACAATGGGCCAATGTACTTAACGGGAACAGAAGGGTTTTTTTCAGGATGAGAAAGTTGTCCTGCTAAATTGCTTTCATTTTCGTTATCAGGAACCCAGCACTCACAAAAACGATTGATGTATTTGTAATTAATTCTTTGAATAATGTCGTCAACAATTTTTCCAAACGGCGTTTTAATTCTTAATTGGTGCGTAATAAATACCGAAGGAATATTATCATGATGCAATCCATAGCGGTTATCAGAAATAATCCCGTGAATCTGGTATTCTTTTACTATTTCCTTCAATCGTTCGTTTTCGTATTGGATTGTTGAAATAATTTTTGGAATTTGTTTCCCGATTTGAAGCGGAAGCATCCAACCGTTCTTTGAATAATGAATCCGGTAGCCTTTGAAATCAATAAAAACAAGTTGAGGAAACTCTTTCTGCAACAGGCTTTTTATTTTTCCCTCAGCCGCTATCAGGACATTACAATTTTTCTGGATGAGACCTTGCATTATCGGAATACAGCGAGTGGCATGACCCAAACCCCAATCGAGAGGGGCAACCAAAATATTTGGCTTAAAAGATGTTCCTGGCTGATCCATGTTAATTTTAAGGCTGTACGCCTGTTGGCATACTAAAACGCCTGTAAAATAGTTTAATTTAGAAACTCCAATTTATGAAACGAATCATCTATGTGGCATTGTTATTGACTGCGATTACTGTGGCTGGATGTCACCGGAATTATTATTCCGGCACAGGCAAAGGCAGCAATTGCGGTTGCCCCAGCACCAAAGGCTATTGAGACCCTAAGGCTATAAAAATAGAAACGATGAAAAATTATGACAGGGATCTGCTGGTTCTGTATAAGGCAGATGTGTATAATGAAGATTTGTTACAAAAGGAAGTGGAAAACCTGCATCAAATTTTGTTGAGGGTAGAACGTAACGATATATTCTGTTCAGTTCACGAACTGGTTACAAGAAGTAAAATCACTCAAAAAGCCAGAAGCATATTAAGAGCAACCCGTCATTTACGGTTGAAGCCTTTTCGTTTCCTGATCAATAAAAACTAATTAGGACAAATTTTTGAGTGCACTAGATAATTTCCCAAGCATCTCTGCGATCTCTTCTTTTTTACAGGTGCCTACACTAAGCCTGTACCATGGAGAATTTTTTTCAGCTCCAAATGCATAGAAAGGAACTACCGCTAAACTTGCATGCTGCAATAAATAAGAAGTTACTTCTGACTGTGTTTGCAAAATAGTCCCATCCGGTGTTTTCTTTCCAACCAGGTCGAGTTTTATTGTAAGATAAATTGCCGCTTCAGGTGCAACTGCATCCACATTGTACCCTTGCTGTTTTAATTGAACAAAACCCTCGTAAATGCGACGTAATCTTTCTTCTACTTCGCCTTTGAAATGTTTGAGATAAGAATTAATAGCCTCGGTCTGGTAAAGAAATTTTGCCACAGCTTTCTGTTCGGCATTAGGTGCCCATGCACCCACATGTGAAAGGATCGCCTTCATCTTATCTAAAATAGCTTTCGGGCCAAAACTCCATCCCACACGAACTCCGGTTGATGCGAACGCCTTACTGACAGCATCGACGTAAACAGTGTAATTGCGCATTTCCGAATTCAGCGTAACCGGATCGTGATGCTTTGTATTGCCATAAGTCAGTTGCCAGTACATCTGGTCATACATCACATACAACTTCTTTTCATCATCGCTTCTTCTTTTATTTTCTTCAACAACTAAATCGCAAATGGCTTTTAATTCTTCTTTTTTAAAAGTAGTTCCAGTCGGATTTTGCGGAGAGCATAAAGCCATCAACACTGCATCTTTAATATGAGGTCTCACATCATCTGCAACAAGCATAAAATTATTTTCAGGCTTCGCTTCAACAACTACATGCTGGCCTCCAACAAAATGTGTATAGTGATTATTATTCCACGACGGCACAGCATAAATCACTTTGTCGCCTTCATCGCAAATAGCACGGAAGAAAGCATAGATCAATGGACGTCCGCCCGATGCAATTAGAATCTCATCTGTATTGTATTCCAACCCCTGATATTGCTTTGCAAATAAACTCACGGCTTCTCTTAAATCGAGATTGCCTTCTCCGAGAGGGTAGTTTGTAAAATGATTTCTATACGCTTCAACAATTCCGTCTTCTAATTCTTTAGGTATCGGAAAAATATTCGGATCAAAATCGCCAACGGTAAAATTGTAGATGCGTTCACCTTTGCGAATACGTTCACGGATCTCACCTCCAAGTTTTACAATTTCAGAACCAATAAGCGTATGTGATAAATGAGAAAGTTTCATGCTTTAAATTTCAGCCGCAAAAATAAACTTAAATGCTTAGGCAAAATGTCCTTTATGAATAGTGATGAGATTTTACAAGTCAATGGCTTAAAAATGATCGGGTAACTACCGTGCCAAATAATTCTGATTTTCGCGTGTAAGTTTTAGTTACGGATTCATCCTGTTGAAATACTCTGTTATAGTTTGGTTATTCTCTTTTAACCTGTCTTCACTCATCCCGAATGTAAGTTCTGTTTTACCCTGTTTCAATTGTTCAAATACGGCATCTACAAAATCACTTACTGCAGGGTAAGCCGCATGTATGCCTTTACCCCCAAGATCAGTATTCAACGCTGGTGGTATCATTTCGATTACTTCAATGTCCTTTGCTTTCAAAATATGTCTTAATGAAAGCGTGAATGAACGCATAAATGCTTTGGTAGCACAATACACCGGCACTTTCGATAATGGCACAAATGCAAGTCCAGAAGTTACATTGATGATTGTTTTCAATGCTTTTAGATTAAGAAACAGGTTGGTGAGATGAACAGGTGCCAGGGCATTGATCGTAATTTCGTCGCTGGCTTTTTTGTAAAAGTTGTTATCAGAAACATCCATCCAGTTTTGGATGCCGGCATTATTCACAAGAACATTCAGGTCGTTGTGATTTTTCTCAATCCAGTTAAACAGTTCCACACGACCGGATTCAGTTGCCAAATCACATGCTTTTGTAATGACCGAAGGAAATTGTTCGGCAACTTCTTTCAGTACTTCTTCACGTCTTCCACAAATGATAACAGAATTATTTTCCTGTATGAATCTTTTGGAAAGACCTAAACCAATTCCCGTTGCTCCACCTGTGATTAAAATTTTATTGCTGTGTAATTGCATTTTTGTGTTTTAGCACCTGCGAAGTTAAGATGCTGATTTATGATTAAAAGATTCAGATAAATTATTCCATGCCGGGGGGCTGCATGTTATTCACATATGTGATTAATAAACTTTCACTGTTGAGCATACAATTATGTAGTTTCAAGCAACTGCACTTTATGAGAAAAGTAATCCTTGTATTTCCTGACGTAACAAGTATAGCGGAGTTTCTCCTCAATCATAAAGTTTCTAAAACTATCATCGATTCTTCGCAAAAAACGCTGAAAGGAATAATTAACGATAAAGCCTTGGATGCTGCTGTAAAACAGTATGGCGCCAAGATAAAAGAATCAATTGCCGTAAAAGCTTTTGGAGTTTGACAGTTAAAACGCAATATCTACTACAAAATATGCGATTCACTTCCAGTTATCAGACAAGACCTGAAATATCAATTTGGTCTAAGTAAGGTTCAAGCTGGTTGGGATCTTTAAATGTTCGCATATTTAAGTAATGTCCACCGAGTATTTTAAACTCAATATAAAAATCATTAACCTGGTGGCAGATCATTCTGAACTCACCGTCACTGAGTTCACCAACAAATTCTCCGCTCCAAAATATTTCGAGCTGATCCATTCCATCCAATTGTTTAAAATCCTGTAAGGTCATAACATTCTTTAAGCTGTTGTAAAACTTCACAAGATGAATTGGAGATAGTATAGCTAATGATAGGATAAAGAAGAGAGCACAAGATATTACCTAAGCACAAAAAATCAAATAGCGACGCAAAATAACTAATGGACTGCGCAATTAAAGATTTGAAATTCCTTATCTATCCCTTCTTGCCCTTATTGAATTTATCTTCTGCTTCCTTTGCTTTCTTAAAATCTAACACAACGCCGTTAATACAATAGCGCAAACCTGTTGGTGGAGGACCATCATTAAAAACATGTCCCAAGTGAGCCTTGCACCGGCCACACATCACTTCTGTACGGTTCATTCCATAAGAGTGATCAGGGGCATAGATCACACTTCCCTTAGTAACCGGTTGATAAAAACTTGGCCATCCGCAACCGCTTTCAAATTTGGTATCGCTTACAAACAAAGCGTTTCCACATGCAGCACAATAGTAAGTGCCTTTATCTTTTATATTTTCCAGGGGGCTGCTCCACGCAGGTTCGGTTCCTTTTTTTCGGGCTATATAATAAACATCCTCAGGCAAAATTTTCTTCCACTCTTCTTCGCTTACATTTACTTTCGACGTATCGATATTTGAGTAAACGGGGTTGTTCTTCTTTGTTGTATCGTCCATAGCTGTGTTTTTATTGGTTTGAGAATACGTGCAGAACTGCAGAATCAGGGCTAAAGGCAAGATTAAAAAGTTTCGTTTCATATTTAAAGTTACGATGACTTACTGTGACCGGATTTTAAAGGAAAAGTGAAAGAAATTTTCTGATCAGAATCATGGTTTACAAACTCATCATCTAATTGCATCTAAATGCTTTTCGCATATATTTGCCCCTCAAGGTAAGTACGAATGTTTAATTTAATTCTCTTTGGTCCTCCAGGTAGTGGAAAGGGCACTCAATCCGAAAAAATCGTTGAAAAATTTGGCCTTATCCATTTGTCAACCGGCAATTTGTTACGCCAGGAAATCGCAGATAAAACTCCACTTGGCCTCGAAGCAAAAAATTTCATGGACAAAGGTCAGTTGGTGCCTGATGAAGTTGTAATTGGGATGATTGACTCTTGCCTTGTAAAGCATGCAGATGCAAAGGGATTTTTATTTGATGGATTTCCGAGAACGGTAGCACAGGCAGAAGCTCTCGATAAATTATTAGTTCTGAAAAAAACTTCTATAAGCAAGGTTATAGCGCTTGAAGTTATTGAAGAAGAATTGATCAAACGCCTTGTCAAAAGAGGTGAAACTTCAGGTAGGAGCGATGATACCAATGAAGAGGTGATTCGTAAACGCTTTGCTGTTTATAAAGACGAGACAGAACCGGTTGCTGATCACTATAAACAACAAGGAAAGTTTGAAGCTGTAAGAGGGGTTGGAACAATCGATGAAATTTTCAATGCTGTTAGCACTCTTATTGAGGCAGAAATTGCAGCCCAATCGATATCAACTGATTCTGAGTAAATTAATTTCTAATAAACTAAACGCTCAACCTTAAAAGTTGGGCGTTTTTATTTTGAATCAGAGAAACAAATGCAAATGTTTCATTTAAACTGGTCGAACAACCAGTTTACCATTAACATACTCCGGCAATATATTGGCAAGGTCATGCGTAAGGCAATGACGGATATCTCTTTCCAGGCCAAAATTCATGAGACGATGATAATGGGATGCGTCATTGCTCTTCATGAATTCAAACATATCTTTTCTTGCTTTACTGTAAAGTGTTTCAGCAATTCGTGATGAATCGCAATTGATAGAGAAATGTTCTTCAACAATTGAAACCACTGCACCAGCCAACATAGTGTCTTCCATATTTACACGGTCCTTCCATCCTGCACAGGCAAGAATTACATTCTTCTTCATTTTGATCAAATGCTCAGAAACTGCCGAAAGATTTAGAAAGGCACCAGTAATAATCTCAGTTGCGCCCTTGGCCAAAGCCATATGAAGCAGCTTCGTTCCATTGGTAGTTGTAAGCACCAATGTTTTTCCAGCAATAAATTCTCTCGGATATTCAAATGAAGAGTTGCCGTATTGTAATCCCGGAGCAATTTGGCCGTCTCTTTCGCCTGCAGTAACACATGCTAATTCTTTTCCCAATTGAATACAACGTTGAACACTATCAACAGGAATTATTTCTTTAGCTCCGTTGAATAATGCAGTTGCTATAGTTGATGTAGCTCTCAGTACATCTATCACAACAACAATGGTGTTGTTTACATCGTATAAATGCAATAGAGCCGGTGATAACACCGTGTATAAGGTTGGTTTGTTCATTAGCTTAAATATTGTTTCCACAAATTGCCTTCTGCTACTTCTTTGATCATTTTATTTCTCTCCTGCAGCAGCTTAGTCATGTATCTTTCGAGATAAATATTGTTGATAAATCTTCCAATCAAGCCCTTTGGTGATTCGAAATGAAATTGATCAATCATAATCGTTCCGTTCTCAATGGCTTTAAAATAGTGTTCGTGCTTCAGCATTTTAAAATCACCTTCCACCTGTTCGTCTACAAAAAATTCCGGCGCCTCAATTTTGGTAATCTTGATCTTTAGCCTTCTTTGTTTAAATAAATGTTTCGCTGTCCATGTTACAGTGTCGTCTAAATTCATTAAACCACTCATTGTTCCATCAATAATTTTTTCATCGTGATGTTTCATTGAAGCTTTATGAAGGCTAACGCTCCTGCTTAAATCAAACACACGTTCCCGAGGTGCAGCAATGAATGTTGTTAAATGGATGAATGGCATAGGCTATTGTGCTGAATGCAAATATGCAGATGATTGCAATAATCAGCTAAAAGGAATTTTTACCACTTTAGCCTGCAAAAGTTTATCGCGAACTTTAATGTAAATAGTCGAATCCAGTTCAGACGAGCCGGTTTCCACATAACCCATGCCGATGGCCTTATTTAAACTGGGTGCTTGCGTTCCCGATGTTACATAACCGATTTGTTTGCTTTCAGCATTGCATATTTCATAATTGTGGCGTGGAATTCCACGATCAATCATTTCAAAACCTACAAGCTTTCTTTTAACGCCTTCCTGTTTTTGTTTTTCTATAATTTCTTTTGCAGTAAAATCCTTTGTGAATTTAGTGATCCATCCTAACCCGGCTTCAAGTGGCGATGTGGTATCATCAATATCATTTCCATAAAGGCAATACCCCATTTCCAGGCGAAGCGTATCTCTTGCCGCAAGACCAATTGGTTTCAATCCCTGAGGTGTTCCAACTTCAAAAATCTTGTTCCAGATTTTTTCTGCGTTGTCATTTTCGTTCTTAAAATAAATTTCCACTCCGCCTGCTCCTGTATACCCCGTTGCACTTATCAGTACATTGTCAACACCGTCAAATTTTCCTTTTACAAAAGTGTAGTATTTCAAATTCAAAATGTCCATTTCCGTCAACTGCTGCAAAATCTTGGTTGCGTTAGGACCTTGTATTGCCAGCAAACAAGTATCATCAGAAATGTTGTGCATCTCCACACTTTTCGTGTTGTGTTTTTGGATCCAGTTCCAGTCTTTTTCAATATTGCTTGCGTTGACAACAAGCATGTACACCTTGTTTTCTTCAATGCAATACACAAGTAAGTCATCGACTATACCACCATCTTCATTTGGCAGGCAACTATATTGTGCCTTTCCGGCAGTAAGTTTTGATGCATCATTTGATGTGACCCTTTGAATAAGGTCCAATGCATTTTCTCCTTTCAACATAAACTCACCCATATGACTTACATCAAACACGCCGGCATTTTTTCTCACTGTTTGATGTTCATCATTAATTCCTGAATAACTGATCGGCATATTGTACCCTGCAAACTCTGCCATCTTAGCGCCAAGTTCAATGTGTTTTTGTGTGAAAGGAGTATTCTTCATGAGTAAATTTTGGAGCACAAATTTAGGAGATAGCAAGTAGAAGGAAGTTGATTTAATTATGTCCTTAGCTAATTGCTATTATCAGCTTTTGTTGTGTCACTCACTTATACGTTCAAAACTTTATTGCGCAATCGAAAAGCGCTTAAAAGAGAAGGCTCTCAAAGATTTGAGAGCCCGTTCTTTCCCGCTTTTGGCGGGATCCAACTTCAACCGACTTGAATTATATGACCAGTGCTGAAAATAGAGTGAGTGACGCAACTTCTGTATCGTTATCTTTTCTTTTAAAACCTGTGGAATTACTATCCGTCCTGTTTTGTTGTTCTTGTAGTTTTTGTTTTTCCCTTTCTATGTCCTGCCTTTCTTTTTCATTTTTTCTTTCTTTTTCTTCCAGCTCTTTTAACCTGTCTTTCTCGGCTTTCTTCTCATAAACACCTGTGGAATCTGTCACCGCTTTTTCGGCCTTAATTAATTTTCCATCACTACCCATTACATAATCCACATTGGGATCCCAATCAAAATAGTCGTCATAATCCCAATCAATATTGTACCTGTAATCATCTCTCCAGTAACGGCGATACTCTCTGCCTGACCTGCGCACAACCCATGGGTTGTATGCATGTACCAATGATTCGTCGAAGCGAATTTTTTTACCGACAGGCACTTGTATATCTACAATAACACCCTGCCCACGGAACTTGCTGTTGCGGTCAATACTTAGACCACTTCCGAGATTCAAAATGCTATCCTTATTTGATACATTGAAGATGATCCTCTCTGCCCGTTCCTGCGCATCTCTTTTAGTGCTTCCGAAACTATATTTAGAAACTGAGGTACGATATAAAGAATCCTCACTTTTGCCTATTCTGAATTTGACATTATTATATTTCAACGTGTCGTCGGTAATATCCCAACCCGTATTATCATGACGCAACCAGCCAAAACCGCCGCCATAATGAATCTCAGGTTCGTTCACATTCACGACCAGCTTTCCTGCAGCAGGTTGTATTAAGCTTACTTCGGAAGTTGCTCTTTCATATTCCCTAACATCCTTTGCAATGCTTACCGCAAAAAACACGGCACAAATCCAACCCAAAGTCCATAATCCACCAAAGACCCAACCCAGGTAACGGCTATGCGAACGCACCCTTACAATTCTTCTGACCAACCATGTCATGAATCCAACGATCGGAACGCCAATGAAGAATATAAGTGTTCCCCATGCAAGACCTTTTTGGATAGATGAAGTCCAGAGAAAATTGTTGATAGGCCACCAGGCAACACCGCCAAATAAAATCGCCATGAATGCAGCGAACAGCGCCAACGTAATACATCCTGCAATGAAAATGAAAAATGCCTTAATGATGACACCAATAGCGTGCAAACATCCATGTCCTGCGGGTCGAGACACCTGTCTGAAATCAGAAGCAAAATCAGCGCCTTGTGTGCGTGCAAATTCCTGTGCTCTTCCACCTACTCTTTGCGCCGTCTCTTTAACTTCTTCGCCCCAATTTTGCATCCGGGTCTTAAAATCGCTCATTCCTTCCTGAACGTTTTGTTTTATTCGGTTGACATCTACTTTTTCTCCACGCATTTCCATTTTTTCAAATGGACTTCGTGCTTCAGGCAAAACAATCCAGAGAATGATGTAAGCAAGGACAAATGTTCCCGAGAAAGAACCGATGAAGATGTTAGGGAATATATCACGTTGCCACATGAAGAAGATCCCATTTAATACGCCAAAAAGAATGTTCAACAAAAGCGGAGCGGCGAAAATTAAACGGAATGCCCAGGAAGGTTTGTTGAAGTAAGCACCTAAACCGCCTGCTACACCTGATATTACCCTGTCATCCGGGTTGCGAAAAAGTCTTTTGCCTACATAAGTGTCCAGATCACGAACCGGAAGAATGATCCACAGGGCCAAATAAATAAGTATGCCCATTCCGAATCCACCAAATGTTATTATAGCAAATAACAAGCGGACAATTGCAGGATCAACATTCATGTAGTTGGCAATGCCTGCGCAAACACCACCCAAAAATTTATCCGAGCCATCACGGTACAATCTTCCTTTTGCACGTTTTGGTTCTGATTGAGTTTGTGTGTAAGTGCCGGAAGCTTGTCCCGCACTGGCAGATGCTTTTTCTTCTGCGTCTGTTTTTTCAAAATCTTCCACACGGCCCATAGAGTTGATGATCTCTTCTATGTCGGCATCGGTTACTGCAGTTGCACCCTTGCGAACTTTATCGTTCATTAATTCGGCTACACGGCTTTCGATGTCGTTAATGATCTCATCGCGACCCTCTTCATTGGCAAAATAGCGCCGAAGGCTTTCGATGTATCGTTGTAAACTTTCGTATGCAGAATCCTCGATTGGGATCACTCTGCCTGCTAAGTTTATGTTGATGATCTTTTTCATTGTATAGTGCTTTGGTTGAAGTTTTACGAATTGTTTTCTTTTTTGTTGGTTAATGCATTTACACCGTTGGATAGTTCCTGCCAGGTTTGCTCCAGCTCATTATAAAATGCTTCTCCTTTTTGTGTAAGAGAAAAATATTTCCGTGGAGGCCCTGAGTTGCTTTCGACCCAGCGGTACGTAAGCATGTCTGCGTTTTTCAGTCGCGTAAGAAGCGGGTATAGAGTGCCTTCTAAAATCTGGAGATTGGCAGCTTTCATCTCTTCCACTATATCACTTGGGTAGGCCTCACCTCTGCGAATAATGGAAAGAATACAGAACTCCAAAATCCCTTTCCGCATCTGGCTCTGTGTATTCTCTATGTTCATAATCCTGTTTTTATATGATGGCGTCCTGTCGGACAAATTTTAATGACCGTAACTAACAACTCTTGTGATTTTCCACTGGTTACCAAGTTGTTTCCATATGTGCACGAATTTGAAAGTGCCACAATCCTGTTTTCCGTTTTCCTGGTGGCAGAAAGTGTGTGAACCAATTTCCATTGCACCATAACCCGGTATTGCATATACTTCAAGACTCCCCTTCACTAGCTCTCTTCTTAACCCATCGTTACGTAAAGCTGCGTTCTTCAGGCTTTGAATGGTGTAAGCATAATCCGTCAAACCGCCTTTATCATGAAAGAATTCAAGGTCTTCGCTAAAAAGCTTTTTGAATGTGGTAGTATCCCGGGTATTAAATGCATTGAACAGAACACTATCCATATGCTGTATTTGAGCATACAGTTTTTCATCTGTCTTTTTGCTTTGTCCCATCAGGGTTCCGCAGCCTGATAAGAACAGAATCAAAAACAGGAAGAAGAAAACTTGCGGGTTCATAATTTTTAATTTCTATCACAAATCTATGGTGTTATTTGGTACTGTGCAACACATAGTACCAAGTTTTTTATGGTAATTGTTTTGGCAAGCAAATAGTTTATATCAGTATCATATGAAAATCAATTTAAAGCGTCGTTTTGTTAGTCCCAAAAAAAATTTTGAGTGGAGTAATTGGATTATGGACGGAAGTAAACCTTTAAATGAAGCCAATGCTTTATGTTTGGAGAATTATGGTTCGATTGCTGTTCTTTTTCCTTTTTATATTTCTTGTTTCGGGATGCTCTAAAAAGTACCAGGCTTTTGTTCAACAGTACCAGTTCAAAGAAAAAACAAGAATTCCTGATTATGATAATCTTGATTACTGGGCAGCTCACCCTTGGAAAAAAGATCCATCGGATAGTATTCCAAAACCCTTGCGAACAGAAAAACAAGACTCAATTGTCGATGTGTTTTTCCTCCATCCTACAACATATACTGATGTGCGGTTCGGATGGAACGCAAACATTAACGATGCCTACATTAATGCAAAAACAGACTATTCATCTATGCTTTACCAGGCGTCTGTATTCAATCAGCACTGCAGAATATTTGCTCCACGATACAGGCAGGCACATTTTTCTTCCTTCTTCATCAACAGTAATGAAACACGGTCTGCATTTGATACTGCCTATTCGGATATCAAACGTGCTTTTGAATTTTACCTGGAGCATTATAATAACAATCGGCCTATCATTATCGCCGGACATAGCCAGGGAGCCATGATGTGCCAGAGAATTTTAAAAGAATTTTTTGATGGAAAACCATTGCAACAAAAACTCGTTGTTGCCTACTTCATTGGATGGCCAACTCCCCAAAACAGTTTTGAAAAAATTCCTGTTTGCCAGGATTCTTTACAAGCAAATTGTTTTTGTGGCTGGAGAACTTTTAAAAAAAATTACATACCATCTTACGTGAAAGAAGAAAAAACAACTTCCTATGTTACCAACCCGCTTTCATGGACCACAACAACAAAATATATTGGTTCAGAAAAAAATAAAGGAAGTGTTCTAAGAGATTTCAACAAGATCATTCCCAATACAACAGATGCGCAAATTCACAACGGAATTCTTTGGGTAAATAAGCCAAAGTTTCCCGGCGCCATGTTTTATCAATCAAGAAATTATCATATTGGCGATATCAATCTTTTTTACATGAACATGCGTGAAAACATCGAGCAGAGAATTTTCGCTTACCTGAAAACTCATTGAGTCATTTTTTGAATTTGTATTTTTTCTTCTGCAGAAGGGTCAAGAACCATGTATTTTTTTACATCGTTTATAATAGTTTCATCCAGAGCATCCACTACGTTTTTGTAGGATGATTGCGCTGTAGGCTTAATCAAGAACACAAGACCATCCTTTCCCTCTTTTTTGTCTGTCTGTTTTAGTTGCTTTTGCTTAAGCCTAATAAGATTCCCGATACCGAAACTTTCATCATAATTTGTTTGAATGATCTTGTGTTGCTTAACGGCATCTTCAAATTTCCCCGGATAGGCATATACTTTATTGTCTTGTGCAAGCAGCACAGTTAATGCTTTACTTTCTCCCAACTCACTCGTGCCCTTGCCCGTAGGCATGAACAGTTTCATGGCTTTGCTATCGGACATAGTTGTTGTAAAAATGAAAAAAGTGATAAGCAAAAAACCAAGATCCACCATCGGAGTCATATCAATCCTGATATTAGCATGAGTTCTGCGTTTGGCTTTTTTGTTGCCGGCAGGTTGCATTTCAATTTGTGCCATAACAGTGATTTTCCCCTATGATGAAATTCAAAGCATTTTCCACAAAACTCATTCGGTAAACAATTATTTATTTGTACTTTTTGCCCATGAAACATCCATGATAAAATTTTCATTTTTATCCTAAATGAAAATTATGTTGTGAGAAGTTGTATCCGCATAACATCAAAAAAATTCACGGATGAAAACGATTGTTGTTGCTACTGATTTTTCTACTCCCGCCGAAAGGTCAATGTTTTATGCCGGCCAGCTTGCCAGTGCAATTGAAGCTTCGGTTTTATTGTTGCATGTGTATCAAATCCCGGTTGGAATGAATGATATGCCAGTGCTTGTTGTTTCAACTGACGAATTGAAAAAAAACGCTGAAGCAGGATTGGAAAGAGCTAAAAAGCTTTTGCAGGCAAATTTTGGCGTCGACGTTCACACGGAAGCGAGACTTGGAGATGTGATTGATGAACTTGAAGATGTTTGTGAAAAAACAAATCCTATTGCGGTTGTAATAGGAAAGCACGGTGCTTCAGGAGTACAAAGGATTTTATTCGGCAGTACCTCTCTGTCTATTATTCGTCATACATCTTATCCTGTTATTGCCGTTCCTGATAGTTGGAAAAAAGAAGAGGAAGCCAAAATTGCGGCGCTTGCAATTGACGAATCGGTTGAAAAACTCGAAATACAAAAAATTCGATCTATTGTACAGGAACTAAAAATACAGTTGCGAATTATTCATGTAAAGCAGGAAAAAAGCGCCTCATTACCGGTAAAAAATTTAGTAACAGAATTGAATTCCAATTACGAAACAATTTACGATCATGAGTTTGTTCATGGCATTGATTCGTATGTAAAACAAAACGATATTGATCTTTTAATCATTCACCCACACAAGCACAATATTGTTGAAAGAATGTTCTTCAGAACGCATACTAAAGAACTACTGAAGAAAATATCAATACCCATTATGTGCATTAATGAAAAAGTAAAACCTCATTAAATAAAAAGAGCCTTTCTCAAGGCTCCTGTATTTTAGTTTCTCATTTTAAGTTTGCTCTTTAAAACTCTGCACTCTTCGGTGTTCTTGGAAATGCAATTACATCCCTGATGTTTCCCATGCCTGTTACAAATTGAACCATGCGTTCAAAGCCCAACCCAAATCCTGCGTGAGGAACTGTTCCAAATCTCCTTGTATCCAAATACCACCACAACTCGTCGGCAGGAACATGCATTTCTTTCATTCGTTCAGTTAACTTATCATAACGTTCTTCACGTTGTGATCCGCCGACAATTTCGCCGATGCCGGGAGCCAAAATATCCATAGCAGCGACCGTTTTGCCGTCTTCATTCTGGCGCATGTAAAACGCTTTAATCTCTTTTGGATAGTTGAAGAGAATCACCGGTTTTTTAAAATGTTTTTCTACCAAATACCGCTCATGTTCGCTTTGCAAGTCCATTCCCCATCCTGTGATTGGATATTGAAATTTCTTTTTCTTATTGTGATTGCTCTCTTTTAAAATTTCAATCGCGTCAGTATAGCTAAGCCTTTCAAAACTGTTGTTTAAAACAAACTCTAATTTTTGAATCAGGCCCATTTCACTTCGTTTGTCTTGCGGCAGCGATTTTTCTTCATCTGCTAACCGTTGTGCAAGAAACTCCAGGTCTTCTTTATTGTTTTCAGTTGCATAGCCAATGATGTACTTAATGAATTCTTCGGCAAGATTCATATTGTCTTCCAGATCATAAAAAGCCATTTCTGGTTCTATCATCCAAAACTCCGCCAAGTGTCTTGCTGTGTTGGAGTTTTCTGCACGAAAGGTTGGGCCAAAAGTGTAGATATCACCAAATGCAGTGGCGCCCAGCTCTCCTTCCAATTGTCCACTAACAGTTAGGTTAGTGGAACGGCCAAAAAAGTCTTCTGTAAAATTTACAGCACCATCTTCTTTGCGTGGCGGATTGTCAAAAGGTAAGGTTGTTACTCTAAACATTTCGCCCGCACCTTCCGCATCGCTTGCAGTAATAATAGGGGTGTGCAAATAAAGAAACCCTTTATCGTTGAAAAATTTATGAATGGCAAAAGCAAGTGAGTGGCGTATGCGAAACACTGACCCGAATGTGTTGGTGCGAAAACGCATATGGGCCACCTCTCTTAAATATTCAAGCGTTGGTCTATTTCTTAACTGAATAGGATATTTTTCAGCATCGCTATCTCCAAGAATTATTACTTCGTCCGCTTTTACCTCGGACTTTTGACCCTTTCCTAATGACTCAATTAATTTGCCTGTTATTTTAAGAGAAGCACTTGTAGTGATTCGCTTTAAAAGCTCTTCATCGAATTTTCCAAGTTCTAAAACTACCTGCAGATTATTGTTGGTAGAGCCGTCGTTCAATGCCACAAATTGGTTGTTACGAAAAGTTCGAACCCAGCCCATTACTGTAACTTCCTGCCCCTGGGGCTGCCAGGTCAATAGCTCTTTAATTTTTGTACGCTTGTTAAACATGTTTTGTTACTCTTATTTACGAGGTTTGCAAAGATAGCCGTTGTTTGGATAAGCTTAAATTGGAGGTTATAAGTCCGACAAATTACTTGCGATGACTGTTTAGTTATAACTATGGGTCCAACTGCATTACTACTATAAATCCTCTGTTGCGTCGCACTCTTATACGTTCAGTAATGCTTATCATCACTTACAAAGTTTACACTGGCTGCAATGAGTAAAGCTGATTGAGATGATCAACTGAATTCCGTGAACTCCATGTTACGACAGAACCAGAAGCCATTCGGTCAGAAGCTATCGCGGTTGTGCGCTTGCCATAGGCCGGACTTGAAGCGAATACCCGAATGAGATTGATGGAACAGCAAAAGATGAAAACCCAATCAATCTCATGATACTTTATTCTCTTTAATTGTTACAAAAGGCTCTTTTCACTTATTAAAAGCAACATTAAATAGTCGCCGAAAAGCGTAAAGTATTGCTTGATTTCTGTGCCGGCGCTAAATCCTTTTTGTTAAACGAAACTTCAAACCTGTACAAAAATTTTTGGTTTTATCATTTTTGCAGTATTCTTGCATCGGAAACTGTTGAGAGCTCATACCTTATTTACTCACAATCGGTATTTTTCAAATCCCATTCATTAACAAAATCAATAACAAAACAGACTGGGTCATCTCAATTAGTATTAAACATAGTTTTTTATGTACGACATTCTGCAGTTGAACGACATGCTTGTTCCCGAACTACTGGACATTGCCGAAGACCTTAAAATAGAAAATGCAAAAAAGCTCGGCAAACAAGATCTCATCTATAAAATCCTCGATAAACAGGCCGTTATGAGTAGTGAACAAAAATCCGATGGCGCATCCAAGCAAAGACAACGTAAACGAATTGTAAAAGCTACTACCGCAAATAGTACAGAAGAAGCCATTGTGGAAGAACCTTCTACTCCTGCGCCTGTTCCAGAGGTTGAACATAAGCGTCCTGCTAAAAAAGCGGCAGCACCTAAAAAAGAAGAGAAACCAAAAAAGGGCGCAAAAAAACGCCGCGAAGAGGAAGCTCCGGTTGAAGCGCCTCAGCAAAATACCGAAAGAGACCAGCCGCAATTAAAGTTGTCGATGGATGAAGAAGAAGCTGACGAGGCCACCTCTTCTGATGAAGTGGAAGAAGTAGTGCCTGCACCAGAAAGAGGAAGGGAGATCAGTAAGTTCTTTAGTCAGCCGCAACGCCGGGACAGTTTCAACATCGAATTCGATGGAATTATTTTGGCGGAAGGCGTGTTGGAAATGATGCCCGATGGTTATGGCTTCCTTCGCTCTTCTGATTACAATTATCTTTCTTCTCCCGATGATATTTATGTTTCACCTTCCCAGATAAAATTGTTTGGTTTAAAAACCGGTGATACCGTTCACGGTTCTGTGCGCCCGCCAAAAGAAGGAGAAAAATATTTTGCACTGCTGAAGGTTGAATCCATCAATGGCAAAAGTCCGGAAGAAGTTCGCGACCGTGTACCATTTGATTATTTAACTCCTTTGTTTCCGTTTGAGAAGTTGAACTTATTCGATACTCCGGATAATTATTCAACAAGGATTATGGATCTGTTCACACCAATTGGTAAAGGCCAGCGTGGATTAATTGTAGCACAGCCAAAAACAGGTAAAACCATGTTGTTGAAAGCTGTTGCGAATGCCATTGCTAAAAACCATCCCGATTGTTATTTGATGGTAGTACTTGTTGATGAAAGACCTGAGGAGGTTACCGACATGGAACGCAGTGTAAAAGCAGAAGTTATTGCATCAACTTTTGATGAGCCGGCAGAGAAACACGTAAAGGTTTCAACAATAGCCTTGCAAAAAGCAAAACGTTTGGTGGAATGTGGTCATGATGTAATTATTCTTTTGGATTCTATCACTCGTTTGGCAAGGGCACATAATACTGTTTCACCTGCATCCGGTAAAGTATTATCGGGTGGTGTGGAAGCAAATGCTATGCAAAAGCCCAAACAATTCTTTGGTGCAGCAAGAAAGATTGAAAATGGTGGTTCTTTAACCATTCTTGCAACAGCACTGATTGATACCGGTTCTAAAATGGATGAGGTGATTTTTGAAGAGTTCAAAGGAACTGGTAATATGGAATTGCAATTGGATCGTCGCTTGTCAAATAGAAGAGTGTTCCCGGCAATTGATCTGGTGGCCTCATCTACCCGTCGTGATGACCTTCTGCTGGAAAGAGATGTTCTTCAAAGAATGAACCTGCTCAGAGTTTATCTGAATGATATGAATACAGAAGAGGCAATGAGCGAACTACTAAAACGCATGAGAGGAACGAAAAGCAATGAAGAGTTCCTTGCATCTATGAACGGCTAATTAAGGCAAATAACAATAAACTAAGGCAAAGATGAGCTTGATTCATTCTTTGCCTTTTTCTTTTTCTGCCAGTTTACATTCAATCCTATAGCTCTGCGGTCTCATTTTTGTATCCTCAAGATGAATCAAAATTGTGTAAACATGAAAGAGTACAAATTTATCACCCTGTTGACGGCAATGGGATTAACGGCATTGGTTTCGTGTAATAACAGCTCAAACACTACCGCAGAAAAAAGCGATAGTACCGCCACCGAAAATGTATCTGGCTCTGGCGCTTCATCAGGCGACTATTCAGCGTATGCCAGCGAAATAGAGAAAAACAGTTCCGAGGGAAATTACATCAACCCAAAAACAGGAAAGCCTTACGGAAAACTATCGGTTAACAAAAGCACTGGAGAAATTACCGATGAGAATAATGAACCTGTATGGCGTTATGTAGACAGGCGTACATGGTGGGTTTATGGAGTTGATGATGACTGGAACTGGAAAAAACTTGGTGAAGCCAAAATGGATAACAACCAATTATTGTACATGGATGACAGTGGGAAATGGGTAAGTTATGATAAGCGTTGGACTAACAACGACGAAACAATTACCAAAACCTGGAAAGCAAAATCAGGTGATGCTAAAATAAAATTCGACAAGGACGGCGATATCAAATACAAAGATGATAGTACAAGGATAAAATATGATGCTGACGATAATAAAATGAAAACAGACAGTTCTAAGTAAACTTGTAATAGTTTGAGAAAAATGCTTCCTTAGCCGGAAGCATTTTTTATTTACGAGATCTGCAAGATATTTTTGTAACAGTGGCAATTCAAAGACTGACCATAAAGGATTTTTTACAGCAATCAAAAGATCGTCTGGTGCTGGATGTACGTTCACCGGGCGAATACAATCATGCACATATTCCATTCGCAACCAGTTTTCCTTTGTTTACAGATGAAGAAAGAAAAATTGTAGGTACCACTTACAAACAAAAAAGCAGGGAAGATGCCATCAAGATCGGGCTGGATTTTTTCGGCCCGAAAATGAGGAAGATGGTGGAAGAAGCTGAAGCAATTTCGAATTCCAGCCAATCCGAAATCCGAAATGTCAAACCCGAAATTTTTATCTATTGCTGGAGAGGTGGAATGAGGAGTGCAGCTATTGCATGGCTTTTGGATTTATACGGCTTTAAGGTTTACACTTTGGCCGGAGGATATAAAGTTTTTCGCAATTATGTTCTTCAAACATTTGAACAACCCTTTCAATTTAAAATACTCGGTGGTTATACAGGTTCAGGAAAAACAAGAGTTTTGAACGAACTGGAAAGACAAACTGAAACAGTTATTGATCTTGAAAGAATTGCTTCACATAAAGGATCTGCGTTTGGAAGTTTTAAAATGCCTCCGCAACCAAAGCAGGAGATGTTTGAAAATTTGTTAGCCACGGAATTGTGGAAGAAATCGCCGTCCATCACTCACCCCTCACCGATTTGGCTCGAAGACGAAAGCCAGCGCATTGGTGATCTTAATATTCCGAATGCATTATGGAATACGATGAGGCGTTCTCCTATCTTGTTTCTGGAAATTCCGTTTGAAGAAAGATTAAATTATATTGTTGAAGAATACGGTGAATGCGAAAAAGAGAAACTAATTGATGCTACTACACGTATCAGCCAACGATTAGGCGGCCTTGATGCTAAAAATACCATCGGGTTTTTAGAAAACGGCGAATTGAAAGAAGCTTTTCGCATTCTTCTGCGGTATTATGACAAGCATTATTTGAAAGGTTTGCACAATCGCAAGGCTGTTTCTTCGTTATTGACTAAGATTGATTGTGAAACAGTAGCAGCAAACAATGCTGTACTGCTAACCAAATATCAACCAGCATGAAAAACCAACTGTTCCTTGCATTAATTCTAACCATCTCTCTTTTTTCATCTGCACAAAAAAAAGTAGGCGGATTTTATAAGGGCACTTTATTCAACGAGTCCACCAAAATGACGCAGCAATACGAACTGGCGCTTGCAGAGTATCGTGGTAAAGTAATGGGTTATTCCTACGTAACTTTTGTTGTTAACGACACTTTTTATTACGGCATAAGGAAGATCAAGGCAAAGATTGAAGGTGATTCACTGATTGTTGAAGACGATAAAATGATTGCGAACAATTTTCCCGAATCTCCTGCAAAGCATGTCAATCGCACAGTAGTTATTCCCTTTCATGGGCAGGATAGCCTGATATCGATTAATGGAAGATGGACTACTAATAAAACCAAAGTTTATTATTCTGTTCCGGGTTCTGTAGAGGCAAGTAAATCAAGCGACAGCTCCGGTTCTGCATTGTTTCCGCACCTGAAGGAATTGGGCTTAATGCCAAATGAAAGCAATTATGTAGCCACTGAAAACAAGACGGAAGAAAAGAAAGTCATTGCCGAGAGCAAAACAAAAGCTGAGGATAACGGTATTGGTTCAGAAACGAAGAAAAAAGAAAAACAGGATCGAAGTAAAACAAAAATTGAAGAGAATGGCGTAGTTACTAAGACTAAAGAGAAAGAAAATAAAACGAAGGAACTAGCATCTATTGTTGAAACAAAAAAAGAGTCTGAAGCAAAACGGAAAGAAACAAAGACTATTGTTCAAAGTACAAAGGAGCCATCAGTGTTACCATACAATCAAAGAAAGGAGCATCAGCAGCAAACAGTGACCGTTTCCTCAGATAGTTTGATGCTTTCTTTCTATGATAATGGGGTTGTTGACGGCGATTCTATTTCAGTTTACTTAAACGATCAACCTGTAATAACAACTAAACTAACATCCATCGCTACTAAAAAGTCAATTTATATTGGTGGCATGGATGAAGTAAAATTATTGCTGGTTGCTGAAAATTTAGGAAGCATTCCTCCCAATACGGGTTTGCTTCTCATTCGAGAAGGAGATAAAACTTACCAGGTGAATTTTACTGCGGATATGCAAACGAATGCAAGTATTATTTTAAAACGAAGAAGAAATCAGTAATTGCTTTTGCATGCGCAATATCTTTGGCGAATGCAGCAAGAATTCAAACTCACAGAATATTCAAAAGGTGGAGGATGCGGTTGTAAAATTGCTCCGTCTGTTTTAGAGCAAATCGTTCGGACGGAAAATAAAATTCGCTTTAAAAATTTATTGGTTGGTAATGATAGTAATGATGATGCGGCAGTATACCAGATTAATGGTGAAACAGCCATCATTTCCACTACAGATTTTTTCATGCCCATTGTTGATGATGCATTTGATTTTGGAAGAATAGCTGCCGCAAATTCTATCAGCGATATTTATGCTATGGGTGGAACACCAATGATGGCCATCGCCATTTTAGGATGGCCTATCGATAAACTCCCTGTACATGTAGCACAACAAGTTTTGGAAGGCGCAAGGGCCATTTGCAAAGAAGTCAATATTCCATTAGCCGGAGGTCATACTATTGACTCGCAGGATCCCATTTTCGGTTTAGCAGTTACCGGTTCAACCCTTTTAAAAGATCTAAAGCAAAACAATACAGCAAAAGCTGGCGACCTTTTATTTCTAACCAAACCAATTGGTGTTGGAATTGTCTCTACTTCTGTAAAAAGAAAACTGATAAAGGAAGATCATTACAAAGCTTTAGTGCAACAACTAACTACTGTAAATAAAATCGGTGAAGCACTTGGCAAGATTGACGGTGTTCATGCCATGACAGATGTCACAGGTTTTGGTTTGTTGGGCCACTTAACCGAAATGGCTGAAGGAAGCAGTGTTAGTGCAGAACTTAATTATTCTTCTGTGAAAAGAATTTCGGGAGTTGAAGAATACATTCAACTCAAAACAATTCCCGGTGCTACTGCAAGAAACTGGAACAGCTACAGCAATAAAGTACAGTTCGAAAATTCGGTCGATGAAGCGGAAGCAAAACTTCTCTTAGCCGACCCTCAAACGAACGGTGGCTTGTTAATTGCAGTGGATGAAAATGCACTTGGTGAAGTGAAAGAAATTTTTTCGGCAAATGGTTTGCAATCTTTCCTTGAACCCATCGGAAGATGTGTGGAGAAAAAAGAAAAAATTGTTTTCGTGCAGTGATCAAAGTGCGTCAATCTTCTCCGCAAGCTTCCTGTCTTTATCAGTAACAATATCGCCTGCATCGTGTGTTGAAAGCCAAACTTCAACAGTGTTCCAAACATTGGTCCATTTAGGATGATGGTTCATTTTTTCAGCGATCAAGGCCACTCTTGTCATAAAGGCAAAAGCCTCGCTAAAATCTTTGAATTCAAATTTGCGGTAGAGTGAATTGTCTTTTTCTTCCCAGTTCATGGCTAAAGGTTTTCTCAAAGTTAGAAAACCAAATGCTCTTTATTCCTGATCTTTTCATTGGTGAGTTCAACAACAAGCTGTACGCCGTTCACGGTGCGGATAGATTTTACTAAGTGTTGAAGCGCTTCATCTGAAACAAAGTCATCTTTTAACAACCAAAGAAAATCGAGGTGCTTGAATTCAGGCAACAGGTATTCACCGTCGTGTTTGTTATCGTACAAATAGTGTTTCAGAAAAGTAGCAGGTTCACAATATTCATAAACAGAAAAAAAATAATTGCGGCCTCTTTTATTAAGTTGAATTTCCAGTTCGTGATTAATACGAAAATCGATACCGAGAAGATTGTTCAACTGCCAGCAAAACTGGTAATCTTTCATCGGCGCCATGATGCCAAGCAACTTGGTTTCTTCAAAAAAACCATCCATCATGTCTTTCGTGTCCAGTACAAGTTTCATAAGCGAGATATTGGTCTTTTAAAATACTAAAACTCTACTGAGGATGAAAGTGTTTGCCCCTTTCTTACATAAGAAACAGTTGTCTTATCGCCCTTTTTGAATTTACCCAATGTTTGCATGTAAGCTTCCATTGAGTTTGTTTTATGATCGCCAATAGAAACAATGACATCACCTGCTTTCAATCCTGCTTTTTGCGCAGGTTTGTTGTCGCTTACACCATCAACTCTAACACCAACCCCACTAAAAGTATAATCGGGCATAATACCCATAGTTACACTAAATCGTGCTGATGTTGTTGTTTGTGTTTCTCTTGTTTTTGTAAAAGCCAGCTTTGTTTTTTGCCTGTCTTCAGCTTCAATTACGCTCATGATATGTTTCACCACGTTCATCTCCCCTACATAATTGATTTTATCATAATCATCTGTTGGTTTGTGATAATCAGGATGAAGTCCCGTGAAATAAAATAATACCGGAATATTTTTCAAATAGAAAGACGTATGATCGCTTGGACCAGTTCCGCTTGAATCAAACCGGAAAGCAAGATCATTCGCATACAATTTTTTCTTACCTGTTAAATTGTAAATCTGTCCCCATGAAGGCGAAGTTCCATAACCGCCAACGGTAACTACATGTGAAGAGTCATTCAATCTTCCAACCATGTCCATATTGATCATGTAGTTCATACTGCTCAAATCAATTGTTGGATGCTCCACAAAATATTTGGAACCGAACAAACCGAGTTCTTCACCCGAAAATGCGATAAACAAATAGTTATTGTTTTTGAGTTTTGAGTTCTTCAGCAACCTTGCCATTTCAATAACTGCTGCTGTGCCGCTTGCATTGTCGTCTGCGCCATTATGTATTTGGCCTTTCTTTTCAACTTCCCTTGATCCTCCATCTTCACCATGGCCTAAATGATCGAAATGTGCCCCTATCACAATTGTAGTTGGTGCACCGTTGTCAAGAAATCCGACCACATTCCTCCCGCTTCTTTTCTTATCACTAATGTCAACTTTCAATTTTACGTCGAGTGTTGCGGATTCATCACTCAAATATTTTTTTACTGCATCTTTTGTAAGATAGACAACGGGTATCGAAACTGTTTCTAATTTTTCCTTGCCATCAAACCTTAAACCGTCTTCTTTGGCTGATGTATTATAAAGAAAAATGGCAGTAGCACCTCTCTTGGCCGATTCCTTAGTTGATTTAATAATTGATTCGGTGAGATCGAAATGAGGATTTCCAGCATTACTTTCTAATAACTCTTTCAAATCGAAAAACCATGGCGTATTTGGTTCCTGCAAAGCCAGCGAAGGCAAAGCTTCCACTGTAACATTGGGACTAATGATGAGAGGAAAATACTCCTTGTTTAATTCCAAATTCTTTCCGTCGATCGTTAAGAAGGTTGTGGGGTTGATCTGTTTTCCTTCATTGACATCGAATGGCTGCATAAATTCATTTGTTCCTTTTGGTGCAATTCCAATTGCTTTAAATTGATTTGCGATGTATGCAGCAGCAGTTGCTTCTCCCGACGACCCTGTTCTTCTTCCTTCTAATTTATCATCAGCAAGAAACTCAATATGCTTTTGGAGGTTCGATACTAATTGTTTGTCTTCTTTCTTAAGCTTCTGTGCATGGGCAAATGCGGCGGCAAAAAGGAGTAACAGCGTAAAGAATTTCTTATTCACAAAACATGATTTTTATCAGGAGCACAAATGTATTTTCATTGCAGAATTCAAAGAGACGAAAAATTTGTTTTTCAGAAGAATTCTTTTTCCATAAGCTTAACTTAAAACTTCCAATTTCGTAAACTGTTGCAGATGCTGCTATCTATTTTTGCAGACTTCGATCGTGTCCAAAAAAATTATACATATTGCTTTAGTAGGAAATCCGAACAGCGGAAAGACTTCTCTTTTCAATTCCTTAACAGGAATGAACCAGAGGGTTGGAAATTTTCCGGGTGTTACGGTTGATAAGAAAACGGGCATTACTCCCATTTCAGATACAATTACCGGTAATATTATTGACCTGCCCGGTACTTACAGTCTTTATCCTAAACGATTAGATGAATGGGTAAGCTATCGTGTGTTATTAAATCAGGATAAAGAGATTAAAGCAGATCTCTTTGTGGTTGTAGTTGATGCCAGCAATCTCAAACGAAATCTTCTTTTTTGTTCGCAGATCATTGATTTGAAAAAACCTGTTGTTGTTGTTTTAACAATGGTTGACCTGGCGAAGAAGAAGGGCATCGAGATTAATCTTTCAGAATTAGAAAGGGAATTAGGCGTTCCTGTGGTTTCTGTAAATCCAAGAAAAGGAAAAGGCATTCCTCAATTAAAAAAAGCAGTTGAGCTAACGGCATCTAATCTTTATAAAATTCCGGCAAGAGATTTTATTGAGAACAAAGCGTTGGCAATGGCGCCAATCGAAGAATTGCAATCTATAATTCATGGCGCAAGCGACTATTCGGCTATTCACTATCTTATAAACCACGAAGAGTTTGAACTGGATGATGTAACGCAGGATACAATTGAGAATATCGAACGCAAACACAATTTCAATCACACAAAAACACAGGCAACAGAAATATTGCAGCGCTATGGCCGCATCAAGCATATAATGAATGTTGCAGTGGTAGAACCCGATCCACTCGGCCAAAAAATATTTACGGACAAACTCGATAATATTTTACTTGACCGCAAATGGGGTTATTTGATCTTGCTGGCGGTTCTATTCGTGTTATTCCAAAGCGTATTCTTCTTGGCGCAGTTCCCAATGACCTGGATTGAAATGTTTTTCTCTTCGGTAAGCGTTTGGTTATCGAACGTGTTGGCCGTTGGCTGGTTTAGCGATCTTGTTATTAATGGAGTGGTAGCAGGTTTAAGCGGTATCATGGTTTTTGTTCCACAGATCATGATTCTGTTTGGATTGATTACCATTATTGAAGACAGCGGCTACATGGCCCGTATAAGTTTTCTTACCGATAGGTTAATGCGGACTGTTGGGTTAAACGGGAAAAGCGTAATGCCATTAATCAGTGGATTTGCTTGCGCTGTTCCAGCGATCATGAGTGCGAGGAATATTGAAAACAGGAAAGAACGCTTGTTAACGATTCTCATTACGCCACTAATGAGTTGTTCTGCACGGCTTCCTGTGTATACTATTTTAATCGGGCTTGTTATTCCAAATAAATATTTACTTGGATTTTTCAGTTTGCAGGCCTTGGTAATGATGGGACTTTATTTACTCGGGCTGTTCATGGCCATGCTGGTTTCCTATGTTGCCAAGTGGTTTATTAGAATACAGGAAAGAAGTTTTTTTATTCTTGAATTACCCACTTACCGTGCACCACGATTGAAAAATATAGGACAGGCAATGGTGAACAAGGCAAGAATTTTCGTTACGGATGCTGGAAAAATCATCATGGTCATAAGCTTAATTCTTTGGGGGTTGAGCACTTTCGGTCCAAAGAAAAGAATGGCTGCCGTTACTTCCAAATACGAAACATTAATTGCGCAACAACCTGCTGCAAAAGATTCTTTGCAGGTTGAATGGAATGCAGCAAAACTGGAAAACTCTTATGCCGGTATTTTAGGAACTGCCATTGAACCAGGCATCAAGCCACTTGGATATGACTGGAGAATTGGTATTGCCTTGATTACTTCATTTGCTGCACGAGAAGTATTTGTTGGCACAATGGCTACGCTTTACAGCGTCGGCGATAATGACCAGGGAATGTTGCTCCGCGACAAATTACATTCAGCAAAAAAAGAAGATGGCACTCCACTGTTTACATTGGCAACCGGAATTTCGCTGATGCTGTTTTATTTGTTCGCCATGCAATGTATGAGCACTCTTGCCATTGTAAAAAGAGAAACCAAAAGCTGGAAATGGCCTATTATTCAATTTGTGTACATGACCGGCATTGCGTATGTAATGAGTTTAATTGCTTATCAGTTGCTGAAGTGATCCCACACAATTTTTGAAAGCTTCCTTGTCAGTGTCCACGCCTCATTGCTGTTTTGCCAGGATTGGTCTTTGTTGTTTTTTGTACAAACGCAAAAAACATATTTTGCATCTCTACCATTCACAAACAACACTTCGCTTCTGCTTTCATTTACTGCACCATTCTTACTGGCAATGAAGACATCAGATGGGATCTGAGAAATCGCTTCTTCATCCCAAAAATTTCTCCCCAACAAACGAAGCATTTGCGCACTTCTTTCTCTGTTGATGATCTCTCCTTTTGCAATTTTTTCCATTATTGTCGCCATTTCTTTCGGCGTCGTTTGCCCCCAGCCATATTCATTCCTATTCGCTTCCCTTCCCGGCGTTCTTGAATTTACTCTTGTGTATTTGAAACCAAGACTGTCCAATATTTCATTGATCCTTGTTCCTCTTCCAGCCAATGATTGAAGCCACAAACTTGCGGTGTTGTCGCTCATGGTTAGCGACAGCATCATCACTTTACCTAACTCAATTCTTTCTGTGTCTTTGAAAGACCCAAGAATATCAACACCGGCATACAATAAAGAATCTCTATAAGTCAATTGTTGGTGATAGTCCAACGCTCCCTTGTTCATCTTATCCATAATACCAATGAGAATTGGAATTTTCACCATGCTTGCTGTTGGAAAAATAGTATCGGCATTAATGGAGACAATTTTATTGTTCTTTAAATTTTTTATGTAAACACCAATGCTGCCATTAAAGCCTTGAATCGTCTCTTTAATTTCTTTCTGCAGTTTCTTGTCAATCTTTTGCGCCGGTGATTGAACGACAATAAATAGAAGCGAAATAATTATTAATATCCTCTTCATCAAAACGATTTTTGTTGTGGCTTGTTTGAAGATTTTGTTTGTGCCATTTTCATGTAGTCTAAAACGAGAAAACAAAATGCTTTGATGCCTGTTTTCATCCCGTTTTCATCAACAAAAAAATCAGGAGTATGATGGGCTGCTGTTTGTTTTGGATCAGTTCCCGGTGTCATTCCACCTAAATAAAAAAATAACGATGGAACTTTTGCGGCGAAGAAAGAGAAATCTTCTGCACCCATTACCGCATCCATTGTTGTTGCGTTATTGTTTGTGGCTTTTTGCAGTGAAGGCAACATTTGTTTTGTAAGATCCGGGTTATTGTAGGTGACCAAAGTTTTCGTATCGATTTTTACATCTGCAGTAGCGCCGGATGCTTCAGCAATTTTTTTCGCTGTTCTTTCAATGCGCATCCACACATCTTCCTGCATGCCAGTATCGAGTGTCCTTATAGTACCAGCAAGCGTTACTTCTTCGGGAATAATGTTTTCACGAACGCCTGCCTTGAATATGGTTGTAGAAATAACAACCGGATCTTTTGTCAATTCACTTTGACGACTAACAATTGTTTGTAATCCTTCAATAATTTGTGTGCCTATAACTACTGGATCGATACCTAGCCACGGTTGCGCACCATGCGATTGTTTGCCATGAATTGTGATCGTGAACCAATCCGATGCAGCCATCATTCCCGCTTCACGATATTTAATTTGTCCGACGGGAGTTTGTGCATTGATGTGTAGGCCAAAAACAACATCAACCTTCGGATTTTCCAACGCACCTTCTTTCACCATTAGAGGTGCGCCACCTTCCTCACCAATTGGTGGGCCTTCCTCTGCGGGTTGAAAAATAAATTTTACTGTTCCCGCTAAATCTTTTTTCATACCCGATAAAATTTCTGCAACACTCATCAGCATAGCAACGTGTGTATCGTGGCCGCAGGCATGCATTACACCGACCTCCTGACCATTAAAACTTGATTTCACCTTTGAACCGAAAGGAAGATTTACTCTTTCGGTTACAGGCAAGGCATCCATATCTGCACGTAAACCAATAACGGGTCCTGCTTTTGCGCCGCGAAGAATTCCAACAACACCAGTTTTAGCCACACCTTCTTTTACTTCAATACCCAGTGAACGCAAATGATCGGCGATGATTTTTGAAGTGCGGAATTCACGGTTGCTTAATTCTGGGTGTTCATGAAAATCTCTGCGCCATGCAATGCATTTAGGTTCAATTTTCGTTATTGCAGTCTCGATCTGCGATTCGATTGTTGGTTTTTGAGCGATAGTAATTACCACAGAAGCTAAGGCTGTAATTGCAAGAATTATTTTTTTCACAAGCATAGTTTGAAGAAAATAAATTTAGGGCATTCGCATCAATGCCAGGAATTTATCGGTTGTTAGTAACGAAATGCCAGTTCTTTTGACCACTCAAAAACTATTGGACATAGTTATCCAAATTCCATGAAACGCAGCGTCAGCAACTGTTTTTATAAAACTGGAAGTATTTTGACATCGTGAAATCGATAAAAACTTGATTGGTGCAGCAGTGCCGCCGGTTATACCTTAGCAGTGCAATCGATTAAGAAAAGCAAGCAACCGTGAAGCAAGTAGCAAATCGTAGCACCCAATAACACAGACTTAAGAATCTCTATTCATATAGCAAGCAATCGTTAGCGTCCGCTGTTTCTACAGTGGATTTTTTTTGCCCTCCAATGTATTGGGTCTGCAATTGTACAGTTTTTTCCGAGAAAAAAACATAACTATTCGAGTCAGAACAAATTCGACAATCGTTAAACAATAGCTTTCATCAAATAGTTCAGTTTCACTCAACGTTAAAATGAGTGAATTAAAAATTGTTTAGCGCCATTTAAAATTGAAGAACAAAAGAAAGTTTTTGAAACCATCAAAACTTTTGAAGTACTTATACCAGTGGCTTTTACGCCACTCAACAGTATTATCTGCAAACTCTGATTCATTCGTCGCCAGTTATTCAAACCTTAACGTTATTTAACCGCCTTTCACAGAGGTTGCGAATATCTTCGTAGTCACATTACCAGCTTATGAAGAAGTTTTATTCTCTCGTTCTTCCACTTATTTTTCTTGGTCTTACTTCCTATGCACAAAAAGTAAGCGGTGTGGCAAAAGGCACTTTGCAGGACTCGGTTTCAGCTATCCCTTTAAGCGATGCTACAATTTCTGTAGTTCGCGGTAAAGATTCATCCCTCATTTCATTTACGGTTACCAGTGGCAGCGGCTATTTTGAAATCAAAAATATTGAGGCTGGCACCTACAACCTTTTGATCTCTTATACGGGAATGCAAAACTTCAAAAGGCAATTCACCATCAGTTCAACACATAGTGTTGCAGATTTCGGAACAATAAAACTCGATCGCAATTATAAATCGCTTGATGAAGTTGTGGTGAAAGATGACGCTCCAGTAAAAATTAAAGGCGATACGGTTGAATTCAGGGCAGAATCATTTAAATCAGTAAAGCCAAATGCAACAGTTGAAGATCTTTTGAAGAAAGTACCGGGGATGGAAGTAGCCAAGGACGGTACTGTAAAATCGCAGGGGCAGGAAGTGCAGAAGGTGTATGTAGATGGAAAAGAATTTTTTGGCAATGATCCCAAAATGGCTACAAGGAATCTATCTCAGGATATGGTGGAGAGTATACAGGTGTATGATGACATGAGTGAACAGGCAAAGTTTACACAAATGGACGATGGTTCACGTACAAGATCGATCAACATCAAGCTGAAGAAAGATAAAAAGAATGGTGTATTTGGAAAGGCAATGGTTGGTGCAGGTACAGATAACCGTTACCAATCTACTCTTAGCTTAAACCGTTTTGTCGGTACCCGGCAGATTTCATTAGTTGGTTCTGCAAATAATTTGGATCGTCAGAATTTTTCCTTCAATGATGTTATTGGAGGCATGGGAATGGGCAACTTTGGTGGTGGCGGTGGGGGGAATATTGTTATTCGCGGCGGTGGAGGTGGCAATTTTGGTGGAGGTGGCAGTAGCGGAGGTTCGGGGATTACTTCTCCAAAATCGCTTGGTATAAATTACCGTGATGTATGGGGAACAAAAATCGAAGTGTCTGGAAGTGTAAATGGTTCAAGTTCGAGAACTATTTTAGATCAGTCTTCATTAACGTCAGCAATACCTAAACTTACTATTCCCGACTCATCCATTTTGAAATATGGCAACACTACAAGCAATAATTTGAATCAAAATCTCCGTTTCAACATGCGGCTGGAATACAAAATTGATTCACTAAATTCCCTCTTGTATTATCCAAGTCTTACACTGCAACATTCAGATGGCTTTAGTTTTTACGATTCAAAGGTGTATGCAACTGTTCCTGGAGTTCAGCAATACCTTGCCCAAACACAACAAACAAGAAATGATAACAACAGGGATGGTTATACAATGAACCAAAACCTGTTATTCAGGCATAGGTTTAATAAAAGGGGTAGAACATTAACGGTTGGATTGACCAGCGTAGTAAACAACAGCAATGGAGAAGGAAATACGTATTCTCCTTACAGGTATTACACGAGAAATGAAACCGTTTTCGATTCTACAATTCTTGACCAGGAATCAAAACAAAAAGTTCATGGATTTAATAATACCATCAGCACTTCATACACCGAGCCTATTGGCAGAAACAAGATGCTGGAGTTGAATTATGCTTATACAGATAATCATTCTACGTCAGATAGAAAAACATTCGATATTGATTCAGTAACTCAAAAGCAGGTAGTGAATGCAGCATCGACAAACTATTTTGAAAACGATTACACTTCACATAGGGCTGGACTTAATTTCCGGGTTCAGCAGCGAAAATATAATTATCAGCTAGGCATAGGAGAACAATTCAATACTTTATCGAGCAGAAGTGTAAGAGCCTTAACGGCTAAGGATACAACGGTCATACAGACCTATGTCAACCTTTACCCCACAGCTAATTTCAATTATAACTTCACCCGTAATAAAGCATTGCGTTTCCGCTATTCAGGAAGAACCAGTCAGCCCACTGTAAGCCAGTTGCAGGACGTACCTGATTACAGCAATCCTTTACAGGTTAAAACGGGTAATCCCATTTTGAAACAGGAGTTCGCAAATAGTTTCAATCTGAATTATAACACCTTTGATATGATTAGCTTCAGGTATTTTTCAGCTAACCTAACCTATGCTCAAACATCTAATAAAATTGTGAACAGCACAGACGATTTGCCCAAATCACTCGTGCTCCCGTCCGATTCTTCCACAAGAGGTAAACAGTTAATTGTGCCTGTAAATTTAAATGGTGCTTTTTCAACTTCGGGGTTCTTTACAATGGGGCTGCCTTTCAAAAACCCTAAGCTGAAAGGAAGCACATTCAACTCAACAACTATGGCTTCTTACAACCGTGATGTGAGTATGCTGTACAAAAGAGTAAATTATTCAAGAAGTATGTCTATTACACAGACCGAAGGCATAAGCTATACTTACAAAGAAAAACTTGACGTTAGTTTGAGGGCAAGCCTTAGTTATAATATGACTCGTTACGATTCGATGCTTGCAAGACAAAACAATGATTATTGGTCGCAAACTTATTCTGCAGATATGACTTTTAATCTCCCAAAAGATTTTGTTTTTGAAACCGATTTCGATTACTACCTCACAACTGGTCAATCTGCCGGGTACAATAAAAACATCCCGTTATTGAACGCATCTCTTTCAAAATTGATGTTTAAGAATAAGGCCGGCCAGCTAAAATTGGAGCTACATGATATTTTTAATCAGAACCAGAGCCTGACAAGAAATATAGTAACCGGTGGTTACCAGGACGTACGTACCAATGTTATTAAGCGTTACCTGATGCTGTCATTTACCTATGGGCTTAATCGCATGGGCGGTAAGAATATCTTTGGTCAGAATCAACAGAGACAATTTGGTGGAAACAGGATGCGAATGAATTTTTAAAAGGGTCAGAAGTACTATAAAAGAAAACCGCCTTTCGGCGGTTTTTTATTTAATTCTCTTTTTAGTGGTGTAATAGTGGGCGGTAGTTGTTGATCCAAAAAACAAAACTCCAATAATGGATTTTGTGAAGCGCCACAGGTTAAAAGACGGTTGATAAAACTCCCTGTAAATCTTTACTTCCTGGCGGGCATGGACAATATCTCTGTTTTTCATGTTTTGGATGATTTTAGATTTTGTGGAAAAATAGTGGAGAAAATTAGTAAATCTCATTGATAAAACGAAGCTTTTCTCTATTTTGTTGCCCGAACAAACGTTAAATCCTACTTATGAGACGACCAGAACTAAAACTAGCGGCCGCAGTCCTTTTATTTTTTAGCCTCAACAGCAAAGCGCAGGGATTCAAATTTCCGGTTACAAATAACGACCTGAGAACCAGCCTTTCAAAAGTAATTACTGATTATGTGGACGGATTTGCTTCTTTAAAAGGCGATACCATATCTGTAAGTCCGCAAAGCATCGAGTTTACAAGTAAGCTTAATTTCCAGGGGGGCGACGAAAACACTATTACTCAGTACAAGTCAAAAAACCAGATCTATAGCTGGCAGGCAGTTTTGTTGACCAGCGAAGATTTTAGCGAAGCCTCGAAAAAATACAAATGGCTTTGTAACCAGCTCAAAGTAATGACAGTGAAAGTACAGGACTACTCTTTTACAATGAGCGGTGATTACGAAGCTCCGGACGATTCAAAAAAATTTGTGACCAGCATTTTCAAGCTTACCCCCAACGCGTCCAATATGCCAAAGCTGAAAATTGAAGCGTCTATGCAGTTTGAATTTCCCGAATGGAAAGTAAACCTCCGGGTTTATGAACGAGAAAGAGAGGACAATGAACAGGGTGATATTCACAGTGATTAATTTACCTGAAATGAGTTGATTCCACCATAATTGCCGGGTTAGAACTTTGTTAATCCCCTCGAAGACCGAGGGGATTTTTATAAGTTAAAAGTTACTTTTGGCAACATTTCATTTTATGAAAAGACTTCTCTTTACTTCTATCGCATTTTTTTTGCTTGCTGCCACTTCTTTTGGACAAGCGCAAAAAATTGTTGCCGATAAAATCACCGCTATCGTTGGTGATAAGATCATTTTGCACTCTGATATTGAAAACGCAAAAGTTGATATTGTTCGCCAGGGAGGAACAGTTCCTGAAAATGCCGATTGTTCTATTCTGGAACAGGCATTGGTTTCAAAAGTAATGATGCTGCAGGCTATGAAAGATTCCTTGCCTGTAACAGAGGAAGAAATAGAATCGGAACTGGATAACCGTATTCGCTATTATATTTCTCAATTCGGTTCGCAGTCGGAACTAGAGAGAGTGGCCGGTAAGACAGTTTACCAGTTAAAAGATGATTCAAGAGAATCTGTTCGCGAAAGAAAGCTGGCAGAAGCTATGCAAAAAAAGATCGTTGACAATGTTAACGTAACACCTACGGAAGTAAAAGCATATTTTGACAAAATTCCCAAAGACAGTCTTCCATTCTTTGAATCGGAAGTTGAAGTTGGCCAGATCGTGATCTTTCCAAAAGCTTCAAGAGACCTGGAGCGATACATGATAGATGAATTGACACGTTACAAAACACAAATCGAAGGGAAACAAATGACTTTCGAGCAGGCTGCAAGATTATACTCCGAAGATCCCGGCTCAAAAGACAAAGGCGGCATGTATGAAGTTGACCGCAACGAAAAGAACTGGGATCCGGAATTTATCAGGGCGGCTTTCCGGTTGAAAGATGGGGAAATTTCTCCTGTAATTAAAACGCAATTTGGTTATCACATCATACAAATGGTTCAGCGCAATGGTGACCTTGCAACGATCCGGCACATTCTTCGGATCCCTCCTGTAACTGATGATGAAATGAAAGCAGGCATTGCCAAACTGGACTCTGTCCGATCAAAAATTATTGCGGGCACAATGGATTTCAGTGCGGCTGCCGGAAAATATAGCGAAGACCCCAACCAAAAATTTACGGGCCCTTATATCATGAGTGCCGATGGCGATACTTACAACCGCTTTGATGAATTGGACAAAGACGTTGTAGCTGCTTTAAGAAACTTGAAAATTGGTGAAATTTCTCAGCCCCTGAGCTTTGCTGATGAAAGAGGCAAAAAAGGTATTCGTTTATTATATCTTAAGTCCCGTACGGAGCCACATCGCATGAACCTGCGTGACGATTATAACAAGATCAAAACGGCAGCATTGGAAGAAAAAAAATACAAAACGCTCGATAAATGGTTAGATAGCCATATTCCAAATTACTATATTATGGTAGATGCGGATAAGACTTGCCCTCAATTACAAAAATGGACAAGTGCATCAAAGAACTATGCTCTAAAAGATTAAGGGAAACCTTTATCGCTAATAAAAAGGTCTGAAACTATCAGGCCTTTTATTTTTTCTGGCTATCTTTAAACAAGACAGAACTCTGAGAAATTCATCATCCAATGTCCTCGTTACAAAAAATTGAACTTCACGATCACTTTTCATTAGGAGCTCCCGGCAAATATTCTTTATCTACGCTGCAATTACTTGCTCATTTGGTTGAAGAAACCTCGGATGTGCTTACTGCTTCTGATGTCAACTACAGGCCGATTACCTGGAACAAAGCCGCGGAGAAAATTTACGGACTTAAAGCAGAACAGGTAATAGGAAAAGACATCAGGAAGTTTTTGGAAATTCAATACATCAACAATAGCAGGGAAGAGATTCGCGACGCCATTAAAGAAAAAGGGCAATGGCGTGGCGAAGCGTCATTTAAAAGACCCAGTGATAATAAAACCATCACTCTTTTAATGTATTACAAAGAATTAAAAGAAGATAATGGCAATATCCTGGGCTACCTTGTCAGTGCCACCGATATTTCTGAAAGAAAGGAAGCCGAATCAAGACTCATAGAAAGCGAACAAAGATTTCGCGATGTGGCAGAATCCTCGCCTGCCATGATATGGTTAAGCGACGAAAATGACATCACCACCTATGCCAATAGAAAGTGGGTTGAATTTACAGGAAAGCATGTAGGTGCAGACCCTGATAGTTGGGTTTCTTTAATACACCCTGATGATAAAACAAGAGCTGCCGAGGAATATTTTAAAGGGGTCGAACTTAAAAAACAGGTCACGATTGTATATCGTTTACGTCGGGCCGATGGTGTTTACAGATGGGTTCACGATGTAAGCGTACCAAGATTTTTAGACGATGGAAAGTTTATAGGCTACGCGGGTTCTGTTGTTGATATTGAAGACGAAAAGCAAAAGCATGAACAACTGCGTTATCAGTCTACCATACTTGAAAATGTATCGGATATTGTTGTTACAACGGACCTTGATTATAAAGTAAAGACCTGGAATAAAATTGCTGGAAACTATTATGGTATTACTGCAGAAGAAGCAATTGGCCAACGCATTGGTAAACTGCTACAATTTACTTTTTATGGAACAACTGCAGAAGAATCTGTTGTTGAACTAAATAAAAATGGCTTTTGGAAGGGCGAAGTATCCATTGTAAACAGGCGGGGCGAAACAAAGCATTTCTTTCATACCGTAAAATTTATTTATGATGATGCAGGCAACAGGATTGGTTATTTAGCTGTTGGACGGGATATAACCGAGAAAAAAATTGCCGAGGAAAAATTAAAGGAAAGCGAATTGTTTTATCGCACTCTTATTGCTGATGCTTTGGATGGAATGCTGTTGTTAGATAAAGATGGCACAATAAATTTTGCATCTCCCTCTGTAAAGAATGTTTTGGGCTATAATGAAAACGAACTGGTGGGAAAGAATGGATTTGACTTTGTTCACCCGGAAGATATTTCATGGGCATACGAATCTTTCCAGAGAGAGGTAAATCAAAATACCGAGGTCAAATTTATCACCATACGTCTTTTAAAAAATGACGGCCAATGGCTTTGGTGCAATGTTCGCGGACACAATCTTTTAAAGAATCCGTATGTTGGTAGAATTGTCGTTTATTTTCATGATGACACTTTAAGAAAGGAGGCGAAGGATGCACTGCAGCAAAGCGAAAAAAAATTCCGCTCGCTTGTTACACACATCCAGGTAGGGGTTTTTCTTTCCGATGGGGATGGCAATATCATAATGTGCAATAAATCACTTTCGGCAATGCTTTCGATACCAGAAGAAATAATCGTGGGCAGAAATGTTTATGAGATCATGTCAACGGATATGATCAACGAAAACAATGAGTTCATCCCTATTTCGGAAAGACCGCTTACGCTTACACTTCAGTCAAAACAAACTATAAAAGATGCAGTGCTTGGCGTTCTGCATCCAATTACAAAAGAAAGATCCTGGATACTGGTTAACTCCGATCCCATACTCGATGAAGCCGGGAATATCAGGCACGTCGTATGTTCGGTAATGAACTTAACAGAAAGAAAAAAACTGGAACAAAAATTAATCTCCGGCCAGCTCTTTCATCAACGCCAGTTAACTAAAGCCACTATCGACGGGCAGGAGAATGAACGAAGAAGCATTGGCGAAGAGCTCCACGATAATATCGGTCAACAACTCACTACCATCAAACTTTTTCTCGACTATGCAAAAACCACGGCCGAAGGTGAAACTTCAGAAATGGTGAACATGGCCCTTAAAGGAGTTTCTGATGTAATTAACGAAGTGAGAGCGATGTCACGTTCGTTGGTCCCATATACATTAAAAGATCTTGGTCTGATAGAATCAATCAATGAACTGTGCGAATCTTTAATGCGTGCAAGAACATTGAACATAGAATTTGAGTATATTGATTTTAGCGAGGACTACTTACCCGAGAATCAAAAACTGGGTTTGTTCAGGATTGTGCAGGAACAGTTAAACAATATTGTAAAACATGCGGCTGCTCAAAACGTGTGGATGAAACTTGGTGAAAAAGATGGCGAATTCATTCTGGAAATTAAGGATGATGGCAAAGGATTCAGCTCCCAGCAAGGCAGAAAAGGAATTGGAATTCTTAACATTAAGAATAGAGCCGAATTGTTTAACGGTAAAGCTGAACTGTTTTCAGAACCTGGTTGCGGTTGCTCATTGATTGTGTCCTTCCCAATTTTATCAAGCCCTGCAAAAGAGGACTGAATTCTTACAATTGCCTAACATTTGTTTCCCATAACTTTGCGGCTTCTCCAATGAGTGATGCAATAAAACACGAATGTGGTCTCGCTTTTATCCGGCTCCGCAAGCCTTTATCACATTACCATAAAAAATACGGCTCAGTATTATGGGGGCTGAACAAACTGTACCTCCTGATGGAGAAGCAACACAACCGCGGACAGGATGGCGCCGGAGTAGCCGCAATAAAATTGAACGTGGAACCGGGTTACCCTTTTTTAGCCAGGATCCGCAGCAGTGAGCAGCAACCTATTGCAGATATTTTTAAACAAATTGGAAACGAATTCAACGAGTTTCAAAAATTCAATCCTGATTTTGGTAAGCATGCCGGGTTGATGAAAGGACATCTTTCTTTTCTTGGTGAATTGCTCATTGGCCATTTGCGTTATGGCACCCAGGGAAAGAATAATGTTGAATTTTGCCATCCTTTTTTAAAGCGACACACCATTCCCGCCCGTAATTTGGCACTTGCCGGAAATTTCAACCTGGTGAATACGGATGAATTGTTTGAGTTGATCAATATTGATCCGGGAGAATTTCAAAAACAAAGTGATCTTGCTGCCATGATGGAAGTAATCCATCACTTTATTGTGAAAGCAGATGAAGAAAATCCGCAGCAGCTTGATATTGTTTGTGCATTGAAAAAGGCATTGAACTTATTTGATGGCGGATTTCATGTTGCCGGTGCTACAGGAAATGGAATTGGTTTTGTTTTCCGCGATGCACATGGCATTCGCCCCTCTTACTATTACATCACCAATGATGTTGTAGTTGCTGCATCAGAAAGAGCGGCAATCCGTACAGCATTTAATGTTGGTGAAAATGAAGTGAAAGAATTATTGCCTGGGCAAGCATTGATCATTTTGGAAAATGGCGAGATTAAAATTGAACAGGTAATTGCACCCAAAGAAAGAAAAGCCTGCAGTTTTGAACGCATTTATTTTTCACGCGGAAGCGATGAAAAGATTTACAACGAAAGAAAAGCACTGGGTTATCATTTAAGCAAGCAGGTGCTTGATGCCATCAGTTTCGATTTAAAGAATACTATCTTCTCCTTCATACCCAATACTGCGGAAGTTGCCTTTTACGGTTTAACAAAGGGCTGTGAGGATTATCTCAACCAAAGAAAAGTTGAACGCATCAACTCATGGGGCAATAATATTGATCCTGAAAAATTGCATGAACTGATCAACCGCAAAGTGCGGATGGAAAAGATTGCGATTAAGGACGTGAAGATGCGGACGTTTATCACTGAAGATGTGAACCGCAACGAAATGGTGCAGCACGTTTATGATATTACATATGGCACTGTTCGCAAAGGGGAAGATACCCTGGTGGTGATTGATGATTCCATTGTAAGAGGAACGACATTGAAGGAAAGTATTATTCGCATGCTGGCGAGATTGGAGCCAAAGCGGATTATTGTGGTTTCTTCATCTCCGCAAATTCGTTACCCTGATTGCTATGGAATTGATATGAGCAAGCTTGGCGATTTTATTGCCTTCAACGCCGCAGTTGAATTATTGAAGGAAAGAGGAAAGGAAGATTGCCTGAAAGAATTGTATGCAGAATGCAAAGAACTCCATCGCAATAACCAATTGCATACAAAGAACGTAGTAAAGCAATTGTACAAGTCGTTCACCAATGAAGAGATCACTAAAAAAATTGCAGAACTCATTACGCCTCCCAGTTTAGCCATACCAGTTGATGTTATCTTTCAAACCATTGAATCGCTTCACGAATCCTGTCCCAACAATTTAGGCGATTGGTATTTTACCGGCAACTATCCAACAGCCGGTGGTAACCGCGTTGTCAACAAGGCATTCATGAATTATATGGAAGGAAAGAACCAGAGAGGTTATTAATCTTCTTCGGCTTCCAACTTTATTTTTGCACTTCAATTTCATTTCATGAAAACACTTCTTCTCATCCGTCATGCAAAAAGCAGTTGGGATCAACCCGGCATTTCTGATTTTGACCGTCCGTTAAATGAAAGAGGAAAGAAAGATGCACCCATCATGGCAAAGCGGGTAAAAGAAAAGGGAATTGAATTAGATCATCTCATTTCAAGTCCTGCAAAACGTGCAAGAAAAACAGCTAAATATTTTGCAGAAGAATTCGGTTTTAAAAAAGAAGACATCAATTTGATTGAAGCGTTATATGGAGCAACACAAACAGAATTTTTGCAGGCAGTAAAAGATATCAACGACAAGTACAACACCGTTGCTTTGTTTTCTCACAATCCCGGCATTACGGATTTTGCTTCTTCACTTACAAATGTTCGTGTAGATGATATGCCTACCTGCGCTGTATTTGCACTGCAGATAGAAACGGATAGCTGGAAGGATTTCCTGAATGCAGAAAAAAGTTTTCTCTTCTTCGATTATCCGAAGAATCCTTTGGATTAACGTCATTGCGAGCAAAGCGAAGCAATCTCAACGGACCTATTGCTTTTTCAATCGTATTTCGCTGCCAGCGGCTTTCATGGTGAGCACGTCATCAGAGGTTTGCTTTACGGCCCATTCACTGTTTAACCGCTGCATAAGATTTTCGGAAATATTGATGCGCAGCACTTCATTACGATTCAAATCAGTGATCATGCTCCACGTTCCATTAACAGATGTTGTTCCGTCGCTGGCTGTCACCGTTCCGTTACCGGCAAAATTGATCTTGTAATTGCTGAATTGTGCAGTCACATCCTGCCCTGCGAAAAAATAATCAACCGACCATTGTGATTTGGTTATGGTTTCTTTTGTTGTGCTTCCGTAATCAATATTGTCCCGGGTGCAACTGGTAAACAGAGAAGTAGAAATAACGACAAGCAGGTAGGCAAAAAACTTTAAGTTTTTCATGTTTCAGGATTTTGGATAGGCCAAAATAAAACTTTGTTCCGTCAAATCAAATACCAGCCTGCCTAATTTTTCTCACATTACCGAACGCACTTAGCAAGCCTTCCTTGTTTTTCTATGGGAATTATTTTGTTTACTTATTAAACCGAGTACCAGTTGAAACTATTCATAGCTTTTTTTAGATGAACAGCGAAAGTCTATATGAGGGAGTTATCATGGCGTTACCATTAAGTTGCTATAAAGGAACTGAAGGATAACTGTGGTATAACTGTAGTATAAGTCCAGTATAAGTGCAGTATAACCCTTTACAACCTGACAGATGAGGACAAGAAGCAGGTTATTGATAATGCTTTAATAAACAACATGGGTTATTTGTCCAAAGCTTGCAGAACATCCGCAAGAATATCATCCTTGTTTTCCAATCCCACGGAGATACGGATCATTCCAGGTGTTATACCAACAGCCAATCTTTCTTCGTTGCTCAGTTTTGCATGCGTAGTACTCGCCGGATGCGAAGCAATGCTTCTCGTATCACCCAAATTGGCGGTGCGTGAAAGTATTTGCAAACGATCTAAAAATCTGCGGCCACCCTCCAGCCCATCTTCCAATTCAAAGCAGAAAAGCCCACCACCATCTTTCATTTGTTTTTTAGCAATGGCATATTGCGGGTGCGATGGAAGGAAAGGATATTTCAACCAGGAAATTTTATGGTGGCCTTCCAGTTTTTGAGAGAGATAAAATGCATTCTCAGCATGTCTTTGCATTCTCACTTCAAGTGTTTCCAAACTCTTACTCAATATCCATGCATTGAAAGGAGAAAGTGAAGGACCGGTGCTTCTGCAAAAAAGATAAATATCGTGGATAAGACCGGCTTCCCCAACTACAGCACCGCCCAATGTTCTTCCCTGTCCATCTAACCACTTGGTTGCCGAGTGCACAACAAGATCAGCACCGAAATCAATCGGCTTTTGACCGATAGGTGTGGCAAAGCAATTATCAACCACCAAGATAATCCCATGTTTCTTCGCAATATTGTTCACCATTTCAAGGTCAATAATATCAAGACCAGGATTGGTAGGCGTTTCCAAAAAAATCATTTTGGTGTTAGGACGAACAGCAGCTTCCCACGTTTTTGGGTCGTTGCCAGGAACATAGCTGTGTTCAATTCCAAACTTTGGAAGAAATTTAGTGATAACAGTATGCGTACTTCCGAAAATGGCATTGCATGAAATCAAATGATCGCCCTGTTTCATCAATGCCATGAAGGTGGAGAAGATAGCACTCATTCCTGAAGCAGTTGCAAAACCATCTTCGGCACCCTCGAGGATACACATGCGGTCCACAAATTCCTGCACACTTGGGTTGGAAAACCGTGAATAGATATTTGCATCGGTTTCATCCGCAAAGGCAGCTCTCATATCTTCTGCCGATTCAAACATAAAACTGCTCGTTAAAAAAAGCGGTGAAGAATGTTCGCCTTCTTTTGTTGGATCTACTCTTTTTCGAATGAGCCGTGTTATTCTATCACGTTCCATACTTGAATGGTTTATTTTGAGGTGCCGGTTACTTTTCTTTCAACCAGCTTTTCAAATGTGTTTCAATATGTTTCTTCTCCGTCAAAAATCCATCATGACCATACTCTGAATGAATCACTACCAATTCAGCGTTCGGAAGATGATCCGCCAAATATTCCTGTTCATGAATGGGACAAAGAATATCCGTTTCAATACCGATGATCAAAGTTCGTTGTGAAATGCTTTGCAATATCGCTTCAATACTAGTATTGCGTCCCCTTGCCAGGTTATGCGTGTCCATTGCTTTCGTTAATATCCAATAACTATATGCATTAAATCGCTTTGCAAGTTTGTTTCCCTGGTACTCGATATAAGAAGATGCCTTAAAATTATCCAGCTTATTGGTGTCTTCATCTCTTTGTTTGTCCTCGTAAATATAGGGATTTCGATAAGTGAGCATGCCGATGGCTCTTGCTGCCTTCAACCCTTTCTCTCCGGCCCTCTCAAATGATTCCTGAAAAGTTCCATCCGCTTCTATTGCCATTCTTTGCGCAGTATGAATGGCAATGCGCCACGAGCTTTCTCTTGCGCCAGTAACAAGCAAAAATAATTGTTCGATCAATGAAGGTTGTGCCAATGACCATTCCAATGCCTGGTAACCACCCATACTTCCACCAACAAGCAAATGTATTTTTTGAATGCCGAGGTGTTTTGCCAGCAATTGATACGTGCCTACCATATCACGAATCGTGATGAAAGGAAAATCGTGGTAGTAAGGTTTGTTTGTTGCAGGATTAATGGACAAAGGACCCGTTGAACCGTAGCAGGAGCCAATGATGTTCACACAAACAACAAAACATTTTTTTGTATCAAATGTAAGTCCATCGCCAACTAACTCTGGCCACCAGCTTTCAACATCGGAGCTCGCCGTCAATGCATGGCAGATCCAGATCACATTGTTCTTTTGCGAATTTAGTTCTCCATAAGTATGGTAGCAAAGTGTGAATTCAGGAAGTATTGCCCCGCTTTCAAGTGTAAAGCCGTCTTTATAATGAAACCAATTCATAATGTCTGTTCATCCTCTGGATAAAGGAGGTGCAAAGTAATTCGATTTTGGAATTTGTCGGCCGTGATTATAAAACAAACAGGCTTGTGACCTTTCATACGCATAAAAAAATTCCTGCCGAAACAGGAATTTCTAAAATCAAAATGACTGAATTTATTGCTTCACCATTTTCACTGATTGCTGTGCACCGCCTGGCCAGACAATGGTAAGCACATAAATTCCTTTATGAAGTCCACTCATGTCAAGGCTGATCGAATTTACTCCCTGTGTTAAGCCTGCTTCCCTGGCTTGTACAGGTATACCGTTTTCATCTGTCAACAGCATTTTTACATTTTGAGTTTTGGGAGAACCAATTCGAACATTTGCTGTACTATACACTAAATTATCTACACTTAAAAGATTGGTATTGCTGCATGCAGAACGAATAACGGAACTATATCGTTTCTCTCCCCCAATATTTACTGCAACAACTCTTAAATCAACATTGCCCAATGATTTATTATAAGTGAAATTGTAGCCGATATTCCCGATTTGGTTTCTTGTTGCCGGCAAAATTCCAATATTACTCCACGTGGCCCCACCGTCTGCGCTTTGTTCAATTTCAAAATGATCAGCATCTGACTGCTGTTGAATGGTTGTCCAGTTCAATTGAAGCGAATTCAGATCGCACAATGCCTGTATGGAATTGATGCGGAATGCAAACGGGTCTTTACTGCTTGTTGTGGAAGCAATTCTTTTTTTAGACAGTGTGGTATCGGTAGAAATATTATTATAAAACAACGGATTATTGGCTTTCACGAAACTGCCGTCACCATTACGAAGCGGGTTGATGCTTACAAACCGGTCTCTTTCATTGTACTGGGCATTGGCAATACTTGCCAAAAGACCTAAGCACATCACTATAATCGTTCTCTTCATTTCCTTTGGTTTTAAGTGATGCCGGACGGTAGGAATTATAAAACCAAATTTGTGCCGATTTAATAGTTCAACGGCTATAAAGAACTACAACCCTGGTTTCTAAGCCCTCGCCACGATGGCTGCCAACCAAACGATTTCTTTTGCCATCTATAAAACTCAGGCGTTTAATCAGTTTTAGAATTCAATAAAGCTTTTATATTTATCGCATCTAAATTTTGCTTATGAAATTCAATCGAATCTTAAGTGTTCTCCTGTTTTTCATTTTCAGTTTTCAAAGCTTTGCCCAGTTCAGTTTAAATCAGCCGGTTGCTGTTGATCCAAACGTAAAAATCGGCAAGCTTCCAAACGGGCTTACTTACTACATCCGTAAAAACACAAACCCTTCAAAAAAAGTGGAGCTGCGTTTAGCCGTAAATGCGGGTGCAGTTTTGGAAGATAATGACCAACGCGGTCTTGCCCACTTTATGGAACACATGAACTTTAACGGCTCCAAGCATTTTCCTAAAAACGAGTTGGTAGATTACCTGCAAAAAGTAGGTGTAAAATTCGGCGCCGATTTAAATGCTTATACCGGATTTGATGAAACAGTTTACATTCTTCCCATTTCAACGGATGATCCTAAAGTGGTAGAACAGGGTTTTACTGTTTTGGAAGATTGGGCTTTTAACAATCTTATGGATAAATCGGAAATTGAAAAAGAAAGAGGTGTTGTACTCGAAGAATCAAGATTGAATAAAGGAGCGCAAAGAAGGATGCTCAATCAGTATTTTCCAAAATTGTTCCTGGGCTCAAAATATGCAGAACGTTTGCCTATCGGCAAAGATTCCATTCTTCAAAATTTCAAACCTGAAGTTCTTGAAAGATTTTACAAGCAATGGTACCGTCCAAACCTGATGGCCGTTATTGTTGTTGGGGATATTGATCCTGCAGAAGCAGAGCAAAAAATTAAAACGCATTTTGGCGGCTTTAAAAATCCTGCTACTGCAAAGCCTCGTCCTTCAATCATTCCTATCCAAACAAGAACAAAGCCTGAGGCCATGGTCATCACCGACGCGGAAGCAACAAGCACCATTCTTGAAGTTTTCAATTTTATTCGTCCTGCCAAAAAAATAAAAACCTGGGCCGATTACCGTGAATCGATCATTGATGAATTGATCAACAACCTGGTGAACCAACGCTTGCAGGAACTCACTCAAAAAGAAAATCCTCCTTTCGTTGCAGGCTTTGCGGGTAAGCAAAATTTCATTCGCGGTTATGAAGCTTTTTTCACCGCTGCAATTTTGGGCAATAACACCGCCGAAGAAGCATCTAAGGCTTTATTTGGTGAAACCGAAAGAGCAAGATTGTATGGATTTTTACCCTCAGAACTTGACAGGGCCAAAGCTGCTATGTTGAATGGGGCAGAAAAAAGATTCAATGAAAAAGATAAATCGCTTTCAGGCCAATTAGTTCAGGGCTATCTACAAAACTTTTTAGCAGGTGAACCTGTACCTGGTGCAGAAAACAATTACAAATTCGTTAAACAGGTGTTACCAACCATTACGCTAAATGAGATCAATGCCGTTGCTAAAAAAATGCCTGCGGCTACTAACTCTTTTGCTCTGCTGATGGCGCCTGCAGCACAAAAAGATAAATTGCCAACAAACGACGCCTTGCTAAAAGACGTGATTGCAGCAAGCAAACAAACGGTGAAACCTTATGAAGAAAAAGCGATTGCCACAAGTTTAATTGAAGGCGCCATCACTGCCGGTAAGGTTGCAAATGAAACAAAGAACACAAAGATTGGAACTACCGATTTGACTTTAAGCAACGGCGTTACTATCACCATTAAACCAACAACATTTAAGAACGACGAGATTTTAATGGATGCATGGCGCTGGGGCGGATGGCAACGTTTTCCACTGGCTGATAAGGATAATGCACAGAATGCTGCGCAGGTTGTTGGTGTGATGGGTGTGAAAGATATGTCGCCAACTGATTTGGAAAAATTCCTTTCGGGCAAAACCGTAGATGTTATGCCTTACATCAACGACTATGAAGAAGGCATACAGGGAAGCAGCAGCATAAAAGATTTTGAGACCTTTTTGCAGTTGGTGAACTTGTATTTCACACAACCAAGAAAAGACCAGGCACTGTTCAATTCTTTTGTTACAAAAATGAAAGCACAGTTTCAGTTTTTGAAAGGCAATCCACAGGCATTTTACTCTGATACGCTAACTAAAATTCTTTACAACAACAGTCCCTGGGTGAGTGCAGTTCCAAAGCCTGAAGACTTCGATAACATTGCGTTGGATAAATCGCTTGGTATTTACAAACAAATTTTCGGCAATGCTGACGGCATGCATTTTACTTTCGTTGGAAATATTGATCCAGACAAAGCAAAACCTTTGTTTGAAAAATATCTTGGTTCATTGCCTGCTCAAAAATCAGAACATCAGTTTAAAGATAATGGTGTGCGTCCGGTTAACGGCGTAATCGATGCTAATCTTAAGAGAGGGAAGGAACCTCAAAGCAGGGTAACTGTTATATGGACCGGCGATGCTAAGTACGATCCTAAGGAAAACCTTGCCTTCAGGGCATTGATTGATGCATTGAACATTAAGGTTGTGGAAAAGCTAAGAGAAGAATTAGGTGGAATGTATAGTGGTGGACTGGGTGGCGCCATTCAAAAACGTCCTTATGAGCATTATCAAATTTCTGCTCAAATTCCTTGCGGTCCTGAAAATGTTGACAAGCTGACCAATGCTTTGTTTGATATCATTAAAAATGCACAGGAAGGAAAAATCCCTCAAACAGATTTGGACAAAGTGAAAGAAACTTTGAAGAAACAATACAAAGTAAATATCCAGGAGAATGAACCCTGGCTGGATAATTTATCACAGGCTTTTATTAATCAAACCAATCCTGAAGATATTTTGAGTTACGAACAAAGAGTGGACGCACTAACCTTGCAGGATCTGCAAAAAGCGGCACAGAAGTTTTTTGACATGAAGAATTATGTAAAAGCTGTTTTATATCCTGAAGGATTTAATGTGCAGGAAGGCGTGAAGAAAACGTTTTAATCGATTTATTTACTCGATAAAACCTCCGCTAGCCGGAGGTTTTTTATTTACTTAAAGTGCCTTATATTAGGGATTCACGCTAAAACTAATTTTTGTGATTTTAACTGCTATGAGGCAAACCGCATTTACCATTGTCTTTATTTTTTTTCTGTCTGCTTTTTCACGTGCTCAAAACAAGATCAGCAAGGAACAAATTCCATCATGGGTAACTATGACTTCCATAAATTATAATCAAGCCATTTTGGACAACGATGCAGAAGATGGTTATGTAGATTTGGATTATGAGATGCACGTATCAGTTTCATCCCAGACGAAATATTTTAAGAAAGTAGTTAAAATACTTACTGAATCAGGTGTCGAAAACAGTTCAGAAATTTCAATTGACTTCGATCCTTCTTATCAAAAGCTAGCTTTTCACTCACTAAAAATTATTCGCGACAGGCAGGTAATTGATAAACTGTCTTCTGCGAAATTTAAAGTGGTTCAGCAAGAAAAGGATCTTGACAAGCATTTATATGATGGTTCACTAACCGCTATTTCTTTTCTGGAGGATATAAGAGTTAACGATGTGATTGAGTATAGCTATAGCATCAAAGGTTTTAATCCAATATTCGACGGAAAATATTTCGGCTTATACGACGTGCAGTATTCAGTGCCTATATACAACATAGTCTATAAATTGCATGTGCCTTCCGACCGAACCCTAACTATCAAAAATAGGGGCACTGATATCAGGCCTTATATCCAACAAGACAACTCTGAAACAAGCTATGAATGGAAACTCAGCCTGGTAAAGGCACTGCGTCTTCCAAAACATACACCTGCCTGGTATGATGCCTATCCCATGATCATGGTAAGTGAGTTTAAGTCCTGGAAGGAAGTAAGCGACTGGGCGAGAGCCTTATACCCGGTAAATATTGAAGTATCTTCCTCCCTGCAAAAGAAAATATCTGCAATACAGCAAAAAAATTCAACGGCTGAATCCAAAACACTTGCTGCCTTACGGTTCGTGCAGGATGATATTCGTTATACAGGAATAGAAGCTGGCGAGAACTCCCATAAGCCGCACAATCCAGATCAAATATTCAGGCAACGCTTTGGTGATTGCAAGGATAAATCCTATTTACTGTGTGTAATGCTTCGAAAAATGGGAATAGAAGCAGATCCAGTCTTAATTAACACTGATTCTCGCAAAGCAATTCTTAACTGGTTGCCATCACCAAGCATTTTTGATCATGTCACTACAAGGGTGAAGATCAACAATAATGTGTTTTGGTTTGATCCAACAATATCTTATCAAAGGGGAAGTATAAAAAACATATCATACCCAGACTATCAATGTGGACTGGTTGTTTCCGAAAGCACTAATGCTTTGACGGAAATTCCCTTGAGTGAAAAAGGAGATATTTCAATCAAAGAAATTTTCAATGTGCCTGATATGTCAGGCCTCGCTCATTTAATTGTCAAAACAGAGTATTCTGGTACCTATGCTGATTATACCAGGGACAATTTTAAAAACAATAGTAATTATGAAATGCTGAAAAAGTATAAAGGATATTATACTGATTACTTCAAGGATATTAAAGCAGACAGTATTGCATTTAGGGATGACGAAGCATCTGGGTTCATAACAACCAATGAGTATTATACCATTGGGGATTTTTGGGAATTGGAAGATGGAATTAAAAAAGCTTCACTTGCTCCTTTTGTTATTGATGGTGCCCTGACAAAACCCGATGAAGTAAACCGTTCGACACCCTACAGCCTGAGTTTCCCAATAAACTATAAGGAAGAGGTAGAAGTGAATTTACCCGAAGAATGGCCTGTAGAAGAATCTTCGGATCTCATCAAGACTCCGGCTTCGTTATTTAAATATGACTATTCATTTTCTGGAAGCCGGGTTTCATTAAAATACGAATATGCTCATTTGAAAGATTGTATTCAACCAAATGAACTAAAAGATTATTTAGAAGCTTATAAGAAAATTAATGACAATAGCGGGTTCTCGTTGACCTTTAATGAAAATAACAGAACGTATGTGAAGAGCAGCTCTTCGCAAAACGGTAAGTCTGGAAATGTATACTCTATACTTTATTCCATACTGGCATTGGCGGCCATTATAACATTTACAATCCGCAGAAGCAGGAGAAGTGGGAATTTTTAGTATTAGTAACGATTGTTTCAAACTCTGCAGCTGATTGATAACTTATCAGTAAGTTTATCTCTACAAACTTTTGCTTTTATGAGATCATTGCTCTCCTCATTTTTAGTTGTTCTTTCTTTTTCGCTTCATGCACAAAACATTTCTCTCGATCAATTAAAAAACTTTAAGCTGCGCAATATTGGTCCTGCAGGAATGAGCGGTCGTATTTCTGCAATCGATGTTGTTAACAATGACCAGGACACATGGTATGTTGGTGCTGCATCCGGCGGCGTTTGGAAAACAACCAATGCTGGGGCAACATGGACTTCTGTTTTTGATGAACAAGCCACACTTAATATCGGTTCTATTGCCATTCAACAAAGCAATCCTTCTGTTGTTTGGGTGGGAACAGGAGAAGGGAATCCCCGGAATTCACTCAATCTTGGTGATGGAATTTTCAAAAGCCTTGATGCAGGAAAAACATGGAAGCGCATGGGTCTTGAAAAAACGCACAACATTCACCGCATCATTATCGATCCAAATAATCCGAACATTGTTTACGCTGCTGCCATCGGAAACCCTTACGCAGAGCATCCTGAACGCGGCGTTTATAAAACAATCGATGGTGGTGAAACATGGAATCTCATTCTTCACACCAACGATACAAGTGGATGTGCAGAGTTGGTAATGGATCCTTCTAACCCAAATAAATTAATTGCCAATATGTGGCAACACCGGAGAACACCATGGAGTTTTAAAAGCGGCGGACCGGGAAGTGGCTTATACATTACGGTTGACGGAGGAAAAAGCTGGAAAAAATTAGGAAAAGACGACGGCTTGCCTGTTGGTGAACTCGGACGCATCGGGCTTGCATTTGCGCCAAGCATGCCATTACGGGTATATGCAATGGTGGAAGCAACAAAAAATGGTTTGTACAAAAGTGAAGATGGCGGATTCAAATGGGAACTCGTTACAAGCGAACCAGCCATTGTAACAAACCGTCCATTCTATTTCCAGGATATTCGCGTGGATACAAAAAATGAAAACCGTTTATACAGCATTCATGATATTGTTGAAGTAAGTGAAGACGGGGGAAAAACATTCAGAACCATGCTTCCTTACGGGGGCATTCATCCCGATCATCATGCATGGTGGATTTCACCAACTGATCCCAACTTTATTTTAGATGGAAATGACGGCGGCATGGGCATTTCAAGAGATCGCGGCAGGTCATGGAACTTCAATGAAAACTTGCCGGTCGGACAGTTTTATCACATCAACGTTGACAATGCGCTTCCATACAATGTGATGGGCGGCTTGCAGGACAACGGAAGTTGGGTTGGCCCCGCATACACATGGACAAACGGTGGTCTCCGCAATTATTTTTGGAGCAATATTGGCGGCGGCGATGGTTTTGATGCTATGCCAGATGCAGACAATCCTGATTGGGTGTATTCTCAAAGTCAGCAGGGAACATTGCAGCGTTACAATTATAAAACGGGTGAACGCTGGTTTATTAAACCACCCGAACTCGACACGGCACAAAAGCTTCGCTTCAATTGGAATTCCGGAATTGCGCAAGATCCTTTCGATCACAATACCATTTATTTTGGAAGCCAGTTTGTACACAAAAGCACGGACAAAGGCGCAAGCTGGCAAATTATTTCTCCGGATCTTACAACAAATGATCCCATAAAAATTGATCAATCAAACAATGGAGGATTAACGCTTGATATTACAGGTGCAGAAAATTTTTGTACGATACTCACTATCGAACCATCAGCAAAAGATCGCAATGTTATTTGGGTGGGTACTGATGATGGCAACATTCAATTAACGAAAGATGGCGGAAAAACATGGAGCAACTTCAGGGGAAAAATTCCGGGCATGCCGGTTGGTGCGTGGGTTCCGCAGATCAAAGCCTCACGATACAACGCAGGCGAGGTATTTGTTGTAACAAATGATTATCGTCGTGGTGATTTCAAACCTTATATTTTCCGCACAACCGACTTCGGAAAAACATGGACAAACATGCTTGCCAATAAAAGCATTGACGGCTATGCATTGTGTGTGTTGCAGGATCCCGTTGAACCTAATTTAATTTTTGTTGGGTCAGAACACGGCCTTTGGGTAAGCTTTGATAATGGCAATAGTTTTCAGCACTGGAAGAATGATAACTTTCCCGCAGTATCAACCTTTGATTTGGCAGAGCAGGAAAGAGAAGGTGATTTAGTTGTGGCAACCTTTGGAAGGGCAGTTTGGGTGTTGGATGATATTCGCCCGTTAAGAAAAATAGCCGCAGGCAATGGTAAAATGTTCAGCAAACGTTTGACATTGTTTGAAACACCAACCGCTTACCAGGCCAGTTACAATTCACCCGCGGGATACGAATGGAGCACTTACGGTTTATGGGATGCAGAGAACAGGAGAAGAGGTGCAGAGGTGTCTTACTTCATTACGCCAACAAAAGACTCTTCCAAAAAGATGGATTCGCTGCAGGTAAGGATTTACAATGATAAAAATGAACTGATCAGAAATTTAAAATGGAAAGCAGACACTGGTTTTAATCGTCAGTGGTGGGGAATGGAAGAAAGAGGATTTCGTCAACCGGGACAAACAAGAACGGGTGGTGGACGCTTTGCCTCCGCTGGAAGCGGAGCAGAACCCGGAGGGTTACAGGTGTTTCCGGGCACTTACAAAGTAGTGTTGACATATGGAAAGGAGTCTGATTCAACTTCTGTTACTATTAAAGATGATCCAAGGTTGAATAAAACGGATGATGTAAAACTGGCTCAAAGAAAAATGCTGGAGCGTTTGCGCAAATCATCCGATAAATTATTGACTGGCATGGATCGTTTAACTGAATCAGAAGAAGTTCTTACAAAAATGACCACTGAATTAAAAGGGCTTGAAGGAAAGGAAATAGATTCTTTACGTAAAGCAACAACTGCCATGGAGGACTCCATCAAAAAGATTCGTGAATTCATCAGCGGCAGAACTTCTGATCGCCAGGGTTTATCGAGACCACCGCAAATCACTGTGTTAAGCACCATGCAAACCGCACAACAATACATACAGGCAAAAAGTGTAGCGCCTGGAGCACAGGAAGAACAATTAGTAAAGAATGCAGAAAACCTGATTACCGAAGCAGTAAAACGCATCAACAGTTTTTATGCAACACGCTGGACAGATTATAGAAAATTAGTTGAATCCACTAAGGTTAACTTATTTAAAGATTACCGGCCAATTGAATAATTTGAAACGCAGTTTCTAAAAAATAAGCCCTCCGGATGCCGGAGGGCTTTTATTATGCTTGACTTATTTTGTTGGGAGCTTTTGGTGCAGGCGGAGGAGGTGGTGGTGGCGGTGGCGGTGGAGCGGGCAATTCTCCATATTGATTTTTCAATCTTTCAACATCCTCTTTGTTATTCATATCAAACGTTTCTTCTTTTCCGGATTTAAGACGAATACGCACCTTACTGTTATTCCAATCAATTCCTTTTACCGTTGGATTACGTTTCAAAAAAGCCTGGTAATCTTTGGGCAGGGCTTCTTTTGGTTTGGGAACTTGTGGAGGTGGTGGCGGCGGCGGAACCTCATTCACAATGACTACCGGGGGTGGCGGTGGAGGGGGGGGTTGTTGCTCTTTTTTCTGGGCAAATGCAACTGACCCGCCTAACACGGCAACGGCAACAAAAATGCTTTTTTTCATAACTTGGTTTTTGCTTAAGACGTCGGAGATAAAAAATTCCATAAAGCCCACCCCGGTATTTTGAATTTTATTTCCCGATTGTATAAATACTTCTTTCCGTTTTCGATAATCGCCACTTACAAGCTGTTCTATTATTGCAGCCCTAAACAAAAAGCATGGGCGCAAATACTACACATGCCAAAATGCGTATATGGCATAGATACCTTGGTTTTTTTCTTGCGGGTATTATGGCTGTATATGCCATCAGCGGAATTGTTATGATCTTTCGAAACACCAATTTTCTCAAAAGGGAAACACTGGTGAAGAAAAACCTTTCGCCCCATTTGACGCCCGATTCATTGGCAAAGGCACTGCGCCTGCGTGATCTTAAGATTACAGCACAACAAGGTGACCGAATTTTGTTTAAACAAGGGAGTTATAATGTGAATACAGGCTTTGCATCGTACACAGTAAGTTCCCTGCCGGCGGCTATTGAAAAACTTACCCGTTTGCATAAAGCCAGTAATCAACACCCTTTGTTCTGGCTCAACGTATTTTTTGGCATTTCACTTTTGTTCTTTGTTATTTCTTCGTTTTGGATGTTCCTGCCCAAAACAACCATCTTCCGAAAGGGGTTGTATTTTACTCTGGCGGGATTGGTACTTACCCTCGTTCTATTGTGGACATGAAGGATTACAAACGGAATAGGGCTAGCCTGGCCTTACCAACAACCCACTTAGTAATGCTAAGTATTTAACTTATCGGTTCAACCGTCTGCATAAGTAAGTTCTTTAGTAAAATCTGAAGGGCTTTTAGGTACAATTACCACTCCTTTGTCAACACTCCTCCATAAATATTCATTTTTCACTGAAAATAGTTTTCCACGTTGGCCTTGCTTAACTAATGGTTACCAACGATTTAAACGTTAGGGAATAAAAAAGATGTGGTTTTCCGCAATTACTAAGTAAAACTACTTGCATCTGAAAAAAACGCATTATAGCTTTGCGTCAGCAAAACAAAAACAGTAAGCAGAATCCCTTAGAAAACACTAACTGGTTTGTTTAGCATCCCTAAGAAAACAAATAAGTATCCGTACCATGAACAAATTCTACCTCAGTGTCGCTTTAGTCCTTTCTTTCAACTTTTCTTTTTCAGCTCCTGTAATTAAATCGGTTAAAGATGGTTATTGGAACCAGGCATCCACATGGAACCTCAACCGTACACCTGAAGTCGGTGATACAATCGTTATCGTTGCCGGAAACACCATTACCGTAAATAACGACATCAGCTTGAATGCGCCATCTTTTCTAAAGATTTATGGAAAACTGGCCTTCCAAAATAACAATTCAACCTTATCACTTAGTAGCGGCTCTTTTGTTTGGGTTTTTTCTGGTGGTATGATTATGGGCGGAGGTTCCGCTTCTCAGAAACTAAGACTGGATGGAACTTCTATTTTTGATGGAGATGACGACCCGGTGTATGGTCCTGTTATGGCTTCTGTTTCATCAGGTGGTTTTGCAGCAATGGTGAACGCTGCACCAATTACACTTCCCGTTAAATTTCTTGAATTTACAATTAGCAAGACTAATAATGACGCATTGATACAGTGGTCTACCTCGCAGGAGATCAATGCAAGCATGTATGAAGTGCAGCGCAGTGTTAATGGCAACGACTGGAATACAATTGCCTATGTGCTGGCAACAGGTAATAGTTCAACCATAAACAATTATTCTTATACTGATAACAGCATTTCTGCTACAGTGAGTTATTATAGAATTAAAGAAGTAGATGTTGATGGTAAAACCACACTTACTTCCACTAAGTCGATTAAAAGCGGTATAACAACTACTGCTTCGAACATTCAAATTGCTGCAATGCAAAAAAAGGTCTTGTTACAATTCCCGCAACAAATCAGCGGAAACCTGGTTGTACGTTTTGTTTCCCGCAATGGTCAGGTACTGGACCAACAATCAATCAGCAATCCTGTAGGTCAGGTAGTGTTAAACTCAAAACTTACAGGCCTCTATATTATTTCAATTTCGAACGGACAACAAATTAACATCGCCAGGCAGGTGATGTTATAATCTCATTTTTTAGGCGTTGAGGAAATAGATCCCGGGTTTCTACCCGGGATCTCTATTTAGGAACCAGCGCATGTGCTATGTGACGGTTCAGAACATCTTTGACAAGTTTAACTCACCATAGATGCTGATGCAGATACAGATTTTAAAAGAATAAAGTTTTCGCGACGACTATTGGAAAAAATAGCAGGCAACCAAAGACAGCAGGAGTCGAATAAATCAGGAGATCAGTTGTTATCTCCTTCATAAAGGTCTCTTTTGTGGAACAAATAATTTAGCACCTATTATCGCATCATCAACCGTAAATTACTATCAGTTCAAGTGGCTTATTCAACCATTCGTTAAATAAAACTGGCATTACGCTCAGTTTCCATTGGTAACGGGCATAAAGCATACGTAACTTTTGAATACAAAATTCATTGCCATGTCTCTCTACGACTTCATACAACTGAGCCAAACCGAAAAAACAAATCTTGTATGGCAGGGAAGCTTTTTAAGTGCTAAGGAAGACAAAATGCAAACAATAATATTGTACAGGGTGCATGATTTCTTCTGCGAAGTGCATTATGATAAAAAAGAAAAGCGCATCATAAAACTGAGGCCCTTCAGAACAACAACCTTGCTACAGCATTTTTTCTCCTATCAGTTGAATTAGCCAACCTCTGATCATTCATCCATAGCTATTCACAGGGGCGATAAGAGTAGATGATAAAAGAGTCTGATCCTGTAAAATGTTTTCGTCAATTTTGTGCCCGATAAAACAAAACGGTATGAAGCCTTATGTTATTTGCCATATGATGGGTTCACTGGACGGACGTATTAAACAAAATATCTGGAACCTGAAAGGGCAGCCCAATTACTTCGAAGAAACCGCAGAAAAAATAAAGACGGATGGCTGGCTGGTGGGCCGTGTAACTATGCAGGAATTTTCCAGCAAAAAGAACCATGTAAAAAAGGGAAATACGGTCCGCGTTCCAAAGGAGGACTTTGTTGCAAACTATAAAGCCAAAACATTTGCCATTGCTATTGACCCTTCAGGTAAATGCCAATGGGATACCAACATGGTAACCACCGAACATGTGATAGAAGTTTTGACCGAAAAAGTAAGCAGCGCTTATCTTCAACATCTTCGCTCAAAAAATGTCTCTTATATTTTCGGCGGTAAAAAGGAACTGGACCTTGCTCTGGTACTTGAAAAACTCAATAAACTTTTTGGTATACAAAAGCTACGTATTGATGGTGGCGGTCATGTAAACGGATCTTTTCTGAAAGCAGGATTGATTGACGAATTCAGCATGGTACTTGCACCAATAGCTGACGGAACTATCGGCTCGCCTACTGTATTTGAAGCCGAAGAAGGATACGGCAAACGAAAGGCAACATGGTTTACGCTCAAATCTGTAAAAAGAGTGTACAAAGATTTTTTGTGGTTGCGTTATGTAAAGAAGTGATGGTATTCTTTTTATTCTTTTCTCATTATAAAGCTTAAATAGAATTGTATGCAATTGGATGAAACGCTTTTGAAGAAATACGCACAGGTAATGGTGCACTATGCATTGAACAATGGCAAGGGAATTAATAAAGGCGATACTGTTTTTCTGGTGGGACAGGAATGCGCCAAAGACCTCTTCATGTCCATTGCAAAAGAAGTGTATGATGCAGGCGGCAATTTAATTACCAACTATCAACCAAACAACATTAGAGACAACAGCCTTGTCCGATACCTGCTGCAAAATGGAACCGATGAACAGTTAAGTTTTTTTGCGGAGCCTTACTGGCGTGGAATAGTAGAGGCTACAGATCATATCCTCTTCATCATCTCAGAACCGGATATTCATTACCTCGAAGGATTGCCTGCGGCAAAGATCAGCAGGATGAACAGCGCAAGAGCGCCTTATATGAAAATGCGTGAAAAGAAAGAACAGGAAGGAAAATTGTCATGGACGCTTTGCCTGTATGGAACGCAGTCTATGGCGGACGAAGCAGGATTAACCCTTGAAGAATATTGGGAGCAAATTATTGAAGCATGTTATCTGCATGAAGACGATCCCGTATGCAAATGGAAAAAAGTACAGCAGGAAATTGAACAGATTAAGAACAAGCTGGATGCCTTGCAAATTGAACAGGTGCATATACACGGCGATGACGTAGATCTGCATATTAAAATTGGCGAACACCGTAAATGGCTAAGTGGCGGCGGGAAAAACATTCCAAGCTTTGAAATATTTACTTCGCCTGATTGGAGAGGAACTAACGGCAGCATTCGTTTCAACCAGCCCTTGTATTATTCAGGTAAACGCATCGCCGGGGTGTCACTTCGGTTTAAGGATGGAGTGGTAGTTGAATCTTCTGCCATAGAAAATGAAGATGCATTAAAAGAAATGATCGCTCAGGAAAATGCAGATAAGGTGGGAGAATTTTCGCTTACTGATAAACGTCATTCACGCATTACCAGGTTTATGGCTACAACTTTGTTCGATGAAAATATGGGTGGCGAGTTTGGTAATACGCACATTGCTTTAGGCAATGCTTACAAGGATACTTACGCCGGTAACATGGCCACGGTTACCGATGAACAATGGGCTGAGAAGGGCTATAACAGTTGCCCCAAAGTACATACGGATATCATCAGCACAAGCAACAGAACGGTTATTGCTACATTGCCTGGTGGTTCGGAAAAAATCATTTATAAGAATGGGCAGTTTACGCTGGATGAATAATTTCTTCAAAATAGCTTAGTGCAATTTCACTTTGTACCGGCTTGTGCCTTCACAAGCCGTTTTCTTTTTAGGCAATAATGTCCACCAATTGGTTCAGGTCTAAATTAGTAGGCGTTCCTTCCTTATCCCAGTGCTTTTTGCAGGCACAGTAATCTAAAAAAATACATTGTGATGAAATGTTCAGCCGTTTCATTTCATAGCCACCGGTAAGCAGGTTCAATATGCAGGTCACACCTACAAGGCCGGTATCGCTATTGTTCTCCCACTTGCTCAGAAATTTTGAAAAACCTGAAGAGTGAGGAATGAGGTAAGTTTTTACTTTGTGCTTCTTCATCACTGTAGCTATTCTGCCCACGTTGCAATCCCTGTTGCACTGCATACACACCAACTCCTTTCCATCATGCTTTGCAAGACAACCGGTAGCCGGAGGCTTTCGCATACAACTGGGCAGAAGCACCGCTTTATTGGCTCTACTCTTAAATGCTTCTTCCATGCAACGGTTCATTACATCGGCACCAAACATGTTCATGAAATATTCGTTCCGGCATCGGCTCACAAAAAAATAGTCTTCTTTAAACCGGTATGCTGCCAGCTTGTTTTGCAGGAAATGGTTCACATTACACACATACTTTCCCAGCGTTTCCTCGCCCTTGATTTCAAAATTGCCCGCAAAAACCACTGCCAAATTGAATAATGATCTTGCGTAAGCTTTTGCTTTTAGCTTATAAAACCAGCACCATTGGGTAAGCCTGGTCACTTCCTCATTAAATTCACCGGTTGCACTTAGCCATTGCAAAAGCCTGGCGAAGCCGTTCAAAGAATAGTGATAGTGGTCACGGGCTCTTTTCCTGTTCAGTAATACATAGCTTAACACACCTCTTAATTTATCGATGACAGGCTTTAGTGTTTGGTTCTGTCTTCTCCATGCGTATAATCCTGCCAATAATTGCGTGGACAGCGCATTTGTTTTTTGAGCCTTTGCATAATAGTTTTTCACCAGCACACCGGCAATGATTAATTCAAGCAGGTATTCATCCTTTGTCCTGGGTGCTTCTATATTGTTTTCAATTATGTAATTATGGTATTCTTCGGCATACCCTCCTAACTGCATACTTGCCGCCAGCCATACCTCGTTGGTGAACCGGTGAAGGTCTTTATAAAAATTACTCCCAACATCTGGCGAAAGGTTATAGGTGACTGGTTGCGGCATCGGCGAAATTACTTGCTATAAATAGCCGGCAAAAAGAAGGATAAGGGTCATTATAAACCATAATTCCGGGCAGCTAAACAGGTGACTGTGGTCATGGAATGGCAGGACGAAAATCCTTATATTTTTCGCTACCCAGTTTGTTTCCCCTCAATCCTTCAAATATCCTTTCTCTTTCAGCTTGACCACAACTTTTTCCCCAATTTTTTTGCCCCATTCCTGGCCGGCAGCAAAGGATTCCTGTGTAATAACGGGAAGCTTATCAGTGAGTTTTTGTCCCAATGGAGATCTGTAAAATGCAGTTAGTTGTACCAGTTCATCATCGGTATAATACTTTGCATAAATAGGCGCTACAAGGTCTATTAATTCATCCATTGATAGCTCCTTTTCAAATTCATCCCAAAAGATTGTTGGCACTTCGGGCATGTTTTGTTTGTAGGATGCGACCATCATCTCAATCACCTGCTTTGCATTTTTTGCCGTACCCATAGCCACGAGTAATTCTTTTGCATGGGCAATAGAAGGGCTGCTTGTATTTTGAGCAAAACCTTGCGCAGATATAATAAGAGCAAGCACCAACAATATTCTTTTCATAAGTGTAGTTTCAGTTTGAAAGCAGAAAGCTATGGATTTATACAGGCAGAAGCAATGATGTGTAAAAATAGATGGCCGCAATTCTTTTGCGGTTGGATAAAAAGTATCGATGTTGCCTGCCTGCTGTTTACTTTGAGGTTGAGAATGAAGAATGGGCGGGTGATTCCGACTTTATTCTTAATTTGATCAGCATGGCCTGTGCGTGGTATCTCCTTTGTATTTGTTACCCTATGCGCTTGTCCCTTTGCAATACCTTACTGTTTGCGTTCACCTTATTTGCGGTACCGCTGTCGCTATCTGCTCAAAAAGACAGCTCCGTTCCTCAAAACAGGATCGATAGCTTTTTAAGCAGGCAAAAGGGTTTTTTAGGTGGTATAGCGGAGACCTTAAAAGCCGATACAAGCGAAGAAAAAGACAAACCTATTCAAAAAGGTGATAAGGTTTTTGAAAGATATACCAACCGTACTATCCGCATGATCTTCATCCAATCGCTGGATTTTGGAATTTCCATTGGCGATACTTCCAAAAGGATCAACAACAGCCTAACCCATCTTGCCAACTGGCTGCACAATAACACCAAAGACCGTGTTCTGCGTAACAATTTGTTTTTTCGAAAGTATGATAAGGTGTCCCCTTTTGTGCTGGCCAACAATGAACGCTATCTGCGCAACCTTTCTTATATACAGGATGCACGAATCGTGGTGCGGCCGGTGCCTAACCATCCCGATTCGGTAGACGTAACGGTGTTTGTAAAAGATGTTTTTTCTATTGGCGGAAGCCTAAGGGCGCATTCCTATCAAAGCATATCTGGGTCAGTGCAGGATGATAATACCATGGGCTGGGGCGACCGCCTGCAGTTTCAAACCCTTTTTGACCGGGAAAGACGCCCGGCATTCGGCTATGGCATGGGCTACGTCAAAAGAAATATTGCAGGCAGCTTTGTTGATCTTAGTGCTGGCTACTTAAACTTCAGCCCCGCTTTTAATACAGGCCGCAAGGAAGAAAATACTGCTTTTGTAAGCATGGAAAAGCCTCTTGTTAACCCCTATTCAATCTGGACCTGGTCTGCCAGCGCTGAACTCCATTCTACCTCTAACATGTTTGGCCTTGATTCTGTTTTTGACAGCCAGTTGAAATATAAATACCGCCTCTTTGATGGATGGGTGGGCAGAAACCTAACAACGAACCGGGTGAGCAGCGAAAAGGAATTCGGCCGCTTCCGTTTCCTCGTTTCCTTGCGGGTTATGGATCAAAACTTTCTCGAAAAGCCTTCTCAATATATAGGTCGGTACGAATATTCCTTTGCCAACACTTTCGCGGTATTGGGCGCCCTTTCTGCCTACAAACAACGGTTTTATAAAACCAGTTATATCTATGGATTTGGACGCCACGAGGACTTGCCCAGCGGTATTGACGCCTCAATTGTTTCAGGCTTTACCCGTAAAGACGGGAAAAAAAGGCTGTATTCTTCCCTCAACTTTGCTTACAACTATGTCACCTCCCGACAGCGTTTTCTTAACTACTCCGTTGCGGCCGGCAGCTCGTTTTACCAGGGAAAACCCGAAGATGTTTCGTTTCTGGCGAACGCAGATTACTTCGGAAGGCTCCATCAATGGAATAGATGGAAACAAAGGATATTTGTCAATGCCTCCGTAGCCAAACAACTGAACCCGCGGCTGGACGAACCGCTGTATCTGGAAAGTGTGTACGGTCTTCCTGGTTATAACAATGAATTGCAGCCGGGCCACTTCAGGGCAAGTATAAAAATGGAATCTGTTTTTTTTAGCCCCCTGTCCATTCTTTATTTCAGGTTTGCTCCTTTTGTTTTTGGTAATCTTGCCTGGTTTAGGTCCGCTCAACCCCTAAAAACAGTTCCTATGCTTGGAGGTGGTATTCGTTGCCGGAACGAAAGCCTGGTACTGGGAACGCTTGAATTGAAAGGCACCTATTTTTTGAAAGAAGATTTAAACGGTACCAGGTACACGCTTTCTCTCCGCACCAATTTGCGTTACCGGTACAACCAGGACTTTATCAAAAGGCCACGGTTTATGCAAGTTAACTGATCAGGCAAACAAACTCGAGGTGCTACAGGGATATACCGTCCTCCCTTAAGCATCGTCATCAGCTTTATCTATAAAATCATAAAATTTATCGATGCTGTCTATCATCACACTGCCATAGATTTGCTGCGTAAAGAAACCGGAAATTACTTTTACCATATATGGAAGCAAAAGACATAAGCAAATGCCCTTTCCACAATAGCAGCGCAAAGCAAAATATTGGTGGAGGTGGCACTAAAAACCGCGATTGGTGGCCCAACAGCTTAAAACTTAACATTCTTCGCCAGCATTCATCTCTCTCTAATCCCATGGACGAGGATTTTAATTATGCAGCAGCCTTCAACACCCTTGATCTCGGGGAAGTAAAAAAAGATTTGACTGCTCTCATGACTGATTCACAGGAATGGTGGCCCGCTGATTTCGGCCACTATGGCCCCCTGTTTATTCGTATGGCATGGCACAGCGCAGGCACCTACCGCGTATATGATGGACGTGGCGGTGCCCGTAAAGGACAACAGCGTTTTGCTCCTCTCAACAGTTGGCCTGATAATGTAAGCCTCGATAAGGCAAGGCGTTTGCTATGGCCAATTAAACAGAAATATGGAAGCAGGCTTTCCTGGGCGGATCTTATGATCCTTGCAGGGAATGTCGCTCTTGAATCCATGGGCTTTAAAACATTTGGTTTTGCAGGTGGTCGAGCCGATGCCTGGGAGGCTGATGAAGATGTTTATTGGGGCGCAGAAACCACATGGTTAGGTAACGATAAACGCTATCCGCAAGGCAAGCCGGGATTGGCAGAACATGGTGTGCTAAACACCGACGAAAACGCCGATGGCGATATACATTCCCGCGGATTGGAAGCACCGTTGGCTGCTGCGCACATGGGATTGATTTATGTAAATCCTGAGGGTCCTGATGGCAACCCCGATCCCATTGCTGCAGCGAAAGATATTCGCGTCACCTTCGGCCGCATGGCCATGAACGACGAAGAAACCGTTGCCCTCATTGCCGGCGGTCACAGCTTTGGTAAAACGCACGGTGCTGCTTCTTCCGATCATGTAGGCCAGGAACCTGAAGCTGCACCGATGGAACTACAGGGCTTTGGATGGAGTAACAAGTTTGGTTCCGGTAAGGGTGCCGATACGATCACTAGTGGCCTTGAAGTTACCTGGACAAAAACGCCAACCAAATGGAGCAATAATTTCTTTGAAAATCTTTTTGGCTTTGAATGGGAACTTGCGAAAAGCCCTGGTGGTGCACACCAATGGGTAGCAAAGGATGCAGATGAAATCATTCCTGATGCACACGATGGCTCAAAACTCCATAAGCCCACCATGCTTACTACCGACTTGTCCCTTAGAATGGACCCTGCATATGAAAAAATATCAAGGCATTTTCTCGAAAACCCGGAAGCATTTGCTGATGCCTTCGCCCGTGCCTGGTTCAAATTGACTCATCGTGATATGGGACCTAAATCCCGTTACCTCGGACCCGAAGTACCAAAGGAAGACCTTTTATGGCAAGATCCCATTCCTGCAGTTGATCATTCCCTGGTTAATGAAAAAGATATAGCGGATTTGAAAGCCAGGATTTTAAGCGCTGGCCTAAACATATCAGAACTGGTTTCAACGGCATGGGCTTCTGCTTCTACCTTCCGCGGCTCTGATTTTCGTGGCGGTGCTAATGGTGCAAGAATCCGTTTGGCACCTCAAAAGGACTGGGAGGTGAATAACCCAGCGCAATTAGCAAAGGTGCTGGATGCATTGACCACAATTCAGAAAGACTTTAACGAGTCAGCAACGGGCGGCAAAAAGGTTTCTTTAGCTGACCTTATTATACTTGGTGGCTGCGCTGCCGTTGAACAAGCAGCTAAAGATGCTGGATATAACGTTTCAGTTCCATTTAAGCCGGGCCGCATGGATGCTTCGCAGCAACAGACCGATGTGGAATCCATCGCCTACCTGGAGCCCCGCGCCGATGGCTTCCGCAATTACCGCAAAGAGAGGAGCGATGTATTAACAGAAGCCTTGTTAATTGATAAAGCACAGTTGCTCACGCTTACTGCACCTGAACTTACAGTGCTGGTTGGCGGTATGCGTGTGTTGAACACAAACTTCGATGGCTCTGCTCATGGCGTGTTCACCAAAACGCCGGGAAGCTTAACAAACGATTTCTTTGTAAACCTATTGGATATGCGCATAGCCTGGAAGGCAGCGAGTGAAGACAAGGAATTGTACCAGGGCTACGACCGTGCTGCAGGCAAACCGATATGGACGGCTACTCGTGCCGATCTTGTATTTGGTTCCAACGCGGAGTTGAGGGCCATTGCGGAAGTATACGGAAGTGCAGATGGGAAGGAAAAATTTGTGAACGACTTTGTCGCTGCATGGGATAAGGTGATGAACCTGGACAGGTTTGACCTTGCCAGGTAACCTCCAACTTATAAGAGCTGGTACGAATGGCTCAGAATAAAAAAGGGATCGGCACTGCCGGCCCTTTTTTTATGCGAACAACCTCAAGCAGTATTTGAGAATATAAAGCCCAATGCTGCAGTGGCGATGGCCGGCCAGATTCGCGAATCCCGACGATAGGAGGGATCGCCGATGCCAAAAAGTAAAAGAAGAAAGAAAGACATTAAAAAGAAGCAGCCCTAAAGCCATTCCACGTGCAAAAAAACTTAACTGATCCATTGGTCTCATCCTCACTGTTAACAATGTTTTACGCCAGTTCGCTTTTAATTAGGCAGATAATTTCGGATTTTAGTAATGCGAGTTTGGGCTATCCGTACGTGATGGGTTAACGAATAAACACAACTATGAAACTATCTCTACTCAAAAGCATCGTCTTTGTTTTGCTGCTCACTGCTTGCTCTTCTTCCAGAAAAAACAGTGAATCCACAAAGGAATATACAGTTAATACCGCTGTAGTACAACCGCAATTAGACTCGGGCCAGGCACCACAATCCTTACTGGAGTTGCCGCAAACACAATATGGCGGCTTTGTACTGAAACCAGGTTATTACGAAGCCGATTTTAAAACCTATTGTCTTCAGCCCGGTACTCCCGATCCTCATAGCGGAGATGCCTACGTGCAGGAACCGATCTCCGGTTACCGTAAAGAAATCATCGAATCAGTTTTACTCAACTCAAGAGACAGGCAAGACGTCGAGCAGAGGAATATTCAATTACTGCTTTGGTCCATCGTAAGTGGTTCCAACTACAACAGTCTTTCTTATGCCGTTCAAAATGATGCGGCAAAGCTTTTAACGCCAAAGCAGATCTTTCAACTGAAAGGTGGTGTAATGGGCGTAATTAAAGAAGCCTCTTACACTACAGGATTATTCAACTCGAACAGTGCAATAAAGCAGTTATTTGAAACCGGTATCAATTCTTATGAAGCATATGAAAGAATAGCTGTGCGCCGCGAACAATCTCAAATCATAAAACGCGGCGTGAAATACAACCAGTGGTACCTGCAAAAAGAAAATTATTATGTACGCTTTGTTCCCGAGAGCTATAAAAAAGTAAAAATACAGGTCTATGTTCCGGATGGTTTGCTGGATGCAGATGCCAAACTAAATGGAGAATATTTGGTTTTCGATCCGACTGGCCAACAGGGTATACCTACATTTACCAATGCACAAAGATTAGGTATTGGAGCCCCCGTGATCGTTAGTATTGTAAGGCAGGTAATAAAAATAAACAAAGCAATACCTCCACCTAAAAAGGTTCCGCAGAAAAAAAGCGATCCTAAAATTGAAAGCTGATTCAGGCGTATCAGCTTAATTGGTTACGTTAACTTATTAGGGTAGTGCTTCGCAAGCCTGCCATATCAAATTCAAGATAGGCATTGACACTGTCCCTGGTTTTCTGCCTGCAATTCTATATTTCCATCAAAATCCGGTAAAAACCCTTATTGGCCATTACAGAAGTATTATCTTCTTTTATAGGCTATTTTCGTAATCCAAATCCTTCGAAAAACACTGCTTCATGTTTAAGCCCTGCTGCTTCTTTTTATTGGTTTTGCTCCTGGCTTTTTCTTGTCAAAAAAAACAATCAGAAACTTCCCAGGCCCTTTACTGGAATAGGCAATGTATTGATTCTTCCTACAGCCTGCTTTATAAAAACAGGGATACAACAAAAGCTTTGCACTATTTCGATTCAGTGGCCGGCCTTAAGGGGAACCCGCCGGTTTATCCCATCGCAGCACGGTTCACGCTCAAGGCCAACTACTATTATTTTTTCTCTTCCAACAATTATGCAACGGCAGCTATGATCGATTCTGCCCTTGCCTGCTACCATACCGCCGGCCTGCAAAACCGCTACCCACGCAATTATGTTTCGCTCCTGCTTTTTGGAGGCCAAATTGCCTACAGGCTCAATCAATACAGCAAGGCTAACGAATACTATTTCAGGGCTAAAAAGTTGGGCGATGCACATCTCGATCCCTGTGAAAGAACTCCTTTCTATTACAGCATTGCGATGGTGCTCTACCAGCAGCAGAACTATACTGCTTCACTAAACTATTTTAAGCAGGCCTTCACCCTTCAGCAAAGCTGCCCGCAAACAAAGGCAGTGATATTACAGCAACAGGAGATCCAGGACAATATCGGCCTTTGCTATGCGCAACTTAGGCAGGACGACAGTGCATGGGTGCATTTTGCCAACACACTTCGTATTGCTGAAGCATATAGGGATTCGCTGGGGACCGTTACTATGGACAAAATTTATGGAGTGGTGTATGGTAACCAAGCCAAGGTATTGATGAATAAGAACCGGCTGTCAGAAGCAGAAAACTTGTCACTTAAAAGTATCACTTTGAATGACCGCAACGGCTATGAAGAGGGGTTTGCACAAACTATAAAGCTGCAACTGGCTGAGATCTATTTCCGCAAAAAAGAGCTGCCTTCCATGCTGGTCGTACTTGAAGGATTCAGGGAGAAGATATCCTCTGCAACAGCAAGCCAGCGACTGGAATGGAAACGGTTGATGGGTGTGTATTATGAACACAATGGACACCCCGATTCGGCACTGGCTTATATGAAGCAGTATTTTACGCTTAGTGATTCCATTGCAAATGCCCAAAAATTACTGACCGCAGCTGATGTTGCCCGGCAACTCGGCGAAAAAGAACAGCAACTACAGATAACGGGCCTGAGAAAGGAAAGGGAAGTTGCACTCACATCCCTGTTCGTAACCCTGATCTTATGCGCCATGGCGCTACTCATCATTTATCTTGTTTACCACAATTACCGCCGTCACAAGAAAAACCTGCTTGTTCAGCAGGCACTGAATACAGAAATCCAAAACCAAAAGGCCGCAAGGGAAGAAGAAGCAAGGCTGCAACACAAAAAAATTACCGAAGCTGTAATTTATGCGCAGGAGCAGGAACGTTCTGTTATAGGGCTTGAACTGCACGATAATATTAACCAGGTGCTTACTACCGTGAAGCTCTACAACGAGATGGTGCTTAGCGGGATGGTCGAACCAAAGTTCATCCTTCCCCGTTCCATCAGTCACCTTCAAACTTGCATCAGTGAGATAAGGGGATTGTCAAGGCGTCTTTCTGCACCTACACTGGGAAAAATAAGCCTCAGTGACTCTATCCTCGACCTCGTAAATTCCATCAACGAGACCAATAAAGTAAAGATCAGCTGCAGCATTTCCGGACTCACAGATGATGTATTGAAAAAGGAACTCCACCTGGGCATTTACCGCATACTGCAGGAACAACTCCACAATGTATTGAAGCATTCAGAAGCTTCTGAAGTTACCATACAAGTGGAGCAGCAACCGGGTGCCATTCGTCTGCAGGTGTCAGATAACGGTATAGGCTTCGTGGTCAACAAAAGCAATTGCGGCATAGGGCTGATGAATATGCAGACAAGGGCTGAAAATTTAAATGGGACTTTTGAATTGGAAAGCCACCCGGGTAAGGGCTGTAAAATAGAAGTGTTGCTTCCCTGCGTGCAGGAATGCTGAATGGGATCTGCATGATACGGTGTTGTAAAAAAATTTAGCTCCCGGGAATGAGAGCTGCGACGCCATTGTGGTAACACCGATTAAGCTGGTATTAAATATGGATAGTGGTTTGCCGGCGTCAATCCTATGTCATTGACCGGATTTCTAAACGACTAATGATAAAAGGCCGGAGACCGGCCCCTTATAAATCTTCTTGTTTTCACCGCTGCCCTCTTCCCGTCCTTTTCTGTAATTCGTCGATTTTCTTTGCAGCTTCGGCCTTTGTAAGATCGTCGTTAACCTTCTCTCCGGCTTCACTGGCAAGTGTGTGTAAATAAGAGTGCTGTGCCCCCGTCATATCTTCATCGCCGGTTTTCCAGTCATCTGGATTCTTGATCGTGTTATCGTTTTTATTGTTTTTCATAACGCTTTGTTTGCTTTAAGAACACCAAGACCGTACCAAATATGCTAATGAATTTAGCATTATGAGAGCATAATAGTGCTTATAAGACAGGTTGAGCCTTTCATCAGGATGCCTTTTTTCTTGTTGATGTTTTCAAACTGGCTTTTAATGATTCCATCAGGTCGATGGTTGTGTTATTAACCGTGGGTTTCATTTGTTTCACCTTGGCTCCTTTGCCCTTTGCTTTTTCTTCAATTACCTGCATCAATTTGTGAGAGAATTCATCCTTGAAATCTTCGGGTTTGAATGGCTGGGTTAACTGGTTGATTAATTGAGAAGCCATCTTCATTTCCATGTCTTTCACCTTAGCTTCAGGAATATTAAGCTCTTCCGGGCTTCTTATTTCTTCAGGAAAGCGAAGACGATGCATGACCAGGATATGATCAAGCGGCTTTACAAGACAGATCCATTCTCTGCGATGGAACACCAACGGACCTAAAGCTGCTTTCTTTTCCTTTTTCAATGCATCTCTTAAAAGCACATACGGCACAATTCCATTTTTCTCCGGTTGTAAATAATAAGGCTTTTCATAATAGCGAGCATCAATTTCATCTTCATTTACAAATTGCACGATACTGAGCTGGTCAAATTTTTCAGGAGATGCCTTTTTGATGTCTTCTTCATCAACAATTACCATGGTGCCGCCTATTTCATAGCCCTTTACAATGTCCTGGAAGGCCACTTCTTTACCCGTGGCCTCATTTACTTTTTTATAGCGTATGCGTGCATGATTGTTCTTATCAAGACTTACAAAAGGAATGGTGCTTTCATCCGCTGCCGAATACATTTGAACAGGAATGTTCACCAAACCAAAACCTAATGCTCCTTTCCATATTGATCTCATAAACCGGGATTTAAACGTTGTGAGGTTCAAAAAACAATCCCTTCCACAGCTGGAGGCCGTCGTTGTTAACACTAGTTATTCACTAATTAATTCACAACTGTGCTGGTACGGTTTTAATGGTTCTTGCCTTTTTCCCCGTTGTGAGACATGCTAACATAAATCCACACCAAATCAACCAAAACAGCTGAAAATAATAGTAGTCTGCAGGATAATGCAACGGCAATTGAAGTAACACCAGGAAAAGTTTTAACCTTCCTGGTTCAGTCATTACAATAAAAATCCCTTCCGAAGAAGGGATACTATATTCAGGCAGTCGATTGAGTTCTTGGTTTGGTTTCAGGATAGGAATGCCTGTGGTTTTTCAATAGGTTTGAATCAGCGACATAGATCAGCAACGGTAATCAAAAGATAATCGGACGGTTTATTCAAAAGGATAAAGAAGTTGACTGATACCGGATTTTAACTGGTTTTCTTCAGGATTGGAAATTGTTCCGGTTTTTCAGGGGATATTGTCATGATTGATACGATCAATCAACTTCTGGTACAAAACTATAACTGCTGCTCCTGCTGCACAAGAGATAAACTACTGGTCAGCTGGTGAAATATTTGGCCGGTTGAGCCGTAAGAACACGAGGAATAAACCAATGCCTACAAGAATACGGTTGCAAAAAATGCAGCCCTGGGTAAAATCTCACAGGCTGTGTAAAACGGGCATGAATGTGACCGCTGAAAAACATTAATGTATGACTTTACTGAGTATGAATTGATTCTGCAATCAGGGCAATAAACCTGGGAAGTTTTTGCACGCCATTGTTGCATTACTGAATTGTTGGTTCTATATTAGTAATTCTTCTATCCACCGAAAGATTTTCTTCCTCCCAGCCTGAATATTTCTTCATTTATTAAAGCGATGCTATGACGCTGTATGAATTTTTAATGTTGGATGAAACCGAACAGGTGGAGATTTTTTGGAACGGTGTGCCGGTTGGAAGTGTGTGTGATGGCGCATTTGTAATTGAATGCAGGCAAATAGATGATTTTTATATAGAGTACAAAATATTAGGCGGGCATTACATAGATATGTGCGGATTCAAAAATCCTGATCTGCTGAAGCCCTATTTAGAGCAAATTGATATCTCGAACCTCGGTAAGTAAAGATGCTTAACCCGGAACAAATCACTTTATCAATGGAAGGGAAACTTTAAAAAGTAAGCTTCATAGACCATGATTGCGCTGTCAGCCATGGGAATATTCAAAAGCTTATTCAAGTCCCTGGTTATGGCATTTGAATTGAAGCTTTTTTTTAAACAGTATAAAATGGAACTTGAAATGTTTCTGGATGGAAAGTTTATTGATGCTGTGTCTATCACTGAAAAAGATCTCGAAAACATTCATGAACTGCAGCACAAAATGGAAAAAAAGCATTGCCACCAGTTGGAATATGCCGATGGACAACCGCAATTCTTTGTTAGCGGCCTGTCCGAAGAAGAGGTACAACGATAAATGGCGGCAACAGTGGGCGGGCACCATCCCAGCATTAGTGATCCCTAAAATTCCACTTCGAATTATCACTGCTGAAATCAAATTCTGCAAGCGTCGGTGTGCTGTCCCCGGAAGATACAAGCGCCAGGTTTTTATTTGAACCGGGAACAGCCCTGGGCATAATCCTGTATGTACCATCCGTCAATTGATCGATCCGCCACAACTGTTCCGCTGCTCCCGTGAAAGCCGGAACGGTAATCACTTCACCATCCGCAGTGGCAGCGAATGCACGTTCCGTTCCCGCAACCAGTATCTTATAACAGGGGCTCCCAAGGTATCCTTCGCCGGCAACAGCAGTGATGGTCCATTTTTGATGGGGGCGACCCATGTAATCTCCTAGCCTTACATCCGTATTACCCGTTGGCCAGGTTGAAATAACATCGGCTAATTGTTGTGATGCCACCGGTTTTACGGGTTCATCATTGTTACGGTTAAACCGCATCCCACCCGGCATGCGTACAAAATCAACTACTAATTCAAGGGCATACCCTCTCCTTTCAGATTCAATTTCGTAGCTGCCTTCTTTGAAATTTTCACCCGCAACAGGCCATCCGTTTTTCCAGAGTAAGGGTCGAATGCCCAAAACGCTTCGGCCACTTTGATCCAGGTCTGCTTCATAATGGCAGGACATCTTTTCTACACCATCGCCGAGAATAAAACGACCGAAATGCCCCGGGCCTATCAGTCTTCCACCGGCCGCAAGCACCATTTTGCCACCACCTTTTAGCATGTCTCGTCCCATGTTATCAAGATATGGACCCGTTACTTTCCGGGAGCGGCCAACAACAATATTGTAGGTCGAGTTGGGGCCATCGCAGCAGGTTCCATGCGTACCCAGTAGATAAAACCATCCATCGCGGTAAACCAGGTCTGTGGCTTCGCAGTCAATAGCAATATTGATGGCTTTATTTCCTTCTGCCCGCTTTCCTGTTTTTGGGTCAAGTTCCACAAGACGAATGAATCCAAAATAGGTCCCGTACGATAACCATAGCCGCCCGGACGTGGGATCAAGCAGCAGCCCGGGATCGATAGCATCACAATCTTCCTTACCATCGGATGAAGCCACGACCACAGGTTCCGAATACTTAAAATCGGGAGATTTCGGGTCAAGCGTTTTGTTCCACATGGTCAGGATCTTTCCATTATGTCCACCTGCCAAACCCCCACCTGTTGCGCCGTAAACCATAAGATAGCGATCGCCGATTTTAAGCACATCGGGTGCGGCGCCGCCACCGGGTCTTACGGCCCCACCGTTCCATGTCCAGCCATCTTCCGAGATTAGTCCGCCACCGCCGGTGCCAAAGGTGTAATATTTTCCTTCGCATTCGGCAATAGTGGAAGGATCATGTATAAAGGGTTTCCCGGCTTGTGCCGTTGCAGTTCCGCTTAACAACAGGCATGTTGCTGCGCTTAATATTTTAATTCCCAGGTTCATAATAATAGTGTTGAGATCTTAGGCTAGATGGCGGGCTCTTTTCATTCATAACTGGTGGTGAGCTCTTTTATCGGCTTGCCCTCTTCATCGAGAAAGCGAAGGCAGAAATCACTCATTCCCGGGCCATTGATCACTGCCCCGCGGATGATATTTTTCCCTTTTTTTAATGTAAGCCGGGGTGAGACAGCATCGTCCATAACCATGCGCCTGTCTCCTGAAAGTATCACCGCTTCCTTTCCATTCAACCACCACATAGATGCGCCATTTGATCCGGTTGCCATTCTTATATTTTTCATTTCCTTCGGACTATTCACAACGGTTATGGCCCAAAACAGAACGCCATATACCGGTTTCCCCAGGCCGTATGCAAAACGAAATAACTTGACGTTGAAATTCCTGGCATCCAATGCATGCCAGGTTAATTCCTGCTGTCCCACGATCTGCTTTTCCCCGTTTTTTGGAAGAACCGTAAACTGGTTTGGAAAATACAGGGTGTCGAATGCCTTTCTCACATAACTATCCGTGAATACAGTATTGCTGCGGTTTGGTTTGCTGATAGGTTCCAATAATAACCACCGTTGAATGAATCCCTGGTCATCAGGTGTCCTGGCTTTTGCGGTCACCGGATCGAAGTATGCGGCAAAACTTCCTGTCGTGCCGGTATTAGCGTTGCTTTTTGTTTTGCTTTTCGAAGCCGCACATCCTCCGAATGCTATTACCATCAAAAAAGCCAATACCGGTAAGAATATTTTACGTACTGTATTCATGGTAAGCTATTAAGGTTAAGCCGCCAGGCAGGAGTGCTGAAACTTTCCGGCCTAATTTCAAAGCTATAATGGTGTACACGCCCGCAGCCGCCCATTTGTTGAAATTGATACAACAAATGTTTCTGTTAGGATGTGCATGAGGGGCAAAGACATTGTATGTTCCTTTCTTCATCTCTTAGATGGCTCCGAGATGGTTATTTCATTGGCTGTATAGATGGCTGGAGATCTTCCAAAGGATTTGCGGAGGCAGAAGCCCTGTATGCCCGGAATATCAGCCAGGTGATCATCCTCGCAAACCAGGCAAACATAATCGCCAGCTCATTCGGTCCTGCTATCCAAAAAGTGAGCTGCTTAAGTAGCGATCGCCCCTGTCGCAGACAATAAATACGATGACACCCGCTTTTAATTCACTGCTCAGGCGAACGGCAGCCGCCGCGGCACCGCCACTGCTCATGCCGGCGAAGATGCCCTCTTCTTTGGCAAGCCTGCGTGTCATTTCTGTTGCCTCTTGCTGTGAAACATCCATGATGCGGTCGACCCTCGAGGGGTCAAAGATTTTTGGCAGGTAAGCCTGTGGCCAGCGCCTGATACCCGGAATAGAAGATTCTTCTGAAGGCTGGCAGCCTATAATTTGAGTGGTTGATTTTTTTTCCTTTAAATACCTGGAAGTGCCCATGATGGTTCCCGTGGTGCCCATGGCGCTTACAAAATGAGTGATAAGACCATTGGTATCGCGCCATATTTCCGGCCCGGTTGACTGGTAATGCGCCAGGTAATTATCCGGGTTGGCAAACTGGTTGAGCAAATAGTATTCACCGCCTGCGCCTTTTTCCTCAGCATAATCCCTGCAATCTTCTATGGTATCAAGCAAGGTTACTTTGGCGCCAAAGGCTTCCATTGTCAGCACCCTTTCCCTGGTGGAAGCTGCTGGCATAACCAGTTCTATCCGGAGGTTGAAAAGCTTCGCCATTAAGGCCATAGCTATGCCGGTGTTGCCACTGGTGGCTTCAATCAGTTTTGTGCCGTTTGTAATTTGCCCTCTTTCCAAGGCGCTGCGGATCATATGGAGAGCGGGACGATCCTTAACGCTGCCGCCCGGATTGTTACCCTCCAGTTTGGCATATAGGGTGGTGGCCGGATTTGGATTGAGGCGCTTTAATTCAACCATTGGCGTATTGCCTACGAGGTCCAAAAGATTAGCCATAATCAACACAACTTAAAAAGAATTTTTCCAATAACCATAACGGCCTGAAGCTTTGTGAAGAAGCTGGTGCCATCAAGAAACCGTGGATGCCATAACTCCTGATGTCACTGTATCAACAAGGGCAGGGATTGGCCGCGGATCTTGTAGAGTTCCTTCCAGCTGACATCATTTTTTGCAAGCGGCGAAGCAATAAAGAACAGGTAGGTCTTATTCCTTGCTGCGTTCTTAATAGCGGTAATCTCCATGTTCAATATTACCGGTGCTCCATCAGCAAATACACCAAATAAATGAACGCTTGCACTATAATTGTTTTGCACCGCTGTCGATGGCCTCTGCCTGATTATTGTGACCCTTACCTGGCTGGTATCAATAACAAGTTTCCGGTCTTTTGCAGTAACCGCACAAAGACCTTTGTAATAATTCAACAGGTAATCGCTGACGCCTTCCTGCGGGATGGTAATAGCCGTATCAATTTGAGCCACGAAGGCATAAGTAAAATAATCATGCGCCTCCTTCTGGAACATGCCGGGCGCAAACCGCAGTTCTTCAAAGCCTTTGTATGTGATGGCAGGCGCAAAAGAAGGGGGCAATGAAAATCTTTCAAACGCCCAGCCCTTTGGCCCTTTTAATAACTGTGGCTGGTTTTCCTGTGCACCTGCACCAATTGAAAATGCAAGCAGCAGGAGCATAAAAGCAAGCGATGGTTTCATAGGATGAAATTAAAGATTGTATGGGTTTGTTGAATTCAATACCGGTTGCCGGGCTTCCCCGTACAGTAATGAAGCATGCTGCAGGAGCGGCAGCCTTTAGGCTTCTTCCTGGTAATAGATCTTGTAATACTTCCTTCCATCATCATCCACACCTTTCTCAATCAAATCGCTGTTGCCGTGTATGTAGATATGAAAATTGCGATCGAGCTTTAATACCGATTTGTAAATGCGAGCCTGCTTTTTTACGGCAGCACCGGAAATACCAAACTGGTCTCCTATTTCTGTTTCATATCGCTGCTCATAATCAGCTTTGTACTGCACAAAAAGTTTGGCGCCCTGCTGGTGGCCGATCACCTCGTTATTGAATTCATCAAGGTCGAATGCATCTTTTTCTTTGAAATAACGCATGGAGCGGTTGAGCAGCTCAATTTTTTCAGGCTTCGTCAGCTCAATGTCTTTATCTACTCCTTCGGCAATAAAGTTCTTATACACCGTTAGCAGGCTCTGAGTTTGATTGAATTCATCGTTCCGCACCTTCAGTTGCAGGAACAAATCTGTCCAGTATAGCGCCTCACTGCTTTTATTGGTCTGGTCGATGACCATTACTTTATAACCTTCTTCCTGCTCCTCGTTTAGTATCAGGCAACCCTTGTCCAGCTTTTTAATATGGATACCACTGAGCTCATACTGCAGTTGAAACTTGCTGCCTTCCTGCAGTACCTTCAAAAAAGGCTCCTTGTTTTCTGTTTTAAAGATGCCGATAGCTTCTTTTTCCACGCCATCTACCAGCAGCTTATTGAACCTTGTAATGTATACTTCCCCCGGCTTAATGTTGGGGTGCGTGGAAATATTGTACAAATGCCTTGCAATACCTACACTGGCTTCGTGAAAATTGATTTCATCACTAAATATGCCTTTGGCAAAATGAAAGATCTCGTTCAGTTCTAAAACAGAGGGATGTGAGAAGCTGAAGCTTTCCTGTACCTTTTCAAAAGGCCTGGTGAAGTATTCCAGTACCAATGGCAGCAGTTGTTCATCGTCAGTCGAAAGGGGTTCTTCTGAAAAAAGACAAGCTTCGTTTTTGCACTTATTGCCAATGTAGTGAATAGAAAGTGACTCGATAAGCGTATCAAAACTGGTGATCATGACGAAAGGTTAGCTTCAATTTTTGCAATGATAAAATAAAAGAACCGGAATTAATCAGCATTCGTTTTCAATTTATTGTACTAGCTGTCGCCTTAGCATAATGGCGCAATTAAGTAAAAACAATTAGATCGGCTGAGTGGTTTTCCGGATTGCATAAATCATCCCCTTGCATGATGTGCCTCAGCTCATTCTGTTGTGGGGTAAAGTAAGTTTACAGTGTTAAAAACGCCACAAGGCTGTTTTTAAAAGAGGGTGAATCCGGTATCCGGAAGCCAGTTCATTCGGTATCCTTTTTCTTGTTGATTTCCTGTAAAAACCACGAAGAAATAATGCCCTCTGCAAAGAGGGCTTTTGCTTTATCGCAGCTCCCCTTTTTATAGGCAGTGCAACATAAAAACATTACTAAATAACTAAAAGGGATAAAAACAAAAACCCTCCGGCAGTTCCGGAGGGGAGCAAAAAATTGGGATTGGATCTAATCATAGGCTCTAATAAGCTTAAGCAGGATCAGGCATATTGGCCTGTCTCGCTTTTACACCGCCTGATCTCTTTCCATAGTGCAGCCAGGGTTTGTGCATCTGCACCATCACCTAACGCTTCAGCATATGCGGTTTCAAGTTCCTGCAGTTCCATTGATGTAACGGGAAAAATTTGTTTTTCTATAGCAGTATGGCTCCTTCCTTCGAGCACCTGCTCAAATAGTTTTTGTAAAGATTTTGATCGCACGGATGTGGTTTTAATGGTTAAAAATCTAAAGCTTTACACGGGAGAATGGAGTGGAGTTTTCGAAGGATACAGAGAGAAAATATTCCTTTTCGCTGGTTCCGGGTCTGCGCCGCTAAAATAAAACAGCCATACTATTTTTTCAATAAGCGAAAGCCCTTAATTATGGCTATCGTTTTTATGTAGTGCCATGGCAGGCATGTTGTACAAGGTTCGCCTGAAGCTCCTTGAAAAAATTCACCTTCCCGGATTGTTTTCCGCGAAGCTGGCTGCACACCTGTTTACTGCGCTGAAAAAAAACCATCCTCACCCTTATCCTTATCCACCACATGTAAAACCGGGCGGCCCCCATTGTCAAGCGTCAGTTTAATATCACAATTGAGATAATACTTATGCCCGAACTGGAAATCAATATCCGCCCTGTCCTGGTGGTTAATGGTTTGTGCAATAAAATGCAGCTTCCCTTCTTTCCATATCTTAAATACATAAGCCGACCGGTTGCTCATTTTGGCCATGGCCACACCCTCACATTTTAAAATAAAGCCGGCAAGCGATCCTACAAATTTGCCCGAACGGTACACGTACAGCAATGCATACCGGGAAGTGTCTTTGAACTTTAATCTTCTGATTTCATTGGGCGCAACTTCAGAAAATAATATTTTGTCGCTTGCCGCTCTTTCCTTCTTCCAAACTGTATCTGACAGGAAGGGAACCTTTGATTTTTTGTCTAAATAATAATTGGCCAGGTAAAAATTTTCATTGTTTGTTTCCACCGAAAGCACCAATACATGATTTTTAAACAGCTCCGCATCTTGTTTCTTTAACTGGCCACTGCCTCCCATGTATTTCATTTTGAACTGACATTCATTTTGCCAGTCTATCTTCCAAACCAAACTATCACCCGTAACCAGGTTTATGTATTTTTCCTTCGAACCTTCGCGGACAATCTTCCATTGTTCGCCGGAATTTTTGGGATAAGAATAAAAGGTTCCGCTTTTAAGATCGCTGCACGACTGGCTGAAGCATTGATTGCTTAAAAACAAGGCAATGAGAAATAAAAAAATGGATAGGCGCTTCATAAAACAGTTTGATGTATATAACTTATCAAACATAAGAAAAACTATGTCCTTGCACAATGATCTTAACTGCCTGCCGGAATTTGGGTGGCCCCTCTCTGTAGAATAACCGGGCTTATCCGCATGCATTCGCTAAGCAAATCAATATAAAATCTTACCTTGGATTAACCCCTAGCCATGACGTTAACACAAGATCCTGTGCGCACGGATGTTTTATCCATCCTTAGAGCCTTGCCCGGCTGTCATCTTTTTCTGCAGCCTGATGCCCCTTCCTATACAATTATAGAAGCCACAGACGCCTATTTACAGGCTACGCTTTCGGGTCGCTTTATTGTGGGCAAACCGCTTTTTGAAGTCTTCCCTGACAACCCTTCGCTGCCCGATGCCACAGGTGTTAAAAACTTAAGCAGCTCACTTTCCTGGGTGCTCGAACACAAAAAAACCCACCATATGTCCGTGCAGCGCTACGACGTGCCGGCATCACGAAAAAGCAATTTTGTGTTCAAGGTTTGGAAGCCAACCAATAAACCCGTTATGGACGCAAAGGGCGAAGTTCAATATATCATTCACACCGTGGAGGACATCACTGAGCAGGTGCAAAGCAGCAAAGGGCAGGAAGGGGACAATGATGTTTCGCTGGAACTGGAGCGCCAGCGGCTTTTGACCAATACCATTCTTTCTGCCTCGCATAACGTTATTTATGCACTGGAAGCTGAAAGAGACAAGGATCACCGTATTACCGACTATCGCTACCTTTTTGCCAACCACGCCACTGCCAATTACCTGAAAAAAAGCATTGACGAAATTGTAGGCGCCACCATGCTCGGGCTCATACCTGAAAATAAAGCCAATGGCTTTTTCGATTACTTCTGCACCGTGCTGGAAAAAGGTCAGCCCGACAGGCAACAAACCTATTTTTCCTCCCGGCATTTTAAAGGATGGTTTGATTTTACGGTTATGCCCGTCAGTAAGGATGTCATCATTGTTACCGTGCAGGATATTACAGAAATGAAAGAATCGCAGGTGCAGTTGCAACAGACCGTCGCGGAATTAAAGCGTTCCAACAGGAACCTGGAAGAATTTGCACATGCTGCCTCGCACGATCTCAAAGAGCCGGTCAGGAAGATCCATTATTTTACCCAGCACCTTAAAGAGCAGTTACAGCCCCGCCTGCAGGAGAACGAGCTTCGTTCCTTCGGCAGGATTGAAAAATCCACTGAACGCATGTCCCGGCTGATCGATGATTTGCTTCTGTATTCTCATGTAAGCCTACATCCCGTCGAAAAAGAAACGGTTGATTTGAATGAAACAGTGCGACAGGTACTGGAGGATCTTGAAGTGGACATACAACTGAAAAATGCAAAACTGCACGTGGGCAGTTTGCCGCGGTTGCCCGGTTATAGAAGACAGCTCCAGCAACTGTTTCAAAATTTAATTTCCAATGCGCTGAAATATTCAAAGCCTGGCCCGCCTCCCGAAATAACCATAAGTTCCTGGCTAAGTGACTCACGTGAAAGCGTTTACCAGGTGATTGAAATTAGCGATAATGGTATTGGCTTTGAACAGCAGTATAGCGAAAAGATCTTCCAGATGTTTGCCCGCCTGCACGGGAATACAGAATACAGCGGAACAGGCGTGGGCCTGGCTATAGCAAGAAAGGTAATCGAAAACCATGACGGCTTTGTAGAGGTAACCAGTGCACCGGGAAAGGGTGCCAGTTTCAAAGTATACCTGCCTGCGGACTGAAGGACTGCCCGGCCTCAACTGGCATCACGCACCTAACGGTCCCCCACGGGCCAGGCATTCATTATGTGCACTCATCATAACCCTCCCTGTGCTCTGGCTCACGCTGGTGCCCCACCAACATTGGGTCTACCTGATCCGTCGTTAGTTTACAACGAACTACCCGCCAGGTTTAATACCTTCTGTCTGCTTTATCAACGATCCTTTTCCCAAACGGCATCAGCGAAATCTCTACCAGCTTAAAATGCTGCCTTCCAAACGGAATCCCTATGATGGTAATACACAACAGCAATCCAAACACCAAGTGTACAATGGCCACCCAAATTCCTCCAAAAACAATCCATATAATATTGAGGAGTGTAACCAGACAACCACCGCTGGCAGAAGTGCTTACAGCCTCTCGTCCAAAAGGCCATAAAATAAAACCCGCCAGCTTAAAACATTGAAATCCGAAAGGAATGCCCACTATCGTACAGCAAAGAACAAAGCCTCCGACCACATAACCCATTGCCGAAAGAAAACCACCGAAAATTAACCAGATCAAATTACCTAAAGTATTCATCGCAGTTAGTTAATAAAGTAATCCCCAGTTACTCTTGTCGCTGTTGTTTAAAAGCCTGTTCCATTCTCTGCCTTTCCATCTCCATCATCCTTCCTTTTTGCTTGCCCAGTCTATAGGCAACAATAACCGGCAGTGTAATTAAGAAAACAAGAACAAAAGCAAGAATAATGATCTCGTTAAATCCAAGAGGGCCCATAACTGTTAGTTTTGTTGAAATCCAAGATATATAAGCTCCAAACATACAAATTAACAGTATCAACTGCAATGACAAACCGGTAACATGTATCTGGTTGCCGCCGGTTAGCAACTATGCCTTTTTATAAACTCCAGTTTGTATTTTAACGCTACTTTATCCAAAAACCAAAGCAGTAATGACGGCAGTCATTAACGTGCATACACACCTGTTGTACTTTAATGCAAAACCTGTTTATGAAAACTTTATTGTTCGTTGTATTATGCTTTGCCTTTTATGGCTGTGATAAAGAAGTTTGTTATAGTTGCCAGACAACCTACACCAATACCTACTCCGATGGACGACCCGCATCTGAATCTTCTATCACGCAGGACCTATGCAATTATACCCAAACAGAGCTCGAAGACTATGAGAAAGGACTGACCTACACTACCACCGTCACTATTGATGGAGTAACCACTGTGATCAGGGCAAGAACGGAGTGCACCAGGTAAGCGGCATTGTTCATAACCGCCGCTCCCAGGAGGAGCTGTCCCGCAGAAGGCGGGAGGCCAAGTTTGTTAACGCGGTGTACCGGTATTTACTTCCAGAAGTATACTGGCCTTGCATTTTGAAACGGTAATCTCCAGGTGTTGACGACTGCATTTACATGCAGGGGTGACCGTTGCAAGGTCTATTGTAATAAAATAAGCCAGCGCTTATTGCGAAGGCTCTTGCCTGTTACCAAAGAAAGATTGCACAACTGCCTGCAGCATCGTGCTGATGATGTGTTCATGGCCCGGGTATGGCTTTAGCAGGGCTTCACTATGGCGGAGATGAGACTTCAGCAGGTATGAAGCATGGAGGATGAGCGAAGGATGACGAAGGAAGGAAAGGCCGTGCAGCCAGGAAGCCTGTTCACTCCCGCTATAGGTTGATACATGGATGAACATTGCCCGTGTTGCAAAAGCGGGACTGCATTTTCGTTTTTTCAATGAGAAAACAGAGGACATACGCGGCCATTTGCGGACAGGATGTGTCAAAGCGGCCAGGGGATTTTCATGTACAAGCGCCACCGATTAATCTTGTGATTGAAAGCATGAAACACCAATGCGCAACTAACGACCATGGTCAGGTGGATTTGTGCGAATCATTTTTGAACCATTAAAAAATCAGAAGATGGCAAGACAAAGAGGTATTGTTAAGCTGGAAGGTACGCTTGACGATATCACGTTTCAGAAAACGAGGGACGGGTACAGGGCCAAGGTAAAGAGCGAGATACCTGTGAGCAAGATCAATTCCGATCCCGCCTTCGAGAGAACGAGGGAAAACAATGCCGAATTCGGGAGCGCCGGTAAGGCCGGCAAGTTGCTGAGGGCTGCATTGCGTACGCAGATCAACAAGGCATCGGACAGCAGGATGGTGAGCCGGCTTACCAAGGAGATGATCCGTGTGTTGCAGCAAGATGCTACCAGTGACAGGGGCAAGCGCAACGTGATTGACGGAGAGGTTGAGCTGCTTGAGGGTTTTGATTTCAATGTAAACGGTAAACTAGGTACTGCATTGTATGCGCCTTACACCAAGAGTATTGACAGGGCAACAGGAGTATGCAGTGTGAACCTTGATCCATTTACGCCCGCCGCATCCGTAGCGGCACCGGGCGGCACTACCCATTTCAGAATTTTTAGTGCAGCAGCGGAGGTGGATTTTGAGAACGAGGTGTTCACCGTGCAGGCACAGGAAACTGCAGTGCTTCCATGGGACAACAATCCGACTGCTGTTATCCAGCTGGCGAACAACCTGCCAGTCAACAGTACGCTGCCTTTATTTCTTGCGCTGGGAATTGAGTTTATGCAGGAGATTAACGGCAAGCAGTACCCGCTGAAGAACGGGGCATTTAACGGGATGGCACTGGTGAAGGTGAGCGGGGTTTAGGGTAGAGGCTGAGGCTGAGGTTGAGGCTGAGGTTGAGGTTGAGGTTGAGGTTGAGTCGAAGTCTTAGCCCCCTAAAAACTAAAAATGGAACTGGTATTAGTAAGAACGTACCATGCCGATGGTACCAACGGTATGCTTCGATGCTTTGAGCCTGCCCCGGTCTCCGGCAAGCTCAGACTGACACGCAAGGGCCCAGTGGGGCCGGCCAAGGCGAATGCAGCCGAGAAAGATCGTTTACAAAACAGCAAGTTCATATGTTATACCATTGAATTGCCCTGGGAGGATAACCTGCCGCAACGATCATGTATACCCGAAGGCAGGTACGAACTGAAAAAGCGATACAGCACCAGGTTTGGACAGCATTTATTGTTAGTGAATGTGAAAGACCAGGAGCTCATTCTTATACATCCTGCCAATGATGCCCTTAAGGAACTGAGGGGCTGTATTGCACCGGTTTCCATTTTAACAGGGCCCGGGAAAGGCATCCTTTCAAGGAATGCTTTTCAAACTGGTTTCCATTGTTTTCGAGGCCCAGCAACAGACAACTGTTTTTTTAACTATTCAATCAAAAGCAAATGAATATCAAAGCAAGAATTGAAGCGCCCACTCCGAAATTCTTTAAGAAAATAAGGAATGCAGGGCTGGTGCTGGCGGCCATCAGCGCCACATTGTTAACGACGCCGGTTGCATTGCCTGCAGTGCTGATCAAGATTGCGGGCTACCTGGCCGTAGCGGGAAGCGTGGCTTCGGCAGTGAGCCAGACGGCAACGACTGAAGATGCGGGGAACTAAAACAGTGAGCAATGGGAGCGCCGGAAAATAACCCCAGTACCAGGTCGGGCATGATTGGCGGATTGCTGTTCGTGTTTTTAGGACTGACACTTGGGGAGATTGTGAAGACGGCTGCACTGGCTGCAGTGGGAGCTACCGTGAGTTTTTTAGTAAGCCTTTTCGGAAAGTGGATTATTAAAAAATGGAAAACCAGGGGATAGCGAAGAAGAGGCGAAAGCCTCTTCTTTTTAATATGGTTTGAACAGGATGACAAGGATTTACACGGATTATTTTTTATGGTGCAGAGCACCTTAACGATTAAAAATATTTTATGGCAAAAGTTGTAAAGAGTATTATTCTAAAAGGCCTGAGCGGCCGCATAGGTGAGTATTTTGTTGTGAAGCAGTACAAGGGTAAGACCATTGTAAGCAAGTATCCTGATATGAGGGCGGTTGAAAGAAGCAGGAAGCAAAGGAAGAATAACCAGAAATTCAGGAATGCAGTGAGGTATGCACAGGCGGTGATGGGGAATGAGAAATTAATCATGCAGTATAAGAAGAAGGTGAAGAAGGGACAGAGTGTGTTTCATTATTTGATTGGGGAGTATATGAAGAGAGCATGAGCACTTCTGTTACTTTTCTCTTGAAAGAAAAGTAACCAAAAGTTCAAGCGGGTTCGGTGCGGGGACATGCCGACAGCGCATGAGCACTTCTGTTACTTTTCTCTTGAAAGAAAAGTAACCAAAAGTTCAAGCGGGTTCGATGCGGGACATACCGACAGAGGGAGATATCCTATGACGAACCCGCGATTGCAAGTGTCATTTGTTAGACAGGCTTGAGGTTGGAGACTCCGCTGCGTGCTATGCGGAGTTTCATGGAAGCGCTGAATTTTTCGATGGGGAGATTATGGTTACCTGGCGATTGGGTTATCGAAAAATGAGGCGCCGGGGCAGTCATTTCGTTTGGAGGGGTGGCATTTGTGTTGCGTGATGCGCTTTAAGGTTGCGGTTAGTTTGCTGCGTGACAGAACACGACTTCCTGTTAGGGGAAGCCGTGTTTTGGGGTGAGAGCGAGAAGTGAGGGTTTCGGGTTTGGAGTTTTGGTTTGGGGGTTATTGGAGTTTTGGTTTGGGGTTTAGGTGAGAAAGGCGGCGACACGTTCTTCGCGGAGGCCGGTGAAGGCGCAGAATTCTTCGATGGAGATATATGCTTCTTTGGGTTTGTTGAATTTTTTGCGGATTTCGGCCAGCTTGCGGCGGGCCGTGCGGCTGGAGCAGCCGGTGATGTTCATGATGTCCTTGGCATAAATGACTATCCTGTGGGGAAGGGCATTCATAGGTATAGACGGTTAAGACGATATCGTAGTAAAGGGCCGGGTGCGTGAAATGAAGATTGCCATTTTTTTTAACGGTTTACCGGTGCTATTGATGCAGACTGTTTTTGTATGCGGTGTTGCCAGCCCGTGAGTAGAATAGGAGGATAATGAAAGGGCGAAAAGTTTTTTGCTTCATAGATACGGGTGTTGGTGTATATTAAGTTTTGAAAAAATAAATGTGCCTGTCAACCATGTTTACCCTATATGATGTGTTTTCACTTAGAGGGACTAAATAAAAAAACAAGGTTTACCCTATAGAGAAACCAAGTATACCCTGTAAAAATGCTGTGCGTGATTTTGGACTTTGGCAGTACAAAAATTTATACCTTATGAGTCATTTCATTTCATTAGCGACTGCCGCCGACATGACCGGCAGATTTCGCAACCAACGCGAAAACATTTTAAAAACCGAGTACCAGGGGCAGAACCTGCTTCCTTACAGCGAAGCATTTGACAGGGCTGCATTTGACACGGTGCTCAGCAAACCCGGAGCAGCGGGGTTGCGGATTTATTACGGAATGGATGAAAGTTTGAAGGTCCATGCCATTGTTGTTGCCACCGATGCTGATGGCGACGACATCTTAACCCAGTCCCTGACGGGAGAAGAAGAAGATATTATTGAAAACGGGAACAGGTGTCCCGACATATGCGGGTCAACTTCGCCCTTAAACGAATGAGTGCATGAGTTTTGAATTAAATGCTGCATTTAGCCTCAGTATTATGGTGGGTGCAGTTATAGGCTGGTGCCGGGTTAGAAAATCCGACCCAGCCTTTTTTCCTTTTTTGCTGTTACTTACTGTTGGCCTGGTGAATGAAGTGATCAGCGTTATCCTGATCAGGCAAGGGCGGCAAAATGTTTTCAACTATAATTTGTACGGACTTGTTGAGGCGCTGTTGCTGGCCTGGCAATTTTTGAAATGGGGTTTATTTAAAGGCGCCCGGCGGTTGTATTATTCCTTGCAAGTTTTATTTGTGAGTTTATGGGTGGCTGAAAGTTTGCTTCGTTCATTCAAGGCGTTTAATTCTTATTTCATCATGCTGCATTCGTTTTTACTGGTGCTGATGAGCATTAGCATGATCAACAGGGTGAGTTTAAGAGAGACCATGCCTTTATGGCGACAGCCTGTTTTCCTGATCTGTACCGGGCTTGTGATTTACCATGACTATGCCGTGCTGGTAGAAGCGTTCTGGATTTTTGGTTTAAATTACAGTGATGGTTTCCGTATCAGGATTTACGAGATCCTTTCTTACATCAACCTATTTACCAACCTGCTTTTTGCCTTTGCTATTATATGGATACCCACGAGACTTCGCTATATACTACAGCACTGATTGTATTTGGAACACTGGGCGTTTCAATCATCTATTTTGTTGTTTCCATTTACCGGCAACAGCGTTATTTTTTAGAGCAGCAGCGGATGTATTTTACAGATGACATCAATTTGCTGGAAAGGGAAAGAAGCCGAACGGCGCATGACCTGCATGATGAGATAGGGCCACTTGTGACAGCTATGAGAACCCGGTTACAGCTTATAAAGCCTGCCGGTGAGAAAGATGCGGAGCATATCAAAAAGATAGAGGAATATGCAAGGTCATTTTTGAAGCGCATGCGGGAGATTGCCATTAACCTGAGTACCGGCTCACTTGCTGAAAAAGGCTTGGAGTTTGCGCTCCGGCAAATGTTGGAAAACGTGCAGGAGATATATGCCATCCGTTTCAGGCTTGTTTATCGTGTTGAAACTGCAATAGATGTGAACAGCAGCATTCACCTTTACAGGATTGTTCGCGAGATCATACATAATACTATTAAGCATGCAGGCGCCAGCGAGATGAGGATACAACTGCAGGAAAGAAAGGGAATGTTATACCTCGCTTGCAGCGATAACGGAAGCGGCTTTGTTGCAGGCAACAAGAATGAAAAAGAAGGCGGTATGGGGCGCAGCAGTTTGCAGAGCAGAACTATTGTGTTAAAGGGAAGCATGGATATTCAATCGGAGCCCGGAAAAGGAACGCAGCATGTTTTTAAATTTCCGTTTCCAAAACAAATGCTATGATTAAAGTGATTATTGCCGACGACCAATCGCTTGTACGGGAAAGTTTGCGGTTGGTACTGGAACAGGAGCCCGATATATCGATCATTGCGGAAGCCGTTAACGGGAAAGAGGTGATTGATGCTGTTATAAAAGAGAAACCTGATGTTGTAGTAACCGATATCCAGATGCCTGAAATGGGCGGTGTTGAACTTACGAGGACCTTACAGTCGGTATACCCGGAGATCAAGATTATAGGGCTGACCATGTATGA
>DATMIF010000015.1:0-108873 GCA_035554655.1 Flavisolibacter sp.
ATGGTGGGCATAGATACCGTTAAGGAAGTTCCCTCTTTCAATTGCAGCACTTCGTTCCCTGTTCTTGCATTGATATACATCATGCCATTCGATAAAAGCAGGCGCCCATCCGAAAGCGTAATTAAACCCGAACTAACAAAATCAGGCAAAGACAACGCTTCAACAATTTCCATGTCCACCTTCTCTGCCTTTTCCCCGTTGGCCCTGGTAAAACAATCTGCCGGTATCAGTACTTCCGTTCCGTTCCTTGCTTGAATGCTGTTTACTTTACTGTTATCGATCGTAAATCTTTGCACAGCCGGCCGCAAGGGTGCATAAGCTGAATCTAATGGACTTGCCTGGAATGGAGAACTTGCTGTAACCTCTTTTGTCTTTTTATTCGAACAGGATGCAAACAATACAATAGCTGCTAAAAGGGTGAAAGCTTTCAACATGATACATGTTTTAATTAGCTCGATAAGTACAATAATTAATTACAATAATCACAAAAGGTAACCTGTAATTACACTGTATGCAAGTTTCGGGGAATACAACTTTGTCTGAAACACGGGCTTCGTCCTCGCAAACCCCTGCTCACCATCGAAAGAACTGGCTGGTGGTAAAACAATGGTGGTCTCAAAATGAGATCGATGGCTACAATGATGATGTGGAGCGAACAGCCTTTAACGACGACTACTTTGGCTGCTCCTGGGCAAAGGGCTGGTACACTAAAGCAATGAACGCCACCAAGGACAAACAGCTAAAAGCACTTTGCTTCTTCATGGTGCAGCACTGCAATGAAAATTGGGACTACTACAGCCAACTGGTAAAAAAAATAGATGAACCCCACTACCGTTTTGCTATGAATAAAAAACTTGCGGAACAAAAAGGCATTGATCTGAAAACCTATAATGAGATCGTGCGGGAATGTGAAACTTGTCAGAGTTTTATAAGGTAGTACAATAAGGTTTTTAAAGTAATACAATGAATGTTCTGCAGGAGTGCTGCTAATAACAGTGCGATAGTATTCGAAGCTATTGTCTTTGTCTTTATTGACTCTTACCTTTCAGTCTTATATTGTTTCAACTTTATGGTCATTTGAAAAATAATCATAGTCAATGCGAATAACTTCTATCACTATCCAGAATTTTAAGGGTATTAAACATACTAAAATTGAACTTATACCAACAGGAGCTAACATTTATACATTAATTGGTTTGAACGAGAGTGGTAAAACAACGATTCTAGAAGCGATAAGTACTTTTAATATCAATAAGGATGAAACCGGCGCTCTCTATGGAGTTAATATTGATGATGTCAAACCTACGTCATACGTTCCGAAAGGTTTAAAATCGAATTTTACAGGTGAGATTACCGTACAGGTGGAGATTGAGTTTGACACTCTTGATAAGCAGAAGTTAGCTGAATGGGTTAAGAAGAAAACAAAATGGAAATTGATTAATAGTTCCATTCCTAATAAAGTCAATATTACGAGAGGATACAAATTTGAAAACTCCGATTTTAAATCTAAAATATATACAATTGGGGGATTCAATGTAAAGGCAACGCTAATCGGAAACACGAAAATAGAGACTATTCCGTCAACACATTTAGTTTGGGATAAGGGAACAGATTTCATAGTCGACAGGTTTCCTGAAATTCTTTATTTCCCAACATTTATATTTAATCAACCTGAAAAAATTGTACTTAACCCGACTACGGACGAAAAACCCATTAATAGGCTATACCGTGAAATTTTAGGAAACGTTGCTTCGTCATTAGATAGACCCCTGGACATACATAAACATATTGTTGATAGAATTTTGGGTACTCCCTCCGGCAGCGAAAAGGTATTATCTTTTTTTATGCTACCTGCGGATAAACAGCAACAAATTGAAGCGTCGCTAAACGAAATATCGGCACACATTACTCAAACTGTATTTGGAAGCTGGACAAAAATTTTTGGAGGAGATTTTTCGGAACGTGAAATTGTCCTCAAACTTGGCGTTCAAAACAACAATGACCAGCAGGAAGTATATATTCAGTTTGCTATCAAAGATCGCAAATCGACTTATGATATTGCAGAAAGGTCCCTCGGTTTTAGATGGTTTTTTTCGTTTTTGTTATTTACTTTTTATAGAAAGTCAAATGCGGGAAAGTCCACACTATTCTTGCTAGACGAACCTGCGTCCAATCTTCATGCTCGAGCTCAAATGCAGTTGTTAGACAATCTATCGAAAATTGCAATCAATGGGAATCAGATTCTTTCTCAACCCATAGCCACTATCTAATTAATCCAGAATGGTTAGACCAAGCATACATTGTCTCTAATAAGGCAATCGACTATGAAAATATGGATGACAGCAAAGGCGCCAATAATACAGGCGAAACCTTGATAACGGCAGAAAAATATAGAAATTTCGTTGGTAAAAACCCAGATAAGGTAACTTATTTTCAGCCAGTACTTGATACACTTGACGTCGTTCCTAGCAAACTAGATTTAACCAGGAAATCAGTTTTGGTTGAAGGCAAAGGCGACTATTTTATTCTTGAATATGGCAGGAGAGTTTTACTAAATAGCAATTCAGATTTCTATGTTGTGCCAACTCGAGGAGCAACTGGAATGGATGAACTAATTGGACTCTTTTTGGGATGGGGTATACCATTTCTGATTTGTTTAGATGATGATAAGGAAGGAAGAGCGGCACAGAAGAAATATATTGAATCTTGGGGGCTGCCCAGATCAAAAGTATGGACGTTGGCGGATATAGCTGATCAACTCATAAATAAAGAAGTGTCCGGATTTCTCGACAAGAGTGACTTAGAGATAATTAAATCCCATTTTAATCTTGACAAAGGACCAACAAAGAGTCAAATACAACTCTTTTTTAGCGAAAACCTGGCAAAGAAGCAGGAACTGTCAATGTCGGAATTCTATGTTGAACTACTATCTCAATTTGAAGCAAAAACCAGGCAAGCGTTAAATGAAATATAGCTTCATTTCACTTGTTACATTGCTTGTCAATCTTCTATTTATAATAAATGTGGATAGTGAAAGTCTATCGTCATTACCTGCTTGAAGTAATATGTTACTAAAATAGGAAGAGCCTGATGTGCAGTATATAAGGCAGCAGAATAGGCTAGTTTGAAGTCAAGGTTTTACTGGGGACTTGCATGCCTTAATTTTTTACTCATGCTCGGAGTACTCATCTTAGAAGCTATTGTCCATGTTTCGCTTTTATTGATAAATATTTCTAATTGTTGGTACTTGGTGTAATAATTATTATAGTGTGCTATATTAGGCGATTCAATCAAATCTTCTATGATTGAACATAGCCTTTTATTAACTTCAAACCATCGGTAAACCTTAATCACATTAATATTTTGAAGCTCTAATGTTAATTCTGTATTTAAACTAGTATTAGTCCTATTTAGCGCAACCGTTAACTGACCATGTGCAATTTTATTTCTCAATAAACTCGGGTCAACAATATGAGAATCAACAATTCTTTTTAAGTTTTGAATTTTGTTCGGTACTTCAGAACCCTTTTGAGATGAACTAAATCTAATGAAAGCAAGCTCTAAACATTTATACCATTTCTCTCGGATGCTGTTTTGCCTAATAATTTCATTTAAATACTGTTGTTCAAAACCATGTGGAGTTAGTATCATTTTCATGAAATTAGCTTCCGAAAATGTGGAGTACAGTAGTGCGTATATTTTCGTTTGAACTTGGACAGTTAATTGATTATTGGATCTTAATGCTCGATTAATTGTTCTTCTTATGTCTTTTTCTGCAACTAGAAAGTCTTTAACATTGCTAACATAAGCTTGATAGTGGGGATAAGTAGATAAATCCGGCATCTGCAAATTTTTTGTATCTACCCTGCCGGTTAGTCTAATCATTAATTAAACTAACCGGCAGGAATCGAACCTGCGATCTCCGACATCTCTGTCGACGTTTTAACCTTGCTAAACTACGGCTCCGTGTCCAAGTTAGTCTTTTTAAATAAAAAAAGATCTTGTAAAATTGTCAGCTTACAATCTGCAATATTTCAATACTATCGGCCTTTTTCTTTTTGTTTATTTTTAGGTTATCTGGAAGAAGAATGTTTGATGAATGTGTGAATAACTCAACACCTTTTTTTGAGCCTTGAGCAGTATAATTTAAGACAAATTGATAAAGCGGGTGATCAGCATATAGCTCTAATATTTCAGGCACATTATCATATGAAAGCAACCAATTAAAACTTGCAGACCTTCTTAAATAATTTGAAAGCTTTACATGATCTTCATGCTGATAATAGTTTAGGTATAGGGCCTTACCTTGAGTATAGTACGGCGGATCGAGATATACGAGAGAGTTTTTTTTATCCTTTATTTGACGAAGGAAATGTAGTGCATCTAAATTAAAAACATTGATTCTATTTCGATTTTCAACAATTCTTTTCAGCCGTTCCAAAAGATGTTCTTTATTGAAACGGCAATCAATTTTATATTTCGCTCTTTGTTGAGCTTTTTCATCTTGTCCGCCAATTGGGCCAGCAGCAAGAATGCCAGACCGGTTTGTCCGAGAAAGAAAGAAGGTCGAAAAACCTAATTCAAAAGTAGGTGCCGATGAGTTTTTGAAAATTCTTCTTTGAATCTGCCATTCATTTAAGTTTACAGGAGTGTTTTCAACCTTCTCTAAAAATTTTTCGCCCTTAGTCAACAGCGCTTTCCAAAAAGAGAAAATCCCTACCGAAGCATCATTAATTTGAATCGCATCTACATCGTTGTTTAATAAAAGGTTGATTGCAGCACCAGCGCCACCGCCATAAGGTTCAGAATAAATCACATTCTTGAAAGAGTTATACTTGATAAGGTCCTGAAAGAACGGAGTCATAATAGACTTACCACCCGGATATCTTAAAGGAGTATTGTTCATAATTCAATCAGAGATAACTCTTTTGCAAACTTATTATATGTGTCAATAAACTCTGAAAGATATTGACTTACTAATTGCTTATTGTCAGCAATCCATGGATTAATAATTTTGGTTGCATTAGTACCCCAAAGCTTCAGATGTGAATTGAACCAAGCCTTAGCTTTCTCTCTATTTCCCTGGATATCTGCTAAAGTGTAATCTCTAAAACAATATTGTTTGTTGAAATTTGGATTTACATTGTTCCAAACAGGGCTATCGTCTTTCAGATCATGCAAATAATCAGCTAATAACCTTTCTGGAGAATGACCACCTGGTAACACTATAAAATTCTTTAGCCCTTTTACCTTTTTCATCGTTGCAGATTGATCTCTAATATCGCCGTCCAAAAAGACTATCGATTGTGGGAAAGAGAAGGATGGAATCTTTCGATATCCCAAATCAACGAGGGAACTCGCACCAAGGGTACAATCGATGAATTTGAGATTACTAGCTTTACTTTTCAAAATAGCTTTAGCAAATAGGGCTCCCTCTCTATCTTCTGTGAAAACGTTAACTTTTCTAGTTTCATCTCCATTAATTGTAACGTTTAGCTTATGTTTTATGGAATTGAAATTAATATCGTCAATGATTTTGATTTTATCATTGACCCTCTCCAGAAAAATTATTTTGACCTGATCAGCGATGGCAGGAACTGTTTTGTGCTGGGTTTCAAGCTCGCTAATTTTCTCTAAAATGGTTAGAGAGTGTGTAGTAAAAATTATTTGGATAGAATAATGCGAGGCAAATCTTCTTAACGCCTCAATTAATTTTAATTGCGAAGCTGGATATAAAGTCGCATCAAGTTCATCTATTGCTAGTATCCCAGCTTTATAATCATTTGGATATTTTTCTTTAAGTCTTTTAAATGAAAGAACAGCTAATAAAATTTTTCCGACATTATCTTGTCCTGACGAATTAAGTCTCCAATCATACAAGTCTGTACTAACTCCTAAAGTATTTTTATCAGGACTTTCTAAATAATTCGTATCCTTTATTTGATCAAATGACAGCAAGATTCTTCTGTGCCAATCTTTAAAAAAGTCTTTTTCTTCAGTGGTTAAGGTTTGAAGGCTGTTTTCCTCTAGCTTGTTATCCTCTCCGATTGGCAATAATCTTTTTAGGCTAAGAAAAATTGCGGGTCGTTGAATATAACCCGATCCTTTTGATCGATCTCCTTTTTTCCAAAACCGTATGCCTGGCTTATCTTTTGTTCGTGCAATGCTTTCGATAACGAAAGGTTCTTCACCCGACACATAAAGCGTCCATTCATGCGATTTGGCGACATCAAAAGTGTCAGATAATTTAAACTTTTCACTAAATGCAGACTTAAAAGAGCCCCCGCACAATGGCTTTTCATCCTTAATAGGATTTGTTAGATCAGTAATTGTAAATGGCTGACTCAGTATGCCCAAAATTGTTGTCTTTTGAGTTCCATTTTGCCCCGCAATTGCAGTTAGAGAAGATCCCAGGTAAAGCTAACATCTTTGAATCCGCGGAACTGAGAGATTTCTGCCTTAGTAATTACCATCAATTAAGATTGCAGTACACGTTAAATGTTTGTATACAAATAAAGCATTTAACTTCTATTAGTTTTGATTGTCAAGTAAACTTAATAAATCTTTCTCACAAATCTCAGGTTATCCACTATATCTCTTTCCGTCCTATCTTTCTAGAAATTTTGTCCTAACAGTTCATTAGGGCAACATAACAAAAGCCACCTTCCGGCAGCTTTCGTTTCAAAATTTAACCACTGAACCTATTTCTTTTCGTTCAATATTCTTTCGAGCAAAACATTTTTTTCTCTTTCTGCTTTTAATAGTTGTTCATACAATTTCTTATTCTCCTCCAATGCCTCCAACCACTTTTCAACTGGGTTTATGTTCTGTATGTTAATGGCATTGTTGTTTACTGCGTTATCAGAAAAATTGCATGAAATATTATAAATGACTTTGTCGCTATCAAAATTCTTAATAGCATCTACAGGAACTTTTAAAACTTCAGAAATCTTTTCCAGCATCTCTTTATCCAAAGCTTCTTTTTGTTCCAGTTGGGATACAGCCTGTTGAGATATACCAAGGTCCATAGCCAGTGCTTCCTGTTTTACACCAAGCATCTCTCTTATTCTCTTTACATTTCTTCCTTCATGTACCATGGCAGTATCTTCTCTTTGCATGTAGTATAATTTAGCAGAAATAAAAATAGTATAAAACAAGCATTCGCTTGTATAAAACAAACGGCGTTTTGTAATTAAGTCTTCCAGATTTCTTTCTTTAGCCTAAACCCTTTTCATCCCTTGCTCAAACCAAACTTCAATACAGAGGATGCGTTGCAAGCCTTAATTCAAGGCAGGGAAGAAGGTTTGCATTTCTTCTTTGAAAACTATTACAGCTACTTAAACTTCTTTGCTCAAAAGCTGCTGCATGATCCCTTGCTTGCAGAAGAAATGGTTTCAGATGCTTTTATCAAGCTTTGGGAAAAGAGAGAAGAACTCTCAATGGAAGGATCAATAAAAAGTCTGCTGTCAACCATAGTGCGCAATAATTGTATCAATCAACTTCGAAAGGCAAAAAGGATGCGCATTGGTGAACGAGGTTTGGAAAATACAGAAACCACGGAGCAATCTGTTTTGCATACCATAGTGGAAACAGAAACGGTAAAAGAGATCATACATACACTCGACCGCCTGCCTCCCAAATGCAGGCAGGTATTCACCCTTTTCTTCCTGCATGGAAAACGCTATAAGGAAATAGCCCAGGAGCTGAAGCTTTCACCTCATACCGTTCGCAACCAAAAACAAAGGGCAATAAGGCTCATTAAAAAAATGATAACACCCCTTTGTTTACTCCTGATGCATTCTTTTTAAGACTTAGAAGGGCCCTCTTTAGGACGATACAAAGGCTGCTACCAGGTACAGTCACGGTATGGAGAGAGCATAGAGAAAGGCAGGTGAAAGCCACCTGAATGCCACCTGAATGCCACCTAATGCCACGGACTTTTACGACGGCGCTGGAAACAGGTTCTAAAACCAAAGTAATGGAAAGAGTCGCTTCCAAAAACATACAAACTTGTAATATTGAGTTTTTCGAAATTTTAAACCAAATCTCTTTGCCGGTGATTGTACAATTTTTATCTCATCGATATAACAATCGCCGCACTTTTTTGTAGCACCATCACAACAGATCCTCATCGTTTACATTGTACTTCTCCTTGATCTTTCGCATTACTTCATCCATACTCGCACGATGATCCTTTGAGTTCCACTCCCCCCTTTCCCACTTCTCCAGCTCTTCATCAATATGTTTCTTCTGAAGATCGGTAAGCTTGCTAACCAGTTCATCTGACATTTCTTTTTGCTTTTGATAAAAATGCTTTCTTTTTTCAAACATCACTTCCTTGCTCTTACGCATAGCATTTTCATCTTCCGCCATCTGCAACAATTCTTCTTTTGCCAGTGCAATATCATACGGGCCAACGGGCATGATAAGTTTCGATAAAATAGGACCAATCTCAATTAATATGATTAGCAAAGAAAGCAATATACTTGTCCACCATACACTACTCTCCTGGTCAGATAGATCGGACAGCGCTTTATTTTTTTCAAGAAACCCCTGGTTGGATGCTGCAACCTGTGCATAATCTTTTCTCTTCTGTTCAAGATTGGATTTGGCGCTACTTAAAATACTGTCTTGCGCTTTTAGATTGCTGTCTACAGATTTCATTTCAGGACTGTATTGCAGCAAGGCCTGGTTATACGCATCCATCTTGAGATGCGTAAGTTTTTCAATACCCCTTCTTCCACTCCCACCTGTTCCATCCGCCTCCTGTATATAAGCTGTTTGTAATTGCGCCAGCGAATCCTCAATTGCATTTTTGCGTTGTGTCAAACGTTGCCGTTCAGCACTGGCATCCTGCATCAATAATTTATTTTCTATCTGCAACAAGCTGTCATTGTTTTGAATTTTATGATGAAGATTCTCCTGCATCTTCACCGCAATCTCTTTTTCAAAAATTTTCAACTCTAACGGACGTGCAATGGTTAAACCAATTAGTAAAGCCAGGGCCAAACGTGGAATGGCCATCCATATTTGTTTTCTTTTGCTTACGCCATACTTGCGCATCGTGGAAACCAAAAACCTGTCGAAATTGAAAATGATTAACCCCCATATTAATGCAAATGCAATGGTCCACATCCAGTTTCCAAACACACTGTAAACTGCATAACCAGAGGATAACGTGGCCAGAACAAATGTTGCCAGCAATACCCCACCAAGTCCTGCATACTTTGTATGCTCGGAAGGAAATTGTTTCAATAGCTTTTGATGTGCGCCTGCACACCACCACAAAAAGTTCGAATCGGATTTTTGTCTCTTACTTCCACCGAATGAATCATACGAGTACAAGCCATCGTCCTGTACATGGTTGTTGTTTGGTTGAGCCATGTTCAATTGTTTACAGTAAAAAAATTGGCGGCGATCGTTAAATATTCCCGCAAGCGGGAAAGGTTGAAGTGGAGATTTAAAAACGATACGAACTTAAGAAAAGTATGGAGAATGCGTTAAGAATTTAATAAAGCCGTGATCGCTTTAGTTGTATTATACTTTAAAAAAAACACAAACAAAAAATCCTCTGTGCTTCCTGTTCAGGAAAAACACAAAGGATCCAATCTTAAAAAACCTGTGACTTTATCTCCTGCCGTGCCTAACACCCGCTATTGGCAGACAACACGACTTTAATTTGCGAAATGCTTTTGAGGCACGACAGGGACAAGTTTATTAAAGTGTAGTTACAACAACATCATTGAGCACACGGGTGTTCGTGTTCACTTTAAACTCCTGTGATTGCACGCCCTTTTCATTTTCTACAATGAAAGTGAGTCTTACATTATCACGATCAGAATTTTCGAACTTAAAACTCTTGGTGAACTCTTTGCCTTTGATTTTCTCTGCATACAATATAACACCCTGGTCATCTTTAATGGTGAGGTATTGTGCTTTTGCAGATTCATTCTTAAGATCAACCTTAAAAACAGGCTGGCCATCTAAGCTTCCAACATATTTAACTAAGGGAGTTGGTGTTGTGTCTGTAGTACCGGCGGTTGCGGTGTTTACTAATCCGATTAAAACTAAACTTGTAAAGCCTAAACTAATAATTGATTTCCTTACAAGGGTGCTGAAAATTTGCTTTTTCATAATGAACAGTTTTTAAATTTTTAAAAATCGTATTCATTATAGGGCAATCGAGGGTGTCAAAATTTTGATTGTTTAAAGAACTTCTTTTGTAATTCTTGAACAAAAGTAGATGCAGATAGCAAGGTCTAAAAACCAAACTAAGAATCGTTTTACAATCCCAAACAAAAAAACACGATGTTAAAACGCTTGCCTGTAGCAGGTTTCAGGAGGTTTCGGTTACAACATCCAAGTAATTTACCTGGTGAATTCACGGGATTTAACAATTAATTTATACCGCAGAACGGGATCTTCATTATAAAGGAGATGAATCCATTCAACATCGTTTGTTTGAACGACGAAAGTGTAAATGGCTTTATTGTTTGTAACAATTGGAGCGAGAAAAACTGATGCAGGTGATAGTTGAATTATTGTAGAATCAAAAAAAGGATCAGGAGCGATTAAACTGTCTTTGACAGCATCTTTCAATTTTAATTCGATATGAATAGTATCTCCAATAAAAGCTTCTATTGTGCCGTTTGGTTGAGAAGCCAAAGTAATTCCGTATTTGATAAACGACTTGTACTTGAAAGGACTAAAATGAAATTCTCTCATGGTAGGTGGACGCTCCAGCAGGGTCCATTTTAAATCTTCAGGATAATGATCTAAAATAAATTGCTGGGGCGGTGTTAAAAAGTAAGCATCATCCAGCCTGTGCACAAACTCATTCGAAAAACTCACAAAGCCACTTGCCCATGTAACATCCAGTAAATACCAGTTGCTATCAATCTTCACCGCATTCCATGTGTGATTCGTTCTGAACTTCACATCTTTTTCTAAATAACATTTGCCGTATCCCATCACAAGTTCCGATTCAACACCCGTATAATCGCAAAGCGTTTTGAACAATTTTGCATAACCATCACACACGGCAATGCGTCTCTTAAAAACTCTTTCAGCCGTTTGTTCAATTGCCGATTTTGAAGACACAGTATCATCAGGATCTAGAACAAATTTTACAGGGTGATAACCTCTTCCTGCATTATATATCCCCGTGTTATAGGAAATGTTTTGTGCTATCCAGCTGAAAATAGCCCTTGTCTTTTCAATATCTGTTTGGTAAGATGAAGTAATTTTCTTTGCAAGCGAATCAATTGAAGGAGCTTCCATATTTCTCATACTCCAGTCAATGCCGGAATAATTTATTTTTTTCTGGCCAAAGCAAAAGTTTGCGAGCAATAAAAAGATGATGAACAAGCGGAACATAGCAGAAGGGAATGCTTCAACAAATTTCATTAAAAAAAATGAAGCGCTTTACCAAGACTCAGTGTTGCAAAATAATTTATCTTTTCCTTCTAAAATTATGTTTATGGCGAGCCAGGACCAATTTCTGCAAACAGTAAAAAACGGATATAGTTTTAAAGGTGAAACCCTTAAAATCGGCAGGGCAATCCTTGATGGTAAACCTGTAGATGGCGCTGATATTTTTCTTCCTTTAAAAACATTTAACCGGCATGGATTAATAGCCGGTGCCACAGGAACAGGTAAAACTAAAAGCCTTCAAATGATCAGTGAAGGCTTGAGCGATGCTTCAGTACCAGTATTATTGCTGGATATCAAAGGGGATTTAAGTGGCATTGCAGCCGCTGGCGAGGCGAACGATAAAATAACGGAACGTGCAAAGCTTTTAGGAATTGACTATAAGCCGAAAGCCTATCCTGTTGAATTGCTCACCTTGACAAAAGCCAAACCTGGTGTTCATTTAAGAGCGACTGTAAGTGAATTCGGACCAGTGCTTCTTTCAAAAATCCTGGAATTAAATGACACACAAGGTGGATTTGTCGCATTGATTTTTAAATACTGCGACGATAATAAACTTCCTCTCCTCGATCTTAAGGATTTTATCAAAGTGCTCCAATATATTTCTGACGAAGGGAAAGCCGAAATTGAAAAAGCCTACGGAAAAATTTCAACCACATCTACCGGTACAATTCTTCGCAAAGTAATTGAACTGCAGCAACAGGGCGCAGATGATTTCTTCGGCGAAAAAAGTTTTGAAGTGGATGATCTCATGCGCATCTCCAATGATGGCCGCGGTGTGATTTCAATTTTGAGAGTTTCGGAATTGCAGGACAGGCCAAAGATGTTTTCAACCTTCATGCTGCAAATGCTTGCTGAATTATATGCGACTGCGCCGGAAGAAGGCGATCTTGAAAAACCAAAGCTTGTCATTTTTATTGATGAGGCACATTTGATCTTTAATGAAGCTTCAAAAGTATTGCTTGATCAAATTGAAACGGTGATCAAATTAATCCGTTCAAAGGGAATCGGTGTTTTCTTCTCCACTCAAAATCCAATGGATGTTCCGCAATCGGTTTTAGGACAATTAGGAATGAAAATTCAACATGCTTTGCGTGCTTTTACTGCAGTTGACAGGAAAGCCATCAAACAGGCTTCAGAAAATTATCCTGAAACAGAATTTTATAAAACTGAAGACCTCATCACACAATTGGGCATTGGAGAAGCGCTGGTCACTGCATTAAACGAAAAAGGAATTCCCACGCCCCTGGTTCATGTTATGATGGCACCCCCAAAAAGCCGGATGGATGTTTTAACGGATGCAGAGATTACCTCATTAACCAACGCATCAAAACTGGTCAACAAATACAACCAGGAAGTGGATAGCCAAAGTGCTTACGAAATACTGAACCAAAAACTGCAGGTGGCGGAACAACGCACTGCCGAAATTCAGCAAATGCAGGTACAGGCAAAGGAAGAAAAAAAATCTGCTGCCAAAGAAAAGAGCTGGATGGATAGTCCTATAGTTAAACAGGCAGGGAGAACGGCTGCTTCTATTTTAACCAGATCACTGTTGGGCGTGTTAGGAGTGGGTGGTAGTACAAGAAGAAGAAAAGGAAGCTTGTTTTAGAATTTTAGAAATACATACGAACGTCACAATGGATTGCTTATAATGTCTCATTCACATTAGCTACTTAATACCAGGACGCTGTAAGGTTGATCGCTAATTGCCTTATGTATGATTCATATATACCTTATGGATATGCTGGAGATATCCCGGCCTTATCCCGGGTTTAACACGGTAACTCAGCAATGCTTTTCTGTTTAAACACTGCAGGCATTTATATCTACGGCAATAAAAAGCCGCCAATATTAACTGGCGGCCTGTTTGTCCTGCATTTAGCAGGACTCCAGATATTTTGATGGAGCAACCCGGTTAGGCGATACTAACCGAAGGTTTCCATGAATATTCTGTAGATGTCATGAATACCTCCTTTTCTTTGGTGAGGGCTCAAGATACGATGAAATAAAGCATCGTAAAAACACGTTTATGTAAAATAACCGGCTAAACATTTTTTTTACGCTTTATTATGAAATTCCAATAAAGGAACAAATCTTGCAGTCCCTAAATGCCCTTAACTCTTCCGTATGAATGAACAACAGTTCTATAAAGCCATCACTGAACGTTCACAAGAACTGAATGTAAATCCGTTGCTTCTTCTCTCAGGCATTGAAGGCCTGTACACTTTCCGGGAGGTAAAACTCAACGCTATTAATTATGAGCTGTTGGATAGCTTGATACTGACCATTTTTGCGTTGCGCATTGGCGACCAGTTTCACAACATCGCTCAGGAAAATTTAGAGAGTGAAAGCAAAACGGTTCGCATGGCAGCGAGTGAAGAGTTGAAGGAGTTAAACAGAGATTACATTTCACATTCCAGAAATCAATACCTGCAGTCTTTCGCCTCTGTGCTCAATGGCAAAAGTCCCATTCGTAAATACCACGAAAAAGCACTGGAAGTTGCTGCTTATGAAATTAAAAAAGCACAAATGATCTTTGGCAACGATAGCATTGGCATCATCATCCTTGCTATCTGCAAAGATGATCCCCGGGATCGCCTGGGAGTGCAATCATTCTTCAGAGCATGAGTTTTAATTGTGGTATGTTGTCATTCTAAGCCTGTCGAAGAATGATTCGAGTAATCAATAGCCGATCTGAATTGCTACTATTAATCCTCTATTGCACAGTTTATCCTGAGCAAAGCGAAGGACACCTTTGTACGTTCAATAATTCTTATCATTAAAACTGCAATGATTGATTAACCGGCTCAATCATTTGCCGAATCCGCCGAATGATTGGATGTGTAACCAGTCTGCTTCTGATCATTTCTTCCAATAGCGCCTAACCCGGCGGCGTTTGCATTCTTAATGGTATCGCTTGGATTCGTTCCGTCGTCATCGTTGTAATTATTGCTCCCTGCGTCAATACCTGCGGAGCCCTGTTCATTCTCTGCTCCCCTGTCAACATTTTCCTGTATTTCAGGATCTTTTATTCTTGCCATAACAAAAAATTTAAGTTTAAACCATTTGAAGCAAATAATGAACCATGGCTTTCAAAAATTGTAACCTTTTAGCACTTCTGCTGATCTATATTTAAAACAACCACTAATGCTTTACATCACTATTGCACTTTTTGCTTTGGCAGCTGTTGTCGGCTTTATCATTTTGAAAAACTGGCTAACCTCTGCCGAAACCAGCAGAACCACTGTTTACCTGCATGGAATTTTTGCTGCAGTTGCATTGATCCTGTTAGTCGTTTATGCTTTCCAGAATCCGGCACATTATCCTAAGATCAGCATTATTCTCTTTGTGATTGGAGCGCTTATCGGTTTTTACATGTTTGCCGAAGACTTGAAGAAACGATTCAGTCCTACTTGGCTGGCTATTGTGCATGCTTTGTTTGGCGTTGGCGGCTTTTTATTGCTTTTATTTTTTGTATTTGGATAATCCACTACTATGAAAATTCTTCATCACCCATTACACGTAATGCTCATTCATTTTCCCACGGCCTTGCTACCTATGGACCTGGTTTTATCGTATTTATTTTACACAACGGGAAATGAAAGCTTTGGATCGGCAGCGTTTTATTGTTTGATCGCAGGAGTGGGCTTGGGACTGCTATCAGGGGTGACAGGACTCATTGACTTGGTTATGATCAAAGACAAAGCCGCAATGAGTGCAGCACTAATACATGGAGGAATTAATTTGACAGCGATTTTGATATTCAGTGTCTTTGCCTACAGGAGCTGGAACCTGTATCCCCAAATTCAATTACCAGCTATTACTGTTTTAGTCGTAAAATTGATTATTGTAGTTTTGATGCTGGTTGGCAATTACCTTGGAGGAAGATTAATTTTGAAACACCATATTGCTATTGAACCATGAATGAACTATTAACAAAAAGCAGTGAAGAAGAAATCATTCAAAAAATACTGGATGGTGAACTGGCCTTGTTTGAAATTTTGATAAGGCGTTATAACGCTATCTTATACAAGATTGCAAGAAGCTACAATTTTAACCACGATGAAGCCCAGGACCTTTTGCAGGAGACACATATTGCCGCCTACCAAAACCTAAAAAAATTTGAATCACGTTCTTCTTACAAAACATGGATCGCAAAGATCATGGTGAATAAATGTTTGTATAAACTAAGCTACGGAAGCAGCAAGTACGAAGTATCACATCAAATTGCAGATGAAAATTATCAGCCAATGTTCTCCTCAAAAAAACAATCAACCGAAGCTAATGTGCTGAACAGGGAACTTTCTGCCATCCTTGAAAAAAGTCTCGAGAACATACCTGTTCATTATCGCACGGTTTTCGTTCTGCGTGAAGTGGAAGGTTTGAGTGTTGCAGAAACTGCCGACATGCTGAACCTGACTCCTGTTAATGTTAAGGTTCGACTAAACAGGGCGAAAACTTTATTGCAGAAAGAATTAGAAAAGTATTATTCAAAGGCGCAGTTGTATGATTTCAACCTCGTTTACTGCGACATAGTAGTGAAGAATGTTTTTGATGCGATCTCGAAAATCAATGGTTTGTAAACAACTACTTCAGTTAATTCACCATTCAATTTTTACGCATCTCTATTTCAATTCCCATGCCTTATTTCATGGCTGGAAGCATAATCTTCGTACGATTTGATGGATGCCAATTTGGGTGCAAGAACTTTTTCCGATTCTGTATGTGCATGAAATGTTTCTTTGTTCAGCAGCTGCACTACTGGACTTGATATGGTTAAAGGCATCGGGTATAATTAAAGAAACCCGGTTAATTAAAAGCAATTTTGTTGTTCATACAACCTCATCTCTCATCTCCTATCTTTGTTTTATGAGCAACATCAAAACCCTTGTTGAAAAAACCAATCAACACCTTCAAAAAATTTATGAGGGGGGTGGCAAAAAAGCGATTGCAAAACAAAAAGAGAGAAACAAACTTACAGCCCGTGAACGCATTGATTATTTAATCGACAAAGACTCCGACTTCATTGAAATTGGTGCCTTCGCAGGATTTGAAATGTACGAGGAACAAGGTGGTTGTCCGGCAGGTGGAACGGTTGGTGGCATTGGTTATGTGAGTGGAAGGCAATGCGTGATTGTCGCCAACGATCAAACTGTGAAAGCAGGTGCATGGTTCCCTATCACCGGCAAAAAGAATTTGCGTTTGCAGGAAATTGCTTTGCAGAATAATCTTCCAATCATTTACTTAGTTGATAGTGCTGGCGTTTTTCTTCCTATGCAGGATGAAATCTTTCCAGACAAGGAACACTTCGGAAGAATTTTTTACAACAATTCACAAATGAGTGCAAAAGGCATCATTCAAATTGCAGCGGTGATGGGTGCCTGTGTTGCCGGTGGGGCTTACCTGCCCATTATGAGCGATGAAACCCTTATGGTTGAAGATGCAGGTTCTATCTTTTTAGCAGGACCTTATTTAGTAAAGGCAGCCATTGGTGAAGATATTGATGCAGAAACTTTGGGTGGGGCTACAACACATACAGAAATCTCCGGCATTGCTGATTATAAATTCAAAACTGAAGAAGAATGCCTGGAGCAAATCAAAAGGATCATTAATAAAATTGGCGAAAAAGAAAAAGCAGGTTTTGATCGCGTAAAATTGAAGAAGCCAACAAAAAGTGCTGATGATTTGTATTCGATCGTTCCTACCGATAGCACAAAGCCTTATGACATGCTTGAAGTGATTGAAAGATTGGTTGACAGCTCAGAGTTTGATCAATTTAAAGAAGATTATGGCAAAACTATTATTTGTGGTTATGGAAGGATTGATGGATGGGCCGTTGGCATTGTTGCCAATCAAAGAAAAATTGTGAAGAGCAAAAAAGGCGAAATGCAAATGGGCGGTGTTATTTACAACGACAGTGCCGACAAAGCAGCCCGTTTTATTTTGAATTGCAACCAAAAGAAAATTCCATTGGTGTTTTTGCAGGATGTTACTGGCTTCATGGTCGGCAGCCGAAGTGAACATGCAGGCATCATAAAAGACGGGGCAAAAATGGTAAACGCAGTGGCTAATTCTGTTGTTCCAAAAATTACAATCGTCATTGGCAATTCCTATGGTGCAGGTAACTATGCTATGTGCGGTAAGGCTTATGATCCAAGATTTATTTATGCGTGGCCTACAGCAAAAATTGCTGTAATGGGCGGTGACCAGGCCGCGAAAACTTTATTGCAAATACAGGTGGCAGGAATGAAGGCAAAAGGAGAAACCATTTCTCCCGAAATGGAAGAAAATTTATTGAATGAAATAAAAAATCGTTATAGCAAGCAGACAACGCCATATTATGCTGCGGCTCGTTTGTGGGTTGATGCTATTATTGACCCTGTAAAGACAAGAAAATATATTTCGGAAGGGATTACAGCTGCCAATCATCAGCCATTGATGAGTGATTTTAAGGTTGGAGTTTTCCAGGTGTAATGATTGAAATGTGTTGAGTAGAATTGCAGAACGCACAAGTGAGTGACACAACAGAAGTTTATCAGTAGCAATAAAGCCACATAAAAAATATTGAATGCAGGAAATTGTAATGTACACCGATGGTTCATCACGAGGCAATCCCGGTCCCGGTGGCTACGGCGTGATCTTAATGAGCGGAAAACTAAGAAAAGAATTGTCGCATGGCTATCGGAGAACAACAAACAACAGGATGGAGTTAATGGGTGTAATTTCCGGTCTTGAGGCGTTGAAGAAACAAGGCTTGAACATCACCATCTACACCGACAGCCAATACATTGTAAAGGCGTTGAACGAAGGTTGGCTCAATAAATGGATGGCAACCAATTTCGCCAAAGGAAAAAAGAACAAAGACCTGTGGGTAAAGTTTTACAATTTATACAAGCAGCATCACGTAAAATTTGTCTGGGTAAAAGGTCATGCAGACAATCCATACAACAATCGTTGCGATGAACTGGCAACTGCTGCTGCTGATGGAAATGATTTGTTGATTGATGAAGGTTATGAAATGGATCCGAACCAACTTTTGATGTAAAAAAAAATCCCGCCGAAGCGGGATCAAATTTTTAAACAAGTTGTTTCCTGCGCAATACAAACCGTTGCACTAAAAAATACCCTCCGAATAATATCACTGAAAACAAAACAGTATACATTAGTGAAGACCTGAAGAAAGGAATAGCATCATTGTAGCACATCAGCAAGCCATCAAAAGTTTTGGGACGTTGAAGACCGCCGCCACCAAACCATACAAGAAAATTGCTTGCTAAAAAGAAAATAGTAGGTGCCGCAACTGTAGTGGCTGCAATCCTTCCCCAATTCAAATTTCTTGCCCAGAAACCAACCAGTGTAATGCCAGCTAGTAAAATATAATTGCTAATCTGCCCCTCATAAAAACCACCATAAGGAGCGTAACCATACCTGAATGAAACCTCGTAAATAACATCTGACAGGAACATGGAAACCAAAGGCAACAAAAAAGCAAGCCTCTTATCTTTAATAACCGCCGCTCCAAAGACAGCCATTGCAATTTGCGGAGCGAAACCAGCCACCCTGAAAACAGACCCTACTATCACCAGCAACGCTAAAGCAAGAAAAAGAGATTTATTTTCTTTCATCGAATTCAATTTAGAGGGCACAAAAATAAAGCAAGAAACCTAAATGTGTCAGCTTTTTATTCACGCCGGAGTGGTAGCTCTGAATAAGTTAATTTGTGATAAAGCTTTTACTGTTATATCAGTTCCTGCTTTCACAAAAATGCTGTCGCCTTCTTTCATTTTTAAGTTACCCTTTGAAACAATTTCAATTGAACCATCCACAAGTAGAAATATCTCACCTGATCGTGTTTTAATGCCCACCGAGTCATCTTTCCTTAATGAATATTCCTGCAATTCAAATTCCTCCGCCGGTGAGAAGAAAATTTTATGTGACGATTGGGGATTTAAGATCTTCGGAACAGTCGCTTCAAACTTTACATGTTTCATCAATTCATGAACATCAATATGTTTGTCAGTTAGTCCTGCACGAAGCACATTATCTGAATTAGCCATAATCTCAACGTTCTGTCCTTCCAGGTATGCATGCGGCATTCCTGATGCCTGGAAAATCCCCTCACCTTTTTTCAAATGAAGAACATTAAAAAGATAGATTGAAAAAATCCCCCGATCGTAATTATCTTCTTTGCAGAAGTTAAGTGCCGCTCTTGCTGCCCAATAATCTTCACTGTCCTTGTTCAGAGCGTTGCCCTGATAAAGCGGAATGATTTCTTCCAGGAGTGGATTTAAAATCTCATTCACCCTTTCCTGGCTCATGAGCATCACTTCTTCATACAAACCTTTGTAAGCTTTTTGAATAAAAACATCCTTAAGAAATTTTAATTCTTGCTTTGCATCCAACACTTTCAGTAAATCTTCTTCTCGCTTAAACCCGTGCAATAAGTAAAAATCACTCAACGCAACCATCAATTCAGGTTTATGATTGCGGTCTTTATAATTGCGATGAGGGGCGTTTAAGGAAATCCCTTTTTTATTTTCTTCTTCAAAACTTATTTCTGCTGCTTTTTTTGAAGGGTGCACTTGTATGGAAAGCATTTGCCTCACATCAAGCACTTTTAATAAGTAGGGAAGCGAAAAAAATTTTCCGGCAACGTCTTTTCCCAAAATATTCTCGGCATCTTTTGAAATGAACTCGCTCAAAGCAATTTGCTCCCCATTTTTAATAAAACCAGGATGATTACCGTGTGCTCCCATCCAATATTCTGCATAAGGCTTCTTCGTTGAATTATCAATGCCCAAAAGTTTTGGAATAAAATCGTATCCTCCCCAGGAGTAATGTTGAACAACGCCCTTCAATTTAAAAACATCTTGATCCAAAGCCATTAATTCTTATTTTGAGATAAAGATAAGTATGGCCACACACATTGATTTTGGAAAACTGGGCGAGCAACTTGCTGAAGATTTTCTTATCAATAAAGGCTATACTATTTTACATCGAAACTGGCGGCATTCACATTATGAAATCGATATTGTTGCACTAAAAGATGATCTTCCCCATTTTGTTGAAGTAAAAACAAGATCATCGAAACAATATGGCGAACCGGAAGAAAGTGTAAATAAAAAGAAGGTTCGTTTTTTACTTCAGGCTGCAGATGAATTCCTCTTTCAAAATCCGCAGTACAAAAACTTCCGGATCGATATTCTTTCCATCAATCTTCATCCGCAGGAAGAGCCAAAATATTTTTTTATAGAAGATGTTTATTTGTAGGGCTGTCCCTGCTCTACCAAAATTCCATTTCCGTTAATTCTTTCCATTAGCTTTTCCACCATTTTAAAAGTAGCAGGACAATGCTGTACGTTTTGTTTATGCACGTGCATGTAATCTGTCATTTTCTTTTTGGTGAGATGAGGAAATTCGGCGCAATCCCTCGGTCGCACTTCATAAATTGAACACATGTTTGTTTTTCTGTCAAGAAACTGGCAAGGCATGTTCACATTCATCCAATCGCCATCTTTATCAAGGTATAACCATTTTTCCTTGAACTGCTTAATAGTCATGTTCAAATGCTTTGATATGCGCTGCAGATCTTTGAATGTATACGTAGGTGACATGGTTCTGCAGCAATTACTGCAGGCAAGGCAGTCCGTTTCTTTCCAAACTTCCTTGTCGATGCTCTCCGCATAAACATCTAATTGTTTAGGCGGATTGTTTTCAACTTTTGTTAGGAAACGACGGAATCTCGACCGATGCTCCAAAGCCTTTGCTGCAAACTTTTTTCTTAAATACGACATAGAAGAAGGTTATCGCCGAAGATAAAAGAATTTTGAAAGGAAACCCGTCAACCCTATTTTTGTTTCAACTATTTTTTTATGAGAAACTTTTTACCAATAGCCATCGCTGCCATCCTTTTTACGTCGTGTGGAAATAACAGCTCAAAAACTGCCAAAACTTATTGTGATACGACGTGCACAAATGACACACTAAAATTTGACGGCAATCATCCAAAGTGGAAGCAAAGACTAAGCATCTCTATGAAAGATTGCATGGCCGACTCTATTATTTACACCTACGAGGGAGCAAGTAATGTACGTACCGTTCCATTCAGCGATTATGGCCCTAAGGAGATTCGTTTAAATAAGTCAAATATTAATGTAGCCTTTCAGGACACTGCTTCAATCTGGGTTTCATTTAATGATTGTTCTACCGGCAGAGGCTACCTTTTTGAATTGCCTTATACAAGTGGCAAAAGTTCTATCAAGACTACCGCAGCATTGAACAGCATTGACAAAAAGTTTTCGGTTGACCCGGACTTAAGGGCCTTCACAGACCGCGGAAATATTTTTGTAGTAAACGTTACCAATGGCAAGCAGGCACAAATGACTTTTAAAGAAAATTATGCAGACATGGATTTTAATGACATCCATAAAACGCTTGACTCCATCAACGTTACCAAAACTAAGATCTACGTAAAGTTGCTGAAGGAAGGTAAGGAAGTGCCGATTGAGAAAGAAGTCAGTCTTTAATTATTATAAACAATAACTCAGACCTTCTTTTGTGTGGGAACCTTATAAAAAAGGATTCAAAGCCTATCTTCAACTGGAGCGATCGTTATCGCCAAATTCAATTGAAGCCTATCTTAACGACATTGAGAAACTCACTTCTTTTCTACAAGATAAAGGCGAGCTAATTAATCCATCAGAAGTCAAATTAACAGATCTTCAAAAATTTGTTCAATGGATAGCAGAGTTGGGAATGACGCCAACTTCACAGGCAAGAATTATCTCAGGTATACGAACATTTTATAAATACTGTTTGCTTGAAGATATTTCTTCGGTCGACCCTACAGCTTTGTTGGAAGCTCCAAAATTAAAAAGAGCATTACCTGATGTTTTAAGCTTTGACGAAATTGAAAATATCATTGCTCAGATTGACTTGAGCACACCGGAAGGCACCCGTAACAAAGCCATTCTTGAAACCATGTACAGTTGCGGCTTGCGTGTCAGCGAAGTGGTGAATCTTAAGTTGTCGCAGCTGTATATGGACGTTGGTTTTATTAGAGTGATTGGAAAAGGAAACAAAGAACGACTGGTTCCTATTGGTGACAGCGCTATCAAATACATCAACATTTACAGAAGTACGATTCGTGTTCATCAACCCATTCAGCCAGGTGAAGAAGATATTCTTTTTTTAAATCGAAGAGGTAAACGCTTAACAAGGGTGATGATCTTTTTGATCATAAAAGATTTGGTGAAGAAAGCAGAGATCAAAAAGAATATTTCGCCGCATACACTTCGCCATTCGTTTGCAACCCATTTGGTGGAAGGTGGTGCGGACCTTCGTGCGGTGCAGGAGATGCTTGGCCATGAAAGCATCACCACAACCGAGATCTATACACACCTGGACAGGGAGTTTTTAAGAAAAACCCTGGAAAAATTTCATCCAGGGTTTAAATAACGAACCATCATACTGCACAACTATCTAATTGTTACATCATCCTGCTCATCCTCTTCATTCCCTTTTAAATTATCTGCCTTTCGAACAAGTGTGATGAATTCTTTTCTGTATCCTTCAGCATCTCTGCCTCTCGCATTTTTTGCTGTTTGTATTACGTGGCCAAAAGAAGCATTGGATTTGAATTTTGAATCTGTAAGTAACATTCCAAACTCGGCAACGGACGCTGCAAATCTGAAATTTTCCGAAGTATGGTCAAATGCGATCTGTTTGTCAATAACCCGATGCTCTATCAATTTGCTTTCAGAACCGGAAGGTTCTTTATACCTGAATTTAACTGTGAGCATCTCATCGCTTCCAGAAGCTTTACTCGATTTTGCTTTTTTCTGGTACTTTAAATCATCAACAGTTTTCAAGAACTCGTCATCCACTCCTACCGGAATTATTTCATACAATGCAGTTACAGTGTGACCGCTTCCTAATTCACCGGCATCTTTTTTATCGTCATTAAAATCTTCTTTGTTTAACAGTCTGTTTTCATATCCAATCAATCGGTAGCCTTGAACTCTTGAAGGATTAAATTCAATCTGCAGCTTCACATCCTTTGCAATAGTGAACATGGTTCCGCCAAATTCATTCACTAAAACTTTTTTCGCTTCGCCTTCACCATCAATGTAAGCATGATTACCATTTCCTTTGTCGGCGAGGATTTGCATTTTGCTGTCCTTGTAATTTCCCATTCCATAACCGAGCACTGTTAGAAATACTCCGCTCTCACGTTCTTTTTCTACCATTCTTTCTAATTCGCCATTACTGCTAACGCCAACATTAAAATCTCCGTCTGTACAAAGGATAATGCGATTGTTTCCATTTCTAATGAAATTCTGCTTTGCTGTTTTATACGCCAGTTGAATACCTGCACCCCCGGCGGTAGAACCACCCGCTTCGAGTTGATCAATCGCTTCCTTAATTTTTATTTTATTGCTGCCGCTGGTTGCAGGCAAAACCAATCCTGCATTGCCTGCATAAACTACAATTGAAATTTTATCCTGTTCACGTAATTGGTCGGTTAATAATTTCAATGAAGATTGTACAAGGGGAAGTTTATTTGGATCCTGCATTGACCCGCTTACATCAATTAAAAAAACAAGGTTGCAGGCAGGTAAATTTTCAGCGGGAATTTTTTTGCCCTGCAAACCAATCATCACCAGCTTGTGATTAGCGTTCCATGGACAGGAAGATATTTCTGTATTGATTGAAAACTGGTCTTCCTTGAGCGGCTGAGGATAATCATAATGAAAATAGTTGATCATTTCTTCAACACGTACAGCATCTGCCGGAGGCAATTGATTGCTATTTAAAAAGCGACGGACGTTGCTATACGATGCCGCATCCACATCAATTGAGAAAGTGGACAACGGATCATCAGTTACTTTATGAAAATTGTTTTCAGCAATGTGATCGTATTCTTCTGTGTTGAAATCGCTTTTGTAATAACCATTCCCATATGTAGCACCTAAAGATTTTCCTTGTATTGATGTAACCGATCCAGTAATACTGGTGCGTCTTTGTGTACCATATCCTACTACAACTACCTCGCTCATTTCATTCGATGCAGGTCGCATCACGATATCTATCCTATTCTTGTTGCCTATTTTTACTTCCTTTGTTTCATACCCAACAAAAGAAATAATCAGCTTCGCGTTCAAAACTGACTTTGTCGAATCAAGCACGATTTTAAATAAACCGGATGCATTGGTTTGTGTATTTGTCTTTGTTCCTTTTATGACGACAGATGCGCCAACCAATGGCATCCCTTTATCATCTTTAATCTTACCAGTAATGACCTGAGTTTGCCCCAATGCTATAAGGCAAATGCAAAAAGAAAAAGCCAGCAGCAATAAAATTTTCCTTCTCATAAAATGGTTTTATCTGCCAGATGCAGCATTTTAACAGATTACACATGCATCTCCAGAAAATTTTTCTTCTTACTTTAGAACGTTGGCTTTTCTGAAGAACATATCGTCCAGTCAATTAACCGACGCTGAACTGGTTATAGCATTCAAGCAATCCGGCGATTCGAACATCGTTGGGGACTTGTTTCAGCGTTATATGGAGCTTGTCTATGGCGTTTGCCTCAAGTATTTAAAAAATCCTGAAAATGCCCAGGATTCGGTGATTTCTATTTTTGAAGAATTGTTGGTAAAACTTCAAAAGCACGAAGTAGATAATTTCAAAGGATGGCTGTATACTTTATCTAAAAACCACTGCCTGATGCGGCTTCGCTCGGAAAGGAAGCAAACAATTGTGAACTTTGATGTGGAGCTTATGCAATCGGAAGAAAATGTGCATCTGAATGGCGAACTGGAGAAAGAAGAAAATTTCAAGAAGCTGGATTATTGCTTGGGCCAATTGCAAAATGAACAGCGGAAAGTAATTGAACTGTTTTATCTGCAAGGCAAATGCTACAATGAAATTGCAGAACTGACCGGGATAGAGTGGAATAAAGTAAGAAGCTATATTCAAAACGGAAGAAGAAACCTGAAGATTTGTATGGATAGTCCAAAAACAAAAGCGATAGTTGAAAATGATGTCATCAAAAAATAACGGGTTTACAGCAAGCGATATCGAACGCTATCATTCCGGCAAAATGTTGCCGAAAGAAAGGCATGCGTTGGAAAAAGCTGCGCTTGACGATCCGTTTTTAGCTGATGCTTTGGAAGGCTATGCTTTTACTTCTACGCCAAATGATGATCTTGCAAAAATTCAGTTGCAGCTTGATGAAAAAATAAACAGGAAGAAGGTCATCCCGATTTTTCAAAAATACAGGTGGCTGAGTGCTGCTGCCATTCTGTTGATTATTGCAGGAACGGCATGGCTGGCTTATAATATTTCAGGAAAAAAGAACACAGCTTTTCCAACAGCACTTCAAAAGAAAGAAGTAACAAAAAGCACAAACCCGGTTATAACCACTACCCAAGATGTTGTAACTGATAGCACACAAAAGAAAACGACTTCCGGGGTCCAGGGGTCAGTTGCAAACAATCAAACAAAGGCTTTCCACAATAAGACAGAACGGTTGTCAGTTGGTCTTACAACCAACAAGCAGCTAGACGAAGCAAAGGACAAAAAAGTCAACCAAATCAACAATGCAGAAATAGCATCAAAAGCAATTTCCCTTCCTGATCAAAATGAAACTGCAAGCTATAATAGCAATGTTTCAAACATGCAACGTATGAATGGGAATATGAATAATGCTATGTCGCCTGACCCACGTTTGAACAATGCATCAAATGTTGATGCACGTAAGAGACTTTATTATAAAACTGAGAACAATAACAATGCTGACCTGGCTGGGAAAATTAGTGGAGTCAAAGCAAATGATACCATACAAAACCTCAATATTGTTCTTCAAGCTTTACCAAAAGATTCGCTTAAAGAAATAGTTGTTGGCTATGGCAAGCAGATGAAGCCAGCAGAGAAATATCCGCACGTTATTATTGATACATTGGAACCAGCAGAAGGTTATGTAAGCTTTGATGATTACGTAGTGAATAATTTAAAAGTGCCTGATGAGTTAAAAACAAAAATGGTTAGCGGCGAGGTACAGCTTGCATTTGATGTTGACAAAGAAGGACAACCTACAAATATTACAGTTGTAAAATCGCTTTGCCAAAAATGCGATGAAGAAGCCATTCGACTTCTAAAGGAAGGTCCGAAATGGAAGAAAGGAAAAAATAAAAAAGGTAAGATTACATTTAAGTTTTAGATCAGCATCTTAGAAAAAGAGTTGATGCAAACCAGTTCCATTTCACAACATCTGATACCGGCATTTCGCCAATTGATCTGCCTTAACTTCATCTTAACAACGGCATCATCAATATTTGTGTCATAGTCAACTAAAAGACGATTAGCCAATTTGTATGAGAAAGATTTTAATTATAACCACAGCAAGTATTTTATTCATTGCATGTTCAAAGAAACCACCACTCAATCCACCCACCACTTCCTATCCGGTTATGACGTACAAGAACTTAAACGACCAGGTAGTGAAATACGGACAGACTCAATATATAGATGTAGACAACGACGGTTCTAAGGATTTCAAATTCGATGTTCTTTTAGTGGGCGATCCAATTTTACAAAGAGACCGCATACAGTTTTATGCCAATTCCGGAATAAAACGAAACCTTTTAAATAACCAGGTGGACGAATCGCCCATGCTTAATAAGGGTGACGGCATTGGAAAGACTCATAGCGGTTATACATGGTGGGAAATTTCTGCAATTGTATTGGCTGAAAAAATTGTGGACAATAACGGAAGTCATTGGGAAGGCTTATGGAAGAATGCCGATCACAAATATTTACCGATACAAATGGAAAAGAATAACAAGTTATATCATGGATGGGTCGAACTCTCATTTAATACTGTAGAAGAAAAACTAATTCTGCATAAAGCAGCGATTAGTATCGAAGAAGAAAAAAGCGTCCAGGCAGGCATTTAATTTTGGATATCTCCTGAAATAAAAAGAGGCTGTCGAAAACAGCCTCTTAATTTTTTTGGTGATTTATCTCACTTCTTTTTCCAATTCACCAGCAGCAACATCACACCTCCGAACACGAGCATTAATGCACCCATCCAGAGATTAACGTTATGAGATAATGATTTTTGATAAAGTTCCACATCGTTCCTGGTGAAAAATCCATACACTAAAAGGAGAATACCAAAAACGGAGAACATTAAGCCGATTGGAATTTTTATATCCAGCATAAAATATTTTTTTGAGGTTTACCAAAATAAAATTGATAAGATAACAAAGATGATAAGCACAAACAAAGCAAGTGTATTTGTTCTCTTAATCCACGGAATATTTGCTTCACTGATTTTTGGAGTCATTGAATAAACCAAACCATTTAGTTCCTCATCCGTTTTAGTCTGTTTCGTAGCTAAAGAAACAGTGACCGTGATGAGAGTAGCAGCAGCACAGGCAAAAATTGCTGTCCAGAAGTTCTGCGCCATTTCTACAGGATAAGTATGAACAATGCCTAACCATCCACCTTTTACAAGTGTTGTTGCACCTTCCGGAGCAGTTAAACCATGATGCGCTAATGCTACCAAAAAGCCACCTAACAAACCAAGGAAAGCTCCATTACCGGTTGATCTCTTCCAGAACATTCCAAGGAAGATCACTGCAAATAAAGGAGCGTTGATCATCGAAAAAATGGTTTGAAGGAAGTCCATGATATTACCAAACAACCCTGCGAGGTATGCAGCAGCGATACTTACCAACACACCAAAAACAGTTGCCATTCTTCCCACTTTTAAATAGTGTTTTGCGTCTGCTTCTTTATCGTTTGTTGCCGGACGAATATAGCTTTGATAGATATCGTAGGTCCAAACTGTATTGAAGGCAGAAACGTTACCGGCCATGCCCGACATAAATGATGCAAGTAGCGCAGTAATACCAACACCAAGCACACCTGCAGGTAAATAGTGCTTCAGCAACATAATGATGGTTAAATCGTAATTAGGCTTACCATCCTGCATGATACTAAATCCTGAACCGTTATTCATCAGCACCAGTGCTGCAATACCAGGAACTATAATTAAGAATGGAATGAACATTTTTGGAATAGCCCCGATCAATGGAGTTTTGCGGGCAGCAGTTGTTGATTCTGCAGCCATGGCTCTTTGTACAATCAAAAAGTTGGTACACCAGTAACCAAATGAAAGAACAAAACCTAATCCTGCAAATATTCCGTACCACTCAACACCCATGGGGTTTGTACTGGCCTCAGAAGTATATTTCCATGTTGTTGTCAATGTATCCGGTGCAAGACCTTTTTGCGTAGCAATTGGTGCAAGCCCTTCTTTTAACCCACTCCAACCTCCGACTTCCATCAAAGCAAGAATTACAATTGGCAACAATCCAATTAAGATGATGAAGAACTGCAGCACCTCATTGTAAATAGCAGATGACAAGCCACCGAGGTAAGTGTAAGCAAGAACAATAGCTGCAGATAACCACAAACTCATGTTGAAATTCCATCCCAAGACCTTCTCCATGAGAAGTGCCAACGCATACATTGATATTCCTGATGCGAGTACAGTCATCACGGCAAACAGTATTGCGTTTAATCCACGAGTCTTTTCATCAAAACGTAGTTTCAAAAACTCTGGAACTGATCTTGCCTTTGATCCGTAATAAAAACGCATCATAAATACAGCAAGAAAGACCATTGCAGGAATAGCGCCGATCCAATAAAAGTGTGTAGTCAGCATTCCATACTTTGCGCCGGAACCTGTCATACCCATTACTTCCAATGCACCAAGGTTAGTGGAGATAAACGCAAGACCTGTGACCCACGCCGGCAGTGAGCGTCCAGCCTCCAGAAACTGTTTCGCATCTTTCATGTACTTGCGAAGGAACCATCCAATACCAAGAACGAAAACAAAATAGATCACCATTATTGCGTAATCTATCAGGTGTAGTTGAACTTCCATTGTAATTGTTTAGAGTTAGTTTTTGTTTGAGAATAGCAGCTAAATGCCAACCTGCAAACTCTGTAAATGTAAACAGCTTCTTTATGATATTTATCAGGATGAGATTGACAATAAGCAATTGTTGAAAACTTTTGTTATCAAAGACCGCGATATATTTTTTTATGAAAACAAACACTAGAGGTTTTTCATTTGTATTTCATCGTAGTATTTCTTCAATATGTAAAATGCCTTTTTCTTGTTCAGCTGATGGTCGAACAAGCCTTTATTATTCCATCCTTCCTGGTAAACAGGATTAGCACGACGAGGCGAGCGAAAATCATTCAAAATCCATGGCGACATTCCCACATAATTATCAGGCATACGCTTCATCATTTCAACCTGCTCTTTATAATACCACTCCTGGTATTCCTCGCTCCAACGTGTTAAACTATCACCATGAAAACCGCCTAAGGCTTCTGCTCCTGTCTCACTAAAGAAAAGTGGCTTGGAATATTTTACATCCCATTTTGCTGTGCGACAATTTGAAGGCAATCCGCCGTACCAACCAAGGTATTCATTAACGGAAACAATGTCTGTGAATTCACCGAGCGGATCATCAATCGCAATAACGCCATTCACGGTATGTGTTTCCAAAGCTGCTGAAATCAATCTTGTATGATCCCATTGCTTTGCCGTTTGAACAAGAGTGCTCATAAATTTTGTTCTTGCAGCATTCACCGGTGTTTCATTTCCCACTGACCAAATGATAATGCTTGCACGATTGTGATCTCTCGTGATCATTTCATTCAACTGAACTTTTGCTTTTTCTAAAACAGTATCGTTAGTGAATTGAATTGTCCAGTAAACAGGAATTTCCGACCAAACCAAAATACCAAGTGAGTCAGCGGTTCTTGTCATGTTTTCATTGTGAGGATAGTGGGCCAAACGAACCATGTTGCAATTAAGTTCTTTTGCTTCTCCCAACAACTGAAGCGCATCCCGTTTGCTGTTAGCTCTTCGTCCCTGCTGGGGGATTTCTTCATGAATACAGATACCTCTCAGGAAAATTGGCTTGCCATTTAGCAAAATCTGCTTCCCCTGAACTTCAACCGTTCTGAAGCCAATTTTATCGTCAATGCGATCATCTTTTGAGGAAATGACAGCCTGGTAAAGTCTTGGTGTTTCAGGTGACCACAACTGAAGTTTTGATAGTTTAAAATTGAAAGATGCACTATCACCATTAACCGTCAATTTCTTTTTTAGTTTCAATTCAGGAATTTCAATGGTCACATCTTCACTCACAGGAGCATTAAATTTCACCCAACCGTCAATGGTTTTATCTTTTGCAGTGGCAGAACCCTTTTGCAATTGAAGTGAGTAGTCCAGAATAAAATTTTTAGGAACCGTAACAAGGTTTACATCTCTTGTAATACCGCCATAATTCCACCAGTCTGTATTGAGTGTCGGAATTTCATCAGCGAAGCGTTTGTTGTCAACTTTTACAACCAGGTAGTTGTCTTTCGACTTCAATACCCCTGCAGGAATTTCAAAATTAAAAGGAGTGAATCCTCCAACATGCATCCCCAATTTCTTTCCATTTAGATAAACATCAGCACGATAATTTACTGCACCGAAATACAAAAACATCTTTTCATTTTCTTTTGGTAAATCCGCATCAAAAGATTTTTTATACCAAACCGTTCCTTCGTAATACAAAAATTTGGCGTCTTGCGAATTCCAATCGCCGGGAACATTCAGTGAATATTTATCAATATAACCATGTTCTTTACGGTCTGTTTTGTTTGCAGGAATGTCTGTGCTCCAATAGGCTTCAGGATCATTTTGTGCCCTTTCATCCCATCGGTAATTGCGAAAACCGGTTTCATAAGGATCAATAATATACTGCCATTTGCCATTAAGGCTTTGCGTTTTTCGCGAAGGCAAATCAGTTATCAAAGGCTGCTGAGAAAATGTTTCAAGAGAACAGAAAAAAAATAAAAAGAAAAAATAATTACGCATGATTCAAAAATATTTATTGTCTTATATCGAGAGCATGATCTGCAGGAACGGTATTTTGTCCACTCCAAACTTTTACTGATGTCCATGGCATTGACGGCGACGACCAGAATTCGTCCGTTTCAGGCAAACCTAAAGGAAGAAAAACTGCCGTACACAAATATTCGCTTCCTGTATTAATGTAAGAGTCGGCAAGATCAGGTTGATAACCATATAAGCCAAGATTCAACCAGCCATCTTTCGTAAATGTATTAGGTGCGTCAAACACTTTTTTGATAACTGCCGTTAATGCACTTCGCACCTGTGCCGGCGGCAATGATGCAGGCAGTTGTTTTCTAAGCGAGATGTCTGCTAAATGATGAAATGCTCCTGTCCGATATGTTATAGAGCGACCGGTTACAGAAAAGGTTCCATCCATATTGATGGCTCTTTCCTGTATTTCAGCATATCGTTTAGTTATCTTATCCAAACGGTCGCTAAACCAAGAATAGGTTTTAGCTTTTGCGTTTGCAATTGAAACAATAGTTGCGAGGTAAGGCTGAATAACATAACTGTTGTAATAATCATCATGGTATTGCATGCCATCAGAAAAAGTACCATCTCCGATATACCAATGTTGTGAAAATTCGCGAACAGCATATTCAATTCTTACAGGATCGTATTCATAGCCGTACTTGCAAAAGAAAGCTTCTATCATTGCTGAAAACAAAGTCCAGTTGGAATAAGCCGGAATTGTTGAACGGGATTGTTTTAAAGCAGTTACTACTTGCAGCTTCACTGCTGTATCTAAATGATTCCACAACCAAGAAGAACGCACCAATCCAAATGCAAAAAAAGATGCATCAACCAAAGGTTGACCACCGGTCCATTTTAAATAATCTTTGGAAAAAGGATTAACCGCATTTGCAATAGCTTTCAATGTCCATTGCCGGTATTGATCACGCAATTTTATTTCTGCTTCACTGCCGCCTTCCAAATCAAGCCATGCAGAAATACCACTTATTGTTCTGCCAAATGCCTCCAGGTATGACGCTTGCGTACGGCTTTCCTTATTATCAACCATTTTACTTAACTCGACAGTCATTTTTTCTTTCAAGCGGTCGTGTGCAAGATTCATTATAACCGGTCTTGCAATTTTATCGAGATAATCAAGCCAGAGTTTTCTGTCGTTGCTCTTATTTTGTGCAGATGCAAAAAGAAAAGAACAGCAACAAATTACGGCAATCAACTTTTCCATCAACTCAACTTTATTTGTTTTTCCGATATGTCTGATATCAAACTCAAATTTCTATTTTCCAATTAACCGGATGACATAACTATAAGAATATTTTTTATCGAGCAAACGATATTGATCGTGAGGTAAAGCTCCCCAACTGTTATCGCCGCCAACTCCTCTTTGCTTCAGATCAACATTAAGATAAACTTCTTTCCTTGGCTTGATATCCGTCGGATGTTGCTGTTTTTTTGTAAGACCAGGATCGAGATCTTCTGTACGCATATTTGTTGCACTAAAACAAATTGGTTGAATACCTTCTATGCGAACGCCCAGTCCCTTGTTATTAGTAAGCGTTAACCAACGCACATCAGTTTTATAGCCTGATTCCTGTGGACGAATGTAGTTCCATGCATACTGGTTCCTTACATCGTCTTTGTACAAGCCAACAAATGAAGCCGTGTTACGATCGGAATAATTTTCCCACGGGCCTCTTCCATAATATTCAAGATTTGTGAACTGCTGATCCAACTGCATGCGCATACCGAAGCGTGGAAGTTCAGGAAGATCACGACCTGTCATATCAATTGAAGAAGTAACCTTAATACTTCCATCATTTTGAACCAGGTAGTCAATAGTATAAGGAACGCCTACTCCGGTTAGTTCGTATTCAACAATTATCGGCAAACCATCTGCATTTTGATCGCCAGCAATAACTTTTTTTACCGTGCGATTTACGTGAGCTGTTCTCCATGTACCAAGACTTACCTGCATGTTGTTTCCAAAATCGTTATCCGTTGGCGCACGCCAGAAGAAAGGTTCGGGAGGACTAACAACAGATTCGTCTCCTAAAGCATAACGGAAAAATCTTCCTTGCTGTAGATCGAAATCACCTGAAACATTGCCTGACGTAAAATGAAGCCGGTTATTTTCTTTTGTAACTTTTAATTGACCTGCAGAAGCTTTTGCTTCGAAATAGTTACCTGATAATTTAAATTGCTCCCTTGCAACTTCGTGACCAGCAGGAACCAGTTCCGTTGCATTTTTGGTTAAAGCAAAAACATTGAGAAAATACTCTCCATCGTTTGAAGTTGCAACTGCATCGGAAGGAAGTGAAACTTCTTTTTGAGAACGTGGTGCCAGGTCAACAGCGAAATTTCCTTCTTTTATTTTCTTTCCATCTTTGTATTGTTCCCACTGAAAACTGTATTGGTCAAGATTGGTAAAATCATAACTATTTTCAATAGCGATAATTCCTTTCGACAGTTCCTTTGCTTTGAACAAAATATTCTGGTAACCCTTTTTCACTTCATTTAATCCAGGGTGAATAGTTCTATCAGCAGCAATCAACCCATTGGAGCAGAAGTTTTCATCATTCTGTAATGCATATCCTCCGAGATCACCGCCATAAGCATAAAATACCCTTCCATCACTTGTTGTTGTTTTCATTCCCTGGTCAATCCAATCCCAAATAAATCCTCCCTGCATTTTTCTATCGCTGCGAATAATATCCCAATACTCCTGGAAGTTTCCATTGCTGTTACCCATAGCATGCGAATATTCACACATAATGTAAGGACGAGCTTTTGTTTGATCAGCAGCGTATCTTTTCATCCAGTTGATGCCGGGATACATAGGGCAAACAATGTCCGTGTTATAATCTTCGCCGGCTCTTTCAAATTGTACCGGCCTTGTGTTATCTCTTTGCTTTATCCATTTGTATCCGTTGTAAAATGCGGGGCCGTTTTTACATTCATTTCCAAGACTCCATATAATTACAGACGGATGATTTTTATCTCTTTCCACCAAACGTTGGTGCCTGTCCAAATGAGCTGCAGACCACTCAGGTAGAAATGAAATGTGCTTTGATGGAGGATCAGGATCAAGCCCGTGACTTTCTATGTTTGCTTCGTCAATAAGATAGAGGCCATACTTGTCGCACAGTTTGTACCAATGAACATCATTGGGATAATGAGAAGTACGATCTGCATTGATATTGTATTGCTTCATGAGTTGGATATCTTTTATCATCAACTCTTTGCTTGGCACATGTCCTTTTACGGGATCATGCTCATGACGGTTAACACCATGAAAATATGTAGGCATTCCGTTGATCAGTAGTTGTGCATTCTTAATTTCAACTTTTCTGAAACCAATTTTCGCGCCGGCGGATGTTACAGTGGCACCGGCTTTCAAAGTAATAATGCAATCGTACAAATTCGGATATTCAGCACTCCACTTTAGTGGATTATTAATTGTGCCACTGAAATGAAGTGTTTGCAAACTGTATGATCCTGTGGTGTAATTTTGTTGTTGAGAAAAAATTGTTTTGCCTGCGTTGTCTAAAATCTCAACAGTTACGTTTCCATTTTTTGTGAGATTATTCTTGAATTGTCTTAGATCAACATCTGCACTAAACAAACCGTCTTTGTATTGTTGATCAAGATCTGCTTTTAAAAAGAAGTCCCACAATGATAACTTTGGCAAGGCGTATAAGAAAACGTCCCGCTCAATACCAGTGATGCGAAAAAAATCCTGGTCTTCCATATAACTTCCATCGTGCCAGCGAAATACCTGCACCGCAAGTAAATTGTTCCCTTTCTTCAGGTATTTTGTAATATCAAATTCAGCAGGTGTTTTAGATGCTTTTGTAATTCCAACTTTCTGGCCGTTTACATAAACAAAGGCACAGCCCGTAATGGAACCAAATTGAAGAATCACTTCTTTCCCTTCCCAACTTGCGGGAATGTTGAATTGCTTACGATAGGTTCCAACAGGATTGTTTTCACCAATGAAAGGTGGATTTTTTGGATATGGATAAGTGATGTTTGTATAGATAGGAATTCCGAAACCCTCTCTTTCCCAGTTGGAAGGAACCGCAATATTATTCCATTTTGAATCGTTTAAGCCTGTTCTATAAAAATCCCTGATGCGATCTGCATATTTATCAACATAAACAAACTTCCAGGTGCCGTTCAATGATTGGTAATAAGGAGATTTATTGTAATCATCAGCAATAACACTCATCTTATCATTAAACAACATGAAAGTAGCATGAGGCTTTTCTTTATTTAACTCGTACAATTGAGGATTTTCCCAATCATTATTTTGGGACTGCGAAAATGCAAGCGATAACGAGAATACGCTGCTAACAATAAAAGCAAGACTTTTCTTGAACATAGTTTTTGATTTCGGATTTCTTTTGTTCAGAATTACCCGGTCGTGAAAATAAAAGTTTCTTTTACGCAGTAGTTTTCTCGCCGCTAAACTATTTATACAATGAAAACGAAGCGCTGATAAATATCATGTTCTACTATCATTTCAATTCTTTATAACGCTTCATTGCTTCAATGAAATAATAATCCGCATAAGTGAGGGGAACATCTATTTCTGTTTTCTCCGGCATATTACCAACACAGTGTTGTAAAATAAAACCACCGTTTTTGCCGGCATCGGCTTTATATGGGGTTCCGGATAAATTTTGAAGAATCGTTTCTGCTGCAGACAAGTATTCACTCTTTTCTTTCTCAGCCGCGTATCCACCCAACTCAATCAATGCAGAAGCAATGATGGATGCGGCAGAGGCATCACGTAAAGCATTTGGAATGCCGGGTGCATTAAAGTCCCAGTAAGGAATTTTATCAGAAGGTAGGTTGGGATGATGCAGAATGAATTGGGCAATATGATTTGCCTGGTTTAGATATTTTTCGTCTTTCGTTTCGCGGTAGCAAACTGTGTAACCATATAATCCCCATGCCTGCCCCCTTGACCATGCCGATTCATTTGCTGCACCCTGCGCAGTTTTTTTTTGTTTTATTTGTCCTGTTTGCGGATCATAATTGATTACATGATAAGAGCTATAGTCACTGCGAAAATGGTTTTGCATGGTTGTATTCGCATGCGTTACTGCTATTTTATAGAAGGATGAGTCTCCACTGACCTTTGTAGCCCAGAATAGCAACTCAAGATTCATCATATTATCGATAATGACGAGAAAATCAGAAGGTTTGGAATCCCAAGATTTGATGCAACCCACTTTGGGATTGAAACGGGTGCATAACGATCTTGCGCTTGTCAGCAATACATCTTTGTATTCAGGTTTCGGTGCGATGCGTTCAGCATTACCAAAACTGCAATACATCATAAAGCCAAGATCATGGGTGTTTTTATTATTCTTTTCTCTCTCTAAAGATTTTAAGATCCGTTCTGCTTCGGTTAAAAGAGACTGATCTTTTGTTTGTTCGTAGAGATAAAGTAATGTTCCCGGATAAAAACCACTGCACCACCAACCTGATTTGCTGGCTTCAAATGAATCCTTCTGAGGATAATAAGTTTTAGGAAAACGATCGGGAGCAAGCTTTGTCATCATCAACTTATACTGAGCCGATGCGTCTCCAAAATTTTTATCGATGATTTGAAGCAAATCTTTTTGAGGATCTGCACTTCTTTGTTGTGCTGAACACCCGCACAATAAAAAGACGATGAAAATAATTTTTATCTGGATGATCTGTTTCATTACTCAATTGTTTTATTAGGGTTCCATTCGAGTACTTCAACCATTTGCGGCGGAAGTTTAGATTGTCGTTCTGCGTCTGCCTGTTCAACATTTTGCACAAACAGGTGAATTATTTTTTTGCTTTTCCAAAGCTCTGTATCGTAAGTTGGTTCCCAAGATCCGACGGAAGCTTGCGACAAGTCAACGACTGTCCATTTATCTTTTCCAAGGCTTTTATTGATGGCTGCAGATACCTTACTGCCACGTTCTTCACTGCGAAAAATGAGTGCTGCAGCTAAATCGTTTTTCGATTTCCATGCAACGATCTGGGGCCGGGAGATCGGGATCCTTTTGGTACCTGTGCCGCTTAAGCTGAACGCATTTTTTCCGAATGCAAGTTCTTCTTTCTTCCAACCTTCATTTGTTTTATACACCAGATGATATTGAGGAATTGAGGAACCTTCTTCACGCCAATAAGTGGCGATGTAGGGATGTCCATCAGCATCAGCAAACATCGATGTCTGATTAATCAACTCAGATTTTTGCGGAATGTGAAATGCATATTCGGCACTGGCGGCATTAATGGGCACTTTATAAACTTCTCCTGTAGATTTTTGCCAAGATAGGCCGCCATCTTTTGAAAAAGCATAACATAGATCATGATTGCTCGCAACATCAGGTGTTTCTCTCCATACCCATGAGAGATGAATGACGCCTTTAGCATCTACACAGGCCTGCCAGTAAGCATTTCGCTGGCCTTCACCATCAATAAGATTGCTTTGTAATTGTTTCCACGTTTTGGTTTTGATATTGTATTGATTTAACACGAGGCCGCCATTACCAGATTCGCCATCGCGGTAGAAAAAGAGAAGGCTGCCACCAGGTAATCTATAAAACTCAGGATAGCTAACCTTATTTTCCTGCTTTCCTGTCATCGAAAGTTCACTGGTCAATTCAAGTGAGCCAGGCACTTTGCTTTTTACATAGTGAAGATGGTTATTGTGATGGTTCCATGCCATATGTAAATAACCCTCACCATCAACCATAATGCTGATGATATTGTGCGCATCAGAAATATTGCCTTTGTATTGCGTTTGTTTTATGATCCATTTTGTATCATTCCATTTTCTTTTTCCCAAAACGACATCGCCATCCTTATTATAGAAAGCGATGTATTGCCAATCCTTAAATGTTACAAGAGAATTCTTACGAAAAACCGTTGTGTTGATTGAGTTACTTGCCCAACCGCTGTCTACCTTCACAACTTTTGTTTTTATTTTTTGTGCAGAAAGCGTACTGCTAACTGAAAGAAATACTATGATTAGGAAATGACGCATCTTCTTTTTTACAAAAATCAATCATTAATCAAAAAACTAAAAGAAGGCCGGAGAAAAGATTTAATCCGGCCTCTAACGATTGCTGTATGTGAAAAACTAAAGGCTATTAGTAACCGGTGTTTTGCTCAAGGTTAGCATCCTTATTCAAATCAATTTCCGATTTTGGAATTGGCAGCAATAGATTTTTTGAAGTCAAGCCAACAACAGGATTAATTGTTTGCGTATTATGCGCTAACGTTCTAGTTACCAAAGTACCTGTACGCATCAAAGTCATTCTCCGGTTTTCTTCTGCTAACAACTCCCTAGCTCTTTCGTCAAGAATGAAATCTAAATTGATTTGTGCCGCAGTAACGGGAGTAGCATTAGCCCTGGCTCTTATTGCATTAATTGAGTTAGCGGCTTCCGTTAATTTACCTTGTTTAAATTGGGCTTCTGCCTGCAACAAATAAGTTTCACCGAGACGCATCAGAATAAAATCCTTACACATGGCAAAACCAAAAGTTCCATCTGTATTGTTTGCAATAAAGTCGTACCATTTAGTTGTGTTAGGCGCAATCTTAAATAAAGTATCTCCACCCGCATAAGGTATCTGTTGACCATAATAAGTACTCGCAGGATTGTTGTAGTAATACTTCCTGCGGATGTTGTATTGGGAGTTACGCATATCATTTGTTTCATACAATTCATACACAACCCAATTTGTTAAACGCATACGTGCAATGCCACGTCCGCCCAGGGAATCAGCGATAATCATTGGCTTGCCATCAGGCGAATTTATCTGGTAATAAGCAGCTCCCCAGTTGCGACGTTGTTGTGGTGCACCTGTGAGACCTCCGGGAACTGCATTCGGATTTTCTTCTTCAAGCACCCAAATTGCTTCTTTATTGCCTTGTGCTCTCCTTTCATTTCCGTAAATGAACATATCGGAGAAAGCATCACCGCCCTGGCTTGCTCTTATTCCATAACGGGCAGTAGTCAAAGCAAATTTTCCACCATTAATGATAGCTGTAGTTTGTTGTTCTGCGAGGTCAGGTTTGCCTGCACGGATATATACTTCGGCAAGCAATTGCATAGCTGCATATTTATTTACTCTGGCAGCAGGTTTGCCATTTGCGTTAAGCTTGGAACCAAAAGCTCCGGGATCGGTAAGATTGGCTGCAGCGAAGGTAAGATCCTGGATAATGAGATTATTTACACTATCCAAGGATGCTCTTGAGAAATCTGTTTTCGGTGTAGCAATTGGCTCTGTTACCAATGGGACTTTTCCAAAAAGGGTTGCCAACACGTTATATGCATACCCTCTAAAAAATTTGGCCTCTGCTTCGTAACCATTTTTTGTTGTCGTAGTAATACCGGTCGCAGCCTGCGCATTTTTAATAATGATGTTAGCATTATTGATCATGCGGTATGCCCAGCCCCAAGAAAAAGAAGCTGCACCATCAGTTGATATCAACTGTGTGTAATCATAGTAAGGTACTTCAATACCTTGCTTTTGAGATGGTGGCACAAACGCAACATCTGTTCCTGCATACCATACACTTGGCCAACCCTGGGCATCACTCTTGCTGTAAAAACTGCTCAGGTGATTGTACAACCCAATAAGCGATGCATCCATACCCAATGAGTCACCGAGGGTTTCAGGAGCCAAGGCAGAATAAACATTCTCCTTCAAAAAACTTTTCTTACAGGAAGTAAACAGTTGCGTCCCTGCAATGGAGATAAATAATAGTATAATGAGATATTTTTTCATTTTTGAAAATTTAATTGGTCAATTAACGCAGTGATACATTTAAGCCGAATACAATTTCACGAGTGAGCGGATAGTTGTTTGTCCAATCGCCTGATCCCCTGAATGAATAATTGTTCTCGGGATCCCAGCCAATCCAGTTTGTAAATGTGTGCAGGTTTCTTCCGCTTGCATAAATAGTAAGACTGCTCAACCTCATTTTATCTAACAGATGTTGAGAGAAAACGTAACTAAGTGTTACATCTTTAATTCGTGTAAAACTGTTATCTGAAGGATAGCCATAACCTCTCGTGTTTGTGTAAGCTAAAGAAGGTCTTGTCTGGCTTTTGTTGGCTGCTGTCCAATAACCCGTTTCAACCGGAATATTCATTCTTCCCGCTTCATCTGCATAAGTAAGTGTTACATTGTTTTTCATAGCGCCCTGGTTAGTTTGAATGAAAACGTTCAGGTGGAAATTTTTGTAATGGAAAGTATTCGTTAATCCGCCTATCCATTTTGGTGTTGTTTGTCCCTGGATCACTTTATCATCTGCAGTAACTTTTCCATCTTTGTTCAGGTCAGCAAATTTTAAGTCGCCGGGTTTTGCGCCAGGGTCCCATCCTGCCGGGTCTTCACCTACCTGCCAAACACCAACAAGTTTATAATCGTAAATCACCCTAATCGGCTCACCAATGAACCACCTGTTTCCAAGGTCGCTTTTGCGATCGCCATACAGGTCAACTATCTTGTTTTTATTTCGCGCAAAAACAATACTAGTTTCCCATCTGAAATCTCCGCTGACAATATTTTGGGTGTTCAATGCAACTTCAACACCATGATTCTTTGTTTCACCAAGATTGTCTAAGATATTTCCGTAGCCGGTTATAATTGGAAGGTTGCGTTTAAGAATCAAACCTTTTGTGTCTGTGTTGTAAAAATCTATAGAACCGTTGATCCTGTTTTTTAAAATTCCAAAATCAACACCAAGATTTAATGTTTTTGAACTTTCCCAATGCAGGTTACCATTACCTAGGTTACTTGCTAATACACCAATCATGCTTGTTCCGTTAAATGGATAACGATTGGTACCTTCCGTAGTAACAGTCTGATAAACGTTGATGGCTTCATTACCAGCTTTACCGTATGAGCCTCTTAACTTAAGCGCATTGAATACATTCATGCCCTTCATGAATTCTTCATTACCAATATTCCATCCAAGCGCCACAGTAGGAAATACACCAAACTTATTTGTATTTCCTCCCATGACAGATGCACCGTCACGGCGAGCTGTTAGTGTTAAAAGGTAGCGGCTCATATAAGTGTAATTGAGCCTTCCCATTTGAGATACGAGATTGTATTGATCTCTATAGGATGACGGAGCGGCCGTATTAGCACCTGCACCAAGATTGTTGAATGAGTTTTGATCGTTTATAAAACCACTTGATCCAGCACTGAAAGTGAAATAAGCTCTTTGCTCTGCGCTATACAGACCCGTAAAATCAATGTGGTGAGCACCAAAATCTTTTGTGTAGGTAAGAATGTTTTCAATAACCCAGCTATTGGTTTCTGAACTGTTTGATGTTGCCGTTCCGCCAACCGTATTACCGGCAGATGCACCTTCATAACTTCCGAAACGGGTAGGTATGTAAGTATAGCCACCATTCAAACGATATTTTAATCCTTTCAAAACGCCGCCAAGTTTTAATTCGGCGTAGCCATTACCAGTAAGATTACTGCTCCTGTCAGTCCTATCCATGTTTAAGCCAAGCAATGGATTTTTATACAGTTGCTCCGGGTTCATTGGATACACTTCAAAAGCGCCTGTGGAAGTGTACTCAGTGCCATAAGGACTCATTGCCGCGGCCAGGTAAAAATTGGCACGGCCACCATCATAATTATTATTAGCATAATAAAGCGTAGTTCCCACAGAAAGGAAATCAGTGATATTGAAGTCAAGATTCGACCGTACACTTACACGATGGTATTGGTATCCTTTAACAGCACCTTTTTGTTTCATGTAATCGCCAGAGATGTAATACCTCACATCTTTTGTCCCCCCCGATACACTTAGATTATGGTCCTGTATAAGCCCTTGCTGGGTTGCTTCCTTTAACCAATCAATTGTTTTATTTGCATTGTAATTGGCAATCTCATAGTTATTGGGCAATACAGTTTGTGCTGCACTTGGAACTTGTGCTTTGTAGTCGGCATATTTTTGAACGTATTGCTGCGGACTCATCGGGTCGAGCCAATGAGCAAAATTATCAAAGCCTGTATAACCATTATAACGTATGGTTGCCTTACCTGTAGTACCACGTTTTGTAGTGATCAAAATAACACCGTTAGCACCGTTTACGCCGTAAATAGCAGTAGCGGATGCATCTTTCAAAATCTCAATTGAAGCGATATCATTTGGATTGATATCATTGGTAACCGCACCCGTTTTTGTAAAGGGAATTCCATCTACCACTATGTAGGGACCACTGTTTGCGCCGAGTGAATTTTCTCCCCTTACCAATACGGATGCAGAACTGCCAGGAACAGAAGATGTTTGCGTTACGTTCACACCGGCAACAGAGCCTTCTATTGCGTGAAGCACATTTGTAACGGGCAGTTGAGTAAGGCGGTTTTTAGGAACCGATGAAACAGAACCCGTGACATCACTTCTTTTCTGGGTTCCATAACCCACAACAACAACATCCGACATCATTTGGCTCGATGCAGACATTCTTACGTCGATAGTTGTTTGGTTATTTACAGGAATTTCCTGGGGATTAAAACCAACAGAGGTAAAGACCAGAACATCGTTTGGTTTTGCTGTGATCGAGTACTCGCCTTTTGCATCGGTTTGAGTAGAGTTGGTTGTGCCTTTTACAGAAATCGTCACACTGTTAAGCAGCCCGTCTACAGAAGTTACCTTCCCTTTAATTGGTTGCTGGGCAAAAAGAGCAGTTGAAACAAATAAGCATAGAACAGAAAAAAGCACTTTTAATCTTTTGTAAGAATGACCCGGTCGGGCAGTCAAGTGCTTGCTGTCGAGTTTAGTCATAATAGCAGCAATTTTTAAATTTTGGATAAGTAAGGAATATCATTCCTTCATTTGCGGCATAAATTTCACGTTAGAATGTGGGGAAGTACGGGGGACAAATGATAAAAAAAGGTGGGTAAATTCATAATCGTCAAAAATTATTTTCTGACAAAACCCTTGCTGGTCAACCGTCTTAAAAAAATATTTCAAGTGAAGAAAGACCAGCCAAAGACGGTAATAACTTTTTAAAAGAAAAGCGAATCAACTCTCAACAGTTTTACCTCTTAAAACTTTCCGGTAATTTTTTACGTAATCGGAAGGCCTCATTTTAAACAGTTCCAAGAATTGTTCCCTGAAATAACGGATGTCATTAAAGCCGGTTATGTAAGCAATTTCCGTGATGGTTTTATCGGTAGTAATGAGGAGATCTGCCGCCTTCCTAAGCCTGATATATCTTATAAACACATTGATGGTAAGACCCGAAACGGCTTTTACTTTTTTGTACAGGCTTGGGTGACTCATGCCAACGGCCTTGCAAAAAGTCTGGATGGTAAAGTCGGGGTTGTCCAAATGGTCCTCAACAACTGCGATACATCTTTCAATAAATTGTTTGTGTTCGCCGGCAATCGAAGTGACAGGTTTCAATGTTACAGCGTTAAAGAAATATTGTTGCAGGCGATCACGTCCCTTCAGGATATTCTGAACCCTTGCCACGATAATTTCCTTGTCGAACGGTTTGGTGATATAATCTTCAGCGCCTCCTTCAATACCTTTTAATTTTATCTCATCTGATGAACTGGCAGTAAGCAATATGACAGGAATGTGGGCAAAGGATGGATTATTTTTAATTTTTTGACAAAGCTCGATCCCATCCATTTTCTTCATTTTAATATCGCTGATTACAACATCCGGGCTTTCTTTCAACACTTGCTCGTATCCGTCTATTCCATCTTCCGCTTCATAGATATTGAACGTGCCGGTAAAAATTTGTTTGATGTAAGAACGTATTTCCGCATTGTCATCTACAATCAGCATTGATGGCAAATCTGAGGTAAGCTGGTCTATAACTTTTGATTTGTTTTCTCTGACAGGCGATTTATTCGACAGAGAGTGGGTTTCAGTATCTTCAACCAGTTCTTGTAAAATAGTCGAATTATTTTCAGTTCGGAGATCTTCGTTGATAAACAGAGATGGGAAATGCTCCTTGCCTTTCAAAAGTGAAAGTATGAATTCAGTACCTTTTCCCTCATCACTTGAATAAGTAAGTTGTCCATGATGGGCCGCTACAAGCTTATTGGAAACATACAGGCCAATTCCAAAACCCATTTGAGAGGATTTATCTGTATTGTTTGCCTGATAAAACGATTCGAATAATTTGTTTCCTACTTCTAAAGGAATGCCACTGCCTGTATCTTTTACAGAAATTTCCACCTGGTGCAGATTATCTCTCACCATAAGTGTAATTTTTCCGCCTGGATTTGTGTACTTAAATGCATTCGAAACGAGGTTAAAGAGTATGATTTCTATCTTTTCTTTATCTCCGTATACAAAAATTTCGCTGCCTGTTTTTTCAAAGCTAAAATCAATATTTTTCGAGATGGCATGATGATTAAAGCTGAGGAAAACATCATGGCAGGCTTCAGCAATATCAAATCTTTCAATCCTCAAATGCTGGTCGACAGATTCCACCTTTCTAAATAACAATAACTGGTCAACCAAACTCAGAAGCCTTCTTGCATTGCGATAGATCATGAAGACGTTTTTTCTTTCATTTTCATTGTTTTTGGAGGAAACGAGATCTTTCAGTGGATTAATTATTAAAGTAAGCGGGGTTCTAAACTCGTGGGAAATATGGGTAAAGAAAGAGATCTTTTTTTCGGTAAGTTCTTTTTCTTTTTCATTTTCGAGATGTGCAAGCTTTACTTCATACTTTAATCTTTCCTGCCTTTTACTATAAACTACATACAAATAAATGGCACCAAATAAAATCAACACATAAATTGTATAAGCCCACCATGTACGGTACCAGGGCGGCAGAATAGTTATCTTCAATAAATTCGTTCCCTCGCTCCAAATCCCATCCGAATTGGTAACTCTTATTTTAAAAGTATAAGTTCCCTCCTGCAGCCTTGAGTAATTCGCTGTGCGAATGTTATTTACATAGTTCCAGTTTTTATCCCACCCTTGTAGCTGGTAGGCATATTTAATTTTATCGGTACTGTTATAATCCAATGCAACAAATTCAATAGACAGGATTGCCTGATCAAAAGGAACAGTAATTTTCTTTATCGTTTCAAGTTCTCTTTCTTTTACGTAAGAATCATTTTCTTCGATGCCTTTATTATTTACCCTGATGGCGGTGAGAAAAAGTTGAGGTGTTTCCTTTCGTTCATAAATACTGTCGGGATGAAAAACATTGAAGCCTTTTATGCCTCCGAACACAAACTCACCTGTACTCAAAGATGCCGCTGCATTAAAGTTGAATTGATTGCTTTGTAAACCATCTGACTGCGAAAAATTCCTGAACTGATTTTTTTTCGTGTCAAATTGAGACAACCCATTAAAAGTGCTAAGCCACAAATTTCCCTTCTTGTCTTCAAGTATTCTTAAAACAGAATTGTTAGTCAAACCATTGTCCATTGTAAAGCGAACGAAATTTTCGTTCTGCTTATTAAATTTCAAAAGACCTCCGCCATCGGTGCCCACCCAAAGGTTTCCCATACCGTCTTCATGAATGGAACGAACAGCATATCCTATTTCGTAGCTGGTATGCTTCTTATTGACCCTGTCAATTTTTATTAAAGAAGAATAATTCCCAGCCCATAAATTATTTTTCCCGTCTTCGGTAAGGCATTGAATATTGACAAGCTTGGGATCAAAGATTTCAAACTTGTTTCGTTCTCTATTGTAAGTGTATAAGGTTCCATTATTCGTTGTGCTTGCCCACAAAGTTTTTTTTGAATCTTCATACAACAACCAAACGTTATTTTCTATGGCAGAAGTGTATGGATTGAAACAAGAATAATGTTCAAATGATTTTTTATCATGGTCAAAGCGGTTGATGCCGCCATTCCAAGTTGCAATCCACGTCTGGTTTGATGCATTAACGATATAAGTGATGGCATTGCTACTTATAGAGTTTGGACTTTGAGGATCGTGCAAATAATTGATGTACGTATTGGAATAACGATCCCAATATTTTAATCCTCCCTGCGAGGTACCAATCCAAATCTTTTTTTCGGGTGTTTCACAAAAACAATTGATGAAGTTTTTTGCCGGAATTACAGGCTTGTCCGAATTATCAAAAATTTTCTTAAATGGATTCTGATAAGATTCAATGACATCGATACCACCTCTCAAAGTGCCTATCCATTTTCTTCCGTCTGTATCTTCATAAACAGAAAAGACGGCGTTGCTGCTCAATACATTTTGGCCGTCAACTTTAAAAGGCCGCACTTTATATTCACCAGGCGATAAAATAAAAAGTCCGTCTCCTCCATCTGATGATAACCACAGCGTACCTAATTTGTCAATGGTAATGTTTACAATGCGACTTTGCGCAGTTAAATAATTACCCGAGAAAGAATTGGTTGCAACGTCATACCGATGACATCCATTGTCCGTCCCGACCCACAAGTGACCCTTGTTATCCGACTTAAGGCAATTTATTTTTTTGAAATAGGTATTTACCAGAGTTACTGCATTTTTCTTACGGTCGTACAAAGCGAGGCCTTCGTTTTCTATAAATATCCAGGCGTATTGTTTATCCTGGTTTAGTTCGATGGATGAAACTTCGTAATGCTCGGTAATAAAGCCAGAAGAGCGAACTAATGGTATTTGCCTTCCTTTATTTGTTTCGTTTGGAAACAGAACAAGTCCATTGCTTTCTGTTCCAACCAGCACATTATTATTTTCATCTATCTTAACTGCATGAACAGTTCCGTCAATTTTTTGAGAATGATTTTTTAAATCGGCGTAAGTAACAGTAGAAAAAGAATTTGTTATCGGGTTAAACAAACTTAATCCTTTGCGACCCGCAATCCATAAAACATGGTTTTTATCTCCCTGGATGCTGTACACGGTATTATCAAGAAGAGAAGTGCTGTCACCAACGCGGTTGCGATACACTTTAAATTGATAACCATCATAGCGGTTAAGTCCATCGTATGTACCAAACCACATAAAGCCGTTGTGGTCCTGGTAAATGCATATTACTGAATTATTGGAAAGACCATGTTCAATACCTATATAGCGAATGGGATCAGCGTTTTGAGCATGGGCAACATTTAAAAGCAACACAACACAGCAGATAAAACACCTCAAACGCATAGCAGTCAACAATTACAGAGGTCAAGTTAAAGAAATTGTCAAAAACACATTTAAAAATTTATTTGCTGATTCATTGTAAATACCAATGCCCCCATAAAATAAAACTGTCCCGGATTTGGAACAGTTTGTATGCTTTGTAGATGAAACCATTTGATTGAAGCTAACTATTGCTGCGGCAGTCCGTAGCCGTTTGTCACTTTACCATTTGATTTACTAATTGTTTCAGAGGGAATGGGCCAGTAATATCTTGGCGGATCGCCTGCCGATGTAATTCCTGAAAGAATATTTCTGTCATAACTACTGGCATACTTTACAATATCACTTCCCCAATTTGTTTTTGCATATCCGCTGCTTTGAAGAGCTGTGGCTTCTGCACTGGAGGGATCGATGTAATTGAATAAGCCTTTGATTGCCACATTATGATTAGTTCCTACTACCTTACCAGCGACAGCAGGTATTTTAGTATAATCGTATTGGCCTCTCCAGCCCGGATAAAGAGCAGGGTTGGTTGAATCTGGCGTGTCATAAGTTAAGGGGTTGGCGAGATTAACCATTTTTGTCCAGATATAGCTGGAGATTACATTACCATTAGAGAAAGTATGGTATCCCTGGGTTCTCAGGTCATTTATCATTGTTGTCATTTCTTGTCGAACAGCAATGGCTTTTTCAGAAAATTTACCTGAGCGAATCAAATCCCAACGTCGAGTTCCTTCACCAAGTAATTCAAGTTTTCTTTCCTGCAATATGGCATCTTTCAGCGCATCACCTGACAATGCTCCAATATTATGATTAGCATCTCCAAAAGCTCTTTGCCTTATTTGATTTACCAAACTGATGGCGTCTCCATTTTCTCCTAACTCAGCCTTAACCTCAGCCAACATTAACATAACATCCGCCAATCTAAGAATCGGCCAATCAATGCCAGAGTTTCTTTGGGCTGCAACGTATGGAGGATTCATACGATTATCATCCCACTTATTGATTGAAATTCCCCCGGTAGTTTTATTGCCTGGAACAAACGAAAGCATTTTTTCATTGCCATCGCCTTTACTTCCGGTAACTGTTACGCTTACATCTCGTCTTTTATCCCCTTTTTCATATTCACCATAATAAACTGTAGGAATAATGCGCAAAGCTCCAAATGTTTTTGTAGGCGCAGCATTAGCACTACCCCCATCGGATGGACGGCCGAACGCATATGGATACTCACTTGTAGTAGCCTGGGTTCCACCCTGTACATTACCTAGTTGAAACAAAGATTCAGGACTAACCTGCAAATCGTTAAAGTACTGGAAATGCTTTTGAAACGGGTTGTTTGCATATGATCTTCCATCCGTAGTTATTAGAGTTGCCGTTCCTTTATTATCAATTGCTGCCTGCAAGTATTGCTTAGCGATTTTATAATAGTCAAGATAATCGGTACGTCGTGCATATACGCATCCATTTTTTTCAGTTCCTTTCTTATCAAATTTTACGTTCCCGTACAGTCCACTTACATCAGTACGAATGGTTTGATGACCGCCGGAATAAAGCGCTATCTCGCCTATCAAAGCATCGCAAAATGTTCTTGAAAAACGTTCTGCGTTAATACCGCCTTCTCCAATTTTATACATTAGAGGCTCCGCAACTTTAAGGGACGAAATCAGGCTATCATAAATATCAAATCGCGAGTTTAATGAATAATCTTCTACGTACTGGTTTTCATAACCGTAAGGAACATCACCAAAATGTTTAACCAGATTGAAATAGCAAAACGCTTTTATTGTAATGGCTTCTCCATAAAGTTGTGTCCAGCTTGAAACTTTATTTGCAGAAACATCTGCCTTGTAGGCATCTTTTTCAGCAATAAGGCCGGCAACCTTAGAAGCACGGGCAAGTGTTGTATAAAGACCATTAAAGCCGCCTGATACGGCATTGATTGGTAACTGGTCTGACCGCAAAATAGCATTGTTATTATTGCTGGAATTTTCCTCAGGATACATTTCTGCATCTGAGCCAACAGGGTCGTTCCACCTGTATGTCCCCATAATGCAATTCTGACGATAATTAGCATAACACCATGAAAGTGTTTTAAATGTTTCTGATGGTGTAGAGGTAACAAATTCATCGTCCACATTGGAGGGCGACGAAGTAGTCAAAAAATCTTTTTTGCATTGCGTAAACATAGTGCACAACGCAACAACTGTTATATAATTTATGAGCCTTCTCATAACTGATTTATTTTAATTGTTAGAAGCTAAGATTTAAACCGACAACAAATGACCGTGCACGTGGGTAAGTACCGAAGTCAAACCCTGTTGTTGGATAAGTTGCATTGTTGTGCGATGGATCTGTATTTACCTCGGGATCAAGCCCTGAATAACCTGTTATTGTAAGTAAATTATAAACACTGCCATAAATGCGAAGATTCGTTATCCTTGCTTTTGAAATCAATGATTTCGGAAACGTATATCCGAGGTTCAGGGTATTTAACCGCAAGTAAGATCCGTCTTCAATACCAAGAGTTGAGGTAACACCTACCTCGTTATACGCTAAAGGCAAATTAGCGTTTGCATTGGCAGCATTTAACTGATCAGGTGTTGTCAAACGTACTAATTGGCCATTTACAACATCATAAATTTTATAACCGTTTGCAAGAATTGCTAACTTATTCTGGTATACACCTGCTTCTTTAGGACCATAAAGAGAAGCCAGTTTGTTTGCGTTGTAAATATCATTACCCACGCTCCAGTTGAAGTATACTCCAAAATCAAGGCCTTTAAAACTTGCACTAAGATTGAAGCCGCCTGTATGTTTAGGGTTCATATTACCAATCACAGAAAGATCGTTATCGTCTATTTTGCCATCACCATTCAGGTCTTTAAACTTGGGAAGCCCCGGATACGCAATCTGGCTAGATGGACGATCGCTGGCGCCAAGCCCATGCACAACGCCAATAAAATTAGTCAGGTCAGCTACTCCTTTTTTCAACGTGTATAAACCATTACTGTAATCAAAATCAGCCGGAGTATATAAACCGGCATAAGTTAATCCCCTAACTAATCCAACAGGACGACCTTGTAACAAAATATAATCGGAAGAAGGATATGTTTGGCTTCCTGACCAGGCAGCCGAATACAGTCCGGTTACGTTAGGAGCAAGTTCGTCAACATTGCTTTTGTTGAAATTAATATTACCACCTGCAGTTACTTTCCAGTTTTTATTTTCGAAGATGGTTCCGTTAAGTGAAACTTCTAGCCCTTTGTTACTTGTCTGGCCAATATTGGAATAGATAAATGGATATCCGCTGACCGGTGGATTAGTAGTTAACATCAACAGATCTTTGGTTGTGTTATGATAAACATCAACTGTTCCCGACAAACGGTAATTAAACAAAGTAAAATCGGTTCCGATATTACGTGTTATGGTAGTCTCCCATTTCAGGTTGGGATTAGCTAGTGTTGACGAAGCAAGGTCATAAGAAGACTGGCGTACATCATTAATCGCATATTGAAACCTCTGATCTGATACCGATCCCCACAATTGAGCCCATGAACTTGAAGGAATACGATCATTACCTACTTCACCGTAAGACGCACGCAGTTTTAAATCATTTAACCAATTCACATTTTTCAGGAACGGTTCTTCTGACATTCTCCAGGCAATGGCACCGGCAGGAAAGTATCCCCACTGGTGAGCAGGCGTAAATCTTGATGAACCATCTGCACGAAAGGTTGCTGTGAACAAGTAACGGTCAAGCAAAGTGTAATTGGCTCTTCCAAAATAAGAAATGATTCTATCCGGAGTACTTACGCCAGAAGAGAACGATGCCGATCCATTCGTTTGATCATATTGGTTAATTTGCGCAAAAGCTGTTTCCCTTGTGAAGTTTGCCGGAAAATGATTTGCCTGTATGGCAATGCTGGTTCCACCGGAATTAGCAACTTCATGCCCCACCAATATATTGAAGCGATTGTTGTTATTGATATTGTAGTTATAGTTCAATGTATTTGTCCAACGCATGCCCCAACTGTCAGTCTTGCGATAGTCGGCGGCTCCTGCATAAAGCTTTGTACCTGTCGCATCGTCCAGGTAATTATTATACGTTGCTCCTGACCAGTATTTCCGTTGTCCCCATGAGCGGTTTACACTAAAGTCAGAGTGATAAGTCAGGCTCTTAATAACACGCCAGTCTAAGGATGCAATTCCTCGAAGCGATTGACCTATTGAAAGTGGAAAATAATCGCTGATACGGGCAACAGGGCTGTGTGTGTCCCACATCACATTTTGTCCATATTGCTCAATGTTACCAGTCTTCAAGGCATTTAAGTCTCCTAAGATATGAGTAGTTGAAATTGGCCGGAATTGGTAAGCAGTTGAGAGTATGGATCCTGAACCGTTCGTTGTTCCTTCGTCACCCATGCTGCGTGTGTCGGTATAACGTGTATCTAGATTAAACGTCAGGTTATCAAATAATTTTTGACTCAGTTTAAACGCTGCATTAGCACGTTTAAAATAAGAATTGATCTTCATACCCTGTTCATTCGCATAGCTGCTTGCAAACAGAATTTTTGTTTTATCTGTTCCGCCTGTAATTGTGAGGTCATGGTTCGATGAAACAGCAGTATTGTATACATCGCGTTGTATATCATCCGTCGACAGGTTCTTATAGTTTTCAATACCTCCGGGATTATTAGTGGTATAAGCACCGATGCCATATAATTGTTCGAATGGAGTTTTATAAGCAGTTCCATTCGCAGCAGCATTGGCCCATACATACTTTAAATAATCATAAGGGCTAAGCGCCTCCAAATATTTTGCCGGTGTATTGAACTTAACATAACCATTATAAGTTATTGTAGTCTTGCCTGCTTGCGCACCTTTTGTAGTTACAAGAATAACTCCGTTGGCGCCACGGGCACCGTAGATGGCAGTAGATGAGGCATCTTTTAATACGTCAATACTTTGAACCTGGTCAGGTGGAATATCACTTAATGAGCCCGGCACTCCGTCAACGAGAATCAAAGGATCATTACTTTGCGATATTGATCCACCGCCTCTTACTCTAATGGAAATATCTGCACCAGGACGGCCGTCCTGCGAAACAACACTGACTCCCGCTAACTTTCCTTGCATGGCCTGGGCTACATTAGGAACAGGTATAGTTGAAATTGTTTTGCCGCTTACCGATGCAACCGAACCGGTCAGGTCCCTTCTTTTTGTAGTTCCATAACCAATTACAACCACTTCATTTAAACTGTTGTTTGCAGTTTGCAACGACAGGTTGAGTTGTTGCTGACCATTTACATTAATTTCTCTTGTAGCATATCCCACATAAGAAACGACCAATATCGCATTCTGATTGGAGACATCAATAGAAAAGCTTCCGTCATTTTTTGTAAGTGTACTTGCAGAAGCTCCTTTTTCTGAAACAGTTGCACCTACTAAGGGTTCACCTGTGGGCTGTGTAATCTTACCGCCTACGTGAAATTTATTTTGTGCAGAAACAACAAAGGTTGCCGTGAGAAAAAGAAAGAGAAGCAAAGCACAGATTAACTTTCGCGAAATAGTAGTAATTGCAGCCAACCGAAACCGACGTTTGAAAAACGAAGGTTCTTTAAAAGCAAGCATTAACATTGTTTGAGATTTTGATTTTAAACTTGGATTTATTTAAACTTGAAAAACAGCCAATTCAATTCCTTCTGAAAAAATGATTTTCAGGCATATTTTCAATGGCGAAATGATTTTTCACAATTGAATGGTTTGCACTCACTCAAAATCATTGAGCATTCATAAAATCGGGATCAGCAGTTGTCCGGAGTCGTTTTCTATGGGGATTCACAAATTGATTAAGCAGTCACAAACTCATCCCGCATTTATCAAATAAGTAAGAGATGAGATCATCAAACAATCACGAATTAAAGATAGATTTCACCGTTAAAAAACGTTTTTGTTTGTTAAAGAATATTTACGCAATCGTTACCGAAATTGTACGCAATCGTTGCCGGAAGTAATAGTGAAAGGTGATTTGAATTAAATGCAATTTATTTTGGTCAAAATCGCCACTTAAGCAAGAAAAGTTTGGCTGTAACAAAAGTTGGGAGTTGCTTCTTCGCTGTGCTGAGCGAAAAAGTTACGTTTAAAAAAAATGACTATCATCGTCCAATCCACAAAACAGAATTGCCATTACCATATTCGTTCTGCTCCCATAAAGGATTGCCTGGATCGTTCATCCACTTATCGTCCACAATAAATTTATAGAGATGTTTACCGATAGATAAGTGAACAGGAAATATCCATTCGTCACCTTCTTTTTTCATTGCGTATGCTTTGGGATCCCACTTATTGAAATCACCTGCCAGGAAAACTTTTTTTGCATTTGAAAAACCCTTCAATCGGAAAGTGTAGTTAGGTTCAATAATCAAATAAGAGTTACCTGAATTTGCTGAACTCATTGAATTAGCAGGATCAGTAATCCATTTGCCATCAATAATAAATTTGTATTCATAGTTGCCGGCCCCTAAGGTGTAAGGCAGTTCCCAACCGTTGGACGTTTTATTCATCAACAATTCATCTTCACGCCATTTGTTAAACGAACCTGCTACAATCACCTGCTTTGCGTTTTCAAAACCACTTAATTTAAACAAGTAGGGTTTCCCTAATCGAATAACAGAATTATAATCACCGTGACCATCTGGTAATTTTTCATTGTTGCCTTCGCCTTTCATCCATTTTCCATCAATAACAAATTTGTAAGTATGCGTACCCTCGGCCAAATACAATGGCAGTTCCCATCCGGTTGATGTTTTGGTCATCAATAATTCGTTTGGTTTCCAGTTATTAAAACTTCCTGATAAAAAAACTTTTTTTGCATTGGTGAAACCAGTCAATGAGAACACGGTATTCGTCCTGTAAAAAACAGAATTGATGTTCCCTTGCCCGTCATTTTCTTTAAGTTGGTTATCATTATCAATTGTCCAATTACCATCAACAACAAACTTATACCAATGTTTGCCGGCGCCTAATTTCACATAAGTAATCCATCCGCTATCGGTACGATTCATTGTAAGAGTATTCGGACTCCAGTTATTAAAACTGCCAGCAAGCATTACCCGATTTGCATCTCTATTATTTCGAAGGAAAAATGTAACAACGGAATCTTCAACTGCGAAAGAGTTTTTATTACGGAATTTATTCACACCAAACATAATTCCATTATCCGTTGAAAGAAACTGCGCATCCAGCACATTTTGAAGCAGAATCCTGTTAACTATATTGTTGATATTATTAAATGGTTCGAATTGCTTGCTGATGATGAAATAAGATTCGTTGTCAATGTCAATTTTCCATCCCAGCTTTTGTAACGAATCAATTTTATTTGTTTTGATGAAAGTCTTTAAATCGAGGTCCTGCAATTCATATTGAGTGATGAAGCTGTCAATTGCATTTTCATTCATCTTCTTCTCCATTTGAATGTACATGCGTCCGTTCTTTATGGCATACGCAGCCACTTGAGCTGATGAATAAAGCTCAAAACAGGCAAGAAAGCATATCAACAGGCTTGCCTTTGTCCATTTTATTTTAAGCCTGTTCTTCATTTCCATATGTACATTTTACGGTTCACAAAATTAAATCCTATTTTATGCAGCGACAGAAAATCAAATCCTAAAACGCCATCTACGCATCCACCATGAGCAAAACAAGTATATTCAAGATTGGTGATAGTCACCGGCAAATTGCTGACATCAAGCGTGCCGATTTTCATGTTGTTTAAGCTTCCATACAAAGCATCAATTTTTTTATCGCCGGGGCCTGCAAGTTTTACGCGGCGGGTAATTGTAATATTTTCAAAAATCTTATTAGGGAGACGGCTATCCAATATATTTGATTCTGCAGCGCAGTCAATAACCAGTCGCAATTTTCTTCCTTCCATTTCGGTTGTAGCCATGATACGACTATCCTTTACTTCGATAGGAAAAATTCTATATGCAGACGTATCTTTCAGAAATTCATGTTTATAAATAGACGCTTCTTTCTTGCCGATCCGATGCAGGTAGATCAAACTTTTTTCAAAATCAATGATCATTTCGCACTGCTTAAAAAGATCGACACCCAATAAGCCTAACACCTTAATACCTTTTGCATTTTCAATTTGACCGAGATTGGTAAGATCCGCTTCAGTATTGAAATACTCAAATTTGTCGAAAGACAATTTCTTTACTGATGTTTTTTGAATTACGCCGCCGAAATTGCCGCCAATGCTGGTTTGCTCTCCGTCATGAGAAGCAGAAACAGGATAGTTACGGAAATAAGTAATATTTAAAACAAGACCAGGAGCGCCGGTATCTAAAATAAAATTTCCTTCTATGGTATCTGTTTGTGCTTTTAAAACCATCAGGTTGCCTACGCGGTTAAATGGAATGATACAGGAGATAGAATCGCTGGCAAACGTATTAATTGAAAATGATTGGGACTTAAAGGTGAGAGTGCTGTCTGTGGCATTTGCAAAAACCCAAAAGCAAAAGGTAAGAAATAAGCAGCCGGTATAGCGAAGCAGTCTATTCATTCACAATGCAAACTAATAAATAGACGCATTGTTAAATTGCCGTTGTTCATAATTCTTAAAGGACTTATTTGTCCGGTAAACTAAAAGCGACATAGCTATCACTCGATTTTGTTTTTAATTTCCCCCCGCCACAACCAATAACAACATACTCCTTGCCATTTAGTTCATAAATCGATGGCGTTGCAAATGCAGATGTGGGCAAATTTAATTCCCACAATAATTTTCCATTGCGTTTATTGAATGCCCTGAATTTTCCATCCTTCGTTGCAGCAATAAACAATAGCCCTCCTTTTGTCACAACCGATGCGCCATAATTTTCTGTACCGGTCGGTTGCTTTGCATTTTTGAAAGCAGTATCCTCACCAAGCGGTTGCCTCCAAATATATTTTAGGTTATTGAGATCAATAGCGTTTAATGTTCCCCATGGTGGGCCAATAGCAGGATAACCTTCTTTGCTTAAAAATTTATTGTACCCTGTAATTGTATATGGAAGGTTGAATAAACTGTCCTTTCTTTTGTCAATATATCTCTTTGACCCGGCAGATTGAATATTTAAAATATAGGAAGCAATCGCCTCCTGCTCGTTTTCGTTAAGTTGTTTGAATGCCGGCATCATTCTTCTGCCCGATTGAACCAGATCGTAAAATGCCGTTGGTGTATACTTTTTTTCTACTCCTATAAGTGTTGGATAATTTCCTGAACCTTGTCTTTCGGGTCCATGGCATGCCATGCAGTTGCTTTGATACAATCGCTTACCTGCCTGGTTGAAACTCTCCTGCGACAAAGATTTGTTGCTGATATCAACAGCAGTTAATACCCAGGGCATTTCGTTAGCGTTAACGTAAAGCATTCCTGTTTCAGGATCAAATGTGGGACCACCCCATTCACCACCTCCATCAAGCCCTGGAAATATTACTGTGCCGTTAAGAGAAATTGGGTCAAACATCTGATCATGTTTGTACGAAGCCAATCTTTTCTTTACATCACTAAAAGAACTATCTGTCAAATAAGGATTGATATCTTTTTCCGCAAAGCTTTGCCTCATAAATGGTGCAGGTGCTGTTGGAAAAGGTTGTGTCGGAGAAAGTTTTTCGCCTTTTAATTCAGATACTGTTGCCACAGCTTTTTCGACTACATCATAAATTGGTTTCCCGGTTAGCCTGTCAAACAAATAAATGAAGCCAGTTTTTGTAGTTACAGCAACCGCATCGACTGATCTTCCATCTTTCGTTATGGTTACTAGGATTGGTGGAGAAGAAGGATCTCTGTCCCAAACATCATGATGCACCGTTTGAAAATGCCAGATCTTTTTTCCTGAATTTGCATCGAGTGCTAACACACAGTCTGCAAAAAGATTATTACCCAAACGTTTGCCACCATAAAAGTCATACGACGCTGAACCGATAGCTGCATAGACAATTCCGCGTTTTTCGTCAAGACTAAATCCACTCCACGCATTTGCGCCACCAATAAACTTGTATGCTGTTGAATCCTCCCAAGTGTTATAGCCCTCTTCACCAGGATGAGGAATGGTGTGGAAGATCCAGAGTCTCTTACCTGTTCTTACGTCATAGGCTCTAATGTGGCCCGGCGCTGCCATCGGACCTTCATCAACACGGGTGCCTGTAATTAAAATGTCTTTATAAATAATAGGAGGCGACGTAGAGGTGACGAATAAATCCTTCACGTCCCTGTCAAGATCATTATGGAGATCAAGCTTTCCACCAATTGCAAAACTTTTTATTAGCTGACCATTATCGGCATTGATGCAATAAAGGAAAGAACCTGCTGTATAGAAAATTCTCTTGTCGTTTTTATGATCAGCCCAGTAAGCAACTCCCCTGCAATTATTTAAAATGAAGAAGGACCCTCGTTCAGCATTTGCGATGGAATCAAACGGATTGAATACCCAGTTCTCTTTCCCTGTTTTGGCATTCACGGCAAACAACTTCATTTGAGGTGATGTGCCGTATAAAACTGAATCAACAATTATGGGGTTGCATTGAATCTGAGAACTGTGAACTGTATCTGCATCACCGGTATGGTAAATCCATGCAACTTGTAAATTGACTACGTTACTAGTATCAATTTGCGCCAGTGAGGAGTAATGAATGCTTTCGGGCGAACCTTTGTAACAAACCCAGGTAGCATATTCCTTTTTTGAATGGCAGGAAACAAAAAATAAAACGACCAAAAAAAGAATTACTCTTCTCATAATATATTTATGTTTACCGTTTTTCAGACGAAGCAGAAAGATTATACTATACCATGATTTATGATACTACTGGCTTGTACCAAAAATTACCGTCCTTGAAATGTTTCGGCATGTAAAATCCACATAGAATTGATGATCTTTTCGATTTGCTGCTTTTTAAATCTGGCATCTTCTTACTTTAGGAACTAACATTATTGCTTGTTTCCTTACTTTCTTTTAATTGATTCCTTTTATGTGCTACGGCCTTCTGATGAATGATTTCCCCGACCGGCACATTACATAATTTGCTTTCCAGCCAGGAAATGATGTCCAGATATGCAAATGCCCTTGAAGCCAAACGATCATTCTCATATTGCTTCAACTTATCTAACAATTTCTGAAACTCAGGTTTTAGTTGAGACGGAGTAAGACTAAATGATCGTTGCAAAAATTTGAAAACATCCTCCTCAACAGGCCCAAGGTTTTCCATCTTTGCCATAAAGCGATAAACAGATTTAACGAGATATTCAAGCAAATTGAAATTGCCTAACTCATAATGAGCAATGAGATGAAGCAATCTTGCATAAGCTTGCAAGTCGTTTCTCAAATCAACTTTCCAGTTGATGATCTTATTTAAATAGACAATTGTGTTTTCGAAATCACCCGTTCCAAAATAAAGCGATGCGATTTTGTAATAAAACACCAACACTCTGTGACGATCCAAATAAATCGAATATTCTTTAAGCTTCTCCTCAATGTAAGGAACTAATTCCAACCCTTCTTTAAATGTTCCGTACATAAAATGCCGGTTGATCTTACTCGTATACAAATACAAAAACACTTGTATGCTGTTGTTCGTATTTCGTCTTACAACGTCGCTTTCTGCGAACTTTTCAAACACTTCAAGTGTCGCATCAAATTTTTCAAAGTTCTTCAAGTCAAAATGAGCACTCAATAAATTGTGTATGCCTTTGATGTAATGTGCAGTTTCAATTCCGATCATCATTGGCTCTTCTTCAAATAAATCCACCCATTTTTGAGTGTAGCGATAATACATCAAAAAGTCCTGCATGATGAATGCATACCAGCAATAGCTTTGAAACAAATACAAGCGCTGATAAAAATCCTTGGGATTTATGGCATCTTCAGGAAGATTTTCTTTAAAAAAATCAGTTACGGTTCTTTCATCAACTTCATTTCTTGCATGACCATGATTAATGTACCAGCCATATAATTCCAATGCGAGGTTAGAAAGCTTTGTGATAATGTCAATATGGTCTACAACGTCATTCGCTTCATTGGCCAACTGCCTTGCCCTGTCTTTCAGGCTTCTGGTGATATGAAGATTTTCAATTTTCTTTTCGAGAAATAAAATCGGAACTAAAAAAGAATATTGATTATTTTGTTTCGCATTTTCTTTTGCTTTATCCAATATTTTCAAGCTCTGCAGATATAACCCTTTATTGTAAAGAATGCGGGCATGATCTAATTGCTCGTGTAGTTGAATATCGATATTATCTGTAGTCTCTAACAGCCGCAGGCTGGCCAATATCTGCTTATATAAATGTGCTTTGCGATTAGCGATCTGTTCTTTTTTGATCGATTTTATTTTTTTTAATAAGACAGTTTCGCTGTATTCCTCCATCTTATCCAATGCATCAAACAATTCGATAATCTTTAGATCTTCATTAGAAGAATTTCGCTTAACATAGAGTTTAAAATTTCGCTTTTCGGCCTTCTCAAGCGATTTAACTAATTGAAACAAGGTATCACTCGACCTGTTAGGCATCATATAAAATTTAAAGTAAAATGCAGAACTGGCAAGGGTTTCAGCCTGCAACCCATCATTTCACTAACGCAAAATAGGCATATTTTGTTTTCCTAACCAATTCATCTTCAAGTAGCTTCGACGACTATCCCTTAAACACACATGTATGGCAGACAATCGAGTCTACATTTTTGACACAACACTTCGCGATGGAGAGCAAGTTCCTGGTTGCAAGTTGAATACAACCGAAAAAATTGAACTTGCTCTCAAGCTTGAAGAGCTTGGAGTTGACATCATTGAAGCAGGCTTCCCTATTTCAAGTCCCGGCGATTTCGAGTCCGTGAATAAAATCGCAAGCATTGTAAAAGATGTAACTGTTTGCGGACTAACACGTGCTGTTCAAAAAGACATTGAAGTGGCAGCACAGGCTTTGAAGCCAGCACATCGCCCGAGAATCCATACAGGCATTGGTTCGTCTGATATTCACATCAAACATAAATTCAACGCTACAAGAGAAGAAATTGTTGAACGTGGTGTTGCTGCAGTAAAGCTTGCAAGAAATTTTGTTGATGACGTTGAGTTTTTTGCAGAAGATGCCGGTCGTGCAGATATCGAGTTTTTGGCAAGATTGATTGAAGCCGTAATTGCAGCTGGTGCAACCGTAGTTAATATTCCTGATACAACAGGTTATTGCTTACCATATCAGTACGGCGAAAAAATTGCCTATTTGAAAAACAATGTCCCAAACATTGATAAAGCAATTATCTCTTGTCATTGCCATAATGATTTAGGATTGGCAACTGCCAATTCGATTGCTGGCGTAATTGAAGGAGCCCGCCAAATTGAATGTACCATCAATGGACTCGGTGAAAGAGCAGGTAACACTTCGCTTGAAGAAGTGGTGATGATTTTGAAACAACACAAAGACTTAGATCTTCATACAAATATTAAAACTCATTTGTTGAACCCAATCAGTAAACTTGTTGCTGAAACGATGCGCATGCCGGTTCAACCCAACAAGGCAATTGTTGGTGCGAATGCATTCTCACATTCTTCAGGCATTCACCAAGATGGATTTTTGAAAGAAGCCATTACTTACGAAATCATCAACCCTGAAGAAGTAGGTGCAGAATCAAGCAAGATTGTTCTCACTGCAAGAAGCGGTCGTCATGCGTTGGCACATCGCTTCCAAAAATTAGGATATCAATTTAATCGCAACGACATTGATGTTCTATACCAGAAGTTTTTAAAGGTTGCTGATTCTAAAAAAGAAGTCCAGGAAGAAGATCTCAAAGAATTGGCCAACCAGCATCAACCGGCATCTGCTGTAGCATAATTAATCGGCCATCATAAATAGTTTGATCCTTTCATAATTAATGAAACAAATTTCTATCCATATCAACAATCTGAAAATTAAACAACAGGCAAATGTTGTTTTGGATGGAGTTTCATTCGATCTGTCGCCCGGCCAGCATTTGGCAATTACCGGGGCTTCGGGAAGCGGAAAGACAACGCTGGCAAAATCCATTGCAGGTCATTTGTTTCATGAAGGAAGCATTATTATAAAAGACGAGCATTCTAACGAAACTCCTTTTGTTTTGTTTGTTGAACACAGGAATGAGTTTAAAAACCTGTCGAACCAATCTAATTTTTATTACCAGCAACGATATAATAGTACTGAGTCAGAAGATGCATTAACTGTTTCGCAAGAACTAAATTCATTCTTTGAAAAAATATTTCCTGAACAGGAACATTCAGATAAAATTTCTTTTTGGCTCGATCGCATTGGATTAGTTTATCGTATCGACACACCTCTTATTCAATTATCGAACGGAGAACATAAAAGACTGCAATTGATCAAAGCATTGATGTTACAGCCGGATGTCTTGATTATGGATCAACCATTTACCGGACTCGATGTTCAAAGCCGCGAAATTGTTAGCAAAGTGTTTGATGAAGTTTCTGCGAATACAGTGTTCATCATGATTCCCGGTCATGACGAATTCCCTTCTTGCATTACTCATGTTGTTGAATTGGAAAATGGAACCATCAAACAATTTTGTTCAAAGGATCAATACAAGAAAGCTGAAAACCAAAAGCAGTCATTCATCATTCCTGATACATTATCTACACTGGAAAATTCACTTGAATTTTCCAGTGCTGTTTATATGAACAGTGTGAGTATTCGCTACGATGAAAAAATAATTTTCGAAAACGTAAACTGGAATGTTCAAAAGGGTGATAAATGGCAGGTGAAGGGTGCTAACGGTTCAGGCAAATCAACCTTGCTTAGTTTGATCAATGGTGATAATCCACAAGCCTATGCCAATGAAATTTATCTGTTTGATAAAAGAAGAGGAAGCGGCGAAAGTATTTGGGATATCAAACAAAAGATAGGATACGTTTCTCCGGAGTTGCATTGGCATTTTGATAAAAGCATTTCTGTTTTTGAAACTATTGGTTCAGGTTTTTTTGATACGATGGGATTGTATAGAAGATTATCGGAAGAACAGGAAACACTCATTGCAAAATGGCTTTATGTTTTTCATTTGAGTGAGCAGGCATTTAAATTATTATCCAATCTTTCACTTAGCCAGCAAAGATTGGTGATGTTGATACGAGCATTGATTAAAAATCCTGCGCTGTTGATTTTAGATGAACCTTGCCAGGGTTTGGATGATCGACAAACCGCAGACTTCATTTATCTCATCGATCATTTCTGCCAGGATAAAACTTTGATTTACGTAAGCCATTATGATCATGAAGTTCCTTCCAGCGTCAACAAAAGATTAGAGTTGAAGGAAGGAAAAGCCACTATAACAATTTTTGAGAAGAACGAAAAAGCAGTCGCATAAGATGAACAAAAATATTGCAGTCATATTAGGAGATGGAATTGGCCCTGAAGTAACAAGGCAATCCATTAAAGTATTGAATGCTGTCGGTGAAAAATTTGGACATCAATTTCATTACACCTATGGTTTGATGGGTGCAGATGCCATTGACAAAACAGGCAGCCCGTTGCCTGATGAAACGCTTGGTATTTGTGCAGAAAGCGATGCAGTTTTATTTGGTGCCATCGGTCATCCGAAATATGATAATGATCCAACAGCCAAAGTAAGACCTGAACAAGGCTTGCTGAAGTTGAGAAAATCATTGGGTTTGTTTGCCAACATTCGCCCTGTCACAACATTTCCTTCTTTGTATCATTTGTCTCCCTTTAAACCAAAGCAATTGGAAAATGTTGACTTTGTTATTTATCGTGAATTGACAGGCGGAATTTATTTTGGCAAGAAAGAAGTGAATGAAGATTATACGGAAGCTTCTGACTTGTGCATCTATAATAAAACAGAAATCGAACGCATTGCACATCTCGCATTCAAATCTGCGCAGCAAAGAAAAAAGAAACTGACATTGGTTGACAAAGCGAATGTTTTGGAAACATCAAGACTTTGGAGAAAAGTTGTACAGGAAGTGGCGAAAAACTATCCTGATGTAACGGTTGATTATATGTTTGTTGATAATGCATCAATGCAAATCGTCATCAATCCAAAGCAGTTTGATGTTATTCTTACTGAAAACATGTTTGGTGATATCATCAGCGATGAAGCCAGTGTGATCAGTGGTTCGCTCGGCATGCTGCCTTCCGCATCAATCGGTGAACACACGGCTTTGTTTGAACCTATTCATGGTTCCTATCCGCAGGCTGCAGGAAAAGATATTGCAAACCCAACAGGTTCTATTTTATCTGCAGCGCTTTTGCTCGATCATTTAAATATGCATACCGAAGCTTCTCTGGTTCGTGAAGCTGTTGCATGGGCACTCGACTCAAAATTTGTTACGAAAGATATCGATCCGATCAATTACTATTTCACATCAACCGTTGGTGATTTGATTAGTGATTATGTAGCCGGACGTTTACCCGATGATATTAACCAGGCCAATATCGAATTGAGAAAATCAACATTGATTTGATCTCTTGTTTCTGCTATCGTTTGCTTGCTTGTTGAATAGATTTTTTTGAATTCAGAGATTGTTTGACGACTGTCATTTATCATCTGCGTTCACAAAAAAAGTTCTTTGCTTTTAAAAATGGTGGGTATATTTGAAACACAATTTATCCTTCATGCTGAACAGAAAAATTAATAATGCACTTTCCATCATCATCGTCATCGTGGTGGTCATTATTATTCCTGCACTGCATGGAGGTGGAATTTGTTAGCTTAAAACAATCAAACAAAATATAACCCGCCTCCACAAAGGCGGGTTTTTAATTTTTATACACTCGATTAATTGTTGAATAAAAAATAAAAATGGCTGAATTAAACAAATACAGTAAGGTTTTAACGCAGGATGAAACACAGCCTGCAGCACAGGCCATGCTTTATGGCATTGGATTAACTGATGAAGATTTAAAGAAAGCGCAAGTTGGTGTTGTTAGTATGGGCTATGATGGTAACACCTGCAACATGCACCTGAATGATCTAGCAAAAATTATTAAGCAAGGTGTTTGGGATAATGATCTGGTTGGACTCATCTTCAACACAATTGGTGTAAGTGATGGCATGGCTAACGGCACTGACGGCATGCGTTATTCATTAGTAAGTCGCGACATCATTGCTGATTCAATCGAAGCTGTTTGTGGTGCACAATATTATGATGCAGTAGTTGCATTACCTGGTTGCGATAAAAATATGCCCGGTTCTATTATTGCGATGGGGAGATTGAATCGCCCATCAATTATGGTTTATGGTGGAACGATTGCACCGGGTCATTATAATGGACAGGATTTAAATATTGTTTCTGCATTTGAAGCATTAGGACAAAAAATTGCCGGCTCCATCACTGAAGAAGATTTTCGTTGCGTGGTGAAAGCTTCTTGTCCTGGCGCGGGTGCATGTGGTGGTATGTACACTGCTAATACCATGGCTGCAGCCATTGAAGCATTAGGAATGAGTCTCCCCTACTCTTCTTCGAATCCTGCTATCAGCGAAGAAAAAAAGAAAGAATGTTTAGAAGCAGGGAAGGCAATTAAACTTCTTTTACAAAAAGATATCAAGCCAAAAGATATCATGACCCGCAAAGCATTTGAAAATGCAATTACTGTGATCATGGTTTTAGGCGGATCAACCAATGCTGTATTGCACCTGATTGCAATGGCAAAAAGTGTTGATGTTGAATTATCGCAGGATGATTTTCAAAAGATCAGTGATAAAGTTCCTGTGCTGGCAGATTTCAAACCAAGTGGGAAATATTTGATGCAGGATTTGCATCAACATGGTGGCATTCCATCAGTAATGAAATATTTATTGAAAGAAGGTTTGCTTCATGGTGATTGCTTAACTGTTACAGGAAAAACATTGGCTGAAAATTTAGAAGCTGTTCCCGATCTCAATTTCGATACACAAAAAATTATTCAACCAATTTCAAATCCAATCAAACCAACAGGACACTTGCAAATTCTTTATGGAAATCTTGCAGAGAAAGGAAGTGTTGCAAAAATCAGCGGTAAAGAAGGCGAACGTTTTGAAGGACCTGCAAGAGTTTTTGATGGAGAGTTTGAATTGATTGCAGGCATTCAATCAGGTAAAGTAAAACATGGCGATGTTGTTGTGATAAGATACGTTGGACCAAAAGGCGGACCAGGCATGCCTGAAATGCTGAAGCCAACATCAGCCATCATCGGTGCAGGCTTAGGAAAATCTGTTGCGCTAATTACTGATGGAAGATTCAGCGGTGGCACACATGGTTTTGTTGTTGGTCACATTACACCTGAAGCTTATGATGGTGGTGGAATTGCACTCGTGCAGGATGATGACATCATTGAATTAGATGCAGTCAAAAACGCCATCAATGTAAAAGTTGATGAAAAGATTCTTGCTGAAAGAAAAAAGAACTGGAAGCAACCAGCACTCAAAGCAAGCAAAGGAGTTTTGTTCAAATACGCACAATGCGTAAAACCAGCCGATCAAGGTTGTGTAACCGATGAAAAATAAAAATTAATCACAAGGCATTTATTAAACAGAAAATAAACAGTTATGGAAACACTCAATGTAACAAAAGAAACGACCAAGCAGCAAGCAAAACCCGAAACTACTATTAACGGTAGCCAGGCAGTCATGGAAGCATTTCTTGCAGAAGGCGTCGAAGTCGTCTTTGGTTATCCTGGTGGTGCCATAATGCCTATCTATGATGCGTTGTATGACTACATGGACAGGCTTCAACATATTCTTGTTCGTCATGAGCAAGGTGCAATTCATGCAGCACAAGGTTTTGCAAGAGCATCAGGAAAAACGGGAGTTGTATTTGCAACGAGTGGCCCCGGTGCAACCAATCTTGTAACAGGTTTGGCAGACGCAATGATTGACTCTACTCCTGTCGTTTGTATAACCGGACAAGTGTTTGCACATTTACTCGGAACAGATGCATTCCAGGAAACAGATGTCGTAAATATTACAACGCCCGTTACAAAATGGAATTACCAGGTAACTGATGCAACTGAAATTCCTTCTGTGTTAGCAAAAGCATTTTACATTGCGAAAAGTGGAAGGCCTGGGCCAGTGTTGATCGACATCACAAAGAATGCGCAGTTGCAACAATTCAGTTATGAAGGCTACAAAAAATGCGATCACATAAGAAGCTATCGTCCGAAGCCAATTGTTCGTAAAGAGTACATACAGGAAGCAGCAAAGCTTATCAACGAAGCAAAAAAACCGTTCGTGATTTTTGGACAAGGTGTGATCCTCGGGAAAGCTGAAAAAGAATTCAAAAGATTTATCGAGAAAGGTGGTTTCCCTGCCGCATGGACAATTCTTGGAATGAGTGCTATTCCAACCGATCATCCGCTTGCAGTTGGAATGTTGGGAATGCATGGCAATTACGGTCCGAATGTGTTGACCAATGAATGCGACGTGTTGATTGCAGTTGGTATGCGCTTCGATGATCGTGTAACAGGAAGATTGGATAAATATGCAAAGCAGGCGAAAGTTATTCATCTTGATATTGATCCTGCGGAAATTGATAAGAATATAAAAGCAACTGTTCCTGTTTGGGGCGATTGTAAAGAGACGTTGCCGTTGCTAACCGAATTGATCGAAGAAAAAGTTCACGTTGAATGGTTAAATAAATTCAAGGAGTACCAACAAAAAGAAATTGATAAAGTCATCAAAGAAGAATTGAATCCGACCACAGAGATCCTGACGATGGGTGAAGTGATTAAAGTGTTGAATGAGTTAACCAACAATGATGCAGTAATTGTTACCGATGTTGGTCAACACCAAATGGTAGCTTGCCGTTATGCTCAAATGAAAAACAGCAAGAGCAATGTTACTTCAGGTGGATTAGGGACAATGGGTTTTGCATTGCCCGCAGCTATCGGCGCAAAGTTTGGAGCGCCTGACAGAACTGTAGTTGCTATTATAGGTGATGGTGGTTTTCAAATGACAATTCAAGAGCTGGGAACGATTATGCAATTCAAGCCTGATGTAAAAATTCTCATTCTTAACAATGAGTTTTTGGGAATGGTTCGCCAGTGGCAACAATTGTTTCATGACAGAAGATATTCTTTCGTAAACATCACAAGCCCTGATTTTGTGCAGGTGGCAAAAGGTTATGGAATCGATGGACAACGCATTTCAAAAAGAGAAGACTTGAAAAATGCATTGAAAGAAATGCTCGATCACAATGGAAGTTATTTGCTTGAAGTGATGGTTGGTAAAGAAAATAATGTGTTCCCAATGGTACCGCAAGGAAGAGGCGTTGCCGAAATTGTTTTAAGCTCCGACGAAGTTTAATTGTTAACCACAAAATGAATTTTATGCAAAAGCAGGAATATACAATCACCGTTTATACCGAAAACCAGGTTGGTTTGCTGGCTCGTATCGCCATCATTTTTTCGAGAAGAAAAATCAACATTGAAAGTTTGAATACTTCACCTTCTGAAGTTGACAGCGTTCACCGTTTCACCATTGTGATCACTGAAACTGAAGAAGTGGTTCGCAAACTTTGCCGCCAGATTGAAAAACAAGTTGAAGTGTTGAAAGCTTATTACAACACCAACGAAGAACTTATTTGGCAGGAGTTGGCAATGTACAAAGTGCCGACTGATATCATTGCCGAAAAAGTAAAAGTAGAGCGTTTGCTTCGTGAGTACGGCGCAAGAGCGGTTGTAATTCGTAATGATTACACTGTTTTTGAAACTACGGGTCAACGCGAAGAAATTGAAAAGCTCATTAAAGTGCTTGAGCCATATGGCTTGATTGAGTTTGTTCGTAGCGCAAGAATTGCGATCATCAAAGACAGCAAAGGCTTCCACGAAAAGTTGAAAGATTTTGAATACAGGGAACCAGGCGAAGAGTTAGCTGAAAATGAATATTTGAATCAGCAGGCGGAAGTGTTTGATATGTAAAGTCCATGTCCCCCTGAAGGAGAGACTTAGGCCGGAGAAATTTTTTTCTTATTCAATTAGTTCTTTTAAATTATTGTTGATGATTATGTAGCCAACAAATTGCTACTACCATCTTTCGGCGTGTCACTCACTGCATCGTTTAGTAATTCTGTTGTGCATTGTGCAAGTGTCATTATGCAATTGTAAACCATTCCCTCCTTGTAGGGGCGAAGTTGATGTATCACCGAATTAAAACGACTCGGGGTGGGTGTCTCCAAATGAAAGAAAAGCAATAACAGTAGTGAACGTCGAAAGTGATGATAAGAATTACTGAACGCACAAGAGTGCGACGCAACAGAAGATCAATAGTAGTAATTCAGTCGGGTTCATAAAAAATCAATCAACCAATTACAACTTATCTTATGATCAACGATAAAAATTCAATTCCACTGGTTTACTCCTGTTCAGGATGTTCCAGCGCAGCGCAAATGGCGAATTATCTCGCCATACAAATGGATCGAAAAGATATTGCAGAAATGTCTTGTATTGCAGGTGTGGGTGGTAATGTAAAAAAGCTGGTGAAGACGGCGTTGTCAGGAAGAAAGATCATTGCAATTGATGGTTGTCCGCTGGCATGCAGCAAAGCATGTTTGTCTAATCATTCAGTGCAAGCGGATTTTCACATTGATCTTAGTCGTCATGGCGTGAGCAAAAAGCAACATGAGGACTTTGACAAAGAACAGGCAGACGAGATGTTCAATTACTTAAGTGAAGTAGTTGAAAATTTTAAATTAACAAACACAGTTTCATAATTTAAACACATACACGAACAAAAACGATAACAATTAAATCCTATCAACAATGGCAAAATTAAATTTTGGTGGCGTGGAAGAGAATGTAGTAACTCGAGAAGAGTTTCCTCTTTCGAAAGCCCAGGAAATTTTAAAAAATGAAACTGTAGCTGTAATTGGCTATGGCGTTCAGGGTCCCGGACAAGCATTGAACCAAAGAGACAACGGCATCAATGTAATTGTTGGGCAAAGAAAAAATTCCAAAACATGGGATAAAGCAATTAAAGATGGTTTCGTTCCCGGTGAAACTTTGTTTGAAATTGAAGAAGCTTTGCAAAGAGGTACTATCATTTGTTATTTATTGAGCGACGCTGCTCAAATTCAATTGTGGCCAACTGTAAAAAAACATTTAACTCCCGGCAAAGCATTGTATTTCTCTCACGGTTTCGGAATTACTTACAACGATCAAACAGGAATTATTCCTCCTGCTGATGTTGATGTTTTCTTAGTAGCTCCAAAAGGTTCAGGTACTTCTTTGCGCAGAATGTTTTTGCAAGGCCGTGGCCTGAACAGCAGCTATGCAATTTTCCAGGATGCAACAGGTAAAGCATTTGATAGAGTAATTGCATTAGGTATTGCTGTTGGCAGCGGTTACTTGTTTGAAACAAATTTCAAGAAAGAAGTATACAGCGATTTGACTGGTGAGAGAGGAACATTGATGGGTGCAATTCAAGGAATTTTCGCTGCACAATACCAGGTGTTGAGATCGAAAGGACACACACCTTCTGAAGCTTTCAACGAAACAGTTGAAGAACTCACACAATCATTAATGCCGTTGGTTGCAGAAAATGGAATGGACTGGATGTATGCCAACTGTTCTACAACGGCACAACGCGGTGCATTGGATTGGTGGAAGAAATTCCGTGATGCAACATTACCTGTGTTCAACGAATTGTATGATAGCGTTGCTGCAGGTAAAGAAGCTGCAAAATCAATTGAAAGCAATAGCAAGGCTGACTACCGTGAAAAATTAGAAGAAGAATTAAAAGAGCTTCGCGAAAGTGAAATGTGGCAAGCAGGTAAAACCGTTCGTAGTCTTCGCCCTGAAAATCAAGAACCGGTTTTTAAGTCCGAGCCAACTGATAAGCGATTCCAAAAACCAAAATTCTCTTCGCCATTGTATAATGATTAATTCTTTTGCCATAGACGTTGAACTGGATTTCAACAAAGCTGTTGAGAGACTAAAACCAGTGGTGGTTAAAACACCGCTGGTTTTCTCGCACAGCTTATCGAGGAAGTACAGTTGCAATGTTTATTTAAAAAGAGAAGATCTGCAAGTTGTTCGTTCGTACAAATTACGTGGCGCTTACAACATGATGAGCAGTTTGCCTAAGGAACAACTTGAAAAAGGTGTTGTGTGTGCAAGCGCTGGTAATCATGCACAAGGTTTTGCTTACAGTTGCAAAAAATTGGGAATGAAAGGCGTTGTGTTTATGCCGATCATTACGCCGCAGCAAAAAGTACAACAGACAAAATTTTTTGGCGAAGGTTTTATTGAGATAAAATTGGTTGGTGATACATATGATGATTGTGCTTTCGCTGCGCAAGCATTTACTAAAAAAAATGGAATGACCTTCATTCCACCATTTGAACATCCTAAAATTATAGAAGGCCAGGCAACAGTTGCCGTTGAAATCCTGAACGAATTATCTAACGTCGATTATTTATTCGTTCCGGTTGGAGGCGGCGGACTGAGTGCTGGTGTTGGAACTTATTTTAAAACGTATTCTCCTCAGACAAAAATTATTGGAGCAGAACCTGAAGGTGCTCCGTCAATGAAAGCTGCCTTCGAAGCAGGCCATCCTGTAACAGTTGAAAATATAGATCGCTTTGTGGATGGTGCTGCAGTAAAAAGAGTTGGCGATCTCACCTACTCTATCTGCAAAAATGTTTTGGATGAAATGAAGCTTGTTCCGGAAGGAAAAGTTTGTTCCACCATTTTGGAATTATACAACAAAGATGCGTTAGTTGTAGAACCTGCAGGTGCTCTATCTATTGCTTCACTTGATGATTATGCAAATGAAATAAAAGAAAAGAATATAGTTTGCATTGTTAGCGGAAGCAATAATGATATTGACCGCATGCAGGAAATAAAAGAACGTTCGTTGCAATACGAAGGCTTGAAACATTATTTCCTTATTCGTTTTGCACAAAGACCCGGAGCGTTGAAGGAATTTGTAAATCATGTCCTCGGTCCGGACGATGACATCGTAAGGTTTGAATACATACAGAAACACAATAAAGAAACCGGTCCCGCACTTGTCGGTATTGAGTTGAAATCAAAACAAGATTACCAATCCGTCCTTGACAACTTAAAAAAGTTCAACATCAATTATACTGAGTTGAACAAGAACGATAATTTATTTGGTTATATCGTCTGAACGTTTTCCACATTGTGGATTTGTTTTAACAAATCATTATTTTTTTCTTAAAAAAACATGTATAATTGCAAACCCAATTCTACAGGGAAATAAAAAGTCCACTGTAGAAACAGCGGACGCTAACGATTGCTTGCTATATGAATAGAGATTCTTAAGTCTTTGCTAATTGGGTGCTACGATTTGCTACTTGCTTCACGATTGCTTGCTTTATGAATTAACTTCGCTGCTAAGATATACTGTCAAATCATTTTTACTAAGAACAATTTTCTGTAAATTGACGATGTCAAAACAAATGTGATTTTGACAAAAACGTTGACAGTATTGAGTTTCATAGAATTTCATCGATTATGTCCAAACGTTCTACCGATATATTATTTCAATTAATTCATTCCCTGGAAAAGGCAGAAAAAAGGCATTTCAAACTTTATATAAAACGCAGCTCTTCAAATGAGAATTTAAAAATTGTTCAGCTATTTGATGCGCTCGATAAAATGAATGAATATGATGAGAAAATTCTTCTGAAAAAAATCCCATCTATTCAAAAAGTTCAATTATCCAACTTAAAAGCACATTTATATAAGCAGGTATTAGCAAGTTTACGATTACTGAAAAGTGCAGATAGCATCGATCTTCAATTGAATGAGCAATTTGATTACGCTCATATTCTTTACAAAAAAGGCTTGTTTCTTCAAAGCCTGAAGATTTTGGAAAAAGCGAAAGAAACTGCTAAAGCCTACCACAAGTTTACTTTTCTTAACCAGCTTATTTCGCTTGAAAAAAGAATTGAGTCGCTGCATATCACGAGAAGTATGCAGGACCGGGCTGAGAGTTTATCGGAAGAAGCTGTGGAAGTTGCCAGGCAGATCGATATGGTTGCAAGGCTTTCTAATCTCTCCCTGCATTTATATAGCTGGTACATTAAACATGGCCATGCCCGCAACGAAGATGATGAAACAGAAATAAAACTCTTCCTGAAAAACAATCTTCCGGAACGATCATGGGAAGAAAAAGGGTTTTACGAAAGATTGTACTTATATCAATGCTATACCTGGTATGCATTTATAAGGCAGGATTTTATACAATACTACCGGTACACACAAAAATGGGTTGATCTGTTTGAAGAAATTCCATTGATGAAGCGTGTAGAAACAGGCCATTTCATAAAAGGTTTACACAATCTTTTAAACGCCCACTTCGATCTTCGTAACCACAGTAAATTTTCAGAAACACTTGAACAACTTAAAGAGTTTTCAAAAACTGAAAGAGTGCAGGAGAATGACAACTTCAGAATTCACACATTTCTTTACATAGCCCAGGCAACGTTAAACCAACACTTTTTGAGAGGAACTTTCAAAGAAGGTTTATCATTTATTCCTGAGCTTAAAGAAAAACTGGAAGAATATTCCTTATTTATTGATCCGCACCGTGAAATGGTTTTCAATTACAAAATTGCAAGCCTTTATTTTGGTTGCGAAGATTATGATACCTGCATCGACTACTTGCAAAATATCATAAACGACAATGTTGGTTTGCGCTACGATCTTCAATGTTATGCCCGCCTTCTTCATTTAATGGCCCATTATGAATTGGGCAACTACGAATTGATGGAATATCTTTCAAAATCAGTTTATCGCTTCATGGCTAAAATGCAAAACCTTACTGCATTTGAAGAAGAGATATTGAAATTCTTAAGACGCTCATTCTATATTCCGAGAGATAAAATGAGGAATGAGCTGCAGAAGTTTTTAGAGAAAGTAAAGCATTTTGAAAGAAATCGTTTTCAAACAAGGGTATTTGTTTACCTAGATTGGATTTCATGGGTTGAAAGCAAAGTATATAACAAGCCAATGTATAAGATCATCAATGAAAAATATCTTGCTGACAAGCGAAGCAGATCTATTGAAAAAAAGAAATTGTTGCAACAAGCATCATAAATAAAAAAGAGCACTGCTGAAGTGCTCTTTTTTATTTTTTGACTTTAAAACTAACCCGAGTTATGCGACTAAAGACTCTTTCAATTTACCATTGGTTTTAGGTACTGCAGATTCAGCAGATTTAACTGTCTTGATAATTCTTGCTGCAACTTTGTAAGGATCAGCGGCGCTGTTTGGACGACGATCTTCCAACCATCCTTTCCAACCTCTTTCAACTGTACCAATAGGAATTCTGATAGAAGCGCCACGATCAGAAACACCATATTTGAATTCATCGATAGCAGCTGTTTCGTGCTTACCTGTTAAACGCAAATGATTATCTGGTCCGTATACTGCAATGTGTTCAGAGATAACGGGTCTGAAAGCTTCACAAATTCTTTCATACACTTCGCGGCTGCCGCAAGTTCTTAAAGTATTGTTTGAGAAGTTTGCGTGCATGCCACTACCATTCCAATCCAAATTACCTAAAGGTTTGCAATGCCAGTTGATAGATACACCATGTTTCTCTCCTATTCTTTCAAGAAGATAACGTGCAATCCAGATTTGATCGCCGGCAGATTTTGCACCCTTTGCAAAAATCTGGAACTCCCACTGGCCTGCTGCTACTTCAGCATTAATACCTTCAACATTCAAGCCTGCTTCAATACAAGCATCTAAATGTTCTTCTACTATATTGCGGCCGTAAGCATTCATTGCTCCAACAGAGCAATAATACGGCCCCTGAGGTCTTGGAAAACCACCTTCAGGAAAACCTAAAGGTTTATCTGTTTCAGGATTCCACAAGAAATATTCTTGTTCAAATCCAAACCAAAAATCATTATCATCATCATCAATTAAGGCACGACCATTTGATTTATGGGGAGTACCATCGGGATTTAGAACTTCACACATTACCAGGTATGCGTTTTTACGCTGTGGATCTTTTGTAATAAATACAGGCTGTAATAAACAGTCCGAAGAGCCACCAGGTGCTTGTTCTGTTGATGATCCATCAAAACACCACACCGCACAATCTTCTAATTCGCCGCTAAAATCCCTTTCAATTTTTGTTTTGCTGCGAAGGCTTTGGATTGGCTTGTAACCATCAAGCCAGATATACTCTAATTTAGATACTGACATATTTTAGTTGTTTTTTTATTTTGAATAAGATGCTGCGGTTGTTGTACTGCTAGTTTTTTCAGTGTAAGAAATTGTTTCAAAGAAAGTTGGCTCAACTTCTTTTTCAACAACACCCTCTTTAGTTGCAACAAGGATTGTTCCCTGAACATATTTTTCATTGTGTTGAGAAGCATCCAAACCTTCCTCTTCTTCCTGGTTGCTTACTCTTATGGGAACGATGAAATTGATGAATTTAAAAATGGCAAAAGAAACTGTAAAACTGTAGATTACTGCAATTCCCATTGCTTTTGCCTGTGTAAGAAAGAAAGCAAAGTTGCCGTAAGCCAGACCATCATTTCCTGCTGCATAAATTGCTTTTGATGCAAACACACCGGTCATTAGCATGCCAACCATACCTCCAATGCCATGGCAAGGGAATACATCTAAAGTATCGTCGAGGCGAGATCTTGATTTAATGTAAACTGCAACATTAGAAACGACAGCAGCAACAACACCAATAAATATACTCTGAGGAATTGCCACATAACCTGCTGCAGGCGTAATAGCAACCAATCCAACAACAGCCCCAACGCAGAAACCAAGTACTGAAGGTTTTTTTCCTTTCAATACATCAAAGAACATCCAGGATAAACCAGCAGCCGCCGCAGCAGTATTTGTAGTAAAAAAGGCAGAAACGGCAGTTGCGTTTGCACCTAAAGCAGATCCTGCATTAAAACCGAACCAGCCAAACCATAACAAACCTGTTCCAATTAAAACATATGGAATATTGGACGGAACATTTTCAACATTATTTAAGTGTGCAATCCTGGGTTTCAAAACCATTGCACCTGCTAACGCGGCACAACCTGCAGAAATATGCACTACCGTACCACCTGCAAAATCAAGAGCACCCATTTTAGCCAAAAAACCATCCGGATGCCAGCTCCAATGTGCAAGAGGAGCATATACTAACAAGCTAAATAACACGGTAAACAAAACATAAGCAACAAAACGCATTCTTTCAGCAATAGCACCTACGACAAGGCCGGGCGTAATGATAGCAAACATTAATTGGAAAACAGAAAAAAGCGATTTTGGAATAGTTGGTGCTCCTGCCCATGGCTCGCCTGAATTTACGCCTTTAAAAAACAGGTGTGTGCCAGGATTGCCAATCAACCCTTTAATGCTATCACCAAAAGCTAAACTGTAACCAACTACAACCCATAAAACACCTACCAGCCCCGCAGCAACAACGCTTTTCATCATCGTTGAGAGAATATTTTTCCTATGAACCATACCGCCATAGAAAAATGCGAGGCCAGGCGTCATAAGAAAAACCAATGCAGTTGCCACAAGCATCCAGGCCATATCTGCAGTATTATATTTCCCATTATCGAAATTCGGAAGTGTAGGAATAAAGACCGCTGCAATTGCAATTGCAACCAGTACTAAGAAAGGCATTGCTGATTTGAATGTGATTTTGTTCATATTATTTGCTTTTAGGTGTTTACAAGTTTTTAGAATGAATAAACTGCGGCTACTAAAACATTTGCAGCAGATTTTGTCGGTGCGCCATCTTTCTTCACAAAAATTTCCTGGCTTGCATTATCAATTCTGAATTCGGGTATAATTGTTAAGTTGTCAATTCTGAAGTTTGCAGACAAAGTGTTTGCGAATATGTTGCAACCGTTCATTGCTGCAGCGGGATGAGGTATTTTCAGATCGTGTTTATCACTGAAATATTCGCTTCTTAACGTCAGTCCGAATGTCGCTGTGGGATCGAGATTCAAATAAATAGCGGAACCCCACCAGGATTTGCTATCCATATTTTTTTCTCCATCCCAAACTTTGATACTGTTAACTGTTCCATTGTAACCAAGAGAAAATTTATCAGAGAGCTTACTTGTAATCACGACATCGAACTGGCTTGTTTTAGATGTGTCGATAGCCTTTCCTCCAACATAGTTGAGATAGAATTTAAAAAGGTCGCTGGCGGCATAGCTATATTGAGCTAACAAAAACTTTTTGTTGATGACTCCCTCCGGAACATATTTGTAATCTGTTGGGTTTGCAACTCCAACCATCAACCCACTTTTGCCCAAGGTGAAATCAGCTTTAAGTCCGGTGTGAAAGAAAGGACCATTTGTAAACATGTATGACATGCTGTAATTCCTGTTCAATTGAGGATCTACTAACTCATATCCTACATGTGTAGCCCAGGTACCCGCAGTAAACTTTATAATGCTGTTTGGAGAATAGCTGACGTATAGTTGTTTGACGGCTTGTAATATCCCTTCATCATTATAAGAAAACTCTTGTGTTCTTTTCCCAAAACCTAAATCAGCCACTACATCAACCTTAGAAGTTTTATGCTCCAGTTTTACGCTTGCCATTCCTAACTGAAAACGATTATGAGAGCCGGTAAAAGAAGTGTAGTTGTTAAAGCTTGACTCACCAAAGTCATATTTATAATATACATCAGCAGATCCTGTGATAGATAAAGAGGCTGCTTTTGTAGAATCTTGAGCGAATGAAGTTGTTACTAATCCCATAGCGATAACTGGTGTGAGTAATTTTCTTAACATTGTGTCGGCTTTTTAAGTTTAAAAAAGAAAGGTATTGCACGTGTTAAGCCTGTTCCAGAGGCCTAATATTCGCAAGCAATACCTTTTGTTATGTGTGTTTTCGAATTCCTTCTTAGAAACTCTCAAGGGTAAAAAATCTTAATTCTCCAACTCAATGCAAGCTTTTCTGACATAAAATTAGGAACGACAGTCTTACAATACAAATAATTTTTATCGTAATATAATATTTACGTGGAAAAATAGTGATTTTAGAACTTGAAAAAGCACTTTTTATGCTAAAAATTGGACGAAATTGGACATAATTTTGATAATAATTGCCTTATAATATATTATTATTTTATTTTTTAACTTATTTATTTGCCCTCTTTTTTCGGATTTGACGTTCGTTTGTCATCATTGTTCAATATTTCCCACATCCTGCTAACATTTTAGTAATGAAGCGTTTTGAATTGAATTTTTACCTATTTTCATGCAGTTCGCTTGCTAGATAACAATAGAGTTCATTTTTAAATAAATCAATTCATTTAACCCCTGTTATGGCAAGCAACGGTTTATACTCTCCTGCATTTGAGCACGACGCCTGCGGTATTGGTTTTGTCGTAAACATAAAAGAACACAAGTCGCACAAAATTGTTTCTGATGCATTGACCATTTTGGAAAACATGGAGCATCGTGGGGCATGCGGTTGCGAAAACAATACCGGTGATGGTGCTGGTATTATGGTTCAAACGCCTCACGAATTCTTCTTTGATGAGTGTGTGAAACTTGGAGTGCATCTTCCTCCATTTAAGAAATATGGAGTAGGTGTTTTGTTTTTTCCTAAAGACATTCGTTCAAAAGAAGAATGCCGTGATATTTTGAATCGTTGTGCAGAAAAGCTTGGACTTGAAATTTTAGCATACAGAAAAGTTCCTGTAAATGCTGATGGCATAGGAATTACGGCATTATCGGTAGAACCTGAAATTGAACAAGTCTTCGTTGCTTGTCCTGATCATATCAATAATCCAGAAGATTTCGAAAGAAAGCTTTTCTTATTAAAGAACTACGCTTCCCACACCATATTTAATACCATCAAACAGGATGCAATTGGATTTTATGTTGCGTCTCTTTCTTACAAGACTGTAGTATATAAAGGTCAATTGACTAGTTCACAATTAAGAGATTATTATCCTGATTTAAGTGACAAACGTTTGGTATCTGCTTTTGGTTTAGTCCACTCCCGTTTTGCCACAAATACATTCCCTTCATGGAAATTGGCTCAACCCTTCCGTTACATTGCCCACAATGGTGAGATTAATACCTTGCAAGGAAATTTAAACTGGTTAAAGACCAGCGAAAAGAATTTCACTTCTCCTTACTTTACTAAGGAAGAAATGGACATGTTGTTACCGATCATAACAAGTGGTCAATCTGACTCCGCTTGTCTGGACAACATGATTGAATTACTTGCGCTTTGCGGGAGATCACTTCCCCATGTAATGATGATGTTGATACCTGAAGCTTGGGACGGTAATGATCAAATGGACCCAATTAAGAAAGCCTTCTATGAATTCCATTCTGCTTTTATGGAACCATGGGACGGTCCAGCCTCAATTTCATTTACAGACGGGAAAATAATTGGTGCCACGCTCGATAGAAATGGATTACGTCCTTCACGTTATTGCGTTACCACTGATGATAGAGTAATCATGGCATCGGAAACCGGTGCACTTCCTGTTGACCCGAAACTTGTAAAAGAATACGGCCGTTTGCAACCTGGAAAAATGTTTGTTGTTGATATGGAGCAGGGAAGAATTATCAGCGACGATGAATTAAAGAAGACGATCTGCTCACAAAAACCTTATGGCGAATGGTTGAACAAATACAAAATCCGCCTGGAAGAATTACCTGAGCCTCGTGTAATGTTTACTGATATCGATCACGACCAGATTTTCAAATACCAAAAAGTTTTTGGTTACTCTACCGAAGATTTGGAAACGATTATTGCACCAATGGCATTGGATGGTAAAGAACCAATTGGTTCAATGGGTTCTGATGTTCCTCTTGCAGTGTTGAGCGATCAGCCACAACATTTAAGTAGTTATTTCAAACAATTGTTTGCGCAGGTAACGAATCCGCCAATCGACCCTATCAGGGAAAGAATGGTAATGTCGTTAGCCACATTCGTCGGAAACAACGGAAATCTTTTGACTGAAGACCCATTGGATTGTCACAGCGTTGGTTTGAAACATCCTATTCTTAGCAATTACGAATTGGAAAAGATCAGGAGTATTGACACAGGAATTTTCCAGGCAAAAACATTGCAATGTTATTTCCGTGCAGATGGGAAAGCTGGTTCATTAAAGAAAGGACTCGATCGTTTATGCCGTTACGCAGTCGATGCCGTTGAAGATGGCTTTGAAGTTTTAATTTTAACTGATAGAGCAATTGATTCCGACCATGCTCCTATTCCATCTTTATTGGCAGCAGCAGCCGTTCACCATCATTTAATCCGCAAAGGTTATCGCGGACAGGTAGGATTGGTTGTTGAAGCAGGCGATGTTTGGGAAGTTCATCATTTTGCATGTTTGGTTGGATTTGGTACAACGGCAATAAACCCATATCTCGCATTTGCAACAATTAAGGATTTAAAAATCAATGGCCACATAAAAACTGATTTGGACGATAAACAACTTCAGAAAAATTATATAAAAGCAGTTAATGATGGATTGCTGAAAGTGTTTTCGAAAATGGGTATTTCAACACTTCAGTCTTATCAAGGTGCACAAATCTTTGAAATACTGGGTGTCAATAAATCAGTAGTTGATCAATATTTTACCGGAACGGTTTCTCGTATCGAAGGAATGGGACTCGATGAAATTGCAAAAGAAGTTTTATCGAAACATCAATTTGCATTCAGCAAACAAACATTGCCTTTTGAACAATTAACTACAGGTGGTGTTTATCAATGGAAGCGCAAGGGTGAATTCCATTTGTTCAATCCTCAGACAATTCACCTGTTGCAACAAGCAACAAAAAATAACGATTATCAGACTTTCAAAAAATATTCGAAGCTCGTTAATGAGCAAGGATCAAAAGCCTGTACGCTCAGAAGTTTATTCGAATTCAAACGCAACAAGCCTTCTATTCATCTTGATGAAGTTGAACCTGCAGAAAGGATTTTGAAACGTTTCGCAACAGGTGCCATGAGTTTCGGTTCCATTTCACACGAAGCTCACTCAACACTTGCTATTGCGATGAATCGCATCGGTGCAAAGAGTAATACCGGTGAAGGTGGCGAAGATGAAATCCGCTACCAGACATTGCCTAATGGCGATTCGATGCGTTCATCTATTAAGCAGGTTGCATCTGCCCGTTTTGGTGTAACGAGTTATTATCTCACCATGGCAGATGAACTTCAAATTAAAATGGCGCAGGGTGCAAAGCCAGGCGAAGGTGGACAGTTACCAGGACATAAAGTTGATGAATGGATCGGTAAGGTTCGTCACTCAACTCCTGGTGTTGGTTTGATCTCCCCTCCTCCTCACCACGATATTTATTCCATCGAAGATCTTGCACAGTTAATTTTTGATTTAAAGAATTCAAACAGGGCTGCACGAATTAGTGTGAAGTTGGTTTCGAAAGCGGGTGTCGGAACAATTGCAGCAGGTGTTGCCAAAGCAAAAGCTGATGTGATATTGATTGCAGGCTTCGATGGAGGTACAGGCGCTTCACCAATCAGTTCCATCAGGCATGCAGGTTTGCCTTGGGAAATGGGTCTTGCAGAAACACATCAAACGCTTGTAAAAAATAAATTGCGCAGCCGTGTTGTTGTGCAGGCAGATGGGCAATTAAGAACAGGTCGTGATATCGCTATTGCAACTTTGTTAGGTGCGGAAGAATGGGGTATTGCAACTGCAGCACTTGTTGTTGAAGGTTGTATCATGATGCGCAAGTGCCATGAAAATACTTGTCCTGTTGGTGTGGCCACTCAAAATCCTGAATTGAGAAAACGTTTCTCCGGTAATCCAGATCACGTAGTGAACTACTTCAAAATGGTTGTACAGGAATTGCGTGAGATCATGGCTGAATTAGGTTTCAGAACGGTTGATGAAATGGTTGGACAGGTTGATTCACTCGAAGCAAGAAGCGATATCAAACATTGGAAATACGGTAAGCTAGACCTCTCTCCTGTTTTATACAAAGAACCGAATTCATTATACACAGGTTTGCATAAGAGTGAAGAACAGGATCATGGTTTGCAATTGCAACTCGACTGGAGATTGCTGGAAGCTGCAAAACCTGCATTGGACAAAAAAGAAAAAGTTTTCGAATCATTCAGAATTTTAAATACCGATAGAACTGTGGGAACCATCCTCTCCAACGAAATTTCAAAGCTCTATGCTTCTGAAGGTTTGCCTGATGATACCATTCATTTCAAATTCACCGGTACTGCAGGACAAAGCTTCGGCGCGTTCAACACAAAAGGTGTTACGCTGGAATTGGAAGGTGATGCAAATGATTACTTCGGTAAAGGTTTGTCCGGTGCAAGATTGGTTGTGTATCCTTCCTCTCAAGCAGGTTTTGTTCCTGAAGAAAATATTATCATCGGCAACGTTGCTTTCTATGGTGCAACTTCCGGTAGTGCATATATCCGCGGTAAAGCAGGTGAACGTTTCTGCGTTCGTAACTCGGGTGTGCATGCAGTTGTTGAAGGCGTGGGTGATCATGGTTGCGAGTACATGACCGGTGGACGTGTGGTGGTGTTAGGTGACACGGGAAGAAACTTCGCTGCAGGTATGAGTGGAGGTATTGCTTACGTGTACGATGTGAAAGGAAACTTCGCAACGATGTGCAATAAAGAAATGGTTGATCTTGATCCTGTAAGCAATGATGAAGTTGATGAATTGAAAACGATGATTGAAAATCATTTCAAAAACACCATGAGCACTGTTGCAAAATTCATCCTCGATGATTTTGAAAACCAGTTGAAGAATTTCGTGAAAGTATTCCCGAGAGATTATAAGAAAGTATTGCAGTCGAAAAAAGGTGCGGCGGTCAAAGTATAGGCCCCTGCCCCGGTGGGGGAGCTTAGTTCTGAAAAGCTTTTAATATTTCGGTTAGTTCTTTAAAATAAAGTTGAATGATTACGTAGCCAGCAAATTGCTACTATCATCGTTCGTTGTGTCACTCACCGCATCATTCTGAATTGAGTTTGTCGAATGAAAGAAAAGTTGACAACAGTATAGTGAACTTCGGAAGTGATGATAAGAATTACAAAGCGTACAAGAGTGCGACGCAAGAGACGATTAATAGTAGTAATGCAGCTTGGTTCATAAAAAATCATCATCAAAAAAAATAAACACTCTAAAGAGAAAAAATTCTCTTTAGAATCAAACAATTTAAAACTCTTTAAAGAGTATTTCTAAATCCTCTGCTTGATTGAAACGAAAACAAGCGGAAACAATGTTCAAAATTTAAACAATGGCGAAGCCCACAGGTTTTTTAGAATTTACAAGAGAGTTACCGGAAAAGCGTCCGGTGCAGGAACGCATTAATGATTACAAGGAGTTTGTGCATAGGTTTAGCGATGAAAAACTAAACCAGCAATCGGCTCGTTGTATGGACTGCGGCATTCCGTTTTGTCACAACGGTTGTCCTTTAGGGAATTTTATTCCTGACTTCAACGACGCCGTTTACAAACAAAACTGGCAGGAAGCGTACAACATACTTTCTACAACCAATAATTTTCCGGAATTCACAGGAAGAATTTGTCCCGCACCTTGTGAAAGTGCCTGTGTGCTTGGTATCAATCAACCTCCTATCACGATTGAAGAAATTGAAAAACACATTATTGAAATTGCTTTTGAAAAAGGTTTTGTGAAACCTCACAAGCCTGCTTACAGAAGCGGAAAAAAGATTGCCATTGTTGGTAGCGGTCCTGCGGGATTAGCTGCTGCCGCACAATTAAATTATGCAGGTCATTCGGTAACTGTTTTTGAAAGAGATGATGCACCAGGTGGTTTATTACGCTATGGCATTCCTGATTTTAAATTGGAGAAGTGGGTTATCGATAGAAGGATTGCATTAATAGAAGAAGAAGGTGTTGTGTTTCGTTGCAATGCAAATGTTGGTGTTGATGTTAGCATTAATGATTTGCTGAGAGAATATAATGCAGTTGTTTTAGCTGGTGGTTCAACTATTCCAAGAGATTTAAAAATTCCGGGAAGAGAATTGAACGGAGTTTATTTTGCCATGGAATTTTTGAAACAACAAAACAAACGTGTTGCTAATCGTGAGGTTAATGAGAAAGATATTTTAGCAACCGATAAAAATGTTGTTGTGATTGGCGGCGGTGATACAGGTAGTGACTGTATCGGAACTTCAAATCGTCACAAAGCAAAATCAATTACACAGTTTGAGTTGCTTCCAATGCCGCCTGAAGACAGAACTAATTTAATGCCCTGGCCTACTTACCCAATGTTGTTGAAAGTAACTTCATCTCATGAAGAAGGCGCTGATCGCAAATGGGCAATTGCTACAAAAGAATTTATTGGCGACGGCAAAGGAAATTTGAAAGCATTGAAAGTTATTAACTTAGAATGGAAGTACAACGAAGAAGGCAGAGCAGCACAATTTGTTGAGGTTGCAGGAACAGAAAGAGAAATACCATGTGAGTTAGCATTACTGGCAATGGGTTTTGTTCATCCGCAACATGAAGGTTTGATTAAAGAGCTTGGTGTTGATTTAGATGAAAGAGGAAATGTTGCTGCAAGTGAAAAAACGTATCAGACAAACATCGCCAAGATATTTACTGCAGGTGATATGCGCCGCGGACAATCTCTAGTTGTTTGGGCTATCAGCGAAGGACGTGAGTGCGCAAGAAAAGTTGATGAATATTTAATGGGTGCAAGTTCTTTGGAAACGAAGGACTCAAATCCATTGGTTGCGAAAGCGCTGGCTGTTTAAATCTCTTTTGCCATTATTATAGAAGAATAAAAAAATCCCGATGATCTCGGGATTTTTTATTGATTGAATTTTTTTTACGCAGAGTTCCTTCCCGCATTGATGATACCGAAGGAAGAACGCACCACTAACCTTTCAAGTATATTTTTATTTTCTTCCGACAATAATCTTTCATCACGCAAACGTGTTAATGCATATTGCTGAATTGTCGTCAATGGCAACACAATTCGTTCACGCATTTGAATGGAAACCTGCTCAACGGGATAATCACTCATCAAATCATTACTCCCCGATAATTTGAAAAGATATTTTTGAGTAAGTTCATATTCGTTCATGATATCGTTCCATATTTCAGAAAATTGTGGATGGTTTGACAAATAGTTTGTCAATGGAAAGAAACATTTTTTCATCGCCATCTCGCAGTTATCCAACAAGGTTTTAAAATACTGCGAACGTTGATACAAACGTTTTACTTCTGCAAATTTCCCTTTCTTATCCAACTCCTGTAAAGCTGTTCCCACACCGTAGTAACCCGGAACATTTTGCTTTAATTGACTCCATGCGCCGACAAAAGGAATAGCTCTTAAATCACGCAATGTCAAACGATATGATTTTCCTCTTTTTGAAGGACGGCTACTAATATTTGTATCTGCATAAAAATTCAGTGGACTCACTTGCGATAAATATTCCATGAACTGCGGATGGTTCTTCAAATCGTTATAAGAGTTATAACTCACATCGGCCAATTCCTGAATAACGGCTTCCTCGTCCGGGTTGATCCCTCTTCCGTGTTCAGGAAATATTTCATTGACAATACCTGCATTCAGCAATTGCTCAATATTGTATTGTGCAGAATCGATGGTTCCAAAGTTTGAACTTACAGTTTGTCCCTGCACTGTAAGATGAATTTCTTTTGCAGAAATATTCTTGCCCATCGACGCATAAAACTTATGTGTTTTACCGCCACCACGGGCTGGCGGACCTCCCCTGCCATCGAAAAAGATCACATCAATTCCATATTGTTTTGAGATGGCAGTTAATTCCTCTTTCGCTTTATAAATACTCCAGTTGGCCATAAAGTATCCACCATCTTTTGTTCCGTCAGAAAAACCAACCATGATGGTTTGATTGTTATTTCTGAGTTTAAGGTGTTCCGCATAAACAGGGTGCTCATACAACTGCTTCATGATTTGTGAAGCTCTTGTAAGATCATCGATAGTTTCAAACAATGGAACGATATCAACATTGAGTTCATCCTTCTTCCATCCGCTTAATAAAAACAATCCATATACTTCCATTATACTCAGCGCACTGGTGCTGTGACTGATAATATAACGGTAGCACCCCTCATGCCCGTTAAAGTTCTGTATAGTTTTAATGGCATCAAACGAGAGCAAAGTATCTTTTACCAGCCCTTCATACAATTCAGCATCAGCTTTACCATTTGGATGTGTAAGTGCTTCAATTTTTTCCGGTTCTGGGAGATCAGCAAAGTTTTCCGGTAATAATTTTTCCTTTTGGTTGATCTCTTCAAGCACAGTGGTATGCACCGAACTGTCCTGCCGAATATCCAATGAAGCAAAGTGTAATCCAAACACCTGCACTTTATTGATGAGGTTATCAAGCAGATGAAGGAACAAACCATTATGCTCATGAACAATTACATTGCGAATCTGCGACAGGTATTGAAGTACTTCTTCTTTAGTAAGATCGGTGCGATTACCAGGAATGAAAATATTGTTGTACAATTTCATTTCCAGCTCGGTAAGCAAGGTATCAATTCCTTTGAATGTCAGTCTGCGTTTCAATTTTCTAACATCAAGGTAATAACATTTAATAATGCTTGATCGAAGCGCATCAGCAACTTTCAAAGTAGTATCAACGGTAACATTAGGATTGCCGTCCCTGTCACCACCAGGCCAGAAACCCATTTTGATGATTGGATTGCTTGCGAGATCCAATTCGGGAAACTGGTTTTTTAATTGAGTGATAATTCTTCCTGTGGCCTGATAAAAAACATTTTCCAAATACCAGACTAAGCTTATCGCTTCATCGTAAGGCGTGGGCTTTTGCTTCTTCAATAAGGGTGTTTTACCAAGTTGTTGAAGATAAGTATTAATAAGACCAACGTTATTATCTCTGAGTGCCTTTGCCAGGTCATTGATAATTCCTAACACTGCGCCAGGATAAAATTGCGTAGGGTGTGCAGTTAATGTAAGTAAAACCGCAAAGTCTTTAAGCTTTTCTGTCAATTGCGTTCTTGAATTCTCCTGCCGAACCCTTGTCTCCAATTGCTTCATCGTACCAATTCCCATCACATCATGTGTTTCCTTAAACGCAGCGTCTTCCAAAGAATCAAACAACACCACTTGCCGCTCCACATACTGAATAAAGCGAAATAACAAATCATACTGTTCTTTCTTATTCCTGAACGTGGTAAGTCTTTCAAAAAAATCCTCAACAATCTGCGATGGGCTTAATTTCTTTTTATATCCTTCCTCACAAAAATCCAGGAACATGGACAGAAGAATGTTTGTTTTTTCAATGCGATGAAACGGTAAGGAAGTGAATAAACTGTTGTACAGTTGATACTTAATTCCAATATGGTTTTTAAAATTTTCTAAAGAGCGACTTGCAAGGTAGTCCATGGCGTCAAATTTAATTAACAACCATCAATCGATGCTTCACAAAATTTTCTTTATGGCATATATTTTACAATAAAGTTTTTTAGTTACAGACATTTCTTTTATTTTGTGCTCCTGTTAAAAACGTGAAACACACAACACTCCATATCAGTTTTACTTCGGCAGTGGCAATTGCTACTTCTACCACTACAACTACAACAATCCGCTAACGCGGATTGAAATTACCATATCACCACTGGGCTTAAAAGCTACTTCAAAACAAAAAAAGGTTTACATCTAATTTATCATTGAAATAATCTTCTCATGCAGGTATTAAAATTCGGCGGCACTTCCGTGGCCAAATCAGATAACATACAAAAGGTCAAAGAGATCATTCAATTAAAAAAGGGAGAAAAAACAGTGGTGGTTGTGTCGGCACTTGGAGGTGTAACGGACGAGTTACTGAAGTGTGGAGCACTTGCAGCAAGTGGTGATATGAGTTATAAAGAGCATCTTCAGAAACTTAATGAGCGTCATTTAGCTATTGTCAAAGAATTACTGCCGCTGACAAACCAAAGTAGCGTACTTAGTTTTGTGATGCAGCAGTTCAACGAAGTGGAAGACATATGCAATGGCATTTTTCTTTTGAACGATTTCTCTGAAAGAACAAAAGACAGAATATTGAGTTATGGAGAACTGATCTCTTCAAAGATCATTTCTTCCTACTTCGCATCAAACGGTTTGCAAAACAAATGGGTTGATGCAAAAAATCTAATTCGAACAGACTCTCAATATACAAGAGCAGTTGTTCAGTTTGAGACAACAAGCCACAATATTCAAGCATTTTTCTCTGACGCAACTGAAGAGTTATTTATAGTTCCTGGATTCGTAGCGTCTGATGAAAAAGGCAATACAACTACACTAGGAAGAGGTGGCTCTGATTACACTGCCGCTATCATCGGCGCTTCATTAAACGCTTCAGCAGTTGAAATATGGACAGATGTTTCTGGTATGATGACTTCTGATCCTCGTATGGTGAGCAATGCAAAAGCCATCAAGCAAATCTCCTATCACGAAGCAATGGAGCTTTCTCATTTCGGAGCGAAGGTGATCTACCCTCCTACTATTCAACCTTTGATGAGCAAGAACATTCCTGTTTGGATCAAAAACACTTTTAGTCCATACGATGAAGGCACGCTACTGCATTCAAATGTTTATCGCAATGGCAATATCATCACAGGGATTTCAAGCATCAATAAAATTGCCTTGTTAAGTTTGGAAGGAAGTGGAATGGTCGGCATTCCCGGCTTTTCAAGACGCCTGTTTGAAGCACTAGCTGCCAACAACATCAATGTCATTCTAATTACGCAAGCTTCATCTGAGCATTCCATTTGTGTTGGGGTGAATGAACACTATGTTGCCAAGGCAAAAGAAACAATTGACAAAGCCTTCGATATTGAAATTGAAAAAGGTTCTGTAAATCCTTTGAGCATTGAAACAGATCTTTCGATTATTGCACTAGTTGGTGATAAAATGAAAAGTCACCCAGGCATTAGTGGAAGAATGTTCAGTGCATTAGGAAGAAACGGCGTGAATGTTAGAGCCATTGCCCAAGGATCGTCAGAAAGAAATATTTCAGCAGTCATCGCAACCGCTGATATCAAAAAAGCATTGAACGTTTTGCATGAGGAATTTTTTGAAGTAGCTTATAAACAAGTGAATGTTTTCATTGCTGGCACAGGAAATGTAGGCGGAAAATTATTAGGCCAGTTAGCACAACAACAGAAGTATCTCCAGCAAAATTTACGCATTCAATTGCGTGTTATTGGATTAACCAACAGTCGCAAGATGTGTTTTAGTGAGGAAGGCCTTGATCTTAAAAACTGGAAAGAAATTTTGAACCGGGGTGAAACTGCAGATCTTGACGCATTTATCTCAAAAATTCATTCAAAAAATTTACGAAATTCTGTTTTTGTTGATGTAACTGCGACCGAAAAAGTAGCGAATGCTTACGACAGGATTTTTTCCCGCAGCATTTCCATTGTTGCTTGCAACAAAATTGCCTGCTCATCTCCGTATAGCTACTACAAAAAATTGAAAGATATTGCAAGAGACCACAACGTTTCCTTCCTATTTGAAACAAATGTTGGAGCAAGCCTTCCCATCATTGGGACCATCAATGATCTTTTAAGAAGCGGAGATCATGTGAATAAGATGGAAGCTGTATTAAGTGGAACTTTGAATTTTGTTTTCAATAACTACAATGGCAAGAAAAGCTTTGCGGAAGTGGTTAGACAAGCTCAAAATGAAGGCTACACCGAACCTGATCCAAGACTTGATTTAAGTGGTAAAGATGTAATGCGAAAGATTATGATCCTTGCAAGAGAATCGGGAGAACAACTGGAAATGGAAGACATCACAAATAATTCTTTCATGCCTGAATCCTGTATGCAGGGAAGTGTAGAAGATTTTTATGCAGAGATGGAAAAGCAGGAAGATTATTTTAAGAAATTGTACAGCGAAGCTGCAGCGCAGGGAAAGAAATTGAAATTCGTTGCATCGTTTGAAAATGGGAAGGCTTCAGTTGGTCTAAAACATATTGACCCTGCACACGATTTTTATCATCTGTATGGAAAGGACAATATTGTTTTGTTTTATACCAACCGTTACGTTGATCAACCCATGGTAGTGAAAGGTGCAGGTGCGGGTGCAGAGGTGACAGCATCAGGTGTGTTTGCAGATATTATCAGAACAGTAAGAGCATAAAGATGAAATCAGTAAAAATAAAATCACCGGCCACAGTTGCCAATTTGGTTTGCGGCTTTGACGTGTTGGGCATGTGCCTGCACGAACCTTATGATGAGATGGAGATAAAACTGATTGATGAAAAGAGGATCATCATCCAAAGTGCAGATGGATATCAATTGCCTACTGACCCACAACAAAACACGGCAGGTGCTCCATTAATTGAGATGCTCAAAACCATTGATGAAGAAATTGGCTTTGAAGTGTTTATCAAAAAAAATATCAAACCCGGAAGTGGACTGGGTTCAAGTGCAGCAAGCGCAACGGGTGTTGTTATTGCAGCAAATCATTTACTACAAAACAGGTTTGATAAAAACGAGCTGGTTCAGTTTGCGATGTTTGGAGAGAAGGTGGCATCAGGTGTAAAGCATGCCGACAATGTAGCTCCCGGGATTTTTGGCGGTGTTACTTTAATCCGTTGCATCTTTCCTTTGGATATTGTTTCAATTACGCCTCCACCGTTATTTGTAACGGTTGTGCATCCACAGATCGAAGTAAAAACTTCTGACGCAAGACAAATTTTACGTAAAGAAGTTTTGTTGAAAGATGCCATTAAGCAATGGGGAAATATTGCAGGATTAGTTACAGGTTTGGTGAAAGGTGATTATGATTTGATTGGCCGTTCACTTGAAGATGTGATCATTGAACCGGTGAGAAGCATTTTGATTCCTGGCTTTGATACCATCAAAAAACAAAGCAAGGAAGCCGGTGTTTTAGGTGGCGGAATTTCAGGTTCAGGCCCATCACTTTTCATGTTAAGCAAAGACAAAACAACAGCAATAGCTGCTGAAAATATCATGAAAGACGTTTACAATAAATTAGGACTCGACTATCACACTTACGTCACCACCATAAACAATGAAGGCTGTGTTCTTCAATAATATCTAAATACAAAACACGAAATGCAGTATTACAGCACGAATAATAAATCAGTCACAGCAAATTTTAAAGAAGCAACGATACAAGGGCAGGCGCCGGATAAAGGTTTGTACTATCCATCCCAAATTCCATCTCTGCCAAAAGATTTTATTGAAGGAATTGAAAAGATTTCAAGAGAAGAAATTGCTTTAAAAGTAATCGAACCTTACGTTGGCGATAGCATTCCCAAAAATGAGTTACAAAGAATTGTTAGTGAAACCATTGCCTTCGATTTTCCTCTTGTTCCTATTACAGAAAATATTTTAACGCTTGAACTATTCCACGGACCTACACTCGCATTCAAAGATGTTGGTGCAAGGTTCATGAGTCGTTGTCTTGGATACTTTGTAAAAAACGAGAACAAGAAAGTTACTGTGCTTGTTGCAACTTCAGGCGATACGGGTGGGGCGGTTGCCAATGGATTTTACAATGTTGATGGCGTTAATGTTGTAATACTTTATCCATCAGAGAAAGTAAGTAGTACACAGGAAGTTCAATTAACGACTCTTGGGAAAAACATTACAGCTTTAGAAGTTGATGGAAGTTTCGATGATTGCCAACAAATGGTAAAGAATGCATTTGCTGATGAAGATTTAAGAAAGAAAGTTTTTCTTACTTCGGCAAATTCAATAAATGTTGCACGTTGGCTGCCACAGCAGTTTTATTACCTCTTTGCATATCAACAATGGAAGGACAAAAACAACCCTCCTGTTATTTGTGTACCCAGCGGCAATTTTGGAAATATCTGTGCAGGACTACTTGCCTATCGCTCGGGTCTTCCGGCTTCACATTTTATTGCCGCTTGCAATGCTAATGACACGGTACCTCAATATTTAAATAGCGGCAATTATCAAATCAAAAAATCTGTCGCAACAATTTCCAATGCAATGGATGTTGGCAATCCAAGTAATTTTGTTCGCATACTTGAGATGTTTGATAACAATTTCGGTTCGCTTAAAAATGTATTATCGAGCTATAGCGTGTCGGATGAAGAGACAAAAAGTACCATTGAAAAAATTTTCAGAGAAAAAAATTATGTTCTGGATCCCCATGGCGCTGTTGGTTTTCTTGCACTTGAAAAATATTTATACCAGCAGCCCGGCAAAAAAGGCTTCTTTTTGGAAACAGCACACCCATCCAAGTTTTATGATGTTATTGAACCGGTAATTCATGAAAGGGTGCAAATTCCTGATAGCCTTAAAACTTTATTGAAGCAGGAGAAAAGCACGATTAGGATGAGAGCTAACGACAATGAAGCTTTGAAATCATTGCTAATGACCTTGTCTTAATGAAAGTCGTAAAGGCTAAAGAATATAACAAGGGAGGCTATCCGATGATAGCCTCCCTTGTTATATAGGATTGATTGAACCTATTTATCCATTCGCCAACGCCCTGTCCAAATGAACGTAACCACCATCAACATGAATTAACTGTCCCGTAGTGTGGCTTGATCTTTCCGACAAAAGAAAGGCTACCATGTTTGCTATTTCTTCAGCAGTGGTCATTCGGTTGCCAAGTGGAATTTTTGAAGTGATCTCCTTCAACTTTTCCTCTGGGTTTGGAAGTGTCTTAATCCACCTGTCGTACAGTGGCGTGTAACATTCAGCCACAACAACAGCATTTACACGAATGCCATACTTCAACAATTCAACAGCCCATTCTCTGGTTAATGCATCTCTGCCACCGTTAGAAGCTGCATAGGCAGAAGTATTGCCCTGTCCTGTTTCCGCAGTTTTGGAAGTAATATTTACAACAGAACCTTTCGATTTAATTAATTCAGGTAAGGCATGATGAACGATGAGATAATAATGAATCAAATTTTTATGCAGGCTTTCCATGAAGCTTTTGTAGTCGCCTTTTTCCAGGCCAACACCATCATTAACACCGGCGTTATTTACAACACCATCAATGCGATTAAATTTTGCAATAACTGTATCAACAGCTTTTTTGCATTCATCAGGCTCAGTCAATTCAGCAACAACACCAAATGCTTTTTTGCCTTCGGCTTCAATCTCATCCTGGAGTTTTTTATTGTCAGCTTTATTTCTCCCAATAATCACAGGAATAGCGTCTTCATTTGCAAGAACTTTTACAATGCCTTCGCCAATACCTTTTGCGCCGCCTGTAACAATGATCACTTTATCTTTTAATTGCAGATCCATTTGAATTCTTTTTGAATGTTATTGCTGATACGCTTTTACATTTTGCTTGGATGTACCTAATCCGTCAATGCCCAATTCAACCACATCACCGGCCTTTAAATACACTTGCGGATTCATACCCAAACCAACGCCTGCAGGTGTTCCGGTCGAAATAACATCACCGGGTAGTAGGGTCATAAACTGGCTTAAATAAGAAACTAAAAACGGCACCTTAAAAATGAAGTTAGATGTATTACCATCCTGCATGGTTTGTCCATTTACCTTCAGCCAAAGCTTTAAATTGTCAACATCTTTGATCTCCTCTTTTGTTGCAAGAAAAGGTCCGAGCGGAGCAAAAGTATCACAGCTTTTTCCTTTCACCCACTGACCACCACGTTCAATCTGAAATTCTCTTTCACTGAGATCATTATGCAAACAATAACCTGCCACATAGTTCAATGACTCGCTTTCTTCAACATAAGAAGTTTTCTTTCCGATCACAACCGCCAATTCAACTTCCCAATCTGTTTTCTTTGAATTTTTTGGAATGATCACATCATCATTCGGACCAATTAATGCGGTAGTTGATTTAAAAAATATGATCGGCTCTTTTGGAATTTGTGCATTTGTTTCTTTAGCATGATCAGCATAATTCAAGCCAATGCAAACAATTTTTGAAGGACGTGCAATTGGCGGAGCTAACCGAACGTCACTTGAAAGCTTTAGAAGCTTGCCTTTGTTTGATTCAATAAATTTTTCGAGACGATCTAATCCATCATTCTCAAAAAAGCTTTCATTATAGTCTTCTCCAAAGGAAGAAGTATCAAAATATTCTTCATTAATAATAACGCCTGTTGCGGCTTTGCTTCCATTCATCCATCTGATCAGCTTCATAATTAAAAAGTTTATTGCAATTGTATAATGGTATCGATGTTATCTAATGTAGTATTCGGCAAATAAACAAACAAACCTTCGGGTTGCTGCTTAAACTTAAGTGCGGAGGTGCTACCGAACAAATCGACTTTTGAAATCTTTTGTTTCAGGCCGGGAATAAAAACATAATCTCCTTTCACTCCGTTCAAAATATGGGCATACAAAACATTTCCTTTTTGTGTAACTATACCCCAAGGTTGCGGCGCAATTACATTACCACGAGTGTCATAAATGGTTTCACCATTTTTCTTCATCCAATCTCCAACTTTATTAAGCGTATCAACAAACTCAGGCTGAATTTTTCCGTTGGGCATAGGTCCAACATTCAATAAAAAGTTTGCATTACGACCAGCAGCATTCACAAGGTAGTGCACAATTTGTTTTACACTTTTGTAATGATTGTCGTTGATGTTGAATCCCCAGCTATTATTGATCGTCTCACAGGTTTCCAATGGCAGCTCTCCAATCTTTGATCCACCGCTGAAGCCTGTTGTATTTTCTCCTGGCAAATCTTTTTCGAACATTTGGAAATCCTCGCCCATCATTGGAGCAAGGTGATGATTGTTACCAATTAAAATTTTAGGATTGAGTTGATGAATCAAAGAATAAATCTCATCGTAATGCCAGTTAACATCTGTACGCTCCCAATGACCATCAAACCAAATGCCTGTTACGTTCGGATATTTTGTTATCAACTCCGTAAGTTGGGTTTTCATGAAGTTGATATAACTGTTCCAATCCGTATTTGCCGGTACATGATTTATTATTGGCTTCCCAAAGCCATAATCAGGTCGTCCCCAATCGAGCAGTGAATAATAAAAATGAAGTTCGATGCCTTCTTTCTCACATTCTTTCGCCAGTTCCATCAAAGGGTCTTTATGATATGGCGTTGCCTGCACAATATTGTAAGGCGTTGCAGCGGTGTTAAACATACTAAATCCATCATGGTGTCGCGAAGTGATGGTGATGTATTTCATGCCTGCGGCCTTCGCTAATTGCACCCATTCCCTTGCATTAAATTCCTGCGGATTAAAGAAATCAGCAAGACGTTTGTAATTTTTGTAGGGAATATTTTTATTGTGCATCACCCATTCCCCATCACCCAACACACTATAAATGCCCCAGTGAATGAACAAACCAAATTTCATGTTCTGAAACTGGTTTCTTTCTTCGATGTTTTGGGCAGTTGGCGTATAATTAGGAACGGGTTGAACATATTCCTGGCTAAATGCATTTGCAAAAACAAAAGCAAGAACAAGTGCAAGCAATGAACTTTTCATACAGCTAGTTATTTAGTTTGATAAATCCTCCATCAATAGGATAATCACAACCTGTAATGAAAGAAGCTTCATCGGAACATAAATACAAAACCAGATTGGCAATTTCTGCAGGTTTTGCCATTCTTCCTATTGGTTGCGATTTTGATAATTTCTCAAACATCTCTTCCTCTTTGCCGGGATAATTCTTTTTTAGAAATCCATCAACAAATGGGGTATGCACTCTTGCAGGTGAAATGCAATTGCAACGAATGCCTTGTTTTAAATAATCACGGGCAACAGAAAGCGTCATGGCTAACACGGCACCTTTGGTCATGGAGTAAGCAAAACGATCAGTTATACCAACAGTGCTCGCAATAGAAGCCAGGTTCAAAATTACTCCCGATTGATTTTGCTTCATCAATGTAACAGCTGCCTGCAAGCAATTATAAACCCCTTTTACATTCACCCGGTACAATCTATCGAAATCTTCCTCTGTGGTTGTCTCAACATTTCCTATATGAGAAACGCCTGCGCTGTTCACGAGTACATCTATTCTTCCAATGCTGTTGAAAATATTCTTCACCTGTTGCTGCGATGTAACATCACAAACGTGTGCAACTGCCTTTCCATTTTCTTTTTTTATTTCTGCAGCAGTTGTATTGATGCCTTCTTCGTTAAGATCTATTAAATGAACTTCGGCACCTTGCTTAGCAAATAATATCGCTACTGCCTTACCAATGCCGCTTCCGCTACCGGTAACGACAGCCTTCTTTCCGTTAAGCTGAAACATATTGTAGAATTTATTGGAGAGGTATGGTTAAATAGTGTAAAAACTATACGCCTCCAAAAATAGAAAATCCACCATCCACACAAATCATAGCACCGGTCACAAACTTAGAAGCATCACTTAGCAACCACACCAAAGCACCTTTTAATTCATCAGGACTACCAAAACGTTTAAAAGGCGTTTGGCGAATTACCAACTCTCCCCTTTCAGTATAACCACCATCTTCTGTCGTAAGCAGACTCCTGTTTTGTTCCGTAAGAAAAAATCCGGGAGCAACTGCATTCATGCGAACTTTATCGCCGTAGCGGTTTGCTAATTCAACGGCATACCATTGCGTAAAAAGGTCAACCGCTGCTTTACCCATGTTATAACCGAGCACTCGTGTTATGGCTCGTTTCGAATTCATGGAAGAAATATTGACAATGCTTCCTCCGCCGCCATTAGCAATGGCTTCACCAAAAATTTGTGTTGGAAAAACTGTTCCCCACAAATTAAGGTCCATCACTTTTTTCATGCCTTGCAGGTTCATCGAAAAAATATCCTGGTGTGGAAGCAATGCACCCTCAGGCATATTACCACCCGCACCATTCACCAATCCATCTATCTTACCAAAATGTGCAAGTGCTTTTTCCTTTGCTGCCATCAATTGTTCCTCATTGGTCACATCTGCAACAAGTGGTAAAGCATTCCCGCCATTTTTATTTATGGCTTCTGCTCTTTCGCTGGCAATTTTTTGATTACGTCCTAAAATACCAACGGCGCCGCCTGCTTCAACAATGGCATCAACAAATGCACTTCCAAGAATTCCTGTTCCGCCGGTTACAATAAATGCTTTTCGTTTCAATGAAAATTGGTCCATTACTTCAAATCGTTTAGTTGGATTCCATCCATGTCAGAATATTCCAGGTTTTCACCTGCCATTCCCCAGATAAATCCATAGTTGCTTGTGCCACCACCTGCATGAATACTCCATGGCGGAGAAACAACAGCCTGGTAATTTTTCATAACGATGTGCCTAGTTTCCTGAGGTAATCCCATGTAATGGAAAACCACTTGGTTTTCGGGAACATCAAAATAAAAATAGGCCTCCATTCTCCTATCATGCGTATGTGGTGGAATGGTGTTCCAAACACTTCCTTTATCAAGAATGGTTAAGCCCATTACAAGCTGGCAGCTTTGAATGCCGTTTTTATGAATATACCTGTAAATAGTTCGTTGATTACTTGTTTCCAGTGAGCCAAGTGAATTAGATTCTGAATCTTTCTTTTGCAATAAAGTTGTTGGATACTTTGCATGTGCAGGTGCGGATAAGATATATAGCACTGCAGGTTGAGAAGCATTTAAAGAAGCAAAACTTACCTTTTGCACTCCTTTTCCAACATAAAGGCAATCTAGTTTTGATAGTGTGAATTTTTCTCCGTCAACATTAACTGTTCCATCTCCACCAACATTAATAATACCCAACTCTCTTCTTTCTAAGAAATAATCTGCTTTAAGAATCGGGAAATTTAGAAGTTCGATCTCACTGTTTGTGGGCATTGCTCCACCTACAATCATCCGATCGTAGTGTGTATAAACAAAGTTGATCTTACCCGCTTCAAACAAAGACTCCAAAAGAAAATTCTTACGAATGCCCTCTGTATTGTAGCTCTTATAATCGTCTGGATGGACAGCATATACTTGTTTCATATTTAGTCAAATTTCGGTGCAAAAGTAAAGGCAAACCTTGAAGCGGGTACTGACCTTTTACGGAAACGTTGCCAGAAGGAGTTTTGGGTTTGCAGTTTTCGTACTTGTTACTCCTACTTCCGACTTCTGCTCTCCCACTTCTTCTTTAACTTCATTCTTTAAACATGAAAAGATGAATGTAAAAATTGAAGCGTCGTGGAAGGAAGTTTTAGAAGATGAGTTTAAGAAACCTTATTTCAAACAGATCACAGAACATATAAAAATAGAAAAGGAACAGGGGAAGACCATTTATCCTCCGGGCCCTTTAATCTTTAATGCTTTTAAACATACGCCGTTTGATAGTGTAAAAGTGGTGATACTCGGACAGGACCCGTATCACGGGCCGGGGCAAGCAATGGGACTGAGTTTTTCTGTACCGAAAGGAGTTCCGCCGCCGCCATCGCTTGTAAATATTTTTAAAGAGCTGAACGATGATGTTGGTGCCACCATTCCTAAAAGTGGTGATTTAACGCCGTGGGCAGACCGGGGTGTGATGTTACTGAACGCTTCATTAACCGTTCGTGCACACGAACCGATGAGCCATTCAAAGATCGGCTGGCATATTTTTACAGATGCTGTTATCAGTAAGATCTCGGAGTTAAAAGAAAGTGTTGTATTCTTGTTATGGGGCAAGTTTGCGCAGGAAAAAAGAGAACTTGTTGATACAAAAAAACATCACATACTTAAGGCAGCACACCCTTCGCCATTATCTGCTAACAATGGCTTTTTTGGATGCAAACATTTTTCGAAAACAAATTCCTACTTGATGAAGAATGGAATTGATCCGATTGATTGGGCTTTATAAATTTTGTGAAATGATTCCAACTGATCTTACATTACACACTAACAAAGTCTTGCTTCGTCCGATTGAAGAAGATGATTTTGATACTTTTCTGGCATTAGCCCAGGACGCCGATGCCTGGAAATATTTCACACTCAATCTAGCAGACAAAGATCATTTAAGAAAATGGATGGATTTTGCCTACGCTGATCGTTCGGCCAATACAAGAAGGGCATTTACGATCATAGAAAGATCGACGAATAAAATTGCAGGTAGCATGAGCATTGGAAACATTTCGATGCATGATCTTCGTCTGGAAATTGGATGGTCATGGCTGGGAGAAGATTTCAGGGGCAAAGAGGTAAACCGCCATGCAAAATATTGCATGATGAAATATGCATTTGACAAACTGAACTTTGAAAGGGTGGAATTTAAGACCGACGTTTTGAATACAAGAGCAAGAAAGGGCTTGGAAAAAATTGGAGGCAAAGAAGAAGGTATATTACGCAGCCACATGACGATGTGGAACAATCGCAGGAGAGATTCGGTTTATTACGCTGTTTTAAAACACGAATGGCCGGAGTTGAAGCAAACAATATTCAAAGAGATTGAAGCAGAAAATGAAAATTATTAAGGAGATACTGGGAAGATTTTTTGCCTTGTGGGCAGCTATTGTATTTATCGGTTCACTCATCATCATTGCTATTCCTATCTGGATCATGGGCAAGTGGCCGGAACCCAAAAGAACGATTTATGTTTTTAAAATATTTGGTGTTTGGATGAAGTTCTTTTTTGTATTCAGCGGCGTTCGAAGAATAATAAAAGGAAGAGAGCATTTCAAAAAAGGAGAAAACTATGTTGTGGTCTGCAATCACAATTCATTTATGGATGTTCCGCTTTCAAGTATAGCTATACCGCCACCAAATAAAACCATAGCAAAAGCAGAGATGGCAAAGATTCCCATTTTTGGCATCATCTATAAAAGCGGTAGTGTGCTTGTCGACAGGAAGAGTGAAGAAAGCCGGAGAAAAAGTTTTACAAAAATGAAAGCTGTTTTAGAAATGGGAATGCATATGTGCATTTATCCCGAGGGAACAAGAAACAAAACTTCCCAACCATTACAACGGTTTCATGATGGTGCTTTCAAGCTTGCAGTAGAAACAAATAAACAGGTTATCCCCTCTTTAATTTTTTACACTTCTAAGGTTTTACCACGCAAACCTTTTTTCTTCTGGCCACATAAAGTGGAAATGCATTTTTTACCCGCGGTTCCTGTTGAAAACAAAACTTCCCACCAATTAAAAGAAGAAGTCTTTGAAATGATGAAGACTTACCTGGTAGACAGCGGAAAGTTGAAATAGAAGCAAAGCAAGTACAGCTACAAAATAATTTCCTCGCGATTAGTAGTTATAGAAATACCTCGTACGGTTCACCCTCAAATCCTGCAGTATTCCTGATTTTGGACTAATTGTAATGTTGAAGTATTTACTAAGACCAATTGGAGTAACGTTTACTGAAAGCTGCCAGCAGTGCATGTCGCGTGAAACGGACATGGTGAACATGTTCAACTTCATTGTACCGAGATCATAGTAGCCACTGGTTGTAAACATCCATTTTGGCGTAAGGCTGAATGTATTATTGAACGATAGGTTTGAAGTAACATTTGTCTTTCTTATCCCTTGCTGAATACTGCGACTGAAAAACAAGGAATACGAAATACTCAACGACCATGGAATATTGAAATCTACAAACTCTGCAGGATTGTGGTTTACATATTGCTGCATGCGTTGTTCATCTCCCAACACTGAGGGATCTGTAATTCTTGTACCATTGGTTGGTGTTTCCGCGTTTGCTTTTTTGGGATCTCTTGGCTTGCTTTGAAAACTTGTTGACATGGATACACTCCCACTTCTCAATCTTCCCAAACGAAAACGATCGCCCTGCCATACATACTGCCTTCTATCTACTCCGTTACTATCCTGTGCATATGGACTGTACAACCCTTGTGCAGAAATACTCAGTTTTTCAAAAAGTGTTGTACGGAAGTACAGGTTAAACGGACTCAATTTCATTGAGTCCTGTAAAAAATTATAGCCGCTGGTAAAACCAAAACCCTCGATCAACCTTATTTTTTTATCTGCAGTATCTTTTTTACCACGTCTCTTCATTTCAAGATTATTATCGACGCCGAAGGTCATGCCTCCAAATCTTCCATAACCATAACCACTGAATAAATTATTGTTGCCCGCAACCTGTGGTAAAGGCTGTTTGCGGCCCTGTACAGCACTTAAAGAATCGGTTGGTATTACATCATAAAACTTCCTTGAAAGATTAGGCTTGTAATTCATGTTGAAGGTTGGGCGCATTACATGACGAATCTTTGTCTTCCCCTTATTAAAAAGAAATGTACCATAAAGAGCTGTGTTGAAACCAATCCCATAACTCATCTGCCTGTCGATAAAAAGTCCTCTTGTATTCGAGAGCGTATCAATTTTATTTTTAGCACCATTCCATTCGCGGCGCATACGGTGTGTAAGCCATGTTTCTTCATAAGACACGAAAGGAGAAACGATCAATGGTCCTAACGGTGGCAGCGACATTGAAATAGGGAAACGATGTTGAGCGCCCCATTGCATGGTATCTACAAGATGACCTAACGATTTATTAACTGCTACTTTTCTAAGTGCCCCATTAACTGTTGCATCTATTGAATCAGCGTCATAAAACGATACCTGGTTTCTTGCAACTGTGGAATAACCAATACCAATCTTTTCATACCATTTAGCTGCGCCGCTTCGGTTTTTATTCTCAAACGGATACAAAGTGCTTACCGTAAAACTTCCATCAGGTAAAATTAAGTTGATGAGATGCGTATTGTTATTCTGGTTATGATTTGCGCTTAATGTAAGATTGTAAGGTTTGCCTTTCCATGTTTTTGAATAAGCAATGGAAGAACTCAACTGGTTATTAAAATTGCGAAACGGATTATTAACTACGTATTGATTATATCTTGTAGAACCGGCATTAACGTTTGCAGAGAAATTTGTTCCCCTTGCTGCCTTCGGGTCCACGCTATGACTCCACGAAATATTGAAACTCTTGGTGAGTGAATAATCAGGATCGCCTTTGAAAGCAATCTTTGTATGCTGAATGCTCAAATTAAGAGAACCGTTGTAATGATACAATTTTCTGTATGTTGGAATGATCATGGCACTCCAGCCGCCGTATGAATAAATATTGGTGAGAAGCTTAACGTCCACGTAATCGTTCAGCACATGATAATATCCAAGACCTTCCAAGCCTAAACCAAATTGTTCCGTTGCTGCAAATTGAGGCGCAAGAAAACCTGAATGTCTTCCCGATTTCAATGGAAAAATTCCGAATGGCAAATAAATGGGAACAGGAATACCTTCAAACTCCGGATGGATAGGTCCTGTAACTGCAACCTTACCGGTAACAAACTCAGCCCTCTTTGCAACAAAGCCAAAATGCGGATCATCAAGATCGCAGGTGGTCATTGTTACGTGTTTGGCAAAAGCAATGCTGTCGTTTACCTTTTTTATGTACGGAGCATTCACAAACATCTCGCTTTGCTTGGTGAAGGTGCCCATGGTAAGTCCCCGCTTTGTTTTAAAGTTATACCTGATGGTATCACTTTGAAAACCTTCGCTGCCCTGCTGAAACTGGGCTCTTGCAATGGGAGCACCGGTACTGTCCCATGCACCGTATGCAGTAAGAATATTGGTTTGCTGATCAAGTATAACTTTTGGAGCAGTTAAGTTAATGTCCTTGTAAGTTGTTTTGGTTTTGCCATAGAGCAAAAACTTTTTCTCTTTTACCAATAACACACCACTGTCCGAAGCTTCATAATCAACAGGTGCATCCAAAGTATCTTTTGAAAGTTTAAGGTGGAAGGTATCGACTGATTGAACTAAAGAATCGTTTTGTAATCGTATGGTCGAATCGTTAATAGGAATCGTATCATTCCGGAGGACAGAATCCGGTCGTGTAAGTACAACAAGAGAATCTTTTTTTTGTTTGGGTATTGTGTCGGTTGTTAAAGTGCTGTAAATTTCGCTTGTTGATATATCACGGGCTTCACTGTTTCTCGTTATTGCAATGCTAAAAGCTATTGCAACAAAGGAGTAACAGATTTTTTTTAAACTAAATTTGTACAGTTTTGTCATAAGCCCGTAACAAAAGTAAACGTTTGCAGATTTAATTATTTGTGAAAGAATTACTGAACCGTCAAACAAATCTGATATGCTAAAAAAAACTTTGCTACTACTATTTTTTATCCCAACCTCGGCATTAGTAGTATCGATTCTCTCTTCCTTTACAACACCAAACCAAAAAGAACAGGTCTTACGCACTATTATTATTGATGCGGGTCATGGCATCATGGCCAATGGTGGTCATAATGGAGCCAAAGGAACTTATTCTTATGAAGATGACATTTGCCTGGCTGTATCAAAGAAACTGGTGGTGCAAATGAAGCAGGAATTTCCCGATGTAAAAATTATCGAGACAAGACCTGATAAATATATTGTTGACCTCCATGAAAGAGCAGACATTGCCAATTCAAACAAAGGTGATTTATTTATCTCCATTCATGTAAATGCAATGCCAGAGATTCAAAAGAAGGAATTCCTTGGATACAAAAACGAAGTTTACTATACTAAAAAAGGAAAGAAAAAAATTAAACATACAAGAAAGGTTGCTAAATACAGGTATTATTCCGTTCCTAACACTGGGGAAAGAGGAACCCAAACCTACATTTGGGGTGCACATAAAGGAGAAGCAAAAGAAGTAGCAGTTCGTGAAAACGCACCAATGCTTGCTGAAGATAATTACAAAGAGAAATATGGAGAGGTGGACGTAAACTCTCCTGAATTTATTGCGCTTTCATTAGCTAAAACCTTGCAGTTCCAGAGGCGCAGCAGCACCCTGGCAAATATGGTAGAGGAACAATTTTCGAAAGCGGGCCGTGTAAGTGGCGGTCCCAAACAAAGACAGGTGGGTATTTGGGTATTGCAGGCCACGGCTATGCCAAGCGTCCTGGTAGAAACGGGATTTATTACCAACCCCCAGGAAGAAGACTATCTTAACAGCGCAAAGGGACAGGATGAAATTGCAACATGCATTACCGATGCAGTGAAGGAATATAAATCCTGGCTGGAAAAGAAACAGCTTCCGTCTGAAAAGCAAACCAATTCACAGCCACCTGTTAAAATGCAGGCTAACAAAAATATCTATGGCTTCCTTGAAGCTGTTGAGCAAAACGAAAAAAGAAGAGCTAAATAATAGTTGCACCATTAATTTATTAAGAAGCGAGAAGGTTTCGGCCGGCAACCAGCCTGCGAATTAAACTCGCAGGCTGGTTGATTATATACCTTACCTGTTGGGAATTTATTGCTTATTTTTAGCCGCGGATCAAGAAAAAAGGAACCATGAAATTAAGTAATGAAACCAAGGTCGGTATTTTGGCAATAGCAGCAATAGTTGTGCTGGTATTAGGCTTTAATTTTTTAAAGGGGCAAAACGTTTTTTCAAACCCACCTGTTGTGTATGCAATATTTTCCAATGTTGGCAGCCTCGATAAATCAAATCAGGTAAAAATCAACGGCCTTCCTGTAGGTTCTGTTTACAACATTAAACAGGCAGATGATGAAGTGAATAATATTGTTGTTGAAATTCATCTCACCCGCGATATAAAAATTCCTAAGAACTCCATCGCATTTATTGATGCAGGTTTGCTGAACTCCTCTTTTGTAAATATTGAAAAAGGCGATCAACATACTTATCTACAAAGTGGCGATACCATTACAACACGGTTGGATAAAGGCCTTTTAGGAAGTATTCAGACACAGGTAGCACCAACACTTGCTCGTGTAAATCAAACACTGGATTCTTTAAAAATAATTCTTGGCAGCATCAACACAATTTTTGATCCTAACACAAAACACAACCTGCAAGATGTTATTGCAAATCTTGCTGCTTCTTCTGCTCACCTTCAACAGTTATTGAATGCACAAAGCGGAATGCTCGCACAATCTCTTGGGAATATCAATGCAGTGACAGGAAATTTGGCCAAGAATAATGATGCCATCAGCAGTTCAATCCGCAATGTGGAAGTAACTACATCAAAACTGGCTAATGCAAATATTGAAGGCACTGTTGCCGCATTGCAGTCTGCTATTGGCGAATTAAAAAACACTATTGCAGGTTTTAATTCTAAAAACGGATCGTTAGGACTGTTAATGAATGATCGTGAGTTGTATGATAAACTCAATAACATGACAGACCGTTTGAACAGCGCAGCATTAAGTGCAGAGATCACACTTGATGATCTGCGAACGCACCCTAAACGCTACGTTAATATTTCCGTATTTGGAGGTAAGAGCAAAGGTGAGCCTTTAACTTCACCTGCAATAAAGGATACTGTTCCTAAGTAAGCAATGAAAAAAGTACCTGCTTTTTACCTGTTATTTTTTATTATCCTATCATCAAGTGCACACGCACAGCAAAGTATTGCTGATTCGTCAAACAGGGAGCCGGTATACATTTTAAATGCCACCAATTTTTATTTCAAAAGAATTGACCCCGTAACTGAATTAAAAATTTTATCTGGAAAAGTTCAATTAAGACAAGGCACAGCACTTTTTTATTGCGACAGTTGTGTAGTCAATAGCACCTCACACATATTCGAAGCTTTTGGTAATGTTCATATTAATGATCACGACACCACCAATATTTATTCAGATTACCTGCGCTATCTCACCAACACAAAGATTGCTTATTTTAATGGCCATGTCAGAATGAGTGATGGTCATGCTACACTTACCACAACTGATCTGACTTACGATCTTAATACCAAAATAGGCACCTACACAAACGGCGGAAGGGTTGTCAATAAAAAATCTGTGCTTACCAGCAGGGAAGGTGTTTATTACAGCGACTTGCGTGATATTTATTTCAAGACGAATGTTGAACTGAAAGATCCCGAGTATTATTTAAAAACAGATTCACTTCTTTACAACACCGAAACACAAGTTGCACGATTTATTTCTGACACTTACATGAGAGATAGCAGTGGAAGAATCATCAAGACAAAAGAAGGATATTATGATCTTGCACATAAGCATGCCGAATTCTATTCACGCACTACTATCCTGGATGGCTCTACAACCATTGTTGCCGACCAGATGGCCAGCGATGACAGCACCCAGATTGTTCAAATGGAAGGCAATGCTGTTTTAAGAGATACAGCAAAAGGACAGACCATCATCGCGGGAAGAATTTTCCATAATAAAAAAACAGATGCTTCTCTTGCTACAAAAAAACCGTTGATGATCATTAAGCAGGAGAATGATTCTATTTATGTTACCGCCGATACGTTATTCACAGCAAGACTTACAGATTTATACCACAACGACACCGCCAAATTGAAAACTTTTCGCTTTTACAAGCCAGACACTACTCGTAATCTTAATACTCGTAGGGTTGTTAATAAAGACACTACTCACAAGGATAGTACTTACAAAGTCAGCGCCGGCAATGACCCCATTTACAGAGACAGCATGTTAAGGGACAGTAGCTATAAAATCAATGCTATTAAGGATACCACTTACAAAGACAGTACTGACAAAATCAGTATTAGAAAAGACACCACTCAAAAGTTGACTCTTAATAAAGACAGTGCCAATAAACTAAGTACAATTAAAGACACCACTCATAAAATCACCGCTAAAGTCGTTGCCAATAAGGACACTGCCTATAAAGCCAACTTTAATAGAGAGATTGCAAACAAAGACAGCACCAACCGATATTTTGAAGCATACAGGAACGTTCGCATTTTCTCGGACTCGGTACAATCCGTGAGTGACAGTTTATTTTACTCTTTTGTTGATTCTACTTTCCGGTTGTATTACGATCCCATTGCATGGAGTAAAAAAAGCCAGATAACAGGCGACACGATTTATCTCTATACCAAAAATAAAAAAGCGAGTCGCATACAGGCGTTTGAAAACAGTTTAATGGTTAACGAGGTGGAAGCAGGTGTATACAACCAGATCAAGTCAACAAGAATGGATGGCTATTTCAAAAACGGAACGTTGGATTCGGTACGTTCGAAAGGGTTGGCTGAATCTATCTATTTTATACAGGATGAAGACAGTGCTTACACTGGGACGAACCAAACAAAAAGCGATGCCATTGATATTTATTTTGATAAAGGCGAATTGTTTAAAGTTGTTTTCAGAAGCGACTTAAAAGGAACGCTCTATCCTATCACTCAAAAGAAACCTGGCGAGATGCGACTGCCTAATTTTAAGTGGCTTATCAACCGAAGGCCCAAGACAAAGTATGATATGTTCCAGTAGGAGTTGTGCCTTTACAACGATCAAAATACAAACTATCAAAGCCGGGTTGTTGCCGGAACATGACCGGGATATCCCCGGGAAAAGCATATGTGAGATATGAGAAATGAACGGCGTAATATGCAAGTGTGCATTTAGCATTATGCCATTATATTTAGGTTAATCATCTTACCTATAAGATGGACGCTTGCAAGATATATGTAACTGCTCCTGCAAGATACCCGATCAATGCTAGCCAGCTTATTCTTTTGAGATACCAGAGGAAGTCAATTTTTTCGATTCCCATCACGGCAACGCCTGCAGCCGAGCCAATGATCAAAACACTTCCTCCTGTTCCCGTAGCATAAGCTAAAAATTCCCAGAAGTAATGATCGGTTGGATATTGTTGTAGTGAGTACATACCCATTGATGCCGCTACTAAGGGAACGTTGTCGACAATGGATGAAAGCAATCCAATTGACAACACAATTAAATTTTGATTGCCAATTTTTTCATCCATGCCTTGTGCAAGATGATGCAATTGTCCCGTTGATTCCAATGCAGCAATGGCAAGTAATATTCCAAGGAAAAAAAGGATACTTGGCGAATCAATTTTTCTTAATGCATAAGCAACTGTGTAATATTTCCTGTCTTGTTCGTCTTTATCGCTATGCAGAACTTCAACGATGATCCAAAGAATTCCGAGCCCCAAAAGTATTCCCATGAAAGGAGGCAGATGAGTAAGCGTTTTAAAGACAGGTACCATCAATAAGATGCCAATGCCCGCAAAAAACACGATGTTGCGGTGTAACTGATTTGGAGTTTCAGTTTCATCAAATTGTCCTAAAGGTGCCTGCACTTCTCCTCTTAAAAAAAACTGCATCACAAACAAAGGTGCTATCATACATACCAGACTTGGTACAATTAGTTTCACAATAATATTGGTTGCAGTTATCTGTCCTCCAATCCAAAGCATGGTTGTTGTTACATCTCCTATGGGCGACCATGCGCCCCCTGCGTTTGCACAAATAATTATTGCCCCTGCAAACATCATCCGGTCTTTTTTATCATCGATAAGTTTCCGGATTAATGAAATCATTACAATGGCGGTAGTAAGGTTGTCAAGCACTGCGGACAGAATAAAAGAAAGTATCCCAATAATCCAGAGAAGTTTTTTCTTATTCTTTGTTGTAATTCTTTTGGTGATGATCTCAAAACCATCATGCGCATCTATTAGTTCAACAATGGTCATTGCACCAAGTAAAAAGAAAAGTATTTGCGAAAGGTCGCCGAGATGATGAAGAAGATTATCAGTAACAAATTCTTTGTTAGCTGTAAACAGGATATAAAAGGTCCAGCACACCACGCCTGTTATCAATGCTGTTGCTGCTTTGTTGACTCTTATTGAATGCTCCAAGGCAATGGCGATGTAGCCTATAACAAATGTTGCAACAATTAGTATCACCATAATTTCAGTTTTACTTTCTAATTTTTCAAAACCTTCACACTTTAGTTTTGATCCAGCCGTTTTATGCAAATAAACAACTTATGAAACTTAGCATGATTTCCTTCATAAATTCGACACGGAAATTATGTCGAGTGTAGTTTCATGGTTCATTTAAAACAAAAAATTTACTGATGAAAAAGACGTCAATCATCTTTAGCGTACTGGTTTCTTTTTTATTTGCCGGTTCCGCAAACGCACAGGATTACAAAGCGGCTATTGGTATCCGTTTCAGCAGTAAAGCGGCGCTGGTTAACAACTCTGTCAGCCTCAAATATTTTTTTACTGAAAAAACTGCAGTTGAAGGCTTGATTACTTTCAACGATCCATTTGCTTTGGGTATACTTGTTGAGCAACACAAACCACTTGCAACAAATAACTTCAAATATTTTTATGGTGGTGGTTTTTATGGAGCATTCAGTGGTTCAAGAAGAGCTGGACTGCAAGGTGTTATTGGATTGGATTATAAAGTGCAGATGATACCACTCAATTTTTCGATTGACTGGAAACCCGAATTAACCTTCACGAAAGAGTTTAGTTTCGAGCCTCAAACATTAGGGTTAAGTGCAAGATTTACATTCAAATAAATATATCCAGTAAATATTTTTTGCGGTTTTATTCGTTTTATTGCTGAAATTTTTAAAGGTTTTGCGGATTCATGCATGTTTTTCCTTTATTTTTGGGCACGATTGCGCCACCCATGCTTAAAAGAGAAAGACAGGCTTATATCCTTCACCAGGTAAATCTGCACAATAAGGTATTGTCTGCAGACCTTAGTCAGCATATCAATGTTTCTGATGACACTATAAGAAGAGACCTGCAGGAACTGGCTGAAGCAGG
>DATMIF010000016.1:0-22473 GCA_035554655.1 Flavisolibacter sp.
CAGTGGAACATTTGCATTGGCGGGCCTGCGCATTTTTGGTAATGGCGGAGGGAAAGCTCCGGCTGTTGTTCAGAAATTCAATGCTGTTCGTTCACCGGACGATCGTGCAGTAGTGCAGCTAAGTTGGAATAAACTTCCTGAAGCAGTTGGGTATAACATTCGGTATGGAGCGGCAAAAGACAAAATGTATCATACTTACCAGGTACTTGGTGCAGATTCATTAACAATAAGAAGTTTGAATGCAACACAGAAATATTATTTCACCATCGATGCATTTAACGAAAATGGTACTTCAAAAGGGAAAGACATTATAGAACTAAACTAATTGCGCAACATTCAACTCATGTAAACAATTATCAAATGAAAATGTACTTACGACTATTCGCACTAATTGTACTGCTTTGTTCAGGTGCAAACAGTTTTTCTCAGGACAAGAAGTTCTATATTTTTCTGTGTTTCGGACAGTCAAATATGGAAGGCAATGCAAAAATAGAAGCGCAGGACTCAATAATTGATAGCCGCTTCCAGGTAATGGAAGCAGTGAATTGTGCAAATTCAGGAAGAGAAAAAGGAAAGTGGTATACGGCCGTTCCTCCATTATGCCGGTGCCGCACAGGACTTACACCTGCGGATTATTTTGGAAGAACATTAATTGAAACTTTACCGAAAGATATAAAAGTTGGTGTGATCAATGTCGCTGTTGGCGGATGCAAGATTGAATTGTTCGATAAAGATCATTATCAATCTTATGTTTCAACAGCTCCCCAGTGGATGATTGGAATGATCAATGAATACGACGGAAACCCTTATCAGCGCCTTTTAGAAATGGCAAAGCTGGCACAGAAAGATGGCTTCATCAAAGGAATTCTTTTGCACCAGGGAGAATCGAATACAGGCGACACAACATGGCCACAAAAGGTGAAATTGGTTTATGATAATCTTCTGCATGATTTAAATCTGAAACCAAATTCGGTTCCCGTCCTTGCCGGTGAAACTGTGAATGCTGACCAGGGTGGTGCTTGTGCAAGCATGAATAAGATCATTGCAACGTTACCCCAAACAATTCCGAATGCATATGTTATTTCTTCAGCTGGTTGTCAGCAACGCGGCGACAATCTGCATTTTACTGCAGCGGGTTATCGGGAATTAGGCAGACGTTATGGGTTACAAATGCTTTCGGTGCTGGGATATTCTTCCAATAAAAAATAACATCAAAAAATTTGAAGTCTTTTTCAATCAAAAAATATAACGCTACAAAACTAAGTGCAATGCAGTCGAAGAACATTTTTATAAAACCGTCGCTAACAATTCATTTTGTTATTGCTCTCATGTTGTTGTCTTCATATTCTTTTGCTCAACAACTGCAGGTCAACGACTCAGGCTATTTCGAAAAAAGAGGCGTGAATGTTTTTGTTTTCAGTAGCCAGTACAACGGCATGTTCTTCGACGAAAAAACCGCGGGTATCGAAATCATTCATCACGGTGTAAGAACATCCACCGGCGGCGCCGTGCGATTGCAAAATACGCCTGAACAGTGGGACCTTATTCCCATGCTTTCCAACAGGAAAATTGATAAAGCTAAAAACACCATTGAAGCAACTCTAACTTATAAGGAATTTGATTTTTCATCGAGACTTGTAGTTACTGCAAAAAATGACGGTGTTGAGATCAGTGTCTTTCTTGACAAGCCGGTTCCAAAACAGTTAGAAGGTAGCGCCGGGTTTAATATGGAATTTTTACCTGCTGCTTATTTTGAGAAAAGTTATCTCGCTGATGGAAAACCTGGCTATTTTCCATTGTATCCTTCAAGCAAAACAAACATAGAACCCCTTAGCAAAAAAATAAAACAGTTTGGCGGCTTCACAACATTTGATGATAGAGGAAGAGGCGAATTTATCGTGCCATCTCCTCTAACAACCGGCAAAACATTTGTGTTTGCTCCTGAAGATCCAGCCAAAACAGTGAAGATTCAATGCGCCGATGCGCAACTTATGCTGTTCGATGGCCGCAACCTTGGACAGAATGGTTGGTTTATTATACGCAGTTTATTACCTGCAAACAAAACAGGTAAAGTATTAACGTGGTATGTAGAACCCAATGCTATTCCCAATTGGACACGCAAACCCGTAATTGGTTTTTCGCAGGTTGGCTATAATCTTAACCAGGAAAAACTTGCGGTTATTGAGCTTGACAAAAACGACACGCCATTGAAAACGGCAAGTTTGTACCAGCTAACTACCGATGGAAAGCAAGTAGAAAAATTAAAAGCTGATGTGAAGACCTGGGGACGCTACCTGCGTTACAATTATGTAAAGTTTGATTTCAGTAAAGTAAAGGATCCGGGGCTTTATTTTATTCAATACGGAACAGAAAAAACAAACACCTTCTCTATTGCAAATGGCGTGTACAATAATACATGGCATCCAACGCTTGATGTTTGGTTCCCCGTGCAAATGGATCACATGGAGGTAAATGAAGCATATCGTGTTTGGCACGGCGCTCCTTTTTTGGATGATGCCTTGCAGGCTCCAACCAATATCCAGTTTTTTGATGGTTACAGTATGGGCCCTTCTACCCAAACAAAATACAAACCATTGGAACGTATTCCCGGTTTAAATATAGGCGGTTGGTTTGATGCCGGTGACTTCGATATTCAAACAGGTTCTCATTGTAATGCTGTTTCAAGCCTTGTGGATACGTGGGAGAATTTTAAAATCGATCGGGATGAAATCTTCGTTGACTACGCAAGCCGTTATGTTGATATTCATCGTCCCGATGGCAAGCCTGATATCTTACAACAAATTGAACATGGCACGTTGAACATGGTGGCGCAGGTAAAAAATATCGGTCATCCGGTAAGAGGAATCGTTGTTCCTAATCTTCATCAATACCATCACCTCGGCGATGCTTCAACAGAAACAGACAATCTTCCTTATAATTCTGAATTGCAGCCTTATCAAACTGATGGCAAATCAACCGGCACTATGGATGATCGATGGGCATTTACAGAAAGAAATACATTCCTTGATTACGCTACCTCAGCTAGTTTAGCGGCAGCTAGCAGGGCATTGAAAGGTTATAACGATACATTGTCTCAGCAATGTTTATTTTATGCAAAGCAGTTGTGGGATGAAGATGAAAACAGATCAGATACTTCCCGCCTTGCTGTTGCGTTCAGGAGAAATGGAAAAGCATCTGCAGCACTTCAATTGTACATTACTACAAAAGATGAAAAGTATGCTGTTGAATTTAACGATGCGATCTGGCAAATGCTTGACAGGAATATTTCTTTCGGAATCAGGCAGGCTTTGCAGGCTGTCCCTTATATGGATGACGCATACAAAAACAAACTCCATGATTATGTTGTTAAACTAAAAGCTGTTTGTGATGATTATTCAAAACAAAACCCTTACGGCGTACCTATTGCAACGGGAGGATGGGGCGGCAGCGGTGGTGTTGTAAACTTCGCAGCCACCAACTATTATGCGAACAAATATTTCCCTGATGTCATCACGCCTGAATATGTTTATAGAGGCTTGAATTATATTTTCGGCTGTCACCCCTATTCAAATATTTCTTTTGTCTCGTCAGTAGGTACTGTATCCAAAAAAATTACATACGGAAACAACAGAGCAGACTTTCGTTTTATAGCAGGCGGTATTGTTCCGGGCATACTTGTACTGAAACCGGATTTCCCGGAAAATAAAGAAGACTGGCCTTTCTTCTGGGGTGAGAATGAAGTGACTGTTGGAGGTTGTGGCGATTACATTTTTTTAGCTACTGCCGCGGCGCAATTAGCTGGTGGTTTATAAAATAAAAATTTATTAGTATGAAAGATAAAAACTCATTACTGCAATTGGTTGCTGCCTTATTGCTTTCAAACTTTTTGCTGGCACAAAATCCAATTGTCAGAACACAATATTCAGCCGATCCTTCTGCAAGAGTTTTTGGGGACAAAGTATACCTCTTTCCTTCCCACGATATTCTTGCAACAGAAGGTAAGGGCAGACCAGGATGGTTTTGCATGGAAGATTATCACGTGTTTTCGTCTTCCAATCTTAGCGATTGGACCGACCATGGTGTAATTGTTCAACAAAACAAAGTGCCGTGGGTAAGACCAAATAGCTATAGCATGTGGGCACCTGATTGCATTGAAAGAAACGGAAAATATTATTTCTATTTCCCTACATCACCAAACGATACGGCAACTTACGGAAGAGGATTTGCCATTGGCGTTGCCATTGCAGACAAGCCCGGAGGGCCCTACACTCCGCAGTCAACTCCAATCAAAGGCGTACATGGCATTGATCCAAATATTTTTATTGATAAAGATGGCCAGGCATATTTGTATTGGTCTGCAGGAAATATTTATGCAGCGAAGCTGAAAAAAAATATGGCAGAACTGGCTTCAGATGTTGTCACCTTAAAAGATCTTCCAGCTAAAGGATTGAAAGAAGGGCCTTACTTATTTGAGCGCAAGGGCATTTATTATCTCACCTTCCCTCACGTTGAAAATAAAATTGAAAGATTGGAATATGCAACAAGCGATAATCCTCTAGGACCATTTAAAATGACCGGCGTTATTATGGACGAATCACCAACTGGTTGCTGGACGGTTCATCACTCAGTCATTCAATTTAAAAATCAATGGTACTTGTTTTATCATGACAGGGACTATTCACCAAATTTTGACAAGGCGAGATCAGTGAGAGTTGATAGTTTATTCTTTAATGATGATGGTACAATAAAAAAAGTCATTCCAACTTTAAGAGGTGTTGGCTTATCTGATCCGGCTAAAGAAATTCAGATTGACAGGTATAGCAGGAAAAGTGACGAAGGCATATCAATTGATTTTTTGGATACGCTGGATAGATTCAAAGGATGGAAAACAATATTTGATGGTGCCAATTCCTGGGTTCAATTTAACTGTGTTGATTTTGGCAATAAGTCATGGAAAAATATTTCCGCCAGAGCTATTTCAGAGACGGCTGGGACTTTACAAATACACACAGACAATATCAACGGCCCTGTGATCGCAGAAATAAAAATCCCAAAGAGCACTGACTGGAAAATAATAAAAGCTCCTGCTTTAAAGTTAAAGCCAGGTGTCCAAAATTTATTCGTGGTATCAAAAGATAATAATCGCACCGAAGTGGATTGGATAAAGTTCCAATAGTTGAAAATGATTTAGGTAATGAGATACAACAATAATCGCTGATAAATAGAACCGCTTAATAAAAAAGCTACAGAAATTCTCAAAATATGAAAATCAAATATTTCTTCGCACTACTGTTTTTATCTGCTTATTCCTTTGCACAACAACTGCCTTATCAAAATCCAAATCTTTCTTCAGAGGAAAGAGCAAAGGATTTGATATCAAGATTAACCTTAGAAGAAAAAGCACTGTTGATGCAGGATCAATCGCCTGCTATTCCCCGACTTGGAATTAAAAAATTCAACTGGTGGAGTGAGGCATTACATGGTTTTGCCAACAACGACAGCGTCACAGTTTTTCCTGAACCTGTTGGAATGGCGGCTTCTTTTGACGATGCATTGGTGTATAAAATTTTCAATGCAGTTTCTGACGAAACAAGAGCGAAGTACAACCAGGCAATGAGCAGGGGGCAGGAGAATAAACGCTTTCTCAGTCTTTCAGTATGGACGCCCAACATCAACATCTTCAGAGATCCCCGATGGGGAAGAGGTCAAGAAACGTACGGTGAAGATCCTTACCTGACATCACGCATGGGAATATCGGTTGTAAAAGGATTGCAGGGACCTGAAGATGCGAAATACAGAAAGCTGTTAGCCTGCGCCAAACATTTTGCAGTTCATAGTGGACCGGAATGGAGTCGTCATCAATTGAATTTGAATAATGTTAATCCCCGTGATTTGTATGAAACTTATTTGCCTGCATTCAAGGCCTTGGTAACAAAAGCTGATGTTCGCGAAGTGATGTGTGCATATCAGCGTTTGGATGACGAACCGTGTTGCGGTAACAACCGTCTGCTTCAACACATACTTCGAGATCAATGGGGCTTCAAATATTTAGTGGTTTCTGATTGCGGAGCTGTAACTGATTTCTTCACTAATCATAAGGTTTCTTCAGATGCTACTCATGCTTCTTCAAAAGCAGTTTTAGCCGGCACCGATGTGGAATGCGTTTGGGCTGGTTATGCGTTTGAACATCTGCCTGATGCCGTCAAAAAAGGTTTGATCAATGAAGACAAGATCAACCAAAGCCTGATGCGAGTATTGGAAGGACGCATTAGTCTCGGGGAAATGGATGATGATGCTTTGGTTCCGTGGACAAAAATTCCTGCGTCAGTTATCAATAATGATGAACATAGACAATTGGCACTAAGCATGTCACGTGAAACAATGACCCTTCTCCAAAATAAAAACAATGTGCTTCCTCTGAATAAATCCACAAAGAAAATTGCAGTTATTGGTCCTAATGCGGATAATGGTCCGATGCTCTGGGGAAATTATAATGGCACACCAATAAGAACGATCACAATTTTGAACGGAATTAGATCGAAGCTTCCTGCAAACAGCGTTGTGTATGATAAAGCATGTGATCTTGTTGAGAACAAAGTGACCCAAAGTTATTTTTCCTACACTTCCATTGACAGCAAGAAAGGATTCAAAGCAATCTACTGGAATAATCGTGAAAGGTCAGGCGATATTGTTACTACAACTCAAATTGAACATCCATTGAAATTAACTGTTGCGGGTGATCATGAATTTGCTTCCGGAGTTAAGCTGGTTGGTTTTTCTGGCAAATATGAAACGGAATTTACAGCACCTGAAACAGAAGAAATTGCTTTCAAGTATGGGGCCACAGGATCTTTTGAGTTATTCGTGAACGGTCAATCCATTGCAAGATCATTTAATTGGCGTACACTTCCTTCGAGGGCTGCTTACAAGGTGGAAAAAGGTAAGAAGTACAAAATTGAGATCAGGTATGCACAGTTGAACAACTGGCAGGCAAATCTTGAATTTGATTTCGGAAAAGAAATGGATATTAATTTCTCCTCTCTCATAAATAGATTGAAAGGAATTGATGTTGTTGTCTTCGTTGGAGGACTTTCCACCTTGCTTGAAGGCGAAGAGATGCCTGTGAATTATCCCGGTTTCAAAGGTGGAGACAGAACGGATATCCAGTTACCCCAAGTTCAACGCAATTGTTTAAAAGCATTGAAAGCTGCAGGGAAGAAAGTGATCTATGTAAACTGCTCCGGTTCCGCCATTGGTCTTGTTCCGGAAACAGAAAGTTGTGATGCGATATTGCAGGCGTGGTACGGTGGCGAAAGCGGCGGACAAGCCGTTGCAGATATCTTGTTTGGTGATTTCAATCCTGCTGCAAAACTGCCTGTTACCTTTTATAAAGACACCACCCAGCTACCGGACTTCGAAGATTACACTATGAAGGGAAGGACTTATCGTTATTTGAACAGTGCACCTCTTTTCCCATTTGGATATGGATTAAGTTATACAACTTTTTCGATTGGCAATGCAAGCGCCAGCAATCTGCAAATTGGAAACGGACAAGCAATAACAATTACTGTTCCTGTTGCTAACACAGGAAAAAAAGACGGCACAGAAATCGTACAGGTGTATATTCGCAAAACGAACGATTCAACTGGTCTAGCAAAAACACTGCGAGGTTTTCAACGAATTGATGTTGCAAAAGGAAAGACGGCGAATGCAGTTATTGATCTGCCTTATTCAGCTTTTGAGTTCTATGATGAGAAAGCTTTACAGATGAAAATAACTCCTGGCGAATATGAAGTCTTCTATGGCAACAGCTCCGATCCGAAAAATTTAAAAATGATAAAAGTCAATATTCTCTAACGGAGAATATTAAACATTTACAAACAAATATGAGATCAGTAATAAAACGGTTTTCGCTTTTTTTATTTTCCCTTTTCCTTGCTCAAACAATACATGCTGCAATTGTCGATACGGTGAACACCTATAGCGCATCGATGAAAAAGACAATAAAAGCACTAGTGATTACACCGGATGATTATGCAACGGCGCAAGCATTGCCTGTTGTTTACCTTCTGCATGGGTACAGCGGTAACTACGCCGATTGGATAACACAAGCGAAAGGTTTTGAAAAAGCAGTGGACTTATATCAGATCATAATTGTTTGCCCTGATGGTAATAATAGTTGGTATTGGGACAGTCCTGTGGATTCCAATTATAAGTATGAAACTTATCTATCAAAGGAACTGGTAAGTTGGATCGACGGCAAGTACAAAACAATTAAGAACAAAAAGGGAAGAGCCATCACAGGCTTAAGCATGGGTGGCCACGGTGCATTGTATCTTGCTTTCAGGCACCAGGATGTTTTTGGTGCTGCCGGTAGTATGAGTGGTGGAGTTGATATCAGGCCTTTCCCTACTAAATGGGATATGGCATTGCGACTAGGAAAATATTCCGACCATCCCGAGAACTGGGAAAAAAATACAGTGGTCAACATGTTGAATTTGCTTCAGCCTAATTCACTGGCATTATTGATTGATTGCGGTACAGAAGATTTCTTTTATAGAGTGAATGAGAATCTCCACGAACAGTTGCTTTATCGCAACATTCCTCACGATTATATCACACGTCCTGGTGCACACAACTGGAATTACTGGAACAATGCCATTCAATACCAGCTATTGTTCATGAGCAACTATTTTAAATCGCAAATGAGATAATGATATGGCCAGCACGAACAGAAATTGTTTTTTTCTCCTGATGTTTTTCGCATTGAGTTTTAACAGCAAGGCACAATCTTACCAAAAGACTGATTTAGGAATTAAAACAACAATCAATTTCACTGCGATTGAACTTCAATTTTATAGTCCTGCAATTGTAAGAGTTCTAAAATCTCCTGCGGATCACAGTTTCACTAAAGAAAGCCTTTCTGTTATTAAGAAGCCGCAAAAAACAACTTTCAGTATTAAACAACAAGGCGACGTTGTGAATTTAAAAACAACGTCCTTGAATGTTGCAGTTGATCTTAAAACAGGTGATATAATTTATGCAACAGCGAAAGGTGAATCTCTTTTAAAAGAAAAAGAAAACAGTTTAAAGTTTACACCCTTCAACGATGCGGGTAGCTCCACTTTCAATGTTCAGCAATCATTTGTATTGGATAAAGATGAACCCATTTATGGTCTGGGTCAGCAGCAACAAGGGAAGATGAACCAGCGTAATATAACGTTGAACATGGTGCAGGGAAACCTCGATGATTATGTTCCTTTCTTTCAATCGGTAAAAGGCTATGGTGTTTTTTGGGATAATTATTCTCCTACAGTATTCACTGATAATTCAGAAGGCACTTCATTCAAATCAGATGTAGGAGAGTGTGTTGATTATTATTTCATGTACGGTGGTAATGCTGATGGTGTGATTGCGAACATGCGTGATTTAACGGGGCAGGCGCCCATGTTTCCGCTGTGGACATATGGCTTCTGGCAAAGTAAAGAACGCTATAAATCGCAGGACGAATTGGTGAATGTAGTGAAACAATATCGCAAGCTTGGTGTTTCTCTTGATGGCATCATACAAGACTGGCAATATTGGGGCAACAATTACTTATGGAATGCTATGGAGTTTCTTAATCCTGAATTTCCCAATCCGCAAAAGATGGTAAACGATGTGCACAATCTGAATGCACATATGATCATCTCAATCTGGAATTCATTCGGCCCTCAAACAAAGCAATACAAAGAACTGGAGAAGATCAATGCGCTGATGAATTTCACAACCTGGCCACAATCCGGTTCTGAAAAATGGCCACCAAATCGTGATTATCCTTCGGGCGTTCGGGTGTATGATCCTTACAATCCTGCCGCTCGTGATATTTACTGGAAGCATTTAAAAGAGATGTTAGCACTTGGAATTGATGGATGGTGGATGGATTCATCAGAGCCGGACCATCTCGATTTTAAACCATCTGATTTTGATAACAAAACTTATCTGGGTTCATTCAGAAAAGTTCGCAATGCATTTCCTTTAATGACTGTAGGTGGTGTGTCTTCCCATCAACGTGCAGTTGATTCAAGCAAAAGAATATTTATTCTCACACGTTCGGCATTTGCGGGACAACAACGATATGGAGCTAATACCTGGTCTGGCGACGTGACTGCATCATGGGCTGCGCTCCGTAATCAAATTTCTGCAGGCTTGAATTTTTCACTCACCGGTATCCCTTACTGGAATGCTGATATCGGTGGATTTTTTCTTTCAAAATTTCCCAGGAAATTAGAAGATCCGGAATATCGTGAATTGCATGCCCGTTGGTTAGAATTTGGAACATTTACTCCAATGATGCGTGTTCATGGGGAAGGTGCTCCAAGAGAAATTTGGCAATTCGGTAAGAAGGGAGATAAAGTTTATGACGCCGTTGAAAAATACATCAACATTCGTTATCGCTTATTGCCTTATATCTATTCAACATCATGGGATGTAACAACTAATCAATCGAGTATGATGCGGGCCTTAGTCATGGATTTTCCGAAAGATAAAAATGCTTTGGATATAAATGATGAATACATGTTTGGTAAATCGCTTTTAGTGAATCCTATTACCAATGCAATGTATGTGAAACCTGATGGCACTGGAAAAGAGGCAATACAAGTGGAAGACTTTAGTACGATCAAATCAAAAGAAACTTATTTGCCTGCCGGCACTGACTGGTTTGATTTCTGGACCGGCGAAAAATTGTCTGGTGGAAATAAAGTAAGCAAACAAACTCCGCTCGATATCATTCCTCTTTATGTAAAAGCAGGTGCTGTTCTTCCTGTTGGGCCTTCTGTTCAATATGCAACGGAAAAGAAATGGAATGAACTTGAGATAAGAATTTATCCCGGCGCAAATGGAAAGTTTGTATTGTACGAAGATGAGAATGACAACTACAATTACGAGAAGGGGATTTATTCAAACATTACTTTTTCGTGGGATGATGCAAAAAAGACCTTAATGATCAGTGATAGAAAGGGTTCTTTTCCAGGAATGCTCAATGAAAGAAAATTCAATGTCGTGTTGGTTGGAATAAATAAAGGTGCAGGAGATAACCTCGCTGTTCAGCCGGACAAGCAAATTACCTACACAGGTAAAAGACTTTCCGTTAAACTGTAGGCATACATTAACTAGAAAGCATGAAGTCATTAGTTGTTTTAATAGTTTGTATTTTTTTCTTTGCTTTTTATGCTACTTCGCAGAAGTTGACTATTCAATCACCTAACCAAAAAATTAGTGTTGCGCTTTTCAACAATCAAAACTCCGATGTTGGTAAATGGTACATCAAAGCATCTTACAATAGCAATGGGAAAATTACCGAAGCAATACCTCGCATCGATTTAGGATTATCTCGCAGCGACCAGGATTTTTCAAAAGAATTAAAATTCTTGAAAGCGAGTAAGCTGATTTTAGTAAAGGAACAGTACACGGTTTTACACGGCAAAAAATCTGTTTGCACCAATTCTGCAAATTATGTAGTAGTGTCTTTTGAAAATCCTTCCAAAGCACAATTGAACATCATTATCAGAGCTTATAATGATGGCATTGCTTTTCGTTACGAGTTTCCTGAAAAAGCGGGATCATTTGTCGTGAAAGATGAATTAACCGCTTACTCTTTTCCAAAAGAAACCATGCGCTGGATGGAAAAATGGAATCCGGCAAACGAGGGTCTTTACATTACAATGAATGGCGATAAGGCAGGCGAGTGGGGTTATCCTGCGCTTTTTAATACCAATGACAAAGCATGTTGGTTCCTATTACACGAAGCTGATGTAGACAGAAATTATTGTGGCACTAAATTGAGTAATACTTCTGATTCCACTAAATATAAACTCGCTTTTCCAAATCCAGGAGATGGAAGAGGGCAAGGAGAATCAACACCTACGATAACGCTTCCATGGAAATCGCCATGGCGAGTGATCATTATGGGAACTCTTGCCGATGTTGTGGAATCTACTTTGGTCGATGACGTTTCTTCCCCTTCCGTTATTAAAAACACAGGTTGGATCAAACCTGGAATTGCTTCGTGGAATTACTGGTCGAGTAACCATGGTACAAAGGATTATAAAATAGTTTGTGGCTTTGCTGATCTTGCTGCAGAAATGAATTGGCCATACACTTTGCTCGATTGGGAATGGGATTCTATGAGCAATGGTGGCAATCTCGAAGACGCACTTAAATACATTCATTCAAAAGGGTTGAAGCCATTAATGTGGTACAATTCAGGAGGCAACCATACATGGGTTTCGTCCACACCCAAAGACCGTATGCTCACACATCAAAACCGTGTAGAAGAATTCACAAAGCTTAAAAAATTGGGAGTTGCAGGAGTGAAGGTTGATTTTTTTGAAAGCGAGAAACAGGACATGATCAAATATTATCTCGACATTTTAGAAGATGCTGCCCAGTTTGAAATGATGGTGTATTTCCACGGTTGTATTGTACCGAGAGGTTGGGCAAGAACTTATCCGAACCTGATGACGTACGAAGCAGTGCGTGGGGCTGAGTGGTATAATAACACACCGGATTTTACAATGCCTGCGCCAGAGCACAATACTATTCTTCCATTTACACGAAATGTTGTTGGATCGATGGATTATACGCCGGTAACATTTACCAACTCGCAGTTTCCGCATGTTACTTCATACGGACACGAACTGGCATTAAGTGTATTGTTTGAGTCGGGCATACAACACATGGCAGACAGGCCTGAAGGTTATTATGCGTTGCCTGATGCTGCAAAAACATTTTTGAAGAATGTGCCCAATGCATGGGATGATACAAAACTGGTAGATGGTTATCCGGGCAAAGATGTAATCATGGTAAGACGCAAGGGAAATAATTGGTACGTTGGAGCCATCAATGCAGAACAAAGAGAAAAAAGAAAAACAATAAAATTTGATTTCCTGCCTGAAGGAACAAAATACAAACTCACTTTAATAGCCGACGGAAAACACGATAAAGATTTTGATATACAGTATTTGGTTATTGATAAATCAAGTTCTGTAGATGTGAAATTTCTTCGCAGGGGAGGATTTGCAGCCTCATTAATTCCGATCCAATAATGCCTAATAAATCTTCTATACAGTACCTCGAGAAGTTTAACTTGCTTTTTCTGATTGTATCGATACCTGTTTTAGCGTTTAGCCAGGCATACAAAAAATACAATTTGCAAAAAGATCATCTTTCCATTCAACTTTCAGAAGGTGTTTTGAACATTACGCCACTATCCGACAAAGCAGTAAGGATACAGTGGGAGAAAGGCATGAAGGAGGAAAGAGAATTTGTTTTGATCAGTAAACTGCCGGTACCTGCATTTAAGTTTTCAGAAACAACGTCGAAATTCAAACTAAATACAAAAACAATTACTGTATTATTTGATAAGCGTACCGGAGCGATTGATTATGCTGATAACACCGGGAAGATTTTTCTAAGTGAAAAAGCTGCAAGCAGAAAATTAATACCCACTTCAGTAGTGAACGAACCTTGTTTTGTTGCAGAACAAAGTTTTGATTCACCCGCCAATGAATATTTGTTTGGATTAGGACAATTCCAGGATGGACAGTACAATTTGCGAAATGTATCAAGGAAACTAATACAGGTGAACAGTCAAATAGCGATTCCATTTCTTTATTCAAGCCGGGGTTATGGATTGTTGTGGCATCAATACGGCATTACCGAATTTAATCCGGCAGATAATGCAGTCTCACTTGCAAAAAAAGATACTGCTTCGGGCGAAACGAACGTGGAAGTGACTACAACTTCCGGTACACAAAAAGTTTCCCGCCAGCAAACGCTTTATACGGGGAAGTTTACGGTTGACAAAGATGCTGATTACTCCATGATGCTTGATTTGGGAAACATGGAAAGCCGTCACTTGTTGATTATCGATGGAAAAGCTTGTATCGATCAGTCCAACTTATGGCTATCGCCTGCTGCAAATGCCATCGTTAATTTGAAAGCGGGTGAACACACGGTGCAGGTTGTTTGCAAGTCAACCAATACACCAAGGTTAACATGGAAAGTTGCGGGAGATGAAACAACATTTCGTTCAGCCAATGCAAAGTCGCTCGACTATGTTGTGTTTTATGGAAAAGATCCAGATGAAGTGATCAGTACTTATCGCAATTTATCAGGTAATGTACCTATGCTTCCTTTGTGGGCTTATGGCTTTTGGCAATGCCGCGAACGCTATACTTCGGGGAAACATTTGGTACAGACAGTTGAAGAATTCAGGAAACGAAATTTACCGATGGACGTCATCGTGCAGGACTGGCAATATTGGGGCAAACATGGTTGGGGTGTTCCGCAATTTGACACGACAAACTATCCAAACCCTGAAGGATTCATTAAGCAGTTGCATAATTTGCATGCGAATTTTTCGATTTCAGTTTGGGAAAATCTTGATAAGAAATCAGAAGTGGCAAAAGAGTATCTCGAAAAAGATTTGTACATACCCAATAGTCCATGGATCGATATCTATAAACCAGAGACGCAAAAAACACATTGGAATGCGTTGAACAAAAATTTATTTAGTCTCGGTGTTGATTCATGGTGGATGGATGCAACCGAGCCAGAGAACGATGCACTGGTTGGTAAGCAAACGTATTTTGGTTCAGGAAATTTTTACCGGCTCACATATCCTCTGTTTGTAAGCAAGGCAATTTATGAAGGCCAGCGACAAACCGATGATCAGAAAAGGGTAGCGATTCTTACACGTTCCGCATTTGCCGGACAACAACGATACGGAACTATTAATTGGTCGGGTGATATTGGTTGGGATTGGGATGCTTTTAAAAGACAAATTGTTGCGGGACTGAATTACAGTTTAACGGGAATGCCTTACTGGACTACCGACATTGGCGGCTTCTTTCGTCCGGGTCGTTCGCAATATACCGATGCAAAATATCATGATATTCTTATGCGGTGGTTTCAATTCGGGACATTCAATTCCATCTTTCGCATTCATGGATATCAAACAGAAACAGAGCCCTGGAAATATGGAGATACCGTCGAAGCCCATATGCGAAGCATGCTGAATCTTCGCTATCGTTTGATGCCTTACATCTATTCAGAGGCATGGCAGGTTTCTAAAAACGGTTCTACCATTATGCGGCCATTGGTAATGGATTTTAAAAATGATCCAACTGCGGTTGCGCAATCTTATGAATACATGTTCGGCAAATCATTTCTTGTCGCACCTATTACTGAACCGGGCGTAACACAATGGAGTGTTTACTTACCAAAAACCGCATCATGGTACAGCTTCTGGACAGGCAAACGTTTCAACGGGGGACAAGAGGTAAAAACGGATGCGGCGCAAGACAAGATTCCGGTTTTTATAAAGGCTGGTTCTATCGTTCCAGTTGGACCGGTTGTTCAATATGCAACAGAAAAGAAGTGGGACGATCTTGAAATAAGAATTTATCCCGGAGCAAATGGAAAGTTTGTATTGTACGAAGATGAGAATGACAACTACAATTACGAAAAAGGAATTTATTCAACCATTACATTTAACTGGGACGATGCAAAAAAGACTCTAGCCATTGGCGACAGGAATGGTTCTTTCCCCGGAATGCTCAATGAAAGAAAATTTAATATCGTGTTGGTTGGTGCAAACAACGGTAGAGGAGATCATTTATCTAACCATCCAGATAAAGTGGCAACCTACACAGGAAGAAAGCTCATCATAAAATTATAGGGCACATTAGCAGGAGGCTTGATTAGCATTCCATCATGCCTGCCTATTTCGCTGTATAACCTAGCTGCTCAACACAGTGAACAAAATAGTAGCAGGAATAATGAGTTTCCGAAATGTTTTTAATGCCTGGCAAAGGAGATTTCTTACCACCTGGTAATTGATCTGCATAATTTCACTGATCTCTTCATAACTAAGGCCTTTGTAAATTTTCAGATAAATGATTTCCTTTTGTCGTGCAGGCAGTTGGTTAATGGCGTTGACAATCATTTTTATTTTTTCATCATCATCATGCCTGTTGATCAAAAAAGATTCGTGGCTTAACTCGAAATGGCCGCTGGTATCATCATCAACAGAAGACGTTGCTGTTTTATCACGGAAAGATTTGTACAATTTGTATTTCAATGCCTGCAGCAAATAAGCTTTTACGGATTGAATCGGTTGCTGTGATTTTTTTTGCCAAAGATCCGCGAACAATTCCTGGATGCAGTCCTCAAGTGTAGCTTCATCTTTGCAAATTTTATTTCCGTATTGGTAGAGCAGGGCGTAATAGCGTTTAAATAAAACACCAAGGGCTTCTTTATTGCCTTGCGCATAAGAATCCCATAATTCTATATCATTTTCCCAAGACAGCAAATCGTTCGAAGTTTAGCAAAAGTCAATGCCAAGATAACGAAACTTATCAGCCTTCAACAAGAATATGTCATCAAATAAAAAACTTCCAGAACCGACATTACAAAAGGAAAATAGTTGGAACTTATACAATAAACGCACCTGTTCAAGTGGATAAATTTTTCAATACAATAGAAGATGTGATTGCAGACGAGCACTTTCTTGCATGGTATTTTAAAGAAGACAAGACCAAGGCAGGCATGTGGGAAGAATGGCTTTCGCAAAACCCGCAAAAGCATACACTTGTACAGGAAAGTGTTGAGCTGCTGAATGCCATTCAATTAAAAGAAAAGGAAGTCTCCACCGGGCAAACAGAAATTGCGCATCAAAGACTGATGAACAATTTGAACGAGTCTAAGGTGATCCAAATGGCGCCACGAAAAAACCGCTGGTGGATGGTAGCTGCCGCCGCAATCTTAATTCTTGCTGCTACCGGTTTTTTATTATGGAGCAAGAACTTTAGCAAAACAACTTTAGATACTGCTTATGGCATGCTCCGTCAATACAAGCTGCCTGACGGGTCACAGGTAACCCTGAATGCAAATAGCAAGATCACCATTAATAAACGATGGCAAGAAGGAACAGATCGTGAAGTCTGGTTACAAGGTGAAGCGTTTTTTAAAGTACAGAAAACGCCAATGAAAAATAAGTTCATTGTACACACGAGTGCTATGGACATTATTGTGACGGGCACCCAGTTCAATGCGATTGCAAGAGAGGATGAATCCAGTGTATTGCTTACCGAAGGAAGCGTTACCATTAAAACTGCCGATGGTAATGAAATTAAAATGAAGCCTGGTGATTTTGTCAAAATAGAAAATAAAGTTCCTGCCAAACAAAATGTTGATCAACAAAGAATACTTGCATGGAAAGAAGCCAAGCTCGATTTTGACAATGCTCCGATGTACGAGGTGGCAAAGGTCATTTCAAGACATTATGGAGTGAAGGTCTCGGTTGCCAACAAGGCTGTAGGAGAGAGTACTATCTCCGGAATCATGCCTAATGACAATCTTGACATTTTGATTCAAGCCCTTGAAGCAACCGGCAATTACAAGATCACAAAGAACGACGGCGAGATTATCATCGCCGGTCCTTAAACTTTCATTTTAAAGCTGCTCGATATGAGAAATATACTTCGCTTTCAAATGCTGGTAGTGTATTTAGTGGCTGCGCTTTTGCCAATAAAAAGCAATTCGCAGCAACAATACGCCTACTCGTCAAACAAAACTTACAATAGCCGTCCTGATTTCTCTTTGACCCAGGATAAGCAAACACTGTTGTCAGTATTAAAAGAATTAAACAAAACAAAGGGAGTTTACTTTTTGTTTTCCGAAGAAAGTATCGGGAACAAATTAGTAGTACCCGTAAAAAATCAGAATGAGGACGTAGAAAAAATATTGAATGATCTGCTCCAGAGCACAGGTTTGAGTTACAAAAAAATCAATACTAACACTTATGTCATCGTTCAGGGCGCAGATAAATTGAAACCTAAAAAGGATTCGAAAAATTCATTTTTTGCTGATAATACCAACAGTCAAAACATTATTGTTGCTGTTGATCCTGTCAAAGGGAAAATAACAACTTCTGACGGTGTTGCCTTATCCAGTGTAACCGTACAGGTAAAAGGTACTACCAGGGGAACTACAACTAACGCTAATGGCGAATTCATTATCAACGCTAATCGTGGTGAAACTCTAGTTGTTAGCTATGTTGGATATCTGTCCCAGGAAGTGGTTATAGGTGCTTCCGATAATCTATCAATTTCACTAACTGCCGATCCAGGGCAGATCAACGAATCAGTTGTAGTAACTGCTCTTGGTATCAGGAAAGAAGCACGTAGATTAGGCTATTCTGTAACCAAAGTAAATGGTGACGAATTCACTCAATCCCGGGAGATTAACATTGGCAATGCACTTACAGGGAGAGTTGCAGGCGTGAATAGTAGTGGTCCATTAACTGGTCCGGGTGGGTCTTCAAGAGTGTTGATCAGGGGTATTAATTCACTCACGGGAGATAATCAGCCGCTGTACGTTATTAATGGCGTTCCGATGAACAATGCTAACCTCGGAAATGCAGGTAAATGGGGCGGTTCCGATCTTGGTGAAGGCTTAACAAGCATTAATCCTGATGATGTAGAAGAAATCACTGTACTTAAAGGTGGTGCTGCAGCTGCCCTGTACGGACAGATTGCAAAAAATGGAGTGATTCTTATCACAACAAAATCCGGCAAGGGCAAAAAAGGTACAAGTGTTGAGTTGAACAGCAATGTTCAATTGGATAAGATCAACAACTTCCTCGATTTTCAAAATGTATATGGACAGGGAACCCTTGGTGCGAAGCCTGTTGACATTTCATCGGCAATGAACACTGGCATGCAGTCGTGGGGAGCGAAATTAGATGGAAGTAATGTTCCTGTTTTTAACGGACAAACGAAACCATATTCTGCGCAAGGCGATAACCTGAATCGCTTCTATCAAACAGGCAGCACGTACACAAATACATTAGCTGTAACTGGCGGTAATGAAATGGGAAATTATCGATTGTCTATGGGTGATTTGAGAAATAGTTCAATCTATCCAAATTCAAAATACATACGAAATACGGCCACGCTTGATTTGAATTATAAAATGTCATCGAAATGGAGCGGACAGGCAAGTATTATTTATGCAAAAGAAACGGGGAAGAACAGGACGAATCTAAGTGATGCCCCTGGCAATGGTAATTATGGAATTATGTTATTGCCACCCAACGTAAATGCAGATTATTTAAAACCAGGCTACGATGCAAGTGGAAATGAAATTCAATTCAGTGCGGATGCATTTACCACCAATCCGTATTTCGCTGCGGCTAAATTTCAAAACAACACCAGCAAGAACAGGTTGTTTGGTGTAGGTAGTTTACGCTTTCAACCGTTCAGCTGGTTATACATGCAGGCAAGAGTTGGAAATGACTTCTTTTCTTTCAATGCAACACAAATTACTCCAACAGGAACTGCTTACAGAAAAGCAGGAAGCCTCGATAACGAGATCGACCGTTTCTACAACCAGTTGAACACCGATGTATTAGTTGGTGCAAATAAAAACATCACAAAAGATCTTTCATTCGGTCTAACTGCTGGTGCAAACCTGTTGCAGGAAAGACAACGCATTAACACCATTAATGCAAGCGGATTAGCTTTCCCTTATTTGTATAATCCCGGTGCAGCTACCACAAGAAGCGCCAACACTGCTACACCACGCAAAGACGTTCGTTCCGTGTATGGAAGTTTGGAATTAGCGTACAAAAATTTCCTCTTCATCAATGCCACTGATCGTAACGACTGGTCAAGTACTATCCCGATCAAGAACAATTCCTACAATTATCCATCGGTAAATGCTTCTTATATTTTCTCTGAACATTTGAAGGCACCCTGGTTAAGTTTTGGAAAATTAAGAGTGGGATATTCTCAAGTTGGTGCTGACGCTGATCCTTTCCAAACAGCATTGTATTATGCAACAAGTGGTGCTATCAATGGACAACCTATTGGAAACCTTGGAACCAACATCCCAAACAATCAACTGGAGCCGCTTCAAATAAGAGAGTATGAAGTCGGAACTCAATTGGGATTTTTAAAAAATCGCTTAAATGTTGACGTTGCTGTTTATAAAAAGCAAACCTTGAATGATATCGTGCAGGGAACTGTTTCCATCACTTCCGGATATCAAACAGCAGTAGTAAATGTTGGTAAGGTTGAAAACAAAGGGATCGAAGTTTCATTAACAGGCAATATCATTAAAACAAAAGATTTCAGGTGGAGCTCTTCATTCAATTTTGCATACAACAAAAACACAGTTGTTGAACTGGCGGAAGGGCAAAATTTTATGAGCATGTCCGAAAGCCGCACTACCATGGGCTTCATCGAACATCGCTTGGACAAACCTGCTTACCAGGTTATGGTATACGACTTCAAGAGAGATGCAAAAGGGCAAATGGTTTTGAATGCAAGTGGTTTCCCTCAACCCGCATCCGACCTGGTTGCTGCAGGCACCAGTATTCCACCAACAGTAGGTGGATGGAACAACCAATTGGGGTATAAAAACTTTGGTTTAGAATTTTTACTCGATTATAAGTTCGGTGCTGTCATTTACTCCGGTACAAATGCAAGGGCTTATGCTGCAGGATTACAAAAAGAAACTTTAAACGGCAGGGAGAACGGTATTAAAGTGACCGGGGTAGATGATGCAGGCAATTCTGTAAACAAAACAATCTCTGCCCAGGATTATTACGGTGCATTGTCCAACATTTCAATGGTTCAAACCTATAGTGCAGATTTTATAAAACTTCGTTCGCTGTCATTGTCCTATAATATCCCGGCAAAAACTCTGAATCATTTTGTACAAGGCATTACAATATCATTAGTGGGACGAAACCTTCTTTACCTGAAGAGAGATACTCCTAATATTGATCCCGAGGCCAACTACAGCAACAGTTTTTCTTACGGATTGGAGTATGGTAGCTTGCCAAGCACAAAATCATTTGGACTTAACGTAAATGTTAGATTCTAATTACCAAAACTTTTTACTATGAAGTCTATCTATAAAATTGTTTTTGTACTGGCGGTTGTAGGCTTTACAAGCTGTACAAAAAACTTTGAAGAAACTAACACTGACCCAAACAGTGTTACGGTAAGCAATTACAATCCTGCGTATAATCTAACCAGGGCGCAGCTTGAGTATACAGGCAATAGCGATTTCAGTTATGAGACCTGGCGCGTCAATATCATTTATGCAGGAATGATGATGCAGCAACTTGCCAACGCAAGCTGGTACGCAGGCGATAAATATATTCAAAACGATGCATGGGCTTCTTCTTATTTTGATGTTGCCTACCGCGACCAGGTGAAGTACATTGTCGACCTTTTACAGATCACACAGGGAAAGACACAATATGCAAATCTTTACCAGATTGCAAGAATTATGAAGGTGATGATCTTCCATCGCATCACAGACATTTATGGCGACGTACCTTATACGGAAGCGGGTCTTGGTTACTACAATCGTGTTTTCACGCCAAAGTATGATAAGCAACAGGATATTTATGTTGATATGTTGAAAGAGCTGGACCAGGCAGCACAGGCTTTAGATCCGGCTAAAGATCAGCCAGGAACTGCCGATTTAATTTATCGTGGTGGCAGCAATGCTATCCAACAATGGAAGAAGTTAGCTTATTCAATGATGTTGCGGCTAGCAATGCGATTAACAAAGGTTGATGTAGCTACCGCAAAAACATACGCTGAAAAAGCATATGTAGGAGGATTGATGAGTTCCAATGCTGACAATGCTTACATCTTGCATGATGCAACAGGAGGAAGAACAACTGTTAATCGTAACAGTAACATCTTGGCTGGCGAATGGAATGCTACAGCAAATGGCGAAGTATTTCTTTCTAAAACTTTTGTTGATTTCCTGAAGAACAATAGCGATCCTCGTTTGCCTTTCATGGCAAAAGTAAAAGCTACGGGAAGTACAGTGCCAGCAAACCAGGTTGGCCTTGCAAACGGTTATGATCAAAATGGTGGCGCAACAGATGTTTCTCATGCTCCAGGCTTCGTCGGCAGCATCAATAATTTTTCAACCATTCGCAGCGATGTGTTGTTGAAATTAGATGGTCCCACATTTCTCGTTACTTATGCACAGACTGAATTGCTCTTAGCTGAAGCAGCGAAAAGAGGTTGGAACGTCGGAGCCAATGCACAAACCCATTACAATAATGGCGTTCGTGCAGCCATGGAGCAGTTGGCACAGTATAATTCTGCAGCTACTGTTGCAAGCTTAGATATAACTGCTTATTTATCTGCCCATCCTTATGTTGATGCTAATGGTTACGATATGATCAATACACAATATTGGGCAGCATGCTTTTTAGACTGGTATGAAACATGGGCTAACTGGAAAAGAAGCGGGTATCCAATTTTAACCCCGGTGAATTATCCTGGCAATGCAACAAACGGACAAATACCGAGAAGAATGCTATATCCTGCATCCGAATCCTCGGCAAATGGTGCAAACTATCAAACAGCAGTAAGCAGGCAAGGAGCTAAC
>DATMIF010000017.1:0-22896 GCA_035554655.1 Flavisolibacter sp.
ATATAATCATCAGCCCCTGTTCCTAAACCTTTCAGGCGGGCACCGTGAGCAGCTTTAGAAGTGAGTAGAATAAAGCCAATATGCGCTGTGCGGTGATCTTCCTTGCATAGTTTACAAAGTTCAAAGCCATTATTGCCAGGCATCATTACATCACTTATCACCACATCCGGTAGTTCGTTTAAAATTATTTCCCAGGCCTTTAACCCATCTGATGCTTCGATCACCTGGTAATGATTTTGCATCGTCTCAATCAGAAAGGAGCGGAGCTCATTATTATCTTCTGCCAGCAAAAGCAAAGGAGCATTGGAATCAAACTTCGCGATCGTTTGTTTTTCAGAAGGGCTTTCAATTGTTGCGGCTACAGATGGTATACCTGTTGATTTTTGAACAGGAATAGAAACCGTAAAGCTTGTGTATGCACCCGGAACACTTTGCAATGATATCGTTCCCTGCATCAATTCAGTTAGTTCTTTTACCAACGAAAGTCCGATTCCGGTGCCTCCAACATTCCGGGTAGACGAATCATCCACCTGGTAAAAACGATCGAATATTTTTTCTTGCTGTTCAGCTGGAATGCCAGTTCCGTTATCCTTTACTTCCAGGTTTAAGTTGTCGCCAGCAGATGGATAAAGGGTGACAGTTACGATACCTCCCGCTGGTGTAAACTTCAGCGCATTGCTAAGCAGATTATTGATTATTCTTTCCCATTTTTCTTCGTCAAACAAATAAAAGCCTTCGATGCTTCTTGCTGAAAATTGAAGGTCAATATTTTTTTCTTTGGCAGCCGTTTCAAAAGACTGTACACAGTCTGCTACAAACATTTTCAATTCTCCGGAGGAGAATTTTAGTTTGAGTTGACCATCATTTAGTTTGGAAAAATCAAGAAATTCGTTGATAAGTTTTAATAACTGCTTTGAATTTCTTTGTGCCGTTTTAACTGTGTTGATGGCTGCAGGTGAAAGGGATGGGTCTTGTTCCAGTTTTTCTAAAGGGCTAATGATCAGGGTAAGTGGTGTACGAAACTCGTGGGTGATATTGCTGAAGAAACGGTTTTTTAATTCATCCACTTCCTTCAGGCGAAGTGCTTCTCTTTTTTCAAAAGCAAGGTTTTGTTTGGTTTTCAATTGCCTTTCCCGGAATATAAAATACCATCTGACCAATGCAGTTATTATCAATGCATAAATAACACGTGCCCACCAGGTAGCCCAAAAAGGTGGATGAATAACCAGTTTGATTTCTTTGATATAGCTACTCCATTGTCCCGATATATCCGAAGCATTGATGCGAAGGGTATAATGCCCGGGTGGCAAAGCGGTGTAAGGGGCAATATTATTGGTACCGGCCTCTATCCAGTTTTCATCGGCACCCTTCAACATGTAGCGGTATTTTGTTTTTTGCTGCTGGTTAAATAACATGCCGGCAAATTCAAATCGAAGATTGTTTTTGTTATATGGAAGCTCGACAACGGACAATGTATTTAATGATTCTTTTATAAAGCTGTTTGGTATTTCAATGCCCTGGGGTTGATTGTTTACCTGTAAAGCGGTAAGCATCAGGGGCACTTCAGCTCTTTTTTTATCCATTGCAAAATTCGCCGGATCGAAAATTGTATAACCATCAAGACCACCAAAAGCAATTCGCCCATCCGGAAACATAAATTTATGTGCACGATTAAATTCATTGCCTGGCAGGCCATCTGTGTGTTCGAAGGCTGTTACATGCCCGGTTTTTTTATCAAACCTGAAAATTCCCTTGTTCGTGCTGCACCAGATCTTGCCGGTTTTGTCGGGCAAAATGCAATAGATGGTATTGTTAGGCAGTCCATCATCGGTGGTATAAATACGCTGCAAACCTTTTTGCACATCCCATAATATCAAACCGCCTCCGCGGGAACCAATCCAGAACTGGTTGCTATCAACAGGATCTGCACAAATCTCCGTAAGACTCTCCGGCACTTTGCCATTTTGCAGAACACCAACATAGCGCCTGATCTTTTTGTTGGAAGTATATTGCAGAAGGCCGTGTTGAAAGGATGTGATCCAAATAGAGCCACCCAGGTATTTTGCATCTGTTACTTCTAATCTCCAGATGCTTTCATAATCCAACATCAATTTTTCTCGTTCAGCAGAAGACTTTTTCCAGAAATACCACACAAAATTATCCTGACCTAAGACCCAAACATCATTATTAGGCATGGCAGTTATTCCAGTATATTCAAACAGCGCCGGAATTTTAAAAGCCGTAGAAAAGTTTTGTTGTTGCAATTGGTAAATAGTTCCATTTCCCAGCCAGGGCGAGCAAACAAAATGATTTCCATTTTTATCAATTGCCTGCCTTAATGTATAGGAAGCTTCGGATCTTGTTTTTTCGTCGAGAGGCATAGTCAATTTTGCACCGGCATGCTCCAATATATCTGCAATAAAGTTTTTACGATAATGATACGTTTCAAAAGCTGCCGATTGCAGATCGATCTTCAGTAACCCCTGTGCATTTACACTTAGCCACAACACATCTGAACGATCAATAAAAAAAGCACTGATGCGTAATGCCGGGTTGATGGTATTTTCCCAGAGCAGTTTCATTTCGTAGTTTTCATCGATCCTGAAAATGCGCCCGCCATTTTCAAAATAGGGCCGGCCCTTAGTATCTACCTGCACTTCACAATTCAAAAAAGCCAGCGGTGTTTTTACATCTGCAGGTGGAGGAATGAACCTGCTTGTTCTTTTATTGAGGTCTAACAGGATAATTTTGTCTCTATCGGCAACCAGTAACCTGTTGGCAGGAAGTACCGCCATTGAAAACCTGTCAACAGCTCCCGACGGACGTTCTTTTTTTACGTTCGTGGTAAAAGGAATCCATTCAAACCTGGTGCGGGCCGTATTACTAAACTGTATGCCATTTTCGCTGACCAGGTAAATTCTTCCTTCCTTTGATTCTATTGCAGCACTGATGGTATCCTGCTGCAATAATCGGTTTGCCCTGCTGGCATAATGAATTTTGCCCGTTCTGCTATCCAGCCAACCCATGCCCCTGTTATTATCCATGATGAACAGCCAGTTCGTTGTAGTATGTGCGACGCGATAAGGCTGCCAATGAGCATGTGGAATTTTGCTTAACAGTTTCGGAATAGTATTACGGCTTGCTTTAAATGTACGTAGGTTAAAAACATCAGCGTCCATTAAAGTATAATGCAGCGTGATGGTATTATTTTGAAATCTTTCAACATTATTGATGGTATTAGAGGCAAGTCCTGTGCTGTCTTTTGAATTGTAGTGGAAGGTTTTAAATACTCTGCCATCATAACGGCAAAGTCCATCCATGGTAGCAATCCAGATGAACCCATCATCGTCCTGAAAAATACCGCTGATGAAATTTTGTGGCAGTCCATCTTCCACTGTAAAATGTTGCTGATTGGTAAACAGCCGTTGTTGTGCAAATGCTGAATTGACAGCAATCAAAAAAACGATCAATTGGGGAAGCAATAGATGAGAGATCCATGAAAAGAGGTGGCTCGCTTTTTTGATCACGTTGGTTTGTTTTTTTTAGCAGGAGGGGTGGTTCCAACCAGGAAACAGCATCCGGCTAAGCAGTTGTTGGTTTAATCTAAAAATATGAAATGATATTATTGAAGATAGGTTTTCTCTTCACATGAAACACAAGGCCGCATAAACATGTTAGTTAGTGTTTGTATTTCAACGGCATTGAAGGAAGGTGAGAATACGCTGCAAATTGAAGTGCAAATACCTGGAACAACCGTTTGGCTGGCGATAGCTATTGCCAAAAAGAAAAAATTACCTACACGGCCTATCCTTTTAAAATGGAAGACAAGCTCCTTTTGCCTGCAGGTTTGTTAGGGCCTATGGTTATTGAAGTGGAGCAATGGGTGTTGGTGGAAGTTAGCTGGTGAGAGCTATGGATGGTTAGAAGTTAATGTGTAGCACAAGCTGCTATGTGCTTTCTACCACTTGTTATGGTGGTTAAGTCCCTATAAGGTTCCTATAAGGTCCCTATAAGGTTCCTGTAAGGTCCCTGTTGAAGTGCTGCAAATTGAGAGAAGATGTTCTATTTTAAAGGTATTGCAGGGAACCATTTGGTGATACCGCAAGTATAACTAAAATCTTCTTTTATGGCAAGACAAAGAGGTGTTATTAAACTGCAGGGGAACCGTAGACATCACGTTTGTAAACAGCAAGAGGTATAAACCGTATACGAGGCAGGCAAGGGGAACGCATAAAAAGGCAAAGGTTAATGGGAGCTTGCAGCACAATGCTGATAACGAGGTAAGGTGACTTCTTTTGGAAGTGGTGCTCAGAGAACTGAGGGCATTGGAAAAGGGTTTTGCAGCGGGTGATCTTTGGTCGCAGATGACTGGCCGTATGTTTAAAGCAAAGCGTATGAAGACTGAGGACATGCTGGAAAGTATAAGTGGTATCGAGGTGAATGAACAATATGCTTGTGCCAAATTGTTTTCCGCTGTGCCGCGGTTTGAGTTTTCTTTTAAGAAGAGCAAGCTGTTGATAGAGATGGAACTGTTATCGAATCCACAGTTTGCAAGGAAGTAAGATCAACAGTACAGATTAGTTAAATGGCTGTGCCAATCCTGCTGTGTTGATGAAAAACATACTCTTTCAAATTGCTGATAGCCCGTTAAGAACCTAACAGTGCAATAAAAGCCACGGGTTGAGTGAAATGATTTTTATGAAGTAGACGGCATTGCTTCTATGAATCGTTAGTTGCGTCGCATTTCGTTCGTCGTTCGGTAACTCTTATCATCAAATTACAAACAAGTTTTCTTGGGTTTCAATCATTCAACAAATCACAAAGCATAGATCCCTTCTGCCTCAGAATGACAAGTTAGAATGTTTATTTGTTTCACCACTCCAACAATTGCAAAGTCCAAAATCACTACTATTTCTGGCTTGTCATGGTGAGGTGCGAACAATCCGTGCTTTGTGCAGTGAGAAACGCCGTGAGTTCATTACTATTACATTCCCGTGTTCCTGCAACACGCAAGGCCGTTAAGGAAACACCCCGGGACAGTGCAACCCAAAATATGCAATCATTATGCTCCCTTTTACCATAAGCAACTCGACTTATTTAGTGTGAAGGCTTGCAAGAACTTTCCTTCCCTCCCGCAGAATTATTTCAACTACCTCCTGAATGTCTTTTTTTGATGTTCTGAAATTAACGATGCAGGCTCTCAGGCAATATTTGTTTCCAATAACAGCGTTGGATAAAAATACTTCTCCTCCCTGTTGTAATTCATTCAACAGTTTTTCATTCAGTGCATTCAAATCGTCTTCATTGTCTTTTTGCATAAAACCGGCAGGAATATATCGCAAGGTGGTGATGCTTAAGTTTTGCGATACGGCTTCCAGCTCGGGATGTTTATCTGCTTCTGCAAATAAAAGTTGCGACAGTTCAATATCTTCAGTGATCATTTTTATATAACCATTCTTTCCTGCCTGCTGCAATGCCATCCAGACTTTTAATGCACGGAAGCCACGGGAGTTTTGAAAACCATATTCATAAAAGTTTGTGCTAGGTTCATCAGCTGCACTATCAAAATTGTAATACGCCGGGTGTGCACTGTAGGTATCAACCAGGTGTTGCGGGTTCTTCACCAGTGTGCAACCGGCTTCCAGTGGTGCATAAAGCCATTTGTGAGGGTCAAGCGCAATGGAGTCAGCTTCCTCAATACCTTCAAACAAATCTTTGTACCCGGGAACAACAGCAGCAGGAATACCATACGCACCATCGACATGAAACCACAGGTCGTGAGCTTTGCAAACACTGGCAATCCGAGAAAGATCATCCACCGCTCCTGTGCTAACATCACCAGCATTTGCAACTATCAAAAACGGTTTTTTGCCATTCTTTATATCGTCATTTATGGTTTTCGATAAAATTTCAATATTCATTTTGTTGTCCGAACCTGTAGGTATCCAGCGCACAGCTTTTGTACCATGACCAAATAAAACAGCCGCCTTTTCAATCCAGGTATGTGTTGCTTTTGAACAATAGAATACCATTTCTTTATCCATATTATTCAAACCATCTTCCTTTAAATTTTTAGGTGCTTTTGCAGTTCTTGCGGCCAGGAAAGCTGTCAGGTTGGCCATGTTTCCACCACTTACCAATACGCCTCCATAGTTATTGGAAACGCCAATGAACTCTGCCAACCATTTTATGGTTTGTTTTTCAATTGCGGTAGCCATCGGACTTAGAATATTTGCACCGACGTTTGGATTGACGGCTGCCGCTAACAAATCGGCTAACGCACCAACCGGGGTGGGAGAGGAAGTGATATAGCCGAAAAATTTGGGATGACCGTTGAACAGCGAATGATTAAACAGCAGGCCAGTTGCTTTATCAAACAGTTCCGCAACGGGGATGCCGTCTTTCGGCAAAGTGTTCTTACCCAATACTTCCTGTACCTGTTTGGGTGTTTCGCCGGTGGTAACAGAGCCTTGTCTCATATTCTCATAGAAATCTGCAATTGCATTTACTAAACTGTAGCCAATACTTTTAAAATCGTCTTTGTTCATTTCAATTGGCGACATACGAAGTGTTGTAGTATCCATAGCTAAGTATTTAGTTTGTCAGGAACCTGATTTCTTTTATAAATATGAGAGCAACAGCAAGTGCTTTGCCGCTATTTGCCAATATTTTCTGACGGGTGATCAACATAACAACGTGTAATAATTAATTTACCAGTAATCTTTAACGCATAACTGTTACCTGTAAAAAATTCGCGGGAATAGAAAGGGTATTTTCGTTGCTACTTTTATTGTGGCTTTTAAACAATGTTTCCAGTTCCTGCTGCAATGCTTCTGCTTTCCCGTTTTTTTCTGCGGCTTCAAACGCATTCATTGTAGGGCCGTAATACTTTCTGAAATTGCTGACAAACACTGACGGCGAATAATCTGCAATAAACGTAAAGGTCTCTTTTGAGAAGGATATATTTTCTTTTGGAATGCCCACACTTGCAAAGCGTTTAATCACTTCGTCTTCCACTCCCCATAGCATTGGACTTACAAATCCTTCGGGCGGTGGTGGCGTATACGCGGAACTGATCTTTAATATTTGTGCTACCAGGGTTGGATCGCCGGGTATCCAGTTGCCCATCACTATGCGGCCGCCCTTGCGTGTTACCCTTGCCAGTTCTTTAGCTGTATCAAACGGTCTTGGTGCAAACATGGCTCCGAAAATGCTGATCACAAGATCAAAACTTTCATCCTGCAGATCTTTCAGATCCATTACATCTCCTTCTGAAATTTTACACCGATCAGCAACGCCTTCTTTTTTTGCCCGTGCATTGCCTGCTTCCACCAGGTTGTGTGCAATGTCAACGCCTGTTACATTAGCGCCGAGTTTTGCAGCGGGTATTGCTGTGTCGCCATCACCACAAGCAACGTCAAGAACCTTCATGTCCGGTTTAATCCCGAGTTTGGCAATGAGGTCCGATGAGCTTTCACGCATCGTGTCGGCTATTTTAGTAAAATCTCCTTTCTCCCAAAGTGCTTTGTTTGGATTCATGTTTCGTGTTTTAGATTTTTAATAAAGCATTGTTTTCGTTACAACACGAAATTAGGAGCAGCTAAAAATGCTGCCTTTGCTTTAAAGTCCTGATATTTTGCTGACAGGTTCAGGAAACAGCTGTTGGCCTGGCTGCTATGGGCGAAATGCCGAAACGCTCTTTGAAACAACGGCTGAAATGAGAGATGTTTTCGAAGCCGCTTTCGAAGGCTGCATCGGCTACCGACTTACTATTATTTTTTAACAGGGTCATTGATCGCTGCAATCTTTTTTCGATCAGCCACTTGCCAGGTGTACAGTTAAATTGTTTTTGAAAATCACGTTTGAATGCTGAAAGGCTCCTGTTACAGAGTGTGGCATATTGTTCCAGCTTGAGGTTAAAGCAATAGTTGTCATTCATCACCCTTTCAAGAGAAACAGATTGCGGCTCATTCATCAGCGAGCAGAAATAAGAAAGCACTTCTACATTATCGCGGTTGTCGGCAATGTTTAAAATCAGCTCCCTGAATTTTAGTTCCAGCAATGATTTATCAGGCTCCGTAGTGCCGGAAAAATAAGCATACATGGAAACGAAAAATGACTTCAGCGTTTCTGTTGCACGGATAGAAATAACAGGGCCATGTTGCCGGCCGGTATGGGTAATGGGCGTCGCCCTGCTTTTAAGTGTTTCGCAGATAAATTCGCTGGGAATAAAGAACAGCACGAGGCAAAAGCCAATATCAAAAAACTGCTCCAGGATACAGGCCCCTTTTCTTACCAGTACACAACTTCCTTCGCTTATTTCGTATGAACCATGTGCAGTATGCCATACTTTTTTTCCTTCCAGCACATAAAAAATATAATTTTCGTGGCTCCACAGATCGGAAAACTTGTTCTTCATCAAACGGGCTTCCGGCGGACAGTTGAAAATGGTAATTAAAGAATCACCACAGCTAAACTGTTTACAAAACTGGGGATAGGTTAACACACGTTCCTTAAAATTTACCATAGCAATTTTATTGGGGGTGCACTAAAAGTAATAATTGCCTGTGTTTTTTCGGGAACTTAATGAGATTTTTAGTTCACCCGGGCTCCTCGCAGACGACATTGTGAAAAGCTTTATGGCAAGACCCTGAGCTGAAAGGAATGAATGAAACTTCCATATTCACATCACGGGGGTTGACATAGCCAGCCCCCGTGCAGACTTACAAGTCTGGATTTATGGTTCGGCGATAATTATCACAACCAACAGGGAGGAGACGGCCGTCTAAGAATTAGTGCCGCTTGTGTTTATGTACAGTATGAGGTAGAGAGATGATCCTGCAAAGACCGGAAATTTATTTTTTCCCAAGCTGTTTCATAAGCCTTACATGAGAGCTAATGGCGCCGGTCATTGTAGGATAGCAATGATAGGGTAGCTGAAAAATTCTGCATTGTTCCTTAACGATTTTGCTTATAGCGGGATAGTGAATATGGCTAATGCGTGGAAACAAGTGATGTTCTACCTGGTAATTGAGGCCACCTACAAACCATGAAATAAGTGCATTGCCCGGAGCAAAGTTGGCCGTGGTTTTCACTTCGTGAACAGCCCATTCCATGTCGATAATTTTAGCCTGCTTTCCTGCTTCTTCAAAAGAGGTTTTTTCCACCACGTGTGCTAACTGGAATACCAGTGCCAATGTCAGCCCCATAGTACAGTTTACCAACAAGTATCCAACCAGCCAGCTTTGCCATCCTACAAGCAGCACAGGTAACACTATATAAAATCCAAAATATAAAATCTTGCTGCCCCAGAAAATGATGTGTTCCCTGATAGATATCTTCATTTCCGTAACTACAATCTTTCCTGAAAAATATTTGATCATATCGGTAACGAACACCCAAAGAATAGTGCTTAATGAATAAACAGCGAACATATAAATAAACTGTAGCCTATGCGCCGGCATCCATTTTTGCGTGGGGCAATGCCGAAGCAAAGGGGTTTTGATAATGTCATCATCGATGCCATCCACATTGGTGTAGGTATGGTGAACGATATTGTGTTTAATCTTCCAGATGTAGGCATTACTGCCCAGTGCATTCATGGTTAGTCCCAGGCATTCGTTCACCCACTTTTTCCGGGAGTAACTGCCGTGGCAGGCATCATGCATTACGTTGAAAGCGATGGATACCAATGTTAACCCCATAATAACGCACAATACCACACCCGCAAAAGCAGAATAGGTGCCAAAAAGAAAGAACAGGTAAATACCTATTGCCAGCGGAACTAAAACTATGGCCTTAGCATACAACTTCCAGTTGCCGGTTTTTTTAAGTTTATTCGTTTCGAAGTACTCGTCAACGGATTTTTTTACAGCGGAAAAGAAGATTTGTTTTTTATTGTTAAAACTTAGTTTAGCCATAGTACTGCCACATCCCGACTTTTAATGCAAGCCAGGCTTTATAAAAATACCGAAAGAAGCCGATAATACACCAGGCCGGGAAGTGTGTTGGCGAATATTTAAGTGTTACCAGAGCGGCTTAAATTGTTGACATCGCCCATTGTTGCTGCTTTGATTATTTTTCCCGTTGGCGCGGACGCCAACAAGTGCTTCAGTTTGTAAAATAGCGTTACCTGTAAACAGGTGACAGAGGAAAAGGTGTTGTACGCTGCATATATGCGGGTGAATACATAAAAACCGGGTCATTACTTTTTTGAATGCCAACGCTCCCGGAAATAGAAAACGTTCTTGCATCGTTTACATACAACAATCCCATATTCACTGATGGATAGGCTCCAAAGTAACCGGACTTAAAATCGTTGCCGCTGTAAGATTTAATGCCCGGCGATAGAAACGGACGGCCCAGGTTTACATATGCTGGCATTAGTGATACACCTGTAAAGGCATAAAGGTTGTCGTTTAACCGGCGGTTTAAATGCAAACCTATGGGTGCAGCAACTGTAGTAGCACTTCTTCCATTAAAGTAAATAATACCAACACCTATATTGCTGTACGGAGTAACCGACCATTTCCTGGTTTGTATATGATGCATATAACTGCTATCGGCAAAGCGTTGTTGTACCGTTTGAGCCCGAAGCAGGAGAGAACAGGTTAACGTAACCATCAATAACAAGATGCGCATAGTATTCATTTGGTTATTAAAATTACGATTTGCCTCTTTATAGAATAGTGAAATAAATGAAGGATGTAGAGAGATAAGTTTTATGAGCGGGTTGCATTGCTACTATGGTTCGCCTGTTGCGTCGCACTCTTGTACGGTTAGCAATTCCTATCATCAACATCACAGAGTTACTTTATTGGTTTCATCAATCATTTTTTACTCCACTCGAGGTCTTCGCAGATGGCTTTGCAAAAAGCTTTGCGGCGAGACCCCGAGATGCAAAACAAAATCAAGTTTCATTCGTTCTTATAAAAACCAATCCATGCTGCCTTTTTTGCAAAAGCTATTATTTTCAGCTATAGTTCTTTTGGTCTATTCATGCTCTGATACTGGCAAAAACGAGTCGAGAGTTTTTAAGGTGCTGAATGCCGGGCTTGCAAATTCAAGTCGTGCTATTAATTACCACACAGCAACAATATATCACAATCTCGAAAATAAGGTGGACGACCCTTTTACACATTACAGAGGAGCTATTTGGTATTCCAAAGCAATGCAGGTGCAGAAATTTTCTTCCGGAGTGTTTAATTATATCCAGGGTTTGAAAAATGAGCTGTTGAAAGAAGCCGGGTTTGACGAAGCCCATTTATCGATCGATGAGGACAAAAAAGAACCCGTAGACAAATTATTTGCTAAAGACAGAAAAGACGTTGCACTCTCTCAGAAGCTCAAATCGTATAAGGACAGTATGATGTTGATTGATCCAATCATAAAACAGGAGTTTATCAATTATTCGTTAATACCAGAAATTTCCGCGAATGAAAATGACAAGGTGGATTTGATAACTGTTCTCTTTAAGGATGTTTCAACAGTAACAGCAATTGCAGCATTAACTCAATTCCAAAACAATGTAAAAATTTTTGAAAACAAAGTAGTCTCTTTATGTAACATTCAAGTTACCAATGATGCTTTTATTATCGATTGTTCGATTCCAACTCCAATCATTTCACAATCCAGTATGTACGTTAGAGCAAGTGATGAACTTACAATCAAGGCCGGTTTGGGAAAGTTTGACACTAGGGATAACCCCAAAGTTTTAATTAATAATAAAGCGGTTGACTTAAATGATCACGGTTATGCTGAGTTTAGATGTAAAGCCAGACCTAAGCCTGGCTCATATAGTGTTCCAATAAGAATAGAGTACAGTGACCAAGATGGAAATACTAAAGTAATAGATAGAGTGGTTAAATACACAGTGATTAACTAAAGACGAATCGAATGCTGTACTCACTTGCACAATGTTCAAAAGAATTCGAGAACGTACAATCCCGATAACTATCTGGAGCGACGCAACAGGCGATCAATAGTAGCATTCCAGCCTGGTCCATAATCATTCAACTTTAATTCAAAAACAATCACAAATAAAAACTCTCAACTCTACTGTCTATTCTTAACTCCAGACTCCCAACACTGAACTCCAAACCTTGCCCCATTCACTATTTAATCACCGGTAGCCAAACGGACATTTCGGTATGTCCCCTGTTGCCCCATGCATAATAAGGCACTAATCTTACATTGATTTTTTCGGCAGGCTTTTTAGATACTTCCTTATACAACTGGCCTGTCCATTGACCGTTATCGAGTTTTTGGGCAGCGGTTTGCAGGCTAACGATATTGCTGTTATCAATTTTTATAGGAGCAATTTTAAATTGAGCATTAGTGGGAATGCCAACGCCAAATACGGAAGTGCTTTTATCAAGATCAACAGACTCGAGGCAATACACAACAGGTCCGCGTTTCACTGTTATTTGATTTCTTGTTTCTTCAACCAATGGATTGGCTTCGATCATGGTAACAGGCATGTCTAAGATCAATTGCAACTGATCGCCTTTGCGCCAGGTTCTTTTTACTTCGGCATATTCGCCACCATTGGTTTTTGTTGCGATCAATTTTCCATTCACAAAAATTTTTGCGTTGTGACACCAGCTTGGTATTCTTAAAAAGAGGGAGAATGCTTTTTCCGGTGTTTTTGCAAATTGAAGATTGATGGCACCATCCCAGGGATAAGCGGTGTTTTGTGTGAGTTCAATTGGAGAACCATCTTCCAGTTTTGTAAAAAGATGATTGCCTCCATACAAATTCAACCACAGTCCTTCATTTGAAATGTTGTACATGTAGTTGCTCACTTCTGAAATTGTGCGAACGACATTTGGAGGACAGCAATCGGACAAAGAAATATAGGGCACTCGATCTTTTGACCAGCGTTGCTTGAATGGAAGTTCATCAGAGTAGGCAAGGGGGTTGGTGTACAAAAAATTCTTTCCATTTAAACTGATGCCTGAAAGCACACTGTTGTACAATGCCAGTTCAACCACATCAGCATATTTTGCTTCGCCTGTGATTTGCAGCATGCGCCAGTTCCATAAAGCATTGCCGATGTTGGCGCAGGTTTCGTTGTGTGCAGTGAGGTTGGGTAATTGATATTGTCTGCCATAAGCCTGGTGCAGCTTTTCAACATCATTTGGATTGTAAGATGTGCCATCGTTGGAAACACCATCGTACAAAGAACCACAACCGCCGGTGATGTACATTTTATGATTCACTACATCATCCCACATTCTATCCAAAGTGTTGAGCAAAGCAGTGTCGCCATTTTCTGCATAAAGATCTGCAGCACCTGCAAATAAATAATTGGCTCTTACGGCATGGCCCTGCACTTCCTGCATTTGCGTGAAAGGGTAACGATCGGAGTTATCATCGGAGCCAACGGCAACACCGCGTATGTCAATGAGTTTTTTCGCAAGCTGTTCATATTTTTCATCGCCGGTTGTCCGGTACAATTCAATTAGTCCCATGTAGTGGGAAGGACAGATAGCATTTCTTGCCGTTTCTGCACTGGCCGTATCGTAAAAGCGATAGAGATAATCGGCAGCTTTTTTTGCGATGTTGAGCAAATTGGTTTTTCCCGTTGCACGGTAATGAACGCAAGCCGTTGTCATTAAATGACCAATGTTATAAGCTTCAAAACTTAAGCGGCTTTCAAATTGTTTTTTCTGACCGGTTTTTTTTTGATCGATGGTTGATTTGGTATAGATGTAACCATCTTCTCTTTGAGCTTTGCCGATAACATCAATGGCATTGTCCATGATGGCATCGAGATGTTTGTCCTTTGTAGCAGCATACATGCTGGCAACGGCTTCGAGTGTTTTATAAAAATCACCGTCGTGAAAAGAAGGGCCCTTGAAATCTCCGGTATCTATTCCTGCTGCAATCTTAAAATTTTCAAAAGCATGACTGATGTTTGGGTCGGTATACAAGTGCCACATGTTTGGGACCATGGAATCTTTGCACACTTTAAATCGCTCCGCCCAAAAGCCGTTCGTCCATTGCACATCACCCATATTTACACTTCGCAATTTGGCAAAGGAGCTTTTAGAGGTGTTGGTGAGGCTTTTTTCCTGTGCCATTGATGTATACGTGAGAGAAACAAAAACCAATAGAATTGAAAACACTTTCTTCATAGTCATGATCACTTAAATTTCATGTCGGTGATAAGTATCTCGCTGAGGCGCAGAGAACGCAGAGGGCTTTTCGCGAACTCCGCGTCTCTGGGTGAAACAATTCTTATCACTCGGCACGTTATCACTTAATTTTTATCAAACATATTGATGATGTCTTTCCTTCTCGATTCAGGAAAGACTTCCAGATTCTCCAATTTACCATCTTTTACTGTTGCTTCGATGGCAGTTCCGTAGGGCGCATGTAATTTAAAATGAACATCCCAATCTTTTGGCCATGCAGGAAATAAAAGGATTTTTTTATCATCTACCTGCATCAGCATTTCCTGCAAGCCAATCATTCCCGAGCCGCCCCAGTTATGATCGGGAGTCCAGTCAAAGCCAGGTCCCCAAAATGCAGGGAAACGTCTTCCTGAATTTTTCAATTTTGATGAAGTGAGGTTGGCAGCTTCATCCGTCAATCCTAATCTTGCCGCAAAAATGTTATCCTGCTTCCATCCAACATAGCTTCTGAATTTAATGGCGTTCGTATCATATCGCCATGTACTGAGTGCAACATCAAGATGAGGTTTGCCCACTCCATACATTCCCCACGGAAAAACCGGGTAGAGTTGTGTTGATTCCACATTGTTGATGCGTTCCCATGATCGTGCAGGCGCAATGGTTGCATGTCCATTGAATTCTGTGAAGGAGACAGGAGGGATGCGATTTAGAAAACCTGTAAAATATTTTCTCTCCACATCATTGAGATATTTCGATGGCAGTTGCAACAATCTTTCCGTAACTGTTTTCAATGCGGCAATCGTTGATGTGGAATTGGTAGCCATCTTATAAGTTTCTGCACCGGAACCGGGATAAAGAACTAAATGTCCGTTGTCATCAAATGTTTTTGCTCCTCTTTGCTTGGCGAGGTATTGATAGTGCTCATCAAAAAACCGAAGACAGCTTTCGATGAAAGGAATGTAAGTGGAGATATCTTTTTGTGTGTAGCGTTCTTCTTCCAGCATCATGTAACAAAATTCCAAAACCGTATCCCAAACATATTCCAGCCATGCGTTGTATTCAAGACCTTTGTCGAAACTGGCGGGACGATTCGTTCCATATTCAGCACAATCAGGCAAGCCATAATTATCCATTTGTTCAGTGAAGCAGGCGCCATTATGATTCCAGTAAACTTTGCTTCTTAGTTCTGCGTTCTTTAAAATGCGCAAGTAAAAATCAAACTGGGGTTTTAATAAATCAAAGTCCCCGTTCTTGATCATCGGGAAATAAACCAGCCGCTGGTTTTGTGCGGTGTGAATACCACCGCCCCAATTCCTGAAATCAGGAGTGAATGGGAAATCTTTGTTGACCAATGCAGGATCGTAAGTAAACAATCCGCCGTTGAATTTTGTTGGATAGTCACCGAAAGCATTGCAACCAAGCATGTAGCGGAAGAGTTGATAATTGCGACCAACCTGCCATGCGGTTGAAGTATCATTTGCTTTATTGCTGTTGATGAAGACAAAACTCCTGTTCCAAAATTCTTTCCACCAATTGCGTGTATTACTTAATGCTTTTTTATCTGCCTTCGTTTTTTGGATTGTTGTGGTTAATCCATTCTTCCAATCCTGTAAGTAGTTTGCTTGTTCGGTATATAAGTATATAGTAAGATTTTGTGAACGTGTTGCTTTGTTGCTTTTTAATTTCCATCCTTTGAAATCGGTATCTAAATAAATCCCTTCGGTTTCACCCGCAGGCTTCATGTTGTTGCCTTCCATTCTGCCACCGAAGGTTAGGTTTTTAAGCGGATTAAAAAGCTGATCTTTTACTGAATCCAATCCTTGTTGATTCACTGTAAAATCAAAAACGGAATAAGGATTGTTGCGGTGATAAAATAGAACACCGTTGTTTTCAAATGCAATTTCATCTTTGAAGTTTCTTAGTCCTTCTTTGGGTGCTGCCCATTTATAAGAGTTTGTATTGTTGGCGGTACCTTTTGTAATTCTTTCTTTATACCGCCAGGTTTCATATGTGGCTTCTGTAACAACTGCAGAATTACTTTGAACGTTTACCTGAATTGCAGGATGAAAAACATCTACCCAAATTGAAATGTTAGAAGTCAATTTTCCACTCGAAGCTTTGATATTTACGTATCCATCTTTTAAAATCAATTCCTGGTGAAAACTTTTCCCTTCAAATGGATTAGGAGAAAGTTTGATCCGCACTCTTCCCAATTTTGCCAATGTGTTGTTCTCATCAAACGTTCCGCTTTTAGCGATGTAAAAAAGCAACTCATTGTTCTCTACCCACACATTGAGTCCAATATCACCACCGCCGCAAGGCATAGATTCGCCGGAGTTTTTACTTTGACTGTTCCAAACAATATTGCAGCGGTCTAATTCAGTTTGTGCAAAAAGCGAAGATGAAAAAAGAAGCAGCAGAAAAAAGAAAAGGCACTTGTTTGTTTTTTTCATGGATTCCTTAGCGTGAAATTTGACAATCGTTTTAACCTGTTTCTGATAAAATGAAGATCGGCAATTTTCTGTACCAACTGTCCTGCTTTATCTTTAGGCCGAAGGAGTAAGAAATGAATAACATTACCAATAAGGTTTCCAGCCTGCGAAAAGCAATTGCAACATCCATTGTAAAAGTGTCGAAGAAAGAGACGATTGATGCCATTTTAAATAAGCAGGTGCCCAAAGGAGACGTATTTGAATTTTCAAGAGCTGCAGGATTACTGGCGGTAAAAAAAACAAGCGATGTAATTCCCGATTGTCATCCATTGCCCATTGAATTTGCTTCTGTCAAACATCGGGTGGAAGATTTACAGATCATCATCGAAGTGGAAGTGCATACGATTTACCGCACAGGCGTGGAAGTGGAGGCCATGCATGGAGCTTCGGTAACTGCACTGACCATTTATGATATGCTTAAACCCATTGACAAGGGAGTTGAAATTTCAACGATCAAATTGGTTCAAAAAAAGGGTGGCAAATCAGATTTCAAAGACCAGGCACCCTTTTCCCTCAAATGTGCTGTTGTTGTTTGCAGTGATAGTGTATCAGCCGGAACAAAACAGGATTTTGCGGGCAAAGCAATTGTTGAAAAGTTGCAGCAAAATGGATTGAATACAGCTTTATATGTAATTATTCCTGACGAACTGGAAATGATCCGTTCAAAAGCAAAAGAACTTTCAGAGGAAAAATATAATCTTGTCCTCTTCACGGGGGGGACAGGCCTATATAAAAGAGATGTAACACCCGAAGCAATTGAACCTTTGTTTACAAGACCTATCCCGGGTATTATGGAGGCGGCACGCAATTACGGACAGCAGCGAATGCCATATGCGATGCTGTCCCGCGGCGTATCGGGTTTCATCAATAACACTTTGGTGTTGACTTTACCCGGATCAACAAGAGGTGCAGAAGAGACAATGGATGCCCTGTTCCCTTATATTATTCACATCTTCCGGGTAGCAGAACACTTGAGTCATACAATAGATTAAGGGAATTCTTTGTCTGGTAACCTAGTTTCCAGGATGGGCGAGGGGTGTTTATTGATACAGTCCCTCATATTATCGCTAGAAGAATGTCGCTCCCTGTCACGGCCAGACGAGAAACATTTGTGATAGAATGGTCACGGAAAGGTCATTAACTTTTAGACAAAATTGTATGTGAACAAAATTTTCCTGTTAAAATTTGGCCAAAACAAATAACGTGTATAAATTACACAAACATCCTTTATTTTAAAACATTGCTTGCTATGAGAAAAATTAAGTCCCCGCGACTACTATCTCTATTAGTAGCCTTATTTCTTTTAGTTCAAAACGTATTTGCACAATCAGTAGTAACAGGAACGGTATCAGATCAAAATGGTAAAGGCCTTCCCGGTGTTACAGTTGCGGTAAAAGGTACATCAACCGCTACGCAGACTGACAATGATGGAAAGTTCAGCATCATTGCAGCCGGCAATGCAGTTTTGGTCTTTTCTTCAGTTGGTTATGCCACTACCGAAGTTCCTGTTCAAAACAGAACCTCAATCGCCACTACACTCGGTACACAGGAATCGAGCTTAAATGAAGTGGTGGTAATTGGTTATGGTACCTCTAGACGGAGAGATCTTACCGGAGCTGTTTCCAGCGTGAATGAAAAAAACTTCAACAAGGGAGTTCTAACCTCTCCCGACCAATTGATTCAAGGGAAGGTTGCCGGTGTTCAGATCACTAATAATAGTGGTCAGCCTGGAGGAGCCACCACAATCAAGATCCGTGGTAATTCAACGGTAACCGGGTCCGGTCAGCCATTGTTTGTTGTTGATGGCGTGCCTCTATCCGGAACATCGCCAAGGCCTGGTGTTGGCGATATTGGTTTTGGAGGCGGTAACCCGGCAAGCAATCCGCTCAATTTCATTAACCCTGCTGACATTGTTTCTATTGACATTTTGAAGGATGCCTCTGCAACAGCCATCTATGGATCAAGAGCTGCTTATGGCGTAGTCCTTATTACTACTAAAAAGGGACAGTCAGGACAAGCAAAAATTGATTTCAATGCTTCGTATGGAGTTTCTTCCATCATGAAAAAGATTGAAGTGCTTAATGCACAGCAGTTTCGCCAGGCGTTGACTTATTATAATGTAAGTGCCTCTAATGATAAAGGAGGAGATGTAGATGCATTAGATGCCATTTTGAGAAAAGGAAGGGTTCAGAATTATAACGTGGCAGTTAGCGGCGGTACTGAAACAGGCAGATACCGGTTGTCGCTTGGATACCTGGATCAGCAAGGCATTGTGAGAAAATCAGGTATTAAAAAATACACTGCGGATTTAAATGCCAATTTCAAGTTCTTACCAAGTAAAAAACTTGGTCTTGACGTAAATATTATTCCCAGCCAATATATAGAAGATATCGCACCAATTTCAAATGATGCCGGTGCAGGCAACAGCCTTATTGGTATGGCTTTGCAATGGAATCCGACCTTACCGTTAAAAGTTGGCGATTCCATCGTAAATGTCGGCGGTAACTCTATCTTCAATCCGCTTGGTGTTTCGGAAGCAATCAATGACCAGTCAAAGGTTACTACTGTTTTAGCCAGTATTGCCCCTTCATACAAATTCACAAATTGGCTGGAATATAAATTCTTATACAGCATTAGTTATGGAAGCGGTATAAGAAGAACAATGAGGGACCAGAACATCAATCTCAACAACACTAATGGGTTTACCGGTGTTGGTTTTGCCAACGTTGCAAGTGCCGAGGTGGTCACTCGACAGGTGACGCATACATTATCAATCGATAAAAGACTTAGCTCTGATTTGAATCTGAACGGAGTATTGGGTTACGAGTATCTTAAATTCAGTAACAAAGGAAGCAGCGAAAGTGCTAATGGCCCTTCGGGTGGTTTTGGCAAATATGGTTTGGATTACACTAACTATATACAGTATGGTGATAAATCGACTTATAACATATCATCTTACATCGATCCTTTGGTTGAATTGCAATCAGTATTTGCAAGGGCTGCCTTTAATTATAAGGATAAGTATTTGTTGACAGGAACCATTCGCCGCGATGGTTCTACAAAATTCGGTAAAAATCACCAGTACGGTAATTTCCCGTCTTTTGCAGCAGCATGGAATATCTACAAGGAAGACTTTTTTAAAGTAGATGCCATTAACTTATTAAAGCTACGCTTGGGCTGGGGTAAAACAGGTAACCAGGAATTTCCTGCCGGATCTGCTGTGGCAAGAATTGGATTTGGAAACAATGGAAATCTTAGTGGACAGATTAACTACGACAATCCTGATTTAAAATGGCAATCAGACAGGCAATATAATGCAGGTATAGATGTGAGCCTGTTAAACAGTGCACTCAATATCACAGTTGATTATTTCAATAAGAAAACAACTGACCTTTTATTCCCGGTAACTGCTGATCCAAATGGTCCGATAAGCAGCGCTATCAGGTGGCGTAATCTTGATGGTTATGTTGAAAATAAAGGAATAGAGGCTTCCATTAATGCAGCTATCGTCAATAAAAAAGATTTTGGCTGGGATTTCGGAGTGAACGGTTCATTCATTCATAATGTAGTAAACGGATTGTCTGCGCCAATTTATACAGGGGGCCTTCACGGACAAGGCGTAAGTGGAACGCTTGTTCAAACAATTCAGAACGGTCTGCCAATAAATGCTTTCTGGACACGCCACTTCCTGGGATTTGATAAAACCACGGGTTTAGCAACCTACCAGGATGAAGGAAATACTTTCTATTATGTTGGTAATCCGAATCCGAAAACACTTTTAGGGATTAGTACTTCATTAAGGTATATGAAATTCAACCTTAGCATTAATATGAATGGTGCATTTGGTCAGGTGGTTTATAACAATACATTGAATAATGTTATCAATGTTGGTAGTATCAATGGCGGCAGAAATATTGCACTTTCTGTTTTCAAGGATCCTGTTAAGGAATCGTTCGCTAATCCTGTGACTTCATCATCGAGGTTTATTGAAAAGGGAGACTATCTTAAGATGAGTAACGCGACCCTCAGCTATACTATTGGTAATTTAGGAAATGCTGTAAGAGGTGCAAGTGTTTTTGTTACAGGACAGAACCTGTTTGTGATCACAAAATTCTCCGGCTTTGATCCAGAAGTAAATGTTGATAAGAGTAACAACTTTGTGCCGTCGGTAGGCATAGAGTATCAACCTTATCCAACTGCCAGGACAATCACTTTCGGAGTTAATTTTTCATTTTAAAAGCTAAACCCTCAGATATGCTACGCAAAATTCTTATAATGCTTATGTTCATCTCAGTAATATCGCTGGGCTGCACAAAGCTTGATTCAAAATTTGAAGGACAACTTACCGCTAACCAGGTTCAATCAGGTGGTAATGCTAATACCGCTGCACTTTTATCTGGTTTATATAATTCAATGCAAACGCCTTTCCAGGATCAAACCAGAACTTATTGTTTATGGGAAATGACCACTGACGAATTAATTGGCCCCACACGTGGACCAGACTGGGATGATAACGGCGTTTGGAGAGTATTGCACGCCCAGAAATATGATGGGGAAAACCTGCGTATTGTCGAGGAGTTTAAGGACTTGAGCGGTCTTGACTTCGGCGCAACTGACATTCTTAGGTATAGCCCGACAGCTCAACAAGCCGCAGAGGCGAGGATGGTAAGAGCTTTTGTTGATGTGCTGTTATTGGATGGATGGGGCCAGGTTACCTATCGTGATCCCGGTGAAAGTGTAATTCAACCTTCACGGGTGAGATCAAATGCTGATGCACTTAACTTTATTATAACTGAACTCGAAGCCATCATACCTCAGTTACCTGATGGACCTGCATCGGCAGCAAATAAGAACGCCGCAAGAGCATTGTTGATGAAGTGCTATCTGAATAAAGGAGTTTGGCAATCGAACGAATCACGCCTTAACCCTACGTTTGCGGCAGCAGATATGAACAAGGTTATTGCATTGGCTGATCAAATTATTAATTCGGGAACATACACCTTTACTGCCAATTACTTTGACAACTTTGCTCCTAATAACACTACAATAGGAAAAGAAAATATTTTCACTGCGGAAAACAAAGGTGGTGTGCAGGCCGGTAATATTCGCTCCCGTTGGCATTCAACTATGCACTATAACCAAAATCCGGGTGGATGGAATGGCTTTGCCACGCTATCAGATTTTTACAACAAGTTTGAAACAGGTGATAAAAGAAAAGGGGTGAATTACCCAACTCCGAGTTCGCCACCAAATCCGGGTAATAGGATAACTGTAGGATTCTTGGTAGGACAACAACATGATCTCACCACTGATGCAAATTTGAAAGACAGAACCGGTGCCCCATTGATATTTACCCCGGAAGTAAAAAGCGTTGAAGTAGGCACTAACCTTGAGGTTACAGGTATCAGGGCGTACAAATATCCGATCGATTTTGTTAATGATGGCGGCGGCAACGTGGACAATGATTATGTGTATTTGCGATTAGCCGACGTGTTATTGATGAAAGCTGAAGCTATTTTAAGAGGTGGTACAGGAACTACTGCAGGTGTATATGGCAGCACGGCTTTGGCACTGGTCAATTACATTCGTACACTCCCTTCAAGAGGAGCCACTGCTTTAGCTTCTGTTAACCTCGACCAATTGCTGGACGAAAGAGGAAGAGAATTATACCTTGAAAGTTGGAGAAGACAGGACCTTATTCGTTTTGGTAAATATTTGGCTCCATTCCAGGAGAAGAATTACCAGAGTGACAATAAGTATATCCTGTTTCCAATCCCAAACAGATTTTTGGCCGTCAACCCTAACCTGAAACAAAATCCCGGTTACTAGCAAAGCAGAATAACAATAAAAAAAGGTCATTTCAAAATGGCCTTTTTTTATTGCCGCAATAAAAGTTTTGTTATTGCAAACTATCTGGATCATTTTACTTTAAATTGCTGATAGCATTGTATTCAGATCATTCCTTGTGAAACATGAGAAGAAACTGCTTTTTTATTTTTTTGCTTGCTTGCTTGTATTCCTGTTCTTCAAAAAAAGATGAACCTCTTTTTGAATTAGTTAAAAACTCCGGCGTCGATTTTAATAACAAAGTTGCTGATGGCAAGGATGAGAACAGTTTTTATTTCCGCAATTTTTATAATGGAGGAGGGGTAGCACTTGGGGATATCAATAATGATGGACTTGCGGATGTATTGCTTACTTCTAACATGGGAGAGAACAAGCTTTATGTAAATAAAGGTGGTTTTAAGTTTGAAGACATCACTAAC